>NZ_BNAF01000026.1 GCF_014653155.1 Sphingobacterium griseoflavum | reverse complement strand
GAATAACGGATTCGAACCGTTGACCCCCTGCGTGCAAGGCAGGTGCTCTAGCCAGCTGAGCTAATCCCCCTTCTTGGTAGTGGGTATTGGGTAGTGCGCAGTGCGATTCCAATGTCGCTGTACGCAATACGCTGTACGCATTACCTTCCGTAGTCCCGAGCAGATTTGAACTGCTGACCCCTACATTATCAGTGTAGTGCTCTAACCAACTGAGCTACGGGACTAGCTTATCTTTCTCATCTTCTCTCGGTATCCACGTCCTCTCGGGGTGGGCACTTTCTTCTTTTCTTAGATGTGGGCACTGTCGCGTGTCCGCTACCGGCATCTCGTGCAGGTTCGCAATACGCTATACGCTGTACCCAATACTTTTCAACGATCATGATGTGGCGCAACGAGTGCCAGTCACGGACACTCTAGAAAGGAGGTATTCCAGCCGCACCTTCCGGTACGGCTACCTTGTTACGACTTAGCCCCAATTATCGGTTTTGCCCTAACACGCTCCTTGCGGTTACATGCTTTAGGCACCCCCAACTTTCATGGCTTGACGGGCGGTGTGTACAAGGCCCGGGAACGTATTCACCGCGTCATTGCTGATACGCGATTACTAGCGAATCCAACTTCACGGGGTCGAGTTGCAGACCCCGATCCGAACTGTGAATGGCTTTTAGAGATTGGCATGACGTTGCCGCCTAGCTGCCCGTTGTACCATCCATTGTAGCACGTGTGTAGCCCCGGACGTAAGGGCCATGATG
>NZ_BNAF01000025.1 GCF_014653155.1 Sphingobacterium griseoflavum | reverse complement strand
CTGTGGAAGTATGCCCAAGGTGTTGCTGCCGAAGAATTGAAAGATCCATCTCCATCTGAATTTGACCAGGTAAATGCCCAGCAGGTGCGTCAAACGATCGCAAAGATCGATCATGCGCTGCAGGATAAGCCGGTGGACAACAAAGTAAAGCAAAAGCTAAACTACGCCCGCAGGCACTGGCCCAAGAACCTGGACCGGTACGAGCAGCAGGAAGAACAACTCGGTTCGCGTAACAGCATGTCCAAGACAGATCCAGACGCCACCTTCATGCGTATGAAAGAGGACCACATGCTGAATGGCCAGCTGAAGCCGGCCTACAACGTGCAGATAAGCACCCAGCAACAGTTCATCCTAAACTATTCACTACACCAAACCTCTACCGATTACCAGACCCTTCCCGTGCACATCGAACAATACCAGGGGCTGTATAATACTCTTCCCAGTGCGATCGTCGCCGATGCCGGTTATGGTTCAGATGAGAACTATGCTGTGCTGGAGCAAAAAGAGATCGAGGCATATATCAAGTACAACACCTTTGATAAAGAGCAAAAACACGGCATCAGACCATTTAGTAGTGACAGTCTGCATTATAACCAAGCGGAGAACTATCTGGTTTGTCCCATTGGACAACGAATGGGGCATATTGGCGATGGCCAGCGGATAACCACTTCGGGCCATGTCCAGCTTGTCAGTCGATACCAGGCACGTAATTGCCAAGGATGTCCCATGAGGGGCGTGTGCCATGCCGCTAAAGGTAACCGTA
>NZ_BNAF01000024.1 GCF_014653155.1 Sphingobacterium griseoflavum | reverse complement strand
TGTTACGCACTCTTTAAATGAATGGCTGCTTCCAAGCCAACATCCTAGCTGTCTGGGCAACCGGACCTCGTTAGTTCAACTTAGCGTATATTTGGGGACCTTAGCTGATGGTCTGGGTTCTTTCCCTCTCGGCCTTGGACCTTAGCACCCAAAGCCTCACTGCCGGCCATATCTATGTAGCATTCGGAGTTCGTCTGGATTTGGTAGGATTTGACTCCCCCGCACCCAATCGGTAGCTCTACCTCTACTAGACTCTATGCCGACGCTGTTCCTAAAAACATTTCGGGGAGTACGAGCTATTTCCCAGTTTGATTGGCCTTTCACCCCTACCCTCAGGTCATCCGGAAACTTTTCAACGTTTATCGGTTCGGTCCTCCATTACGTGTTACCGCAACTTCAACCTGCCCAAGGGTAGATCACAAGGTTTCGCGTCTACCTCACCTGACTCTGCGCCCTGTTCAGACTCGCTTTCGCTTCGGCTGCGTCCCTGAAGGACTTAACCTTGCCAGATAAGAGTAACTCGTAGGCTCATTATGCAAAAGGCACGCCGTCACGGAAAAATTCCGCTCCGACCGCTTGTAAGCACACGGTTTCAGGTTCTTTTCACTCCCCTGTTCGGGGTTCTTTTCATCTTTCCCTCACGGTACTGGTCCACTATCGGTCTCTCAGGAGTATTTAGCCTTGCCAGATGGTGCTGGCAGATTCCCACAGGATTTCTCCGGTCCCGCGGTACTCAGGATACCACTAGTGCCGTTCCGCTTGCGTGTACGGGGCTGTCACCCATATTGCCCGGCTT
>NZ_BNAF01000023.1 GCF_014653155.1 Sphingobacterium griseoflavum | reverse complement strand
TTATCACGTCCTTCATCGCCTCTGAGAGCCTAGACATCCCCCGTGTGCCCTTTGTTACTTTCTTCGCTCATGCACCCCTTTTGCTAGGTACATGGCTGCCTTTGTCCTACCTGTATCCCGGCATCAATGCCTGGACACGTTCGGACCATTGTTGTCTTCTCTTGTGTTTTCTTTCTTTCAATATGTCAAAGAACTCTTTCTCAGTACTTAGATATCAGTAGTCAGTACTTAGATACGTTCATGTCGCCATGTCTGCTCCAAATACGCCGTACCAAGTACTTCGTACTATCCAGTGGAGAATAACGGATTCGAACCGTTGACCCCCTGCGTGCAAGGCAGGTGCTCTAGCCAGCTGAGCTAATCCCCCTTTTTGGTAGTGGGTATTGAGTAGTGCGCAGTGCGATTCCAATGTCGCCATAAAAATTCGCTGTACGCAATACGCTGTACGCATTACCTTCCGTAGTCCCGAGCAGATTTGAACTGCTGACCCCTACATTATCAGTGTAGTGCTCTAACCAACTGAGCTACGGGACTAGCTTATCTTCTCATCTTCTCTCGGTATCCACGTCCTCTCGGGGTGGGCACTTTCTTCTTTTCTTAGATGTTAGTAGCTAGATATCGGTACTTAGACAGGGTCTATATACTACATACTATCTACTAAATACTCTTACTAGATGTTAGTAGCTAGATATCAGTACTTAGACAGGGTCTATATACTACATACTATCTACTAAATACTTTTCAACGATCATGATGTGGCGCAACGAGTGCCAATTTCGGACACTCTAGAAAGGAGGTATTCCAG
>NZ_BNAF01000022.1 GCF_014653155.1 Sphingobacterium griseoflavum | reverse complement strand
GCGCGTTCGCGTATATTACAACATACCTTCAGTATGTTAGGTTGCCCCATTCGGAAATCCACGGATCAAGTCACATTTGCTGATCCCCGTGGCTTATCGCAGCTTATCACGTCCTTCATCGCCTCTGAGAGCCTAGACATCCCCCGTGTGCCCTTTGTTACTTTCTTCGCTCATGCACCCCTTTTGCCAGGTACATGGCTGCCTTTGTCCTACACATATCCGTGCATTGCTGCACGAAAACTTTCGGACCATTGTTGTCTTCTCTTGTGTTTTCTTTCTTTCAATATGTCAAAGAACTCTTTGTCAGTACTTAGATATCAGTAGTCAGTACTTAGATACGTTCATGTCGCCATGTCTGCTCCAAATACGCCGTACCAAGTACTTCGTACTATCCAGTGGAGAATAACGGATTCGAACCGTTGACCCCCTGCGTGCAAGGCAGGTGCTCTAGCCAGCTGAGCTAATCCCCCTTTTTTTTTAGTAGTTAGTAGGTAGATATCAGTACTTAGATCCGTGCTGGCGAACCAAACTTATCTATATACTACATACTTTCTACTAAGTACTTTCCGTAGTCCCGAGCAGATTTGAACTGCTGACCCCTACATTATCAGTGTAGTGCTCTAACCAACTGAGCTACGGGACTAGCTTATCTTCTCATCTTCTCTCGGTATCCACGTCCTCTCGGGGTGGGCACTTTCTTCTTTTCTTAGATGTTAGTAGTTAGATATTAGTACTTAGAATCTTTATGGCGATCTATATCGCGCTGATCTATATACTACATACTATCCACTAAATACTCTTACTAGATGTTAGTAGTTAGATATCGGTACCTAGACAGGGTCTATATACTACATACTATCTACTAAATACTTTTCTCAACGATCATGATGTGGCGCAACGAGTGCCAGTCACGGACACTCCAGAAAGGAGGTATTCCAGCCGCACCTTCCGGTACGGCTACCTTGTTACGACTTAGCCCCAATTATCGGTTTTGCCCTAACACGCTCCTTGCGGTTACATGCTTTAGGCACCCCCAACTTTCATGGCTTGACGGGCGGTGTGTACAAGGCCCGGGAACGTATTCACCGCGTCATTGCTGATACGCGATTACTAGCGAATCCAACTTCACGGGGTCGAGTTGCAGACCCCGATCCGAACTGTGAATGGCTTTTAGAGATTGGCATGGCGTTGCCGCCTAGCTGCCCGTTGTACCATCCATTGTAGCACGTGTGTAGCCCCGGACGTAAGGGCCATGATG
>NZ_BNAF01000021.1 GCF_014653155.1 Sphingobacterium griseoflavum | reverse complement strand
ATAAGATAGAAAATAGCGCGAGGTAAACAAGTAAAAAAAACCGTCCCATAATTACTTATGAGACGGCCTCTTTTATTTTCCGATATCTTTTACACAACGAAAGCCGACATTATTGGTAGGGCTATTAACCTCTCCTTTTCCACGGCTTCCGGCCTTGTATCGCTCACAATATTGGTCGTTGCATAAAAAAGAGCCTCCGCGCTGCACGCGCTTGACCGCTCCTGGTTCTTGAGGGTCATAGGAGTCTGCCGGCCCCGTTGGGTTGTGCCTGTCGCTTTCTTTGGCATACGTGTCCGGACGATAAAAATCGGAGCACCATTCCCACACGTTACCTTCCATATCATATAGCCCCCATGCATTTGCCGGAAACGACTTAACGGGTGCCGTACCCACAAAACCATCTTCCTTGGTATTTTTGATCGGAAATTCTCCTTGAAAAATATTAGCTAGCCATTTTCCATCTTCTTTCTTTTCATTACCCCAATAGTACGTTTCGTCGGTATGGCTACCTGCTTTAGCAGCATACTCCCATTCTGCTTCGGTGGGCAGCCGCTTGCCCGCCCATTTGGCATAGGCTGCAGCATCTGCATAGGCTATTTGGGTGACTGGAAAGCTGGCACGCCTTTGGATGTTACTTGCTGGCCCTTCCGGATGCTGCCAATTCGCCCCTGCGACATAACTCCACCACTGCATATGATCCGTCAAACCTTGTACCTGATCTGGCGCAGCAAACACCGCAGATCCCGGGACAAGCATATTGGGATCCACACCAGGAAAGTCCTTCGGATCCAAAGGTTGCTCCGCAACAGTCACATAACCTGTTGCCTTGACAAAAGCCGCAAACTGCGCATTCGTTACTTCGTGTTCATCCATATAGAACGCATGAAGCTCTACGTCATGAAGGGGCTGTGCATCTTCAAAATTCAACGAACCCATCCGGAATTTGCCTGCGGGAATCAGCACCATCCCCGTATGGTCTTGAGCGTCGCCCGCCACGATAGCATCTTGCCGAAGTGCCGCAAAGCGGGATGGAATCGGCCCCGTGTGACACATAGCCACAGCATCGGACGAAAAAACGGTCGTTTGATTTTTAGCTTCCGGCGAGCCACAGGACACACAGAGAAAATGAAATCCAATCAAGAAGTAAGTTATCGCTTTCATCGTTTACAATATACCATATTTTAGCTACATGCAAAAGCTAGATACAAACGATGCCTCAGCAAATAGTTAATTCCTGAGGCATCGCAAGATGTCTTCTATGGCTGGTTTCCATCAGCATAGCGTTATTAATCCACTTTAAGCTGATTTTTTTGATCCTTGGATAGCTTGGGTCGTATCCCGGTATTACCCCCACCATTCAAAGTAAGATCATGTGGCTTATTGGTCTTCCAAGCACCGTTCGTAAAATCTGGAACAGCCACCGTTTTACTATTTTTCGCCACCGATTCGCAGCTTAGTGGAACAATGGCGCTCCACGACGCACCATCATAGACGTCCTGATCCAGTGGTAGCCCGTTGCGAAGGCAATCGATCAAGCGCCAATCCATCATGAAGTCCATGCCTCCATGTCCGCCCACTTGCTTGGCCTGCTCACCAATATACTTAATCAGTTCTGGTGTATATTGCTCATACAAACCCTTTAGCTCCTCTTCCTTTACGAAACTATGTCCAAATGCGATACCTTCTTTTGGATATTTCTGGGCAAATGCCTTGGTTCCACTAAGCAAGTGGATACGTGAGTAGGGCCTTGGCGAAGTAACATCATGTTGTACCATCATGGTTTTGCCTTTTTCAGTTTTGATAAGCGTTGTATCCATGTTGCCACGATACTTTTTGCCCACAAACTCCTGAAAGAAAGAATCTTGTGCAGCAAGCTCGCTTGCTTTATTCCCCATCATAAAATCATTGGACTGCATGGCGACCAAATGGGTCATCCGGTCTCCACGATTGATTTGAAGACACTGTGCGATTGGGCCAATGCCGTGTGTGGGGTAAAGGTTTCCGTTCATCTTGATATTCTCTCGCAGGCGCCACATGTTATCATAGCCATTCTTATCGAAATTTAGCGACAATAAATCGTGAATATACGCACCTTCTGCATGAACCAACTCGCCAAAAAGGCCTTGCCGAACCATATTGAGTGTCAGCATTTCAAAAAAGTCGTAGCAACAATTTTCCAACATCATACAATGCTTTTTGGTCTCCTCAGAGGTTTTTACCACGTCCCAGCATTCTTTCAAAGTAAGTCCGATCGGCACTTCACAGGCGGCATGTGCCCCGGCTTTCATGGCTGCTATGGCCATTGGCGCGTGGTAGGGCCACGGGGTGCAAATGTAAACCAAATCTAGCTCCACCTCTTTCAATAACTGCTGCCATCCATCTTCACCCGAATACGATTTAGCCTCTTTCAAGCCTTTATTTGTCAAAATCTTTTGTGCTTTCGTGACCCTGTCGGCATGCTTGTCACATAGCGCCACAATCTCTGCGCCGTCGATGTAAGATAGTCGATCTACCGCTCCCGGCCCACGCATACCCAAACCGATTACCGCAATTTTCACTTTATCAATCTTCGGCGCCGCGTAACCGCTCATGTTAAAACGACCGGCCGATGAAAAAGCATGGCTATTAATCGTGGGCAATGTAATGGCCACACTGGACAACAGCGACGCCTTCTTTAGAAATTCTCTTCTTTTTGAATCCATAATCAGATAAGTTTTTCAGCATATTAAAGGGGACGACTAGCATCCCCCTTAAATCACCTATTTTAAAACAAACTAAACAGTCTATTCCATAACCTATTCACACGATATAATCGGTTTAAATGGTTATACCTGCAGGCTATATCCCCTTCAGTGACACAAGTATAATGCTAATCGGAGGTAAAAAAAAACGAAAACACAAAGCAAACGTTTGCTCAATTTTTCATCGAGGTAGATCGCACGCGAGGTCGCCTAGATTTTACCAGCTATTGTGCTAAAGATCGATCTGTCCGATCAATTCCTTCAGTTGGATCTCAGACAATTTCGCCTGCAGTTGCGCCGTGTTGAATCGAGCGATCGCCGCAATAAAGTTCTCTTGGGCATCACGAAATTCCACGGAGCTGATGGAGCCAATGGTATATTTCGCCAAGGTGATGCTTAAGTTTTGGCGTGCGATATCTTCATTTTTCTCTTCCAGTTTTACCAACTCCAAATTGGTGAGATAGGTTTCATAAGCCGTCTTAAGATTGGTATGCACCAACAGACGTTGCTGTTCGATCAACAAGCCGGCGTTCTCGATTTGAATTTTGGCAAGTCGTTCGTTTCTTCTTTGGTTGAATCCATCAAAGATATTGACAGAAGCCGTGACCCCGTAATTAAAACCCCTTGCATTCGATTGCGCGACGAAGCCCAAACTCGATTCTAATCTGGAAAAATTATAACCCGTGTTTAGCCTCACAACCGGATAACGACCCGCCTTCACGGTTTTCAAATCCAACTCAGCTAGACGTTTGTTCAGCACGATAAGTTGCAGATCCGGATTGAATGCATTGGCCTTATCTACGAGATCGGCATACACCAGTGCGCCATCGATATTTACGGCGGTATCGACCACAAATTCAATATCCAGCTCTCGAGCCAACAAACTATTCAAAGATGTTTTTAGGTTTTTTACCGTTTCCGCCTGCCGTAGACGTGCGGAAACATCTTCATTGAGATTGACTTGCACGTTTAAAACCTCCAATTTGGCCGCCTTCCCGATCGAAAACCGATTTTGGGCAGTACGAAGGCGTTCGGTCGAGATGTGTATGCTCGAGTCTAGCGCAGACAGCATGTTTTGCTGCTCAATAATCGTGTAATATAGCGTAAAGACATCGCCTACTGTCGATAAAACCGTTCTTTTCATTTCTAGCTCGCCCTGCTTTTCAAGCTCCTGAAGGCGCTCCATACGAGCAAACATGCCAAATCCATCAAAGACGGTCCAACCGATGTTCACACCGTAGTTCAAATTGTTGTTTCGCGCATTGTCCAAAGATCGCTCTTCGCCATTGTTTTGTATCTGATCGGAATTCTGGATGCTGTTGTTCTGTGTGAGATTTCCTGTCACGGTCGGCAAGAAACCTGCATTGCCATAGGTGTTGTTTTCTCTTGCTGCGCGTTGGATATTCTTCGTCAGACGGATCGCATAGTTGTTTTCCAAAGCGATCGCGACAGCATCACGAACGCTCAATAGGTCCTGTCCAATTGTTTGGCACACAGAACAGCACAACAGAAGAATGGTGATCACTAGGTAATTCATGTCTTTACGCATCGATTTGGTCAAGTTCGGGTCTTCTTTTTCTTGTTCGTGACATCATCAGATAGCATGCAGGAATGACATAAAGTGTCAAGATCAACGAGAACATCGTTCCGCCGACAATCACAACGCCCATTCCTATACGACTCGTAGAGGCTGCACCCAAAGACAACGCAATGGGCAACGCTCCTAGTGCTATGGCTAATGATGTCATTAAGATTGGGCGTAGCCGTGCTTCCGACGCAGCGACCACCGCTTTGTACTTGTCAAAGCCCTGGTCCCGAAGCTGATTGGCAAATTCGACGATAAGGATACCGTTTTTAGTAACCAATCCGATTAACATAATCGTACCAATCTGGCTAAAAATATTCCAGGTTTGGCCAAATAGCCATAGCGAGAAAAGCGCACCTCCCACCGCCATCGGGACCGTTAAGAGGATGATAACAGGATCGACAAAACTTTCAAACTGCGCTGCTAGGATAAGGAAAATCAGCAGTACAGCGAGGCCAAATGCAAACATGGTGTTCGATCCGCTCTCCACAAAATCGCGGGCTTCACCACCCAAGTCCGTCGTAAAGCTGGCATCCAATACTTTTTCCTTCGCGGCGTCCATCGCTTGGATACCTTCGCCCATACTGCGCCCCGGGGCCAGCCCCGCCGAAATCGTGGCCGACATGTATCGATTGTTATGATATAGCTGTGGTGGACTGCTACGCTCTTCCATTTCCACGATATTATCCATCTGGATCAATTTTCCAGTTTGACTTTTCACAAAAATCGAGGCAAGATCCATAGGCGTTGATCTATCTTTGCGATCAAACTGCCCCATCACTTGGTACTGCTTGCCATTCATCATAAAATAGCCGAATCGCTGTCCAGAAAGTGACAATTGCAACGTTTGCGCAACATCCAAAACCGACACACCTAGGGACTGCGCTTTCGCACGATCAATGGTCACAAATATTTCAGGCTTATTGAATTTCAAGTTCACGTCAACCATAGAAAAGGTATTATCCTGCGACAATTCATCCATCAACAGCGGTATTTTCTCTTCCAATTGCTGAAAATTTGGTGCTTGGACAATGTATTGAATAGGCAAGCCGCCACGTCTGTTGACCGAGATTGTTGGCTGTTGGGATACGGCGACGCGCGCTTCCGAATATTGCTTGGTTAAGGAGGAAACATAATTGCCTATCTCATCCTGCGAACGTCCGCGCTCATCCGGTTGCACCAAGCCCAATCGCACTATTCCGCTATTGGTGGATGATGAACCAAATCCCGGAGATGTAATCACTAGACTAACTTTTTTTTCCGGAACAGAATCATTGATCAACATGGTTAGATCCGTCATAAACCTATCCATATATTCGTAGGAAGCGCCTTCTGGCGCGGTGGCGCGTAAACTTATATAACTTCGATCATCGTAGGGCGCTGTCTCTTTTGGCAGCACAGAATAGAAAAAATAAATCAGGCCGAAGCATCCCGTAATAACCGCAAAGCTCAACCATTTTATCTTTAAAAAACTCCGCAAAGAGCCTTCATACTCCTTATTCATCAGCTGGAAATAGCGCTCGGTTCTTTCATAAAATTTCGACCGTTGCTGTTCCCCTCCCTTCATCAAATACGCATTTAACATGGGGGTTAGAGAGAGCGATACGAACGCAGATATCAGTACCGCCGCGCCAATTACCACGCCAAACTCCCGAAATAATCGGCCCACAAACCCCTCGAGAAAGATTACGGGTAGAAAGACCGCTGCCAAGGTGATAGAAATCGAAATGACAGCGAAGAATATCTCATTGGAACCTTTTATCGCCGCCTCAATGGGCGACATCCCCTCTTCCACCTTTTTAAAAATATTCTCGGTGACAACAATGCCGTCATCCACGACCAGACCGGTCGCCAACACAATAGCCAGCAAGGTCAATACATTGACCGAAAAGCCGCACAGGTACATAACAAAAAAAGTCGCTACCAACGAAACAGGAATATCGATCAAAGGCCTAAAAGCAATGGCCCAATTTCGGAAAAACAAGTAAATAATCAACACCACCAATACGATGGCAATCGCTAACGTTTCGACCACTTCCAATACTGCTTTCTTTACAAATAGCGTATTGTCGATGGCGATATTCAGATCGAACCCTGGCGGCACGTCCGTTTCAAGTTTGTCGTAGGTGGCATAGAATGCATCCGCGATGTCCAAGTAGTTCGTTCCGGGTTGGGGGATCACGGCTAAACTCACCATGGGAAAACCGGAATCCGACATCTTGGTCTCAAAGTTTTCGGCCTCTAGGGCAGCTGTCCCGACGTCCCCCATGCGTATGATGCGGTTGGCATCGGATTTAATAATGATATTGTTGAACTCTTCCTCGGAGGCTAGGTTGCCAACGGTTTTTACGGCCAATTCTGTATTGGCTCCGGTCAACTTGCCTGATGGCAATTCTACATTTTGGTTGTTCAATGCCGTCCTTACATCCAGGACGGTTAGCCCGTAAGAGGCCAGCCGGTTAGGATCTATCCATAAACGCATGGCATATCTTCTTTGCCCCCATATTTGTACCGAACTTACCCCAGGAATTGTCTGCAAACGCTGTGCGATAACATTCTCCGCATAGTCAGAAAGCTCCAACACATTTTTAGTGGTACTTTGTACCGTCATGATGATAATGGGTTCTGAGTCGGCATCGGCTTTGGATACCACTGGCGCAGCATCGATATCCTGCGGAAGATTACGCAGGGCTTGAGAAACCTTATCCCTTACATCATTGGCTGCCTCCTCCAGATTTTTATCCAGATTGAATTCTATAGTGATATTACTGCTCCCTTGATTGCTGGACGATGAAATATTGCGGATTCCATCGATTGAGTTGATGGATTTCTCCAGTGGCTCCGTAATCTGGGATTCAATGATGTCTGCATTGGCCCCGGCATAGCTAGTGCGCACGGAAATCTGTGCCGGATCGATAGACGGATATTCCCGAATACCCAAAAATGTATAACCGATTATGCCGAAAAGGATCAGCAAGAGGTTCATGACGATAGCTAAAACGGGCCGCTTTATACTTAGCGTTGATAGACTCATATCTCGGATATTAACGTAATGTTACTTGGACCATACTTCCATCACGAAGTGACATGACACCCGAAGTAAGCACGGTATCCCCATCGCTGATTCCTTTTGTTATCAGTACTTCAGCATCGGTGCGTCCTCCTGTCTCTACCAATAGCTCGACCGCTTTCCCTCCTTTTAGCACGAATAGTTTTTTTCCATTCTGTATGGGGATGAGCGCCTCGGTTGGCACCAATAATCCATCTTCGACGGTTTCCAACGGAAACGTCACATTCGCGAATGTGCCCGGTATCAACTGGCTTTCGCCGTTCGCTGCGAATGCCCGTACGCGCAAGGTGCGTGTCGTGGCTTCTACTATCGGCTCTATTGCGTACACTTGGGCCGAAAACTCTTTACTTATTTCCTGCACCGTGAAACGCACCTTGCTGCCAATTTTCACTTTAGTCGCATACTTTTCCGGAATAGAGAACTGGAGCTTCACTTTACTGATATTGACCAACTGCGCAATATCGGTTGTCGGTGTAATATAACTGCCTTTGGAAATGTTCCGTAAGCCAATTGTACCCGAAAACGGGGCACGTATCAACGTTCGGCGCAGTTGCGCTTCGATAAGCTGTATCTGAGACGCTGCTGTTCGATATTCGGCACTGGCAATATCATATTCTTCTTGGCTAATGGCTTCCTTCTCCAACAATAGTTTAGCACGGCGTTCATTTTCGGCAAACAACATGTTTTGCGTTTTTGCCTGAGCCAGTTGGGCGCGCAGTTCTCCGTCATTGATCCTAAGCAATATTTGGCCTTCCCGCACCTGTCCTCCTTCTGAAAAATTAAGTTCTTCCGCTATTCCGGATATCTCCGATCGGAGATTAACGACTTCATTCGGTTCGATTTCGCCTGTTAGCGTTAGAAAGTCAGAGAATGGCTTGCCCCGCACTACCATTCCGTATACCTTGGCAGCAGATCGACCAACAGACGCATTCGCCACTGTCGACTTCTCTTTATTCACCATTACACGATACCCCACCAAACCTGCTACGACAAGGAATAGGACAATTAAAACTGCAGAAACTTTCTTGCTCATGGACGTCTTAGATTGACAAAAGGACTAATATACGAATACAAGATACCGCTAATTGCGCAAAGGGAGTTGTAAAAATCTTATTATATAGCTATCCCGATCGGGTGTAGTAGCATCTCTATGCACGTGAACATACCATCTTTCAGTCCGGAAATAGGACGAAAAGAAAAAGGGCTAAGCGTAGCCAGAACCTTTTATCTTGTAACAAGGGGAATGGAGATTCCCCCTGTACTCAAAAGCCTATCGAGTGGAGCCTTTTATCGACGATTACGCCATCTGAGGCCTTTAAATTAATTGCTACATCCTTTTTGGCCTTGAATTTTATTTTAAAGAGCACACGGGAGCCGGTCAACGTTTCCTTATCACCCAAATTCACAAAGGTGGGATACAACGCCTTGTCACCATTGGTATGAAGACGATCATTGGTATAGTTGTTCATGTTTTGCATGCCCACGGTTTCTATGCCCATGTATTCCAGTTCCCCTTGATCGTAAGGCAGCGCGAAACTTAAGGCATTGACCGCGTTGAGATCTTCCCCACGAACCGTTATCTCAACCATATCCCCTACTTTCAACGTCTTTTTAGATTGGCTTAGGATTATCTTGCCGCTCAGATCCGGATCTGGCTGAGCCGGAATGCCGCCTTCCAGTAATACAGCCACATGGGACATATCGTACGCGTCAATCAAATTGTTCTTATTAACGTCGCCGTTACTCACATATCCCTCAAAATCACCATCTCCCATGCGCAAACCCGTGTAATTGATATAAGCTGTCAAATCATTTTCGTCGATTAAGCGATCGTTGTTAATGTCTCCCGGGAGATAGCTTACCGATCCAGGAACTTTAAAGACATACAACTCACGACCCGACCCAAAACCTCCAACGGCCTCGGTGACGGAAATCTTGATGAAACGCGCCGGCACATGTTCGTTGAAGCTAAAGACTTTCGTTTCGGCATCGCGCTTCCAGTCAAAAGTACCGGCCTCCGTCCACGTATTGCCATCGTTGCTATACCGCACGGATCCTTTCATCATAATGCCATTGGCGCCATCTGTCCGCGGCAGGTAGACCAGCCGGTCCAGCTGGTTGACGGATTTAAGATCCAAGGTCATATCAAACGGAACAGCCGTTTCTCCCCATTTGGTGTGCCACATGTCACCCTCGTCGTAATTAAACAACTTATTGATTCCATTTCCTCCCTGATTGGCGACCGAGGTTTTTGCCTCAATTCCAGGGATGGCGAATTCCAGTGGGTTGGCGGCAGTCTTTGCGCTAAATGAACGCCATGCAGATGCCCCTCCTTTATTTACGGCACGAATCTTAAATGTATAATCGGTTTCCGCTTCCAAACCATCAAAAAGCAAATGGTCATCCTTGATCGTCGAATACACAAGATCATCAAAGGCAATCTCGTAGTAATCGGCCTGGGGTACTTTTTTCCAAGTCGGTGTCAGGGCATAGGCTTGCGTGAGGCTATCGCTTACCTCGGCTATGGGCGCCAACAAAGGCTCCGTTTTTCCCAAACTGCGATCCATGGGAGCAAACTTGAAGCCATCAATTCGTATGGTAAACGCTGTTGATGACACATCTTGTTTTGCTATCCGCACCAAAACCATTGGATTCTTGATAAGCTTAACATCGGCGAATGCCGATCCTTTACTGGCAAATTGATTGAGATCAGGCTCCGCATCGTAAAAATAGACGTTTTCGCCATCCTTAAATTCCGAAAGTGAAAATGCCTCTTTTATTTTCAACGATTTACCATTCAATTGCACACTTATTTTCTTTGGCTTCTCAGTCACGTTAAAACGAACTTCTGTAGCCTTCATGCGTTCGTATCCTTCAAATTCGCCTGTGGATGGCGCAATGCTAAATGTCGCTTTTTCGGCTTTCAGTGACGAGGAGAGCTGCGTATTGACGCCTTTGCCATATCGATATGCTTCCGTCCTACCGTCATCGTCATATTCGTTAAAGCTAGAACGACCAAAAGGATAGACCTCATAGATCCGCTGATCATTTTTGATTTCTTGCACGTTATTGTTCGCATTGGCCATCGGGATGATCGCGCCGTTTTTGACAAAAACAGGCACCTTCCATAAGGGCGCATCTATGTTATTGATGACCCGACCGCCGCTGTACTTCTCGCCCGTAAAATAATCGATCCACTCCCCATCTGGCAGGTAGATCCCATCACGGATATCATTTCCCTTGTCATCGGCAACCGTCTCCTGATAGATCGGCGCAATGAGAAAGCTAGGGCCATACATGTACTGGTATTGCGTCGCCTTACCCAAAGTATGCCGATTGGGCTGTTCGAGGAACATCGCCCGAATCATGGGCAGGCCATCGACAGCTTCCTTCGCGATACTGTAGCTATACGGCACCAGCTGGGATTTTAACTTTAAGTAGAGGCGGTTGATGGAGGTCGCCGGTTCGCCTAGCGCATGCGGATATTTTTCGTTGGCACCCCAACCGTCCATATTGAGCTGCATTGGGGTCCAGGTTTTCCATTGAAAGTCACGAATATTTACTTTAAAGTTTTTCCCTCCGAAAATTCCATCCATATCCGAGCTGATGTTCGGCTGACCAGATAATCCAGAGCCGATGTAGGTAGGAATATGAAACCTTATATATTCCCAAACACCACCTGTTTGATCTCCCGACCAAATGCTCGCGTAACGTTGTGTACCAGCCCAACCATCCAAGGATATGATAAATGGACGCGCGTTGTTTCCATAATAGGGCATGATGTGGCCTACATCAGCCACACCATTTAATCCGAAAGAATAACCTGGTCCCACCCAAGCCACATCAGTCTTCAGCACCCGAACCCCAGCGTCCCGCACCTCCTTAACAATATCGCGTTGCAGGAGCGCGTTGACACCGTCTTTTGGATGCAAATCCGACTGCGTCCAAAGACCGATCTCGACGCCATGTGCGCGTGCATAGGCTCCGAAGGCATTTAGATTACTGATATTACTGTCCAATGTCCCTGTTTGTCCGTATCCTGCTCCATAGCCATCATTCGGCAAAATCCAACCCAAAGGCATATCGTAAGCTTTGTAACGGTCAATTACGGCACGTGCCGAAAATTGATAGTTATCCATTTCGCCGTTCAGTGACTCTCTGATACCACCGTTGTCCTTTTGACTTTCTTTGTAGCGCTTGCCGTCTTCAAAAAGCATACCCTGATCATCTTCTTTCCAAAAGTCGCGGTTATATGCATTCAAATGTCCTTCGTACAAGCCAAACTTTGGCAAGAGAACAGGATTTCCTGTTAGCTGATAGAAGTCGTTCAGTAGTGGGGCTGCCCCCTCGTTAACCATGAAAAACACATCCAGATAATCCGTTTCATGAGACAACCTTACTATGCCCTTTTCCGGTGTACCAAATCCATAATTCCCCTTTTTAAATGTATGCCACATAAACCCATAGCCCGCAGTAGACCAATAGAAGGGATTCGGCGAGGCTACGCCACCATCTGTCCAACTGTTCTGGTTTTCAATGGCTATAAGTTTTCCTTTGTGTGAAAACCGCCCGTTCTGCACCCCTCCCCCATAAAAGTACTCCTCACTCGCTTCCTTCAGTTCGATGACAACTTCCTTTTCGCGGAAGACAATAGGCCTTACACTTTCTACAACGACCTTTCCATTCCTACGATTTACGATGCTAAATTGGGACGTTTGCTTATCTATAGCGCATATTATATCGGTTGTTGTGATTGTAACGCTATCGCCCTTGTCCGCTATAGCTAGATATGCGACAGTCTTTCTAGCATCATCAATTAGTATTTTAGCTTGAGGCTTTGCTTCCGGATTCCGAATAATTCCATCATTTAAATCTTGAAACATCCGAAAAATATGATCGGCATAGAAATCAAAAGTCACCGTTTGGTTATCGTCGTATACAATCTCAACAGTCGTTGGATTGATTTTCCGTATGCCAAGTATGGGCGACTTCGCCGGCTTCACCTGCTCCTTGAGCATACCTATGCCCACGTCGTAGAAACCCGAACGAGCCTCCGTACGCTGCGTACCCAACAAAGAGACTAACAAAAAATGCAAGTAAACCTGTGTTCTGATATTTGAAAAATTTATATGCATAGTAATGATTTATAATGATAGGTAGTTTTTTCACATTTTATCGATGCGACAGATCGCATGGGTTCAACTTATGATCAACAATAATACGACAGTAAATTGAACTAAAAAAAAGCGCAAGAAATGCAAACGATTGTCCAATAACATTGTTGCACGAGGTGGCATCAGTATGTCCACTTCCGGAAGCGGTATCGCATCCACTAGATGCAACGCAACAAGGCCCTCAAACGACAACTTCTTTTACACAATCAATAGCGCGCTGCTTCTGATCAACAGCGTATCCTGCCCAATCGACAACAATAGGCTCAGCCCCCACGTCCGAATGCTACGTAGCATTCACTAGCCGATACCGCGTTTTACCTCAAAGATAATCATCATCGTTATACCGTAGGTCATCGAGGACATTCCGCCTGCTGCAGATGAAAACCCGGCCTATTACAACGTTTCATCGTTTGCGTTCACCATGCTGCTGTCCAACATCAGCGCTCCATTGCTGCACAGATGAGCAACAATAGCACCGCATTGTAAAAAACAGCCCTAAAACAATGGAGTGAAGGTATTGTATATCGATACAAGTCCTGAAGACAACAAACCTTTGCCTGTTGTCAAAAGGTCAATGTATGGAAACAATGGTGCCATGCTACGTAGCATTCGTTGCTTGGAGAAGGCCGAGAAGGAGATCACAGGCTCCCTGATGGTAGCTGCTGATAAAGAAAATCAGTGCACAGGGAGTATTGCGCATGCCAGAGAAACCACCACACGTTCAAAAAAGAAAAGCCCCTCCAGTTTCCTGAAGGGGCTTCGTTTAAAATTAGGCACCGACCTACTCTCCCACCT
>NZ_BNAF01000020.1 GCF_014653155.1 Sphingobacterium griseoflavum | reverse complement strand
CAAATCGATGTACCTGTGCGCATCCATGTATGTATAAATTGGTTTCAGGGGTAAAGGTAAAGAGGTTGCTCGCTAATAGTCGGTTGTCAAATGTTTATATACGATTATAAATGTTTATCATCGGTAGTTATATCGCCATGACCAATACGTTATGTCCTTTTGTCCCTCGCCGGGACAGGGGCGTTACTTTTGTAGGGCAAAAGTAACCAAAACCCCGTCGCTTATTTTTGTTGCATCCTTGTGGGGCAGTGCATAGGCAAGTCTCTACAGACGCAACAAAAATGATGCGACATTGCTGTTAAGTAAGGGCAGAAGCGATAGTGAGCGTGCTGCTGATTTTCGCGTTACTGTACATAGCGAACGATAACTGAAAAATAAAGAACACCGTATAACGGAACTTTTAGGTCTCCTTGCCTGTGCTGGCTGGCAAAGAGCATGTTTGGGGGTTTTAGAGGGCAGGGCAAGCATGGAATCATGTCGACATCGCATCCAAAGCGATGGCGGCGTTATTCCGGCTTCGGCCAAACAGGGTGCTTTGCGCAGGGCGGACCTGTGCGACGAAGCACCTCAAGGAGACAAAGGCTTTTGATCACTTTTGGCCTTCAAAAGTGATGCCCTGCCGTGGCGAGCGGCGGAAGGGTTTGAGGGGGGATAGTGACGTAGTGACAAGGTGAGATGGTGACGTAGTGATAAGGTGAGATGGTTATGTGGTGACAAAGTGAGATGGTGATGAATGGATGGTGCTATCGCAGGATTGGCCGCTATTCGGATAGCACGAGCAGCAAGCCTGCGCCAGCAACAAAAAAAGCGGATAAGCCTAAACCTATCCACTTTCTTTAAAACAACCATTACAATTTTCAGCTAGTGTCGTCGTCGTTTACCTTGCAGCAGGCGGCTCACGAGGTAGCTTACCGTAGCGCCGATGGCCGCCAGCAGCACCGTTTCGGCCATGCTGCTCCAGGTGAAGGTTGCCCACAGCGAGCAGAGGGTACCACCCAGGGTGCCCTGCTGCACGTTAGTCAGCGGCTTCATCGGCCTCCTCCTCCCCTTGCTTGGCGGCGTCCTGCGACGCCTCATTATTCGTGTCCACCAGGCTGTCCAATATGCCCAAGCCTACCGCAGCATACTTCAGGATCTTGGCTACCTTGTTTGGCAGCGCAATCGGCGCCAGCAGCACCACCTGTACTGCGTTGCGCATTTTTCTGATCAGGGCTTTTCATGGTCAATCCTCCGCGCGCTTGATCAGCAAAAACACCTCGTCGCCCCTCTGCCAAAGTCCATATACCAGTGCTTTGAGCTTGGCGAGGGCGGCCCGGCTGTTGGTGCCGGTACCCTGCCCCGTCAGCGTGGTGACGGGGGCTATGCAGCCCATGAGTTCCTTCATGGCGTTGTTGGCCGGGTGGATCAAGATCGCCTCCCGGTGCAGCACATTTGGGATTCCGATCTGCTCGCCATGCTTGGTGTATACGCGCTTCTGCAGGCGGTAGTTCGATTCGGGGATGCAGCTAAGGCGCCGGATATTGTTCCGATCGGGCAGTTCGATGGTATAGCAAATATGCTGTCCTTGGTAGCTGAGCTGCCCATTGGTTCCCTGTTCGCCGTATGTACGGTTAAGAACCAAGATATGTCTTGTTTTCATGCTGTGATCGTTAAGGTTTGGAGCCGCGGGGCTCCTGTTGGAAAATAAGGGCAGGCACAGGGCGCTGCCCTTGTGGTTAAACATCTTTTAATGTTCGGTGGCAGGCCTTACGGCCGCTGGCCCACCACCGAAAAAAGGACCTTGGCCCCCGTTTGCCGATTAGCGCACCAGGATCGTGGCGATATCGCTCCAGTCGCCCATACCGCGTGAATTAATACCCCGCACGCGTGCCTCGCAATACTGGGCTACCGGCAGCGGCGCAATGATGTTGGCGCGGGAGCTGGTCGTCGTGAACCGCTCGCTCCATTCGGGGTCGCCCATCGTCCGAAACTGGTACTCGTAGAGCATCGCTTCCCGCTGTGGCGCAAAATCCAGGCGCATCTGCCCCGACTGCCGTCCATCGCTTAGGCGCACGGCCTCCACCTTGCTGGGCACATAGATCGTCGAGGAAGGCCCGTTGGTCGCGAACCCCGAGCTCAGCAAACTGGACAGGCGGCCTTGGCTTTCGCCGTTGACATAATTGCCCAGTTTCTGCAGGATTGCCTCCATCACGATCCGCTTTTCATTTTTTAGCGCCGTGTCTGAAGGCGCGCCCCTGCGGCGTGCCGCCGCCAAGCTGCTTGCGAACTCATCCGCTACCGCTTCCACCTCTTGCAGGGAGGGTGTGGGTGTTGCAAAATTTGCATTGTCTGTCATGGCACCGAGAACCGTTCTCGCCAATACCATGAGCTCATCGTCTTTCAGTCGTGTAAAGCCGACGAGCGCTTTATAAAAAATAGCCATCGTTATAGCTGTCGCTGGAAATCGTCAAATCAACCGGTCCATCTTTTCGGAGGGAGCTCCTTCCCCGAACGGAAGCATTGGCTTTCCCGCCCAGCGACAAAACAAACATAGGAAGAGGTAGAGTACCGAATGAAAAAATGATCGGATTTGATCGAAATTGATCGGATTTGATCGGATTTGATCAAAAAGGCTACAAAATGCAGGGCATCTTCATCCATCAGGTTGCCATCGGCAAGCATCAACGTGGCTTTGTCAAGCATCAGGTTCAGCGCTTCACGCCACAGCATCCCATTGATGCCCATCAGCGGCAACCATTCACCTGCTTGCGTCGACCAAACATCCATCTGGTCGGCGTCGTCAGGTGAATGCCTGAGCTAAGCAAGCATCAGGTAGACGTTGATGACCCTCAGCGCGGGAAAGTCAAGCATCAGGTTGATTCCGTCATCTGCTTGGTCAAACCAATCATCCATCTGCGGCGCATTGTACAGTGCATGCGCGGTGCAAGCAAGCATCAGGTCGCATCTGCTGGATGAAGAAAAACCTTTTTTCACCGTCAAACTCGTGTTGATGCTTGTCAAAAGCACGTCGATCAGCTACGCAAGAAAAACGGAAGGCGATGCAGCCCCGGGTTAGGGCCGCTTCAAAAAGGTGTAGGCAGCTTGAAGCTAGGCAAAGGAATAGGTTGAGGTTTAGGCCTGGTTTGGGCTGTTCCTGTACGGCGTTCACAGCTTGCCTTTGCGTCGGCTTTCGTTCATGGCCTCGATCAGGTCTTCCTCAAAATACAGGTCGACCCCAGCTATGCGTATCGGGTTCAGCAATCCTTTCTTCAGGTTGCGGCGGTAGGTGATTTCCGTCATGTTCATCATGTCGAGCACCTCCTGTTTGCTGTACAGGCGTTTTTTGCTGTGCAGCGATCTGGCATCGGCATAGTGGTCTATGATGCTGAAAAGTGCATTTCTAATTTCGCGAAGCAATAGTACTGCTTCCTGCATTTGGTTATCCATCGTGTGTGGTGTTAGCGCACAACAGCTGAACATCGACGATGGGCGAGCCAGCACACCCTGCCCTGTTGTAGGTTTATAAATAAAGGAATCGGCGCTTAGTCCAGGGGGATGAAGGCATCCCAACCTTTATGGTCCAAGGCTTTCACGCTTGCCAAAAAACGAGGTATCAATAAGGGAGACATGCCGCGGCCGATAAGCAGCGCCTTTTGTAGGCGATCCATGGCATATTGCTGCGGCATGGTGGCCATCAGGTCGGGCTGCAGCTGCATGCGCCGCCGATGCGCCACATTGGGGTACTGCACCAGCAGCATGTTGATATAGTAATTTGCCGAGATCTTGAGCATCCACGGGTGCATCTTGCCCTTCTTGATGCGCTCCAGCACCCGATCGGCGCGCAGCATCTCGCCATTGCGCAGGATCACAAAGCGCGCACCGCGGGCCGAGTACAGGAAGACGATGTCAAAAAAACGGACGGACATGTTGCGCATCAGCAGTTGCGCGCCTCCATGTTGCACCAATATATAGTATAGGGTCTGCGGGTAGCTATCGTCAAAGTTGGCGCGGTCTGTCCTGTCCAGCGCCGGCGGCGCGGCGCGCTGCTCTGCTAGGGCGGGCCGGGCCTGCTCTGCCGTTGCCCTAGAGGGGTCGATGGCCGCGTCTGGCGGATCGAGGCGGTCTGCCGGCGTGGGCAGCGGCAGCAGGCGGTGGCCACGCCGCAAGGCGCAGGCATAGAAAAACGCCAAGACCAGCATCAGGGGCAACTGCTGCAGGTAGCGCACAAAAATCGAGCGGCCGTCCTCCATCGGGAGGCAGCACAGGGCAATGATGCCGAGGTGCAGCAGTGCGCAGGGCAGCAGCGCCCACAGCAGGTATCGCCCCCATGGCCAGCGATCGTTGCGCGGGCATGCCTCCGCTTCTTTCTCGCTTGCAGCACATAGCCCATGGCAAAACGATATCCACAGCAAATACCCCATAGCGATCGCCGCCGTGCACAGCATGCCGATCCAAAAACGGAGTTGTTTCACATGGGCGCACAGATCCTGCTCGCCAGCCGCGAAGCTAACCGCCGCAGCAAATAACGTGACATAGGAAAAAAAGGTGAATGTTCGCATAATTTCTGGATTTAAGATGGTCAGCCTTGCACGATAGGTGATAATACCCAATATTCTACCCCGTTCGAATATAATAAAAAATAATTTTTAAAAACAAAATTTATCCGCAAAGCAGCTAAAAACGAGTAAAAAGCAGTTTTTTATACCAAAAAACACAAATACATGTCAATAATACAGTTATCACATAACTTTAAGGAAAAACAACCATTCTTCGTCTGTACGGATGTATAAACTGTACGAAACACGCATATCAGCCTATTTATCGCCGCATGATGTGGTTAAAAGCAGCATATTATATCTTTTTCGTCAGAAATACCCTTGTATGGTTTGGGCAGATCGCCCTTCTTTGCTCTGAAAAGAACAACACATGAAAATCGCCTCGCTTCTCTCCCACTGCCTTCGCTATGTTCCGCTCTTGCTGGGGCGCCACACCTTCCCACAGGGCAGCCTGCTGCTTCGCCAGCTGGGCCTTTTCTACCCCATGCAGCAGGCTGCCCGGCGGCACTGGCCCGGTCGGTTAGCGGAGTTTTTTAGCTGTGTGCAGGCGTATCCTGAACATCTGCGCCTTCTGCGCTTGCCAAAGGGCGGCTATGGCAATCTCTGCATAGCCCGCCCTACCGCAGCTAGCCCGCTGCTGAAGCGATGCCGAAAAAAGTTTGCCGTTTTCCGGCGCTGGGCGCCTACTGTCTTTTTCTTTACCTGCGCTTTGGCAGCCAAAGCGCAGCACTTCAGGTAGGCCCTACAGCACCGCGCAGGCTACTTGGCAACAACAATGTTTAACAAAAGTTCGCACTCATCTACAAGTGCATAAAAAGCCTATGGCAACATCAACAAAAAGCCGACTACTTGTCGGCATCTGGGCCCTTACCTTGCTATGTGGTCTATTCGTTAGCGTAAAAGCATGGAACAGCGAGGCTATGCCGACGCTTACCGAACAGTGGTTCATTTACAACAGCGACAGTCAAGATCGGGATGACGTCGAAAATCCGCAGAACTACACGCTGCTAAACGACGAACCAGTATGTGCTGGAAGCAATCAGCTCTGCTCCATCCATGCTCCTACCAATACGCAGGAAAAACCTGTGTTGGATCCTCAATTGGTCAACGAGATCATGGATGCTATCGATAACCAAACCTCGACCACTGCGATTAAGTTGAAAGACTAACGTATCGCTAAAAAAAGGAAGAGGGCCTCGGCGAGTGGCCCTCTTTCCTATCTTGGATTTTGCGCAATCCCCGAATAGCGTATAGCCTCTAGCGGAATAAGCAGCGCATAGCGCAGGCTATTGGGCTCCAATAGGTAGCGCTGCCCATTGAGCTCCCTTGTCAAACTGATGTTTGCTCCTTCCAGATTAAGGCGCCGGATATCGGCCCATCGGCGGTTTCTAAAGATCAGTTCCTTACGGCGCTCGGCCTGCACCAAGGCCAATAGCTCGGCCGCTTCGCCATTGCTGCTAGGCTGCGCGTTGGGAGCATAGCGTGCCTGCAAAAAGTCGGGTAGACGCATGCGCGCCTCTGCTAGGCGACCGGTGCGCAGTGCGGCCTCCATATGTGTCAGCAGCATCTCCGCCGTGCTTATACCGGTAAACTGCATCAGGTTAGTCTCCGTATAGCTTCCCCTAAACACCCGATGTCCATTGGCATGCAATGCAAAGAACAGCGATTTTCGATAGTCGCCCTCGCTATAGGATGCATAGAGTTCTGGATCCACAATCCCTCTTGACTGTGCCAAGAACCCACCCCCTCGATAGGTTAAATGAACCACCTCGCTATTCAGTGCTTGGAAGGGCACGGCTACCGCCGGATTAACCTGCCCATAGTCCATCAGGTCACTTTTATGCTGCAGCAGCTGTTCCGATAAGCGGAAAGCGCGCTCGTAGTCGCCAATATCAAAGGCCACCCTAGCCATCATGCCCCAAGCCGCTAGCCGTGAAGGTCGCGTCAGTGCAGCCGTGGTTATAGGCAGCAGTGCAGCAGCCTCCTCCAGATCCGCAAATACCCTATCATAGCTCTCGCTTATGCTGGCGCGCGGGAAGAACTGGTTCAGATCTGCGGAGATGCGCAGCGGCACCCCCAGTCCGCTGCCATCCGCGCCATGGCGATAAGGCATCGCATAGAGCAGCAGCAGTTCCGAAAAGGCTAGACCGCGGTAGTAGAGGGCAGCACCTCTTATTTCGTTATAGCTCTCCACATCCGGCGCAGGGCGCAGGCTCTCCAACCGTTCCAGCACCACATTGGCATAGTAAATCTCTTCATACATGCCTATCCAGTCAACGCCATCGTTTTCTGTTATTTGCCAAATGTAGCGGTTCCGTACATTCTCGATGGTCGAGGCATTCCAGGTTTGGTCTAGCGTAAAATAATTGTCGGCCATTTCTTCCCCCGCTATGGTCTGCACGCTCATCACAAATTCATTATCCAGTAAGGCGCGCAGATCGGCCGGTGTTTCGATGGTTGATAAGCCGGCATCCGGCTTCATGTCGAGGTAGTTGCTGCATGCCGCGCAAGCAAGGCTGGCCAACAGCAGGTATATTATCCGTATCATATTTTTTTTTCGATTAACGAGCGGTTGTCGATAGCCGCTCAAAGTCCTATACTTAATCCAAAAGAGGCGCTGCGCGGCAGGCCCAGTTCATTGGTAGGCGTTGCCGGATCCCAGCCTTCGCTGTTGGCGCGCCACAGGATGCCCACATTAGAGAGCAACCCAAAGAGCTCCACACTGCGCAGGCCGCGCCAGCGCCCCAATTGGTAGGTCAGCCGTATATCGTTGAGGCGAATGACATCGCCCGGCAGCACATTGGCCTCTACCCCGTTGTAGAATGAATTGCGAAAAGAATTGCTGGGATACTCAAAAGAAGGCACATGGGTGCGCTTTTCATCGCCCGGCTGTTGCCAGCGCTGCAGAAAGCTGGCATCTAGAGGTCGCCAACTACCAAAATTGTGAAAATTCTGTGTGCGCTGCCGAAAGAAATAGGCAAAGCGAAAGCCCACATTTACCGATAGCAGGAAATGGCGGTAGCGCAAATCGTTGCGCAGGGCGCCAAACCATAGTGGGACGGCCGTGCCATGCAGGCGCAGTTCCTCAATAGGCGTGTTGTTGATCATGTTGCGCCAGTCTTCGCTACGCTCACCGTTGAGAAAACCTATGGGGTCTCCCGTTTCGGGGTTGAGCCCCGCCCAGCGGTAGCTAAACACCCCAAAGGCCGGGTATCCCTCTAGTGGGGCCACATCCTGCAAGGTGCTCATCACCGGCCTCGTTTCACCCATGTATCGGGTCACCATCACCTTGCTGTAGCTCAGCAACAGGTTGCTAGACCATTGCAGGGCGCCGCGTAGGTTTTGGCTATTTAGCTGCAGGTCCATGCCCTTGCCCTCTATGTTGGCGCTATTCATGGTCAGCCTTCTAAAGCCCACAGTAGGATCTACGGGTGTGATGGCAATAAGATCTACCGACCGGCGGCGATAAAGGTCTATGGATCCGCGCAGGCGGCTGTGCAACAGGGCAAAGTCGAGCCCTAGGTTCAGCGTTTTCACCTTCTCCCAGCGCAGGGAAGGGTTGGGCGGCGTGGCCAGCGTGGCTAGGGGCATCCGGCCAAAGTCCCCCAGCTGCGTGGTATGCCGTATGGTGGTGAGTGCCGCCACCCTGCTGTTCACATTGCCGCTGTGCCCATAAGAAAGGCGCAGCTTCAACTGCGATAGCAAGTCGCTGTTCCAAAATGCCTCCTGTTGTATGTTCCAAGCGGCGCCTACTGACCATAGCGGCGCCCACTTGTTGTTAGTATCCACGCCAAAGATGTTGGACGCATCGCGGCGTGCGCTGCCGTATACATCATACCTATCGTGGTAGTTGTAGGCTACGTTGGCATAGTAGGATACGAAGCGATCGGTCAAGGACGTGCGGCTGAAGCCCGCGTTGCCCAAGCGCTGGCTCCCGCCCAAATTGTTAAAGGTGGGCAGCAGGCTAGCCATGTCTACCGGCAGGAAGCTGAGGTTGCTGGGGTTATAGCCATAGAGACGACTGGCATCCGCGCTGCTGGCCACTTGGCGCAGCTCCATGCCCAGCATGGCCGATAGCCGATGCTGCGTGGACAGCGTGCGCTCGTAGTTCAGCTGGTTGCGTAGAGCCAGCGACTGCCGTTCGCTGTTGCTGCGCTCCAAAATAGCGCCCAAGGGAATGCCATACTGTAGGCTGCCACCCTGCTCGCGGGTAAATAGGTTAACGAGGGACCGTGTGAAGTAGGTCTCTAGGCTGTTCATATTCTCCGATGTGCCGTTGTTGAAGGTAGCTTGGCCGCTTAGGCTGTAGCTCAGCCCCGGTAAAGGGCGCAGGGTAGCACCCAAATCGAGCAGCAGCTCATTGGAGGACGATCGGTTGTTGCTGTTGCGCAGCTCGTCATAGGGGCGGTAGCGCCAGTCAAGTAGTCCACGCCCCTCCAGCCCATCGAGGTAGCGGCTGCCAAAGCGATAATTTACCGGCAGGGCCTGCCCCTGCTCGTCCACGAGGTCGGCATAGGGATATATCGGCACCTGCTCATAGCCAAAAGGCGAACGCCTGTCTAGCAGGCGGCTAAACATCAGCTTGCCCTGCAGCTCTAGGCGCGTGCCCAGCTTGTGGTTGTAGGCGCTGTTCATCGTGATGCGCTGCGTGCTGTTCTCGCGCAAGAAGGGCTGCTGCCCATCATAGCCTGCCGATAGGTAGTAGCCGTTGCGCTCGCCGCCGCCGCTCATGTTCAGCGCGTAGCGCTGGTCTACCGAGGGTCGGTAAAAATAATCCATATAGTCCTGCCGTATGTCTATACCGCGCAGCACATCCAGTTGCGCCTGCAGGTCGTCCTGGGCCAGCGTTCCCTCCCGTTGTAGGCGCAGGAGCTCCACCACGGGCGACAGGGCGGGTGCGCGCGGGTTGTTGATCTGCGCATCATAGAAGCCCCGCGCAAAGAGCAGCATCTCCATATCAATATAGGCCGAACTGCCCGCCTGCCGCAGTCGGAAGAGGTTGGGCTGGGCGCCGATGCTTACATTGCCCACCAAGTTGATGCGCGGCACATCCTGTGCGCGCCCCTTCTTGGTCGTAATCACGATGACCCCATTACCAGCCCGCGCGCCCCAAATAGATGAGGCCGCGGCGTCTTTCAGTACCGAGATGCTCTCCACATCGTTGGGATTTATGGTTTCTATGGCTCCATCATAGGGGAAGTTGTCTAGCACAATCAAGGGGCGAGCCTCGCTACTGATGGTGCTGATACCGCGCACCGTGAGGTTGTTGTCCACAACGTTGGGAAAGTTATAGTTAAAGCGGCGCCTGTCAAAGGCAATGGCCGGCGTTATATCCTCTAGCCGGTTCAAAATGTTCGACACCGGCGAGCGCTCCAGCAGTTCGCGGCCAATGAGGTCTACCGAGCCCGTGAGGCGCTCCCTGCTGATCTTTTGGTAGCCCGTGTTCACCTGCACCTCCTCCAGCTGCTGCTCGCCGCGCAGCAACACCTGCAGGCGCTCGCCCAGCTTGGCATAGCTGCCTTCGTGCGGCGCATAGCCTACATGGCTAATGCGCAGCAGATAAGGACTGTCAAAGGCCGAGAGGTCTACCCTGCCGTCGGCGGCCTTCACAGCCCGTCCGTTGATGGAGAGGTTGTAGCCCAAGATCTCCTGCTGCGTGAGGCTGTCGCGCACCGTGAGCTGTAGCCCAGGCTGCGCCATGACGAGCAGCGGCAGCATAGCGAGCAGCAGCCCCAGCGCCCTGCTCACAGATTGTTTAATCCTGTTCATGTGCCCCCCTTCCCTTGATCAGCCATACCGGCAGTGTGGCGCGCTCTTCGCACAGTTGCAGCCCTGCCTTGCGCATGGCCGCCAGCAGCTGCTCGGCCGTGCAGTCGGCAAGGCTCTGCCGCTCCACAAACCACTGCTGCGCCAGCCCATCAGGGTCTAGCAGCGGCAGTGCGTTGGGCATCCTGTTGTAGGCATCAATCAGGTAAAACAGCGCAACGTAGCCCTCCTTCGGCGTGGCGCTGGCCCCTGGCGGCGCCTCCAGCCGCAGCACAGGGATCTCGCGCTGCGCCAAGCTGCAGCGCAGGCCCAGCGCCTGCTCGATGCTGATCAGCAGCCCCTGCCGCATACTGCTATCGGGCGTGTGCAGCGGCAGCTGCGCCTCGTAGCAGTAGCCATGCCGCAGCAGCCATTGCAGCTTGTCGCCCATATGGCGGTGGTAGGCCGTGGCCGCAAGGTTTAGCTCGGTATCTTCAAAGACTATGCGGTTTTTATCCACAGGTTTGCTATCCAGCGCATAGCTGAGCAGCTGCTGCAGCGACTGGTTGTAGCGGTATAGCCTTTTGCTGCCGCCCAGCGTGTCGGGCAGCAGGCCCACCACCGGCGCCGCATCGCGGCGGTATCCTGTTAGCAGGCTATAGTATAGCCTGCCCTCGCTCGCAGTGTTGGCTGCCGCCAACAAGGGACGCTGCTCAGCAAAGTCGTCTTTGTAAAGGGCAAAGCTGCTGTCGCGATCGTTCAGCAGGGCGGCTATGGCAGCCTCGTCCATGGCCTCGCTGCCACCAATGTGCTGCAACCTGTTGTGGCGTATAAACACCAAGTGCGGCAGCAGGCGATGCGGGAAGTAGCTTTTCAACAGGCTATCGTGCAGTACAAGCGGCAGGCGGCTCTGCTGCAGCAGGTCGTTGTGGGCCGCAAAGCGCTGCACCGTAGCGGCATCTTGCACCGTCACGGCCAATACCTGCAGCTGTCCTTTAAACTGTGCCTGCAGCGCCTCGGCATGGCGCATGGAGCTGATGCAGGAGCCGCAGGATGTATGCCAAAAGTCGAGCAACAGCAGCTCGCTATCGGCATAGTCGCGCAGGCTGCCCTCCCGAGGGGCCTGCCCAACCTGCAGCAGCTGCAGCGGCATATCCCAAAAGGCCTCGGGCAGGGTATCGCCCACCGCAATGGTGTGTGCCTGCGCCTCGTGCTGCGCCGCGAGTGCCAGCGGTGCCAACAGCTCAGCCAACAGCATGGCGCCCAGCAGCAGTGGCAGGATGCGCATGGTGGGCCTGGGGCCGCGGGGTTGCCGCTTCCGACAGCGGCGGCATACCAGCGCCAGCAGCCTGCGCAGGCCGACGAAGAGCGTGCACAGCAGCGCCACGCACAGGCGATGGCCCAGCGGCGGCCATGGCTGGCCCGGCGCAACGCGATAACGGGATAGATAGGGTGGCCGCCCTGCCGCTCGCGACAGCCGGCTACGCCCCGGACGGGGCATTTTTACAATCTGATGCATAATCTGGTTTTTTAAAAGGCTTTGCTTTGGGAACCGTCGTCATGGAAAGACCGAGCTACGATCTGTCGTCGTGGCAAGGCCGAAGAACGAAGCATCGTCATGCCGAGGTCGAGGTACGAGGCCGCGGCAATCTATTGCCCCCTCCCACAAACAACCCCAAACAAATCCTTATGTCTTAAAAAAAATCCGAAACGAGCATAAAAATCGGTCTTCACTAGGGTCTATAACGGTCTGTACTGCAATACTTTTCGGAAAAACAATAACAAAACCGGCCGCCCCACATATCTCGAAGAGTGGAAATGTGCTTACCCATGCTTGCCAATCAGAAAAAAAACAGCTAGATTTATAAAAGCTAAAGTATAAACCGCTTGCTCTTGTTAACCGTTGGCGCGATAATTTCCTGCCCTTCTTGGTATAAAAAGGCGACCGGTACAGACAATTTGTATACCCCGCACGCTGTAAACGCGTTTTTTGGTGTGTAGAATTTGAGCGGCCAGCATATGGGATGCCGACCCGCGCCTAGCCTGCGGGCTGTCTGTTTTATCCTTGCCCCCCTGCCCTAGGCCGGTGGGCGCTTAACGTTCTTATAGATAATGGTGTGGGAATGGCCTGCCCTGCGATCTTGGATCGGGATCGGGCATCGCTGCCTGCTGGTTGTTAATCGTCTCCTCATAATTCTTTATGGTTTATAAAGTAGAAATCTAAAGCATTTAGAATTTTCAGTGGCTACTAAAAACTAGCATAATAGCTTGCTTCTGTGGACTTCTAAACAGTAATTATTGCTAAAGCTGTCTTGATCGATGAAACCAGTTACCTAACACCCTAATACTAAGTTCTGGAGCTACTAACCCATCAAAAATGGCAATCAGCAGCTAAAGAATAATTACAAAACAAATATAATCAAATAAATACAATATATAAAAATATTTTACAATAAAATAATGAAAGAGCCGGTTGTCGAAGATTTCGTAAAAATTCTACAGTACTACATGCAGTATTATGGCCTGTATGCGGTGGATATTAGAAATTTGGCGAAAACAACTACCGACCTTGTTAAAGATTTTGAGCATAGTAAGAATGGACCAACCTTGAAAAAGATAGAGGCTATCGCTAATTTATTTGGTTTAAGGTATTACGAATTTGGAAACCCGAATTTACCGATGCCAGCATTAGATCAGCTGCCCATTCGCACAAGAGAGAAAATTGAATGGAGGCTGGAAATAGGTCCTCCGGAATCCAAACAATATCAGAAGCTGGATTTAAATCAAGCGGTTCTTCATGCTTTAGAGGGCTATGACGAAGATGAGGAATTTCTTCCTTCGGATGTTTTTAAGATTCTTCCAAAGGATCTGCAACAAAAATTAGGTTCTGCAACACGTATTACTGGACTGTTTTCAACTGAGCTTTATGACAATGTGGTAAAAACAGGGAATAAGGTCGCCAAGGAAGGTCGTGGAAGACCGGAGGAGTATTACAAACGGACGTTGCCGAAGAAGGGGGCTTAATTGATAGATAATAAACGATTAACATAAACCATAGACAACTAACCACCAATTATTACAGCGATGACAAAATCAATTCGATTAAAACTGATTGAATTAGCTAGACTAAGAACAACGTGGACTTACACACAGCTCAATGATGACCTAGAACTGAGGTTAAAGCTCAAAAATTTCAAGAAATGGTCAAATATCCGCCTTAAGCAAAGTAAAAAAGCATCCGTATCAGCTTATCAGTTATTTTACATCTTGATGCAGAGCGAACCTCAAGTTAAAAAAGTGATTTCTTAATTTGGAAGCATAAAATAACACTCCGAAATTATAATCATTCGCATTAATGGCAATTAGCACAAATTCGATTATTCATTATACAGCTGAATCAAAAGCGCTGTTAGGAATACTAAGACAAAAAGGGTTCATATTTTCCTATTGTTCCGAAAAGTTAAAAACTCGAGAAAAAAAAAGTTACACAGCAGCAATTGCAATGGTATCTTTTTGCGATATACCAATATCCGACTACAAAAAACATTTCTTCAATAAAAAAAATACGAAAGACCTTGGTTATTATGGAGATTACGGGATTGGTTTATCAAAGAACTGGGCATCACGTAAAGGATTGAATCCTGTCATTTACATTGATCATAACTCTCATGCAAGTCATTCGTTTCGAAAAACATACGAGGACAGTTTAGATGAAGACAAGCGGATTAAGAATATCGACATCAGTTCGTCTATTCTCTATGTTAAAAATTACGAGGGAGAGTTAAAACGCAAGGGAGATGTAGTAAGTAAGAAATATCGATTTTATGACGAAAGAGAATGGAGACTCGTACCAAAAACCACCGAGATCGGCAATAATGCGCCAGTTATAGATGACGGAGAGTATCAAAAAAACAGGGTTTATTTCAATACACAAATTGAAAAATTCTTTCTATCATTCGATTTTGAAGATATTTCCTATATAATCGTCAAAGAAACTTCTGAAGTCAAGGAAATATATAACGAAATGGAACAAATCTTTAACAAAAATATTTCCGATTTGCATTTAATTACAGTACTCACTTCTGAGCAAATTGTGGGAGATTTTTAAGAACTAATAAATATAGCAAAATGAGATGGATTGACACAAGAGAGAGGTTACCGAAAATAGAGCAGGTCTATGTTATTTCGATAACTAAAGATACTTATACATATAAATCGGTAGCATTTTTTGAACATGATTGCTGGTTTTACTCGATTGAAGGCGAAAAGGGGAACCTAATAACAGATCGCGTGAATGGTTGGGTTGAAGATCTCAGTGTTTACGTACGGTGAGTTAAAATTTACCGCGCGGTAGTGATTTAATGATTTTTTATCCCCTAATGTATTATTATTTATTGAGATATGAAAACGGAAACCGTAACACCTAACGTTGGAAACTTTATAGATTCTCTAAGAGAAATGGGATATTCCCCAGAAGTAGCCATTTCGGATCTGATCGATAATAGCATATCTGCAGACGCTACAAGTATTGAAGTCCTAGCAATAGCTAAGCCCTCACCTGTATTAGCCTTTGTTGATAACGGATTAGGAATGACGGAAAAAGAGTTGATTGAGGCTATGCGACTTGCCAGTAAAAGTCCGAATGAAGAAAGGAGTTTAAATGATCTGGGACGATTCGGACTAGGATTGAAAACGGCATCATTTTCACAATGTAAAAAGCTAACAGTAGTCACAAAAAAGAACGGGACAATTTCTGCAAGACAATGGGATTTAAATTACATATCTTCTAAAAATGAATGGCTGTTGATTACTCCGACGAATTTATTCGAGTTACCATTATTTGCAGAACTTGAAAATAAAAATTGTGGAACATTGGTTGTTTGGCAAGAAATCGACAAGATATCTATAGATAATTTTACAGGATGCATTGATGCAATCAGAAAGCACCTGTCACTAGTATTTCATAAATTTTTAGAAGGGAGCGCTTACCCGAAGAAAATAAAGATTTTGATAAACAATAATCCGATCAAGCCATTTAATCCATTTAACATAAATCACGCTGCCACCCAAGAGATTACCACAGAAAAAATAAACATATTTGGTTCAACTATAACCGTACAACCATTTATCCTGCCTCATCACTCAAAGTTATCAAAGGAAGAATACGATTTATACGCTACCGAGGAAGGTTATATAAAGTCGCAAGGATTTTATCTCTATCGACGGAATAGAATTATCATTTATGGTACATGGTGGGGAATGCATAAGGCCGCTGATGCGCACAAACTCGTGCGGATAAAAATTGATATACCAAACTCCATGGACATACACTGGGGTATCGATATAAAAAAATCTACAGCAAGACCGTCGGAGAGCATACGAAATGATTTAAAACGAATTATCAGTAGAGTAATTGAAAAGGGAAATAGGCCGTATTCGATAAGAGGAAAGAAAATTGAGGACAAGACAACAACTCATTTTTGGGAAATTATCCCAACAGGCAACAAGATGAGATTTGCGTTGAACCTGCAACATCCTATATACACAAAATTGATCACCGGCCTAGATATACGGCAAAGAGAATACCTTTCTTACTATCTAAAAGGATTGCAAGCCTATCTACCCCTTGATGCAATCTTAGCAAAATTACAAAGAGAACCGCTCGATGTAAACCAACTAGAAGCATTGTCAGAAGAAGAGATTGCAGATTTAGCAAACAAGTTGAAAGGCGCAAATATAAATGAGGAGTTTATTAAAGAATTACTTAAAACAGAAATTTTCAAAAATAGGAAGGAGATCTTAAGAAATGTCTAACACCAGTTATCTATCTATAAAATCACACATCTTTAACAATTTAAAAAAAATTGATGGAGCCCTACCTCAAAATAAAATCGAGGAGGAGATTAACAACAATAAATCTGTTGTGGACACTATCGGTTACGAAATGTTTGGCAAAATTATATCCGCTGAAAACCTTGATCCACTAACTGATAAGGATTGGGCGAGAATGAAAAGAGAATTGGAAACACATTTCGACATTAAAATGGAAAATGGAATCCTCATACAAGGTGAAGATCAGCAGAAACGGGATAGCAACTGGTGGACTACTATTGAAAAACAAAAAAATAAAAAATACTACTGGGAACGTTACAAAGCATATTTACAAGACTCCCTTCCTACGGAAGTTGTCAAAACTTTAGATGATGATACAGATGTAGTGATGAACAACATCGAGTCGCCTTCAAGAAGCAACTTCTCCAGATATGGCATGGTAGTAGGTCATGTCCAATCGGGCAAAACAGGAAACTATGCTGGATTGGTATGTAAAGCCGCAGACGCGGGTTATAAATTTATCGTGGTGATAGCCGGGAGTATGAATAACTTGAGGAACCAAACTCAGGAGCGTCTGAACGAGGCATTCGTCGGTCATACCAACGGTGCACAAGTTGGTGTAGGTAAAGGAAATATAGATAAAAACCACACGCCTTTTAGCCTTACCACTGTGGAGCGAGATTTCAATAAACAGGATGCTGATCGAGCCGCTCAAAATACAAATTTTGAAACCATCAATGTACCAATTCTGCTGGTGATCAAGAAAAACACAACAACATTTAAAAGTGTAATAAGCTGGCTAGAGAAACAATATAAAAATAAAATCTTGGATCATGCAATGCTTGTAATTGATGATGAGTCGGACTATGCTTCGGTCAATACTAAAGAGGATGAGGATCCAACCGCGATCAACAAAGGCATCCGAAAGTTGCTATCACTATTTTCGAAAAGTTCGTACGTTGCTTACACCGCAACACCTTATGCAAATATATTTATTGACCATGAGGCTGAAAATGAAGACTACGGTCTTGATCTGTTTCCAAGAGATTTTATTTATGCTCTTGAAGCACCTAGTAACTACTTCGGGGCACGAAAAATTTTTCTCGACTCGAATGACAAACATTTAGAAACCGTTTCTGACTATGAAGAATATATTCCTGTTAAGCATAAAAAAGATCACGAAATATCTTCACTGCCTTCGAGTCTTCACGAAGCTATACAAGTTTTTTTGATAAATATTGCGATACGAAATCTCAGGGGATACGGCAAACACCACAATAGTATGATGGTGCATACAACTCGCTTTACTTTGGTTCACCAAAGGGTCGCGAGTTTGATTGCAAAATATTTGGAAAGATTTCAAAAGGAAATTGTTTCTTACGGTAAACTAGATAATCCTCAAAATTACAGTGAGTATATTGCAGTACTTAAATCGACATATTTCAAAAAGTTCGACTTTAATGAATTCGAATGGAACACAGTCATAGTAAAACTTACTAATATCATCGATTCAATAGTTGTTAGGGAGATACACCAGAAAGCCACTATACAACTGGAGTACAGGAAAAACATAGCGACGAACGTCATCGTGGTTGGCGGGACTAGTGTAGCGAGAGGATTTACTCTGGAAGGACTAAGTGTTAGTTATTTTCTTCGCAACACCGTTTTCTATGACACGCTAATGCAAATGGGAAGATGGTTTGGTTATAGAATGGGGTACGAAGATCTATGTAAAATTTACATGCCTGCAGATAAAATAAATCAATTTGCAGAAATAATTCAAGCGACAGAACAGTTGATGGAGGATTTCAAAATAATGTCTGAGAATAAGTGGACGCCAAGCGATTTTGGTATAGCGATCAGAGAGAATCCGGACAGCGCATTACAAATAACTGCAAGAAATAAACAAAAAAATGTTCGAGAGTTTTATTTGTCAATGCGCTTAGACGGAAAAGCAAAAGAGACAAGCATTCTAAGTGCCGACAAGAAGGATGTTGATGATAACATCAATTTAATTAAAGACTTAATTGAAAAATTAGATCAACCAACTGAGTTTATATCAAGATCTATTTTATGGAGAGGTATTAAACCAGAAATTGTGTTAGATTTTTTCGATCGATTTAAAACCTTCAAATCAGATCCATTGGGGCTAATGGCTAGAATGCCGATTGAATTTGTTAAGGAATATGTAAAAGACAGGGGTTACATGTGGGATGTGGCTTTTTATAGTGGTCAAGGAGATCCATTTATATCCAAAAACAACATTAGTATCCTGAAAGAAAAACGAAAAATCCAGATTAGGTCTGATGGTAAATATGAATTAAAAAATCGACAAGTTTCTTCAGGAAGCTCGGAATCTATATCGCTGTCACCTGGCGAAAGAAAGGAAGTCGGAAATGACAGACAAGCAGCTAGGAAACGAATGAGAAACCCTTTATTGATGCTTCATATTCTGCAACCCGAACTTGATAAAACTGTGAATGAAAACATAGATTCAATTGGCGCCTTTGGCGTAAGCTTCCCTGGAGATGCTTTAAGTAAAGAAGACACTGTGAAACTAAAAATAAACACGGTTTATTACAACAATCTCTTACTAGATTATGAAGATGATGAAGAAAGCGATGACTAACGGCAATGTAAACCCTTGGGAACCGATGAATTTTGGCTCCATTCGGCGCATTAATTCGGAGCTTCCTCATGATGTATTCTGGATACGAGATCAAGAAGGTCATTATGGATTCTATTTGCAATCAACAGAAAAGTTTCCAGAAGCTAAATCGGATATCGATCTCAAAGGAGTTTCACTGATAAAAAGGAATACTGTTGATATCGGAGAACTGTACCTAATTCTCAAAAGGCATTCAGATTGGGAGCTTTTCCTTTCCGTTTGTGATGATATTTTATCGGTCTGTGTTTTACATCAGACGAACAAGAAAATGATCGAAGCTGTAGAAGTTAGATTAAGACGATGGCAGATATTTTTGACTCAAAATAATGATCTAGTAATGTCTGCAGAATTACAAATGGGATTGATATCAGAATTGCTACTTCTTAAAAAGTTAATTCCTTCCTATGGCGCAAAGGAAAGTATACTTGCATGGACTGGCCCTGATAAAGATAAACAAGACTTTAATTTTCCAAAAACGATGATCGAAGTGAAGTCATACAGAACTAGCAAAGGTGCCAAGGTCACTATATCGTCAACCCACCAGCTATTATCTGAATCTAAGCCTCTTTATCTAGTATCATTTGGGCTAACACTATCTGAGAATGGGGTTTCGATTAAAAACTTACTTTCTGAGTTCTATACTTTACTATATGAGGAGTCTACGGCCACCCAACAGCTTTTCGAAAACAAAATAACAAATTACGGATATATGCCAGGCATGAATGATGAAGCTCTGCTAAACTTTACCGTAGATAGCATGAGAACTTTTGAAGTAAGCGCAAATTTCCCTCGATTATTACCTCATCAAGTGCCTGCTGAAATCGTAAAGCTTAATTACAGTATAGATCTAGAGCTTTGTAAGACCTTTGAAAGGTCTTACGAAACTATTCTTTAATTTCTCAGAAAAAAATGATGATTACTTTAGAAGATTTCCATCAGTATTTTACACAGTCCATACTTTCGGACGCTGAAAGCAGGGGATTAATGAAGGCACTATCCTTTTTTGAAACTGTTTGTGAAGACCTCGTAGCAATTGGCGACTTGACAAATAATTATACCTATGCAGAATACAGTAAAAAAGGAATTGAGGTGTATGGTTATGATTACGATGAAGAAAGAAAAATTGTAACTGTTTTAAATCACCATTTTTTTCAAGACAATACGATACAGACATTAACGAGAAATCAAATGGATATAAAATTTAATAGAATGCAAACTTTTTTCCAAAAAAGTATACAAGGACTTTATGAAGATTTAGAAGAAACATCAGAAGCCTATGGTATGGCTTATAACCTAATGAATTACCATTTCAAAGAGAAAATTGATAGGGTGCGAATAATGCTTCTTACTGATGGCAAAGCTACGCGTTCGTTGACAGAGTTATCATCACAAAATATTGACGGTATTCCAGTTGATTTTCGCATCATAGATATTGAATATCTTTACAAAATATACACCTCTCAACAAGAAACTGGAGATTTCGAAGTAGATGTAAATATACCATGCCTTAAGGTGAATAGTGAAACGGATTCTTACCAGTCTTATTTATCAGTGATTAACGGACAACTACTAGTAGAAATATATGAAAAATTTGGCCAAAAACTATTTGAACAAAATGTTCGGACTTTTCTACAATTTAGAGGGACGGTAAATAGAGGTCTAAAAAATACGATAGAATTTAGACCGGAAATGTTCTTCGCGTACAACAATGGAATTACCGCTACAGCTTCATCCGTAGAAATAGGAGCAAATGGCAATATTAATAGTATAAAAAACTTCCAAATTGTTAACGGGGGTCAGACGACTTCCGCTATTTATGCGGCCCATAAAAACTCTAAAATAGATGTTGCCAATGTCTCGGTTCAGATGAAACTATCCGTCGTAAGTAATGCTGAAAAACAAGACGAATTTGTCTCAAAAGTGGCGGAATATGCAAACACTCAAAACAAAATAAACAATTCTGATTTCTTTTCAAATAGTCCATTCCACAAAGACATGAAAGAATATTCAGCGAGACTTTTTGCGCCTACGGTTGGTGGAGGACAACGAAGAACGCATTGGTTTTACGAACGAGTAAGAGGAGAATATTTAAATAGTCAAGCATATTTAGGAGCAGAAGCAAAGAGAAAATTCTTAATAGAAAACCCCAAAGACCAACTATTTGACAAAACACTACTAGCAAAGGCGGAAAACTCTTGGAATCAGTTTCCTAATGTAGTTTCTAAAGGCGCACAAGATAGTTTCAGGAAATTTGCAGAAAGTATTAATGTCTTACTAGAAAAGGACAGTTTATCCATCACAGAAGCATATTTCAAGGAATCAATAGCAAAAGTGATTCTATTTCGGAAAGTCGAGCGCCTTGTAACAAAAGCTAAGTGGTACGATGGGGGATTTAGGGCTCAAACAGTAACTTACACTATATCTTATTTGTCAGCATTAATCCAACACTCCCATCTTAACTTAAATTTCAATCGTATTTGGCAGGATCAAGATGTACCAGAGTCCTTGATTAACCTAATCGAGATAATAGCAGAAAAAGTATATTTTCAAATTACAAATCCTCTCTCTGGATATGCAAATGTTAGTCAGTGGACAAAAAATATTTTGTGTTGGGAACAAGTACAAAAAATCGACGTAGACTTTCCAGAACTCGATTCTTCATTGTTCATTCACGAAGAAGAAAAGAAATACATTTTAAAAGAGCACAAAGAGAATAAAAAAATTGATACGGGTATAAATCTTCAAATACAAATTATGGAGGCGAAGCCCGAATATTGGATAAAATTACGTGATTATTATGCGAAGTATAGATCCTCCATAAGGCTGTCATCGATGCAAGAAGACATGTTACAGAAGATGGCGCGCGGATCTATACCATTTCCATCCGAAAAGCAGTCGAAAATTCTCCATAAATTAATGGAAACTGCTAAAAAAGAGGGCTTAGAATAGGAGTAATTAATATTGTAAAATTTTATCAAAAATAGCCTTAGCCAACAACGGCGGAACAGCATTTCCAATTTGTTGTTGAATATGGGAAAGCGATCCTTTGAAAGTAAAGCTATCTGGAAAGCTTTGTAGGCGAGCAGCCTCCCTCACCGATAATCCCCTATCTTGAAATGGATGAATCAACATGTTTTTTCTGTAGTTAGATATTACAACAGATGGCTTTTCTGCATGTAGGCGCTTATAAATACCACTGTGACAGTTGTTTTTGTTGGAATAATTCTCCATTAAATGGTTTGGGATAGCTTTCCAATTCTGTCCTTGTCCAATATATTTATATCGATCAAGTACATAGGACTGGTTTCGTGAAACAAAATTCTGTGTAGCAAAATCCTGTTTCCCACGCATTATCTTACTGTAATCGGAGCTGTCACTTAGTTCCAAAGTATAGGGAAGTTTATTAAACTGGTCGCCGTTTGCAAGCTTTGGCAGATCAGCTATAGCTTCCCCTACAGTCACCTTCTTTGTCCTCTTCTCTGGAAACTCAAAATCAATACCAACCCTATTACCAACCATAATAAAGCGATTTCGGTCTTGCGGCACACCATAATCCGAAGCGACCAACACTTTCTCTGTTGTCGAATACCCTAATTCTTCAAAAAGGCCTTTTATTGTTTTAACTGTATTTCCTTTTTCGTATGAAGTTATACCCTCTACATTTTCAAACACGAACCAGCGTGGATTCAATTGCTCTACGAATCTCAAAAATTCGTTGAAAAGCTTGTTATTAGCATTATCGCTATTTCTTGTTTTGGTATTAGACGTGGAAAAACCTTGGCAAGGAGGCCCTCCGAAAACAACAAAAACATCTTCATCATCAATATGATCATTTGGATTTACATCGCAAATATCCTCTTCAATTACTTTTGTCCCCGGATGATTAAATGCAAAAGTCTCCGCTGCGTGTGGATCTTTCTCAACAGCAAACTTAACTTTTATTCCTGCCATTTCAGCTCCAATACTCAGACCTCCCGCACCACTAAAAATATCTACGGCCCATAATTCAGGCTGCAAAGCTTTTGACGTGGGCACTAAAATCGCTTGTTCACTATTGATAAATTCCTTTAGCATAAGGGGTTTATTAAAAAAGATGCAAAAGTAATAATTTTCTCTAAACTACCTAAAGAATTTGTGTTTTCATAAATTTTTATTTTTTTTAAACGCATGCATTTTCATAAGATAATTTTACACTAATTTGAGTTGACATTCGTGAAATGCTGTTTTTATTCACTTATACCAATTGACATATTCAGAATTCTTCCAATCGAAAAAACTCGTCATCGATGTATCAAGATTAGCATTAAACATCTTATCTTTGTTTTAGCAAAAACATGTAGAATTATGACTTGATGCACGGAGTACATAATCCTTCAGCCGAATATCCCAGTAAAAACCGAATAGCAATGTTAAAAAGCGTAATCAACCACCGGCCTAAATCAAAACCTCTCGTCCGTGTTATCGGAAACCGCCAAACACCGACTCCCCTATTCTTCTTCAATCAGCCAGCAAAAGGGTAAGCGATGTCTACCGTATTTCAGATTGACGACCCGAGCCTCGAGTCGCAATGGAGAGCGATTATCCTATTTGGTAAAAACTCTGCAACCTATAAGTTTGCCTTTGCCAAAGCACTGCTGGAGCTGTTGGATCAGCAGAAAACAACATTGTCATTAGATGACCTTGCCGAGCCCTTTGCGCGGCATATTATAGCGCATCTGCGTAGTAGCGACAAACAGGGCAACGCCAGTTCGAGCAAGTTCTTAGAGACCTGTAGAGCCTTTATAGATGGCCGTATAGCAGAAGACGAGCTGCTGCATAGCACCACAAAGCTAGGCTTTGTGAACGTGGTAGATGCGTTTCAACAAGTAAATGGCGGATTGATACAGGATCCGTTTTACCATAAAAACTATGAGGATGGCAAGAAAGAGATTGTGCTGACCGATAGCCTTTTTAAGCTTAAAGAAGGTATGCAATTTGGCAATTTTGACCAAGAGGTAGATGCGCGTTGGAAACTGGTAGAGACAGCTTGGAACCTCAACATAAACCCCAACCTTCTGGAAGTAAAGCATGATGAGCTGAAACAGGAACTGTTTATCGAACATGACTTTATGCGCCGCATAGCGCTAACATCGGTGCGCGATGCGCTAAATGGCTACCAAAAGGGCAAGTGTTTCTATTCCTATCAGGATATTTTTGTGCATAGCGGTGCCGACCGGATCTGCGCCGTAGACCATTTCTTGCCGCACCTGCATAAACGCCAACACAGCGAGCAGGAAGCAAATATAAACGGAGTATGGAACTTGGTATTGGCCGCCCCCAGCGTAAACAGCTCGAAAGGCGCTCGCGTGCCACACCGCCGCTACCTACAGCGGCTGTTTAACCGCAACGAGTTTTACATAGAAAGTAAGCATCCGCTAGCGGAGACCATAGTGAACCAAACTGGAAAAACAAAAGAAAAAAGACGTACCTTTCTGCAGGCACAGTATAGTATGGCGCTCTCCTACTCGATTAACGAATGGAGCCCAGCCATAGAGCTGCCGGGAACTTTTTAGACGATGGGCATAAAAAACTTTTTTGAGCTCCCGGCCGATAAAACGATCGGCCAAACGGAGCATTTCTTTCTCCTATACGATGGCTTTGCCGTATCGCCGGGGCATATCTTGGTGATCTCTAAAGTATGGCGAGCAGACTATTTCGAACTGAGCGCTGCGGAGAAAGGCGATCTTGATAAGGCAATCACCCTCGCCAAGGAACTTATCGAAGCGGATCATACCCCTGATGGCTACAACATAGGCATGAACTGCGGCGCCGCCGCCGGCCAAACGGTGTTTCACTTTCACTGTCACATAATACCGCGCTACACGGGCGATATGGATGACCCTAGAGGTGGGGTGCGACATTGTGTGGCGGGGAAGGGAGCTTATTGAGGGCGAGGAAAGGCTGCTAACCATTCGCTTTATAGCGACGCCAGAACTGGAAGGGCTTTTAACGAAAGGACGCCTGTGGTGGCTGCACGAGGGCTCGGTATTGATTGGGGAGGCTGAAATTATTTAAGCACATGGCTATTTGCTTTAATGCGGCAAGAGCTTCACGACCTGACAAGCTTTTGGGCACAACACTTAACAAAAACTGATTCCAAAAATCGATACATACGTTCGTACGGCCGGCATTCTACCCAAGGAGTCGGATCGACATGATAGTGCGTGTCTTTTGCTGTAAACCTAAGTTGTAAAAAATTGCAATCAAGAGCCTTAATTACTGACTGACAGCGAGAACTTTCAGCTTAATGATGTTACCTATAAAAGGCATTTATCAATTGGTATCTAGAAGCATTTAAAAGAATTTAGCGTTTTGTTTTTCATAAAATATTTCTAAATTTACTTACTTTAAAATCTATTGCGCTAGTAAATAGATCAGAAACAAACAGATAAATCAATGAACATAATTAACCTATTAACCGTCGGGAAGATAATTCTCAATGAAAACACACCGTCCAGAACAACCAAGTTTGAGCACTACTTGATCCCATATTATCAGCGGGGATATAGATGGGACGAGGAGCACGTGCACGCATTGTTGAACGACGTGCATGCATTTATGTTATCCGATGAAAAAAAATACTGCTTACAGCCAATAGTTGTAGTTCCTCGGGCAGATGAAGAGGGCAACAATATCTGGGAAGTGATAGACGGCCAACAGAGACTGATAACGATGAATATTATCTTCAATTATTTAAATCGGCCTAGATATTCTATCATATTTGAGAAAAGAGCAAAAAGCACCACCTTCTTGAAGGAACTTTCCAGTGAAACCTACGAACATGACAACCCTGATTTCCACTTTATGAGCCAAGCTTTTTTGTTGGTAAAGAACTGGTTCGAACAGAAAACCCAAAATGATGTAGGCTATATCGATGAATTTAATTCAACACTCACCAAGAAGGTGGAGGTTATATGGTATCAAATCGAGGAACTAAAAGGTATTGCCAATAACGAGATAATCGAAGGTAAAAAGATAGATATCTTTAATCGCCTAAACATCGGAAAAATTCCGCTCACAGATTCCGAATTGATTCGGGCACTTCTATTGTCAAAAGTAAAACACGGGCTTACAGAAAGAGAAGCCGTACTTCGGCAAGCAGAAATATCCAATGAGTGGCACCGGATGGAGATGGAAATGAGAGATGAGAAATTCTGGTACTTTATAAATAACAAAGCGCTAGAAGAAACCTCATCTTGTATTGAGTTTATATTTAACCTCATCGCTCAAAACAACAATAAACGATACTCTACCTATCTATGGTTTGAAAAAGAGATAAAATCGGACAATCCAGAACAGGAACGGTTGACGGCTATGAATCTTTGGAACCAAACAAAAGATTATTTCAGCAAATTAAAACACTGGTACACGGATAGTCATCTCTATCACCACATCGGTTTCATCTTAGCATCAGGCGATAATTCGATTGCGAACATCAAGAAAATTATCGAAAACTCCAGGACAGCAAAATCTGTATTCAATAAATGGGTATTTGATGAAGTCAAAAAAGAGTTGAGCCACATTAATATCAACAGCCTGACATACGAAAAGAGCAAGCCTGAGCTGAAAAAAATCTTCCTATTGCACAGCATATTGTTGACGGCTTCCTTAAAGTCTGGACGATATATTAAATTCCCCTTTGACCTATTTAAAAAGGTAGAAAATGATGGAGGGTGGACTATTGAACACATTCATGCGCAGCAGTCGAAAGAGATGAAAGACGAAAAAGCCATCAGAAGATGGCTGCAAGAAACGTACAAAGCAGTGGAGGAAATCAGCAGCATCGAGAAATACAGCAATGTGGGCGCAGAAAAACACGAAAATATCGAGGTTTCGGAAGAATTAAAAGCAGGTATCCAGCAAATGCTTAGCAGCGCTAAAATAGATGTTAACAAATTTAATTTGTTAAAAACAGAGTTAGTACAAATATTTGATTCTGAATCAGTACATCTTCTAGACAACTTAGCCCTACTTTCTAAAAGAGGAAATTCATCCCTTAGTAACGCTATTTTCCCAGTTAAAAGACAAAAAATAATTGAAATGGAAAAGGAAGGTATCTTTGTTCCCCTCGCTACAAAAAACATCTTTCTCAAGTACTACAGCAGCTCGGATTTACAGCCATATTTCTGGAGTAAAGGGGATAAAACAAATTATTTCGAAGACATCACGAAGAATTTACAGCCTTACCTAACACAATATTAAGCAGATATGAAAAATAAATATAGCTTTTGGTCACTATGCAAAGTTTACGACAAAATTGAAGTTCCCATTATTCAGCGAGATTATGCACAAGGGCGAGAGACGATGGAGGTTGTCATATTACGGGAAAAATTTATCAATGGATTTCTGATCGAAGCGCTTCTCGATGGGGAAGCAATAGAGTTAGACTTTGTTTATGGGTCGATCGTTACCGAAACGAAAGGCGATTTCAGGCAAAAAACATTCATTCCTCTCGATGGCCAGCAAAGGTTAACGACATTGTTTCTACTTTATTATTTTGTTGCTGTAAAAGAGGGACGTTTGGCGGAAATTAAGGGCGTTCTGTCTAGATTTACCTATGAGACGAGACCTTCTGCGCATGACTTTTGTGAGAAGCTTTTAAATTCTGAGTCCGTGAAAGAAATCAGCAACATAAAAATCGATATTCAAGATTCGATTTGGTTTAACAACGAATGGGAGAATGACCCGACGATCTCAGGGATGTTAAACATGTTGGATACGTTCGCAAACAACAGGAAATTAGTCAATGCACCAAAAGGCATATTAGATCGATTAATCGACGAGCATCATGAACTCATTTCATTTTACTTTACTGACTTAGAAGAATTTGGATTAACCGAAAATCTCTACATCAGAATGAATGCTCGGGGAAAAATGCTAACAGATTTCGAGAACTTCAAATCGGAATTCTCCAAAATAATCCGCTACGAAAACAGACTTCACGAGCAAGTAAAAGATAAGATTGAGTATGCATGGGTAGACAATCTTTGGGAATATAAAGAAAAGGATATATATACTATTGATGCGCCCTTTATGGCTTACCTGAGCTTTGTTACCGAAATGCTCTATTTTTCCAACGCAGTGTATAGATCGCCTAAAACCTACGAATCTAACTTCCTTTCTTTTAAGGTATTAAAAGATATTTATTCGATCGAAGAAAATTTAAATTTTCTGATTTTTGCTTTCGATTTTATCGATGACCTGAAAAATAATCAAGAACCACTCTTATGGGATGGGCAGTCGCTTCACGGAATATTAAAGGATATTGTTTCCAACAAACGAGACACCGTGCAGATGTTTATTTTGTTTATGTCCATAAAATATGCCTACGCAAATAAACCATCGGAAAATCTTTACGATTTTGTTAGGGTAGTTAGGAACCTTATTTCCAATACAGATGATAACTCGAGACGTGAATGGCCAAGATTACTGCATTCATTAAGTAACCTTATTTCGGATGAAAATGTTTATAAAGTTTTATTGGAATTCGTTGATGCTGAAGCTTTAATAGGATTTAATGTGGACCAGCGAAAAGAAGAAGTTTTCAAAGCAAAACTTATATTAGCATTTGATTCGGCAAAAGAGCGAATATTTAAAATCGAAGATCATACGAATCTCACGGGAAGGATTACCAATCTTCTTAAGGCGCCATTCACCTCTAACGCAGAAGATTTCAAACAAATTAATTTAAACACGCTAGAATATACTGATTTAGAACTAGAAGCACTGTCTTCCATTTTCGAAAGCTACAAGATAATGGCCGTCAATGATTTCAACAACATTTGGGGGAATTTCTTGACAACCAGCCTCTATTATCAAACGCCGGATTCGAGGTTAATGTACAGTGGGTGGAAACGACATCCCGCCATAATTTTATTTGCCAAAGAGCTATCTAGAAAATCCCCGGAAATGAAGCTTAGTGATTTTGTTGTGCAGGAACAAAAAGATTTTGTATTAAAGCTGGCTAAACAGTACGACGATTTTTCCTTAATTCGCAACGTTAAAGAGCAATTGTATTTATACTATATAATAGGTGAGCGCATCTACAATCACAGCTACGCCAATTTTTTTAAAAACGGTAATTATAACATCGGTTGGCTAGCTAAAGAATCGGGGTATAAATCGCATTTCACGCAAGGTATAAAAGACTGCAGATATTTTCCCGTTACAAATCCTGTTTTCCAGTTTTACAATCAACAGTTCCGATATAATTTGGGCATCAACAGAAACAACACACTTGATGTTGAAATAGTCGGTGGTAACAAGAAACGAGACCCGTTCCAATTGATTCTTGAATGGGCCTCAAATTAATAAGGAGCACACTATTTTGACTTACCCGCACAATTTAAATGGCGCTTTGATCTGACATCGCATCAGCACAGAACCTTCCCGTTTTTTCGGGAAGGTTTTTATCTAATTAACAAAATATACTGCTGAAATTGGTGAATAAGATGCACGAGGGCTTGGTATTAATTGGGTAGACTGAAATTATATGAGCACATGGCTATTTGCTATGCTGCAACTAGCACTTTCGCCTCAACCACAGTACAAATTGAGCAACAGAAAAGCCCATCTTTCTATAGGGCCGCTGTAGCCCGTCTATTGAAGTAGGCCAGTTCCAATTCGGCCAACGTAGCTAGCCCCTCCTTTTCCAATAACGTTTTGGCATGGTTGATCACTTCGCGATACTCCTCGATTTTCTTAAACCTAGTCCAAGGCTCAATAGGCTTCATCTTAAGCTCTTGCTGTATAATACGGTCGACAGGAAAATGTGGCGGCGTGGCTATCTCGCCTATACACCAATGGTACTTAAGGTAGAGATTTAGCAATTTTTGGCTGATGCCGACGTTCAATGCGTCGGCCACAAAGAGGCTGCTGCTGGTACGCGAAAAATCAATAATGCGCAGTATATTATGCTCGTGCTGCTCTTCAGAAACCTCCACTTTATATGCCGGAAGGATATGCTGGTCAATAAAATTTTTGAGTGCGCTGCGGAAAGCTGCTTTTTCTTTTTCGGAAGCTGTTTTATGGTAGCAATTGGCCCGTTGAAAAGCTCCCTGCACGGAAAGCATCCAGAATTCATTGTTTAAAAATCTTTTCATCAATAATGATATACGAGGTTAACATTTATTTAGGAGCAGTATACCATGCTATTTGGGACAAGGTAATTGCCTAATTTGATAGCGCAGCGAACTACACGAAGGTATAGATTTGGCTGGGCGGAAAGAGCAAATTTAAAGCCTTGGGTTTAATTTTAAACAGCGGCCCCTTCTCTACTACCCTGCCCTGCGCATTTCGCTTAATAAGATGGTCTAGCGTGATAACGCCCTGATCGAGCAAGATATCAAACTGGGAGACAATGGGTTTTCGGGTATGCTCTACTTTCTTATAGATAAAATGCTCCTGACCATCGATCAGCAATGATTCCGCGGCTATCCAGAATGTTTCGTTATGTTTTTCGAGCAATCGTTTATGCAGCGTTTCGAGATCCCAGACCACAAAGTCGCCAACGCCGCCCCGTGTAGCATGCTCTATCAACTGTTGCAGCTTGTTATCCAATCGTAGGATGAGCCCCTGTGAATTGGGTAGCAGCGTAGAGACGGTACAATACAGCTTAAAATCTTCGCCCCGCTGATAACCAAAGGCATCCAGTATTTCTGCAGAGCTATGGAACCGGCTGTTGCTCCAATCGGGCACCTGCGCAAACAATGTTTTTCGATTGCCTCTTTTATCTCGAAAAGACTTCAGCTCGATGCCCTTATAGTCTGGCTGCTTGGACGAATTGATACCGATGCCGAGCAGATTTTCCAAGGTTCGCCCCACGGCGGTATCGGCCTGCAGCAAAGCCGGAATGGGACCTAAAGCAGCAATCTTGTGCAAGGCGCGCAAAAGCTCATCGGCCACCATGCGCGAAGAGGCATTGACCGCAGCAAGCAATTCCTGCAGCGGATTGTGGCTAGGCTGGGCCAATAGTGCATGCAGATCAAGCTGCGTGATGTTGATTACATACAAAACCTGATCAAAGGCAAGGACAGCCAATACATCATGTGGATCGGCATAACTAGCAAGCCCCTTGAACCAGATGCGCGGATCGCCCTGTTTTGTTATAGGGCGATAGAGCGAGGCTAACGAAGCGCGGGTTGCATCGGGGTAGATAAGCACCGATTGCACCTGCACCTTGCTGGTGGGCCCTTGCTCTTGCTGCATATAATCGTGCACGTTTTTTTCTTTCAAATAGCTTCGCAGCGGCAACGTGGCATCTAAGATCGATTTACGTAGTCCGGTGCTGGTAGGCTCGATCAAGGCAACCTCGGCGGACTTTTCCGTCAGCAGTTGTAAGCGATCAATTTCCGTAACTGTAAGCTGTCGCATAGCTGCCTTTAATCAATATATTTAAGAATTTCCAAGGCTACCGCTCTAGCCATGAGTGGAGGCACGGCATTGCCCACCAAGGTGTATTGTGGCACCTCCGTTTTACGTTTGTTGCCCCCTGTTGATCGTTTACCCTGAAACACAAAACTATCATCGAAAGATTGTAAACGGGCCATTTCGCGAACGGTCAACGCCCTAGGGCTGTGAAAATGTACATAATCGTCGGGAATGGTCATTACCGTAGGGCTTTGGCCATCTACCTTCAGCACGTTGTAATTTCTTTTGTCCGAATCGAGGCCAGCTTTCTGCAGTGCCATTTTCGCTTTTTCGTAATTACCGGTTTTCAAGATCAGCTCCAATCGCTTTACCACATCCGGATTTTGCTTGCTGGTTTTATGGTTTTGCAGCGGCGCAACAACATGGGTAAGCACATTGTCCAGCTCATCAAAGTTGCGCACATAAAAGGGATTCTTCGCATGCGCGAATCGACCGTTTAAACGCCCGCGTTTTGACCACTCGGCATAGGTTAAACCGCCTTCTGCCGATGGTTTGCCATCAATAGCCCTACTCTTTACCAAAGATTTCAGCATGGCTGTACTGCCGTTGTACTGCGATTTAAGGTCTATATCCTCGTAATTGAATTTCTCCTCATCGTTACCAATAAAGTTGAGATCGTAAAGCGCTTCAAACACCGTTACCTTATCTTCGGGGCGCACCGTAGGGGGCACCGTTTTGATGAGGGCTTGATCTTTACGGCAGCCAATGAACAGGACACGCTCACGATTTTGCGGCACACCATAATCAGATGCCAAGGCCAGAAAAGGCTGCTCGATATTGTAAAGCCGAATATGGCTGAGGATTTCAGCCAACTGATCACCCAACTGATGGGCTTTTGCAAGGCTACTTAAATCCTGCACACATTCGTCAAACGAGTAATTGAAAATTTCGAGGGCGAGTATAATGTCGTCTACCTCCTGCTTAAATTGCAGGGCAGGATTAAGCGCTAAGAAGGATTGATGAATCTGTGCGATAATGGATGTGGGCTCGATGGATGATAAGAAATCATCAAACTGAGGCGCGAAGAAGTCGTTGTCCAAATCGCTATGGTTCTTTTCTTGAATTACCTTTTTGCGCACGTAGGCCAGCTCTTTGGCACGCTTCAACAGGTTAAAACCATGCCGAATGGTGCTGAAATTTTTATCGGTCTTGCTGGTTTTGTAATCGGCAATCTTCGGTGCCAAGGCCTTGAACTTATTTTCAACATGCTGTATATACGTTTCACGTAACGCATCGAGCTCCTTGTCGATCACTTTTTCGAAGTTAAGGCGCTGCAGATAGCAGTCGAGAATAAACTGCTGATCCACACATAGCTTCTTGAGATTGGCCACAAAATAGATCAATTGATGATATTCGCGCAAATCGATAATGGAACGGATCTCCTGCAAGATCATCTCTTTAATCTTCCCTCCCTCTTTGGTCAATATGCCTTTTACATTTTCCATCACGAAATACTTCGGACGAAGCATCTTGATCACGTTTAGGTAATGGGCAAACAAATCATCTTTCTTATCAAACTTCTTTCTTTTGCCTGCCAGGCTAAAACTCTGGCAGGGAGGTCCGCCGCACACCACATCTATCGTTTGTCCATTCACTTTCTGCACCAAGTTGTCCAGAAAATCTGGCTCTGTAACATCTTGGCGCAGAAACTCGGCATCCAAACCCAACTGGTGGTTGTAACGGGCCAAGTGGGTAAGTTCGCAATTCTCGTTGATATCGCTCCCCAACCGGAAGTCGTAATAGCGTTCTGCTGTTTCCGCCTGTAGAAAACCTTCGCTAAATCCGCCCGCTCCAGCAAACAGATCGATGAAGGCGACCTTTTGCATCGCTTGATATTTTTGCGGCTCTTCGCACATCAGCTTTAATTCGGTATTTTGTTTTCGGTTCTCGATGAGTTGTGTCAGCAATTCCTTTACGCGCTTGTCTGTGAGCTGTGCGTGCGGGGTGCTTTCCATATATTTGTTGACCTCGCTTTTTAGGAAGGTCAAAAACTTGTTGATCGATGCATGGCTGACTTCCGTATGCAATACCACTTGATTTTTATTATCCCAATCAACTTTTTGCACTTTCTCGCCGGTAGAAGCTTTGATTTGCAAATCTTTCTGACGAATGAATAGATGAATGGGACAAAGTTTACCTTTATCAGCCTTATCTAAATAAAATTTTATACTCACCATATTACGGACAACTTTACGGACACGGACAATTTTACGGACAAAGATGCAAAACCACAAGAAGAATTTGTCCACATTGGCAAATCTGCTGTAGATCAGCAGGAAAATATGTTTAACCTAAATAATGCGCGCTCGATAATCAAAACTGTAGACGTTATCCGGCTTATCAGCTATGCTCCACTCGGCACTTAATTGATCTATCTCCCTTACAAATATACTAATATTTTTAGTATAAAATATACTTCCCTCCGCTTTGCCTATTTCAATACGTGAACCATGCATCATTATAAAACGGAAACGACCAGATCAGTAACCTGCACAGCACAATTTTAAGAAAATAGATTCTACGATGATTACCTCCAGAGTTTCCGGCAAAAAGGCGTAGATTTTCGAGCCGCCGGATAATGATTATTCGACTGATTACCGAAGAAAATCTATTGACGTTTTAAGGTACCTTAATCAAGTATTTTTAATTTTACACCATCAAGAAGAAAACCTAACATTTCTTTTAGCAAAAATATTGCTATATTTATCGTACAATTATAATAAATTACGATGGAAAACAAGCAATTACCACAGATTAAGCTGGTCGATATAGACAGCCTATGTTTTGACCCCGACAACCCTAGATTCATGCAGGAAGAGCCCGACCACACTGATCTGAACCTGATCAGGATGCTGGATAGCAGCTATAAACTATCCCATTTGATGCGTAGCATTATCTACAATGGCCTCTTGGTAACCGAGCCCTTGATTGTGGTGCCGCAAGGCGAGCAATGGAAGGTGATTGATGGCAACCGACGCTTGGCCGCGCTGAAGATTTTGGATGATATCGACACCTATAAGAAGTACCTGTCAGAGGACATCTATGACTATGTTGCCCACAACCTGATGGTGAAGCAAACACACGTGCCGGTGATGGAACTGCAAGCAGATGATGAAGCCCTATGGAAAACACGCGTATGCAGGCACATGGACGCAAACTGGGAGTGGCCATTGCTAAACCAGAGCGCCTACGTCACTCATTTAGTGGACGAGGTAGGCATTTCGATTGCCCTGCTAAGCAAATGTGTGAGCATGGATGAAGGTTCATTCGACTTTTATATTTTACCGATGCGCATTATCCTGGCACTAGAAGAAGACGGCAGATGGACGCGATGGATGAACGCGAGCGGAAGCCAGGACGACGTTACGCTGTTCAAAGCCTGCAAGTACCCAAACTTGATGAATCACGTGGGCTGGAAGAACGATACAAACCCCGATAATCTGAACCTAGACCATGCGGTAGAGCTCATGTATTGACTCTTTGGCAATAAATGGACGAACACCCCGCCCCTGATCAAAGATCGTGATATCGACCTAGATGTACTGGATACGATAGTGAGCGACAAACAATCGCTAGACAGGCTTCGCGAAACCGGCAACTTGGAAGAAGCCGCTGCAGAAGCGATGGAAGGTAAATTGGCTTTCCACCGCAACCTACTTAAAGTTCACCAAAGCATGCAATCCACGCACTTAGAAGCATTGAACCTCATTATCCAGATAACCAAGCAAAGCAAGTAGTCAAATGGATACACGCGACAGCCGACCTCTTGATTCGGGAGTTGGAAGGCTCATAGGGATTGGCCTTGCCTTTGCAAAATCCAGAAATGTGGAGCGGCCACGTTAAAGATCAATTATGAACTTGCTGTGCGCGCCTTGTACGCCTCAAATCTCTTGGCGAGCAAACTTTCCAAATCGTCTACATAGATATGTAGCAGCTGCATAGGTAAAAGTACGGGCGTACCCGAGCCTTTGTAATTTAAGCGCATAAAAAATTTGGCAATGGGATCACGGGTTGCTTCTATAAAATCGGAAGGTGCATGCAATTGGATCGATATCATCGTCATCGACTGATCTTGCCGCTGCCCAATGCTTTTCACTTGCCCCCAGTCTATAAATCCGGCACTGGCCACATTGGTAAAGTCGTAAAAACCTTCATCGGTGATGATTAAAGCTGTTTTTTTAAAAAGGAATTTAAACAAGGACAATACATACCCACCGAAGAAAAACAAAAAGCCCATGACCCCAACTAAGGAAATGAAATAATCACTGGGCGCGACGCCGGAGTAGAAAGAAAAAGGCTTTAGCATCATCCATGCACAGACAACACCAAAAAATATGCAGCTCAATGAAAAACCAATTTTCCGCTTCAAATTAAAAAAAACATATTCCATAATCTTATCAATAAACTTCTTCTGCAAACCAACTTCCGCCCATTTCACCAGCTATACCGCCATTAGCCCTTCTTAACCATACACAGGGCGCAGTACCAATCGTCTCCCCCTCCCCGCCAATGCCTATTTCCACCAACCATTCACCCGCCCCCCTAAGTAGAAGATGGTGCCCAATGTCAAGACGATAGACGAAATGACATAGCATACCGCAGCTACATAAAATCTACCCCGACGCCGCTCGCCCAATAAATAACTTTTGGTGTTCACCAGATCATAATTGGTGATATAAAAATACCGGAGTAGCAGCAGCAAAAAAATAGGCAGTACGCAAAATAACACCATTTGGTAGCGATAATCATACGGATTGTGATCCACTACACCACCGTTATACAAAACAAGGGACACGAACATGATATTGAAGGCAAAGACTAGCGTAACCAAGATTACGCCACTAATCTTGAACATGTCCGGTTCTCTTTTTTTATAAAAATCGCAACACACCAGATACAAAAAATCGAAAAAACTCATATTAAAACACAAAAAATCAATACATCATTTCACCAATATGCTACCCTATATCCTTACCTGTCACAAATACCAATCCCGCATTTGGCATAAAAAGTTTGACAACACACGGATAGAATACGTTATGAACTTGCTATGCGTGCTTTATACGCCTCAAATCTCTTGGCCAGCAAACTTTCCAAATCGTCTACATAGATATGCAGCGCCACCATGGGTATAAGTACGGGCGTACCCATTCGTTTGTAATTTAAGCGCATAAAAAATTTGGCAATTGGATCTCGGGTTGCTTCTATAAAATCGGAAGGTGCATGCAGTTGGATCGATATCATCGCCATCGACTGATCTTGCCGCTGCCCAATGCTTTCCACTTGCGCCCAGTCTATAAATCCGGCACTGGCAAGGTTGGAGAAATCGTAGAAGCCTTCGTCTGTAATGATTAATGCCGTTTTTTTAAAAAGGAATTTATACGACATCAATACATACGTGCAAAAGAAGAAGAGAAAACTCATGGCTCCTACCAAAAAGATAAAAAAATCACTGTGCACGACACTGGATTGAAAAGAAGAAGGCTTTAGCATCATCCATGCACCGACGGTTATAAAAATTAGGCTTCCAAATGAAAGAACTATTTTCCGCTTCAAATTAAAAAAAACATACTCCATAATCTTATCGATAAAATTTTATTAGCCTATTGTCCTAGCTTGGAACCTTGATTATAATGGGTATTGCAGGAGATCTGTTTATGCATGTGGACAGCAGCTAGAGACATACAGGCCGCAGCAGCATGACCTGGCAGGCTTCGTTCGACCTGGTGAGATGGATGAGTCATCGGTTAATTAGTAAAGGTTTAGATGCAAAATAAGCATTTTATCAAGATCAGTCAAGAGGTATTTATTGGTATTGCGTAGTGGGTTTTGCGTAGGGCAGTCAATCCGCTAGAGCGAGTTGGTTGCTTGTTCCTTCGGGAGGTTCCCCTCCCTTAATCCCTTCCGCCGCTCGCCGCGGCAGGGCATCACTTTTGAAGGCCAAATTGATCAAAAGCCTTTGTCTCCTTGAAGTGCTTCGTCGCACGGGGCCGCCCTGCGCAAAGCACCCTGTTTGGCCGAAGCCGGAATAACGCCGCCATCGCTTTGGATGCGATGTCGACATGATTCCATGCTTGCCCTGCCCTCGGGAACCCCCAAACATGCTCTTTGCCAGCCAGCACTTGCAAGGAGACCCAAAAGTTCCGTCGCACGGCGTCTTTTATCAAACGGCTATCGTTCGCTATCTTACAGTATTGCGATCTTACGAAGATACCCCAGTTATAGCACGTCACTTTATCACCCTCTCACTTTCTCACCTTATCACTTTATCACCTTTTCACTTTCTCACCCTCTCACTTTATCACCTTTTCACTTTCTCACCCTCTCACTTTATCACCTTTTCACTTTCTCACCTTTTCACTCAAGGCACAATAGCTTTAGCATAAGGCGAAAATCAGCAGCACGCTCACTATCCCTTCTGCCCCTAATTAACGGCAATGTCGCATCATTTTTGTTGCGTCTGTATAAACCTGCCTATGCACTGCCCCACAAGGATGCAACAAAAATCAGCGACGAGGTTTTGGTTACTTTTGCCTTTCAAAAGTAACGCCCCTGTCCCGGGCTTAGGGACAAACCAGTCCCGGCTAGGGACAAAAAGGTCTTGCTTGTGGCGTCATGCTACGCAGGTCGCTATTCGCTGGCGCGAGCTTGCGGCTCTCACCTTCGGGAAGTGCCCTCCCTTAACCCCTTCCGCCGCTCGCCGCGGCAGGGCATCACTTTTGAAGGCCAAATTGATCAAAAGCCTTTGTCTCCTTGAGGTGCTTCGTCGCACGGGGCCGCCCTGCGCAAAGCACCCTGTTTGGCCGAAGCCGGAATAACGCCGCCATCGCTTTGGATGCGATGTCGACATGATTCCATGCTTGTCCTGCGCGCGGAACCCCCAAACATGCTCTTTGCCAGCCAGCACTTGCAAGGAGACCCAAAAGTTCCGTCGCACGGCGTCTTTTATCAAACGGCTATCGTTCGCTATCTTATAGTATTGCGATCTTAAGAAGATACCCCAGTTATCGCACGTCACTTTATCACCCTCTCACTTTATCACCTTTTCACTTCTTCACTCAAGGCACAATAGCTTTAGCATAAGGCGAAAATCAGCAGCACGCTCACTATCGCTTCTGCCCATCATTAACAGCAATGTCGCATCATTTTTGTTGCGTCTGTAGAGACGCGCCTATGCACTGCCCCACAAGGATGCAACAAAAATCAGCGACGAGGTTTTGGTTACTTTTGCCTTTCAAAAGTAACGCCCCTGTCCCGGGCTTAGGGACAAACCAGTCCCGGCTAGGGACAAAAAGGTCTTGCTTGTGGCATCATGCTACGCAGGTCGCTATTCGCTGGCGCGGGATTGTACGGCGTGGAAACGAGGGTGCTAAAGCAGGCAGTGAGAAGGAATATAGAGCGGTTTCCGGAAGATTTTATGTTTGAGATGACCACGCAAGCGTTCGCAGCTTCGAGATCACAATCTGTGATCTTAAAGGACAACAAAAAGGGGCTACGTTATGCTCCATTTTGTTTTGCCGAGCAAGGGGCAGCCATGCTATCCTCCGTACTGAAAAGCAAGCTCGCCATCAGCATCAATATACAGGTTATGCGCATTTTTAGGTGCATGCGCCAACTGCCAATGGATAATGTGGAGATCACAAAAGGAGATAGCCCAAATCAAAAACGGGAAACCCGTACTTGTCGATGTTATTATCAAACAGCATCTAGCCGGTAACGAAGAAGCATAAAAATCCGATAGACTTATCAGTTATACGCTAAAGGATTTTTAATTTTTTAATGCGTATTTTTATATTTTTTCCGTGTTTGAAAAACGGGAAGGCTTCAGAGCGATGGGCAACTCGTTTATACATCATGCATATATTTGAAAAAAGCAACATATACAATAAGATAGGGAATCTCATGGCTATAACTAAAGTGGTATGCGGTATAATTTTTAAAGGCGAGCATGTCTTGATCTGCCGAAGGAAGCAGGAAAAGTCTTTAGGTGGGTACTGGGAATTTCCAGGTGGTAAGGTGGAAGAAGGTGAATCTTATGAAGAAACCCTTGTGCGGGAGCTGGACGAGGAACTTGGACTTAAAGTAAGTATACAGCAGCCATTTGTTACGCATATCCACGAATATGCAAAAGGCACTATTGAATTGATTTCTTTTATCTGCTCAACAGCGCAAACCGCCTTCGAGCTTGTAGACCACGATCAAATCGAATGGATAGACGTTAGCCAACTTTTGGATTGGAAGCTAGCGCCCGCAGATGTGCCGATAGCGGAAGCGTTGATGGCAACGGCGTAATGATCGATAATCTATTCAACCTGAAATTCTGCGGCGACCGTAAAATTTTGTTTGGATTGTTGATAGTCAGATTTCACATAATATTTCACAATTCTGTATCTCCCTGCTTCGTAATTGATTTGGTCTTTAAAAAGGTTCTTTTCGAAATTACCGCTATCGGTTGGCTTGAGTTGCCAACCAAGATCGTTGAACATAATATCTTTCGGAGAAATCTCTTTCCATTCATTATGTGCCAAATTCTCGATCTTGTAATGAAGTCCGGTCATGATCGTATCGTCCGTATTATTGGACATGACTACTGTTACGGTATCAGGCATATGGGATAGTCTAAATACATTGGGCTTCATAGACAAGGAGACGGTTTTTTCCACTGTGTCCTTCACCTCTTGTTCATTACCTGATTGGTCTTTAATCTTGGATTGATTACAACTCGATACGAGTGTTATCGATATTATCGCTATAATAAGTTTTTTCATTTCTGCATTCTTATGACTGTCGACAAAAAACATGTAGGTCTTTTATCCTTCTATACCCTTTCGTTTTTGAAACCCGTTCCGATGGTGGGCCGTGCGTTGCGGAACCATTTCGGGAGGCCTGCTCGTCCAGCATTTGGCCATGTTCAATGTATCTGTTTGTCCTGCGCCACGACTGATGTGATGTCGGCAATTAATAGCGCTAAAATAATAAGGTTTCTCATACACATGGGTTGTCTAAATGTGTGAGGATGTAAACGGCACAGCGCACCTACACCCCAACTAAGATAGGTGTTTTTGCCCACGCTATCAACTCATTCATGTGTGGAAGTGAAAACGCTTCTGCAACGAACAAAAGACAGCGAAAAATGCCGATTAGCGATTATTTGGATACCGTAGACGTATATTGTCCCCGGATGGAATCAAAACATTTATTATCTTTAGCACAGTAAACCCTAATCCTACTCTTAGCATGAAGCAAAGTCTATTGATCTCCATATGCCTACTCATCACCTACGCCACAAGCACCGCGCAGCAGCACGCCGGACAAAGCGAAGTCAAAACGGATACGATACATAGCGAAATCTTAAAAGCCGATCGGGCTTATACCATCTACCTGCCTAAAAGCTATGATACGCAGGCTCAGAGGAAGTATCCAATCCTTTACTTGCTGCACGGCTTGTCGGGAATGAATTCCAACTGGTTTGATAAAGCTAGCGTAAAGCAAGTGCAGGATCAGCTGGTGGCAAGCGGCGAATCGGTGGAGATGATTATCGTCAGCCCGAATGCCGGAGGAAATCCGGAGACGGAGTGGAACGGTTATTTCGATATGCCGGGCTGGAACTACGAGCAGTTCTTTTTTAGCGAGCTCTTGCCACATATAGAAAGTACCTATAGGGTTATCGGCGATAAGCAAAATAGAGCCGTGGCCGGCCTGTCTATGGGCGGGGGTGGTAGTGCGGCGTATGGGCAGAAGCATGCGGATACCTTTGGATCGGTGTATGCCATGAGTGCTTTGATGGCTATTCCTGCTGATCGCCCCATTCCGCAGAACCAACCCGCGCCAAGCAAACGCCAGTTGCTCACCAAATCGGTGATCGAGAATAGCTGTGTAGACTATGTGAATAACGCTTCTGAAGCACAAAAGGAGCAGCTAAGGACCGTAAAATGGTTTGTAGACTGTGGCGACGATGATTTCTTATTGGATACCAATATCGACTTCTTGCGCGCCATGCGTGCTGCTAAAATTCCGTTGGAATTCAGAATCAGGGATGGTGGGCACGATTGGCTTTACTGGCATTCGGCCCTGTATACTTGCCTGCCATTTGTATCGCGAAATTTTCAGCCTTAATTGGGCATGATAGGCTTGCGGCAATGTCGCATCATTTTTATTGCGTTTGTAGAGACTTGCCTATGCACTGTCCCACAAGGATGCATGTCGCTGGCGCGGGCTTGCTGCTCGACCCTTCGGCAGCATCCCTGTGCTTCATCCCTTCCGCCGCTCGCCGCGGCAGGGCATCACTTTTGAAGGCCAAAAGTGATCAAAAGCCTTTGTCTCCTTGAGGTGCTTCGTCGCACAGGTCCGCCCTGCGCAAAGCACCCTGTTTGGCCGAAGCCGGAATAACGCCGCCATCGCTTTGGATGCGATGCCGCCATGATTCCATGCTTGTCCTGCCCGCGTCCCCCCAAACATGCTCTTTGCCACCCAGCACTGTTAAGGAGACCCAAAAGTTCCGTTATACGCTTTTCCTTCTCAACGGCAATCGTTCGCTATCTTACAGTATTGCGATCTTAAGAAGATACCCCAGTTATCGCACGTCACTTTATCACCTTTTCACTTTCTCACCCTCTCACTTTCTCACTTTCTCACCTTCTCACTTCTTCACCTAATACGCAATAGCTTTAGCATAAGGCGAAAATCAGCAGCACGCTCACTATCGCTTCTGCCCATCATTAACAGCAATGTCGCATCATTTTTGTTGCGTTTGTAGCAACTTGCCTATGCACTGTCCCACAAGGATGCAACAAAAATCAGCGACGAGGTTTTGGTTACTTTTGCCTTTCAAAAGTAACGCCCCTGTCCCGGGCTTAGGGACAAACCAGTCCCGGCTAGGGACAAAAAGGTCTTGCTTGTGGCGTCATGCTACGCAGGTCGCTATTCGCTTCCGCGGGCTTGCGGCTCGCACCTTCGGGAAGTGCCCTCCCTTCCATCCCTTCCGCCGCTCGCCGCGGCAGGGCATCACTTTTGAAGGCCAAATTGATCAAAAGCCTTTGTCTCCTTGAGGTGCTTCATCGCACAGGCTCGCCCTGCGCAAAGCACCCTGTTTGGCCGAAGCCGGAATAACGCCGCCATCGCTTTGGATGCGATGTCGACATGATTCCATGCTTGTCCTGCCCGCGGCCCCCCCCCCAAACATGCTCTTTGCCACCCAGCACTGTTAAGGAGACCCAAAAGTTCCGTCGCACGGCGTCTTTTATCAAACGGCTATCGTTCGCTATCTTACAGTATTGCGATCTTAAGAAGATACCCCAGTTATCGCACGTCACTTTATCACCTTTTCACTTTCTCACCCTCTCACTTTCTCACTTTCTCACCTTCTCGCTTCTTCACTCAAGGCACAATAGCTTTAGCATAAGGCGAAAATCAGCAGCACGCTCACTATCGCTTCTGCCCATCATTAACAGGGATGTCGCATCATTTTTGTTGCGTTTGTAGCAACTTGCCTATGCACTGTCCCACAAGGATGCAACAAAAATCAGCGACGAGGTTTTGGTTACTTTTGCCTTCCAAAAGTAACGCCCCTGTCCCGGGCTTAGGGACAAACCAGTCCCGGCTAGGGACAAAAAGGTCTTGCTTGTGGCGTCATGCTACGCAGGTCGCTATTCGCTGGCGCGAGCTTGCGGCTCGCACCTTCGGGAAGTGCCATCCCTTCATCCCTTCCGCCGCTCGCCGCGGCAGGGCATCACTTTTGAAGGCCAAAAGTGATCAAAAGCCTTTGTCTCCTTGAGGTGCTTCGTCGCACAGACCCCTCCTGCGCAAAGCACCCTGTTTGGCCGAAGCCGGAATAACGCCGCCATCGCTTTGGATGCGATGTCGACATGATTCCATGCTTGTCCTGCCCGCGCCCCCCCCCAAACATGATCTTTGCCAGCCAGCACTGTTAAGGAGACCCAAAAGTTCCGTCGCACGGCGTCTTTTATCAAACGGCTATCGTTCGCTATCTTACAGTAATGCAGATTGCGATCATCAGCAGCAAACTATTATTGCTTCTGC
>NZ_BNAF01000019.1 GCF_014653155.1 Sphingobacterium griseoflavum | reverse complement strand
GGCCGAAGCCGGAATAACGCCGCCATCGCTTTGGATGCGATGTCGACATGATTCCATGCTTGCCCTGCCCTCGAGACCCCCAAACATGCTCTTTGCCAGCCAGCACTGTTAAGGAGACCCAAAAGTTCCGTCGCACGGCGTCTTTTATCAAACGGCTATCGTTCGCTATCTTACAGTAATGCGATAGTGAGCTTATCGCTGACTATCGCTTCTGCCCATCATTAACAGGGATGTCGCATCATTTTTGTTGCGTCTGTAGAGACTGGCCTATGCACTGCCCCACAAGGATGCAACAAAAATCAGCGACGAGGTTTTGGTTACTTTTGCCTTTCAAAAGTAACGCCCCGTCCCGGGCTTAGGGACAAACTCGTCCCGGGCTTAGGGACGCCCTATCCCGGCGAGGGACAAAAAGCTATTGCGTATTGCGATCAATAAACGCGCTAAAGAAACTTAGGCGTGCAGGGGCTCCATTCTGATATAAAAATCTGTGAAGCCTGTGGATATGGGTCTTGGCCCGGGTAGTAATGCAAGGCTAATCTGCTGTACACGAGCGTACCGCGTCTGCTATCGCTTTCTCCAGACTGCTTGTTTTCGATTTCCAAGCCAAAGTCTACCTTATAATTGATACGCCAATATGCACCGGTGATATCATACCGCAGACAGGGTGTAATAGCCAATTGTTGGGATAGTTTTATTTCATTCAATGGTGCAACAGCGACTCGACTATCCATTCCTGTGAAATAGACCGGATCTTTTAAGGCCAGTAAAAATCGATCGGTATGCATCGAGTCATGACGCAACAATAATTGACTGACCAGCAGCGAATCTTCATATTTCCTGTTGTCTGTCGTCCCATCATCAAAGTTGATGAAGACACTATCCTGGAAGTCTGCGTATAGTACAATCGTGGTGTCTATCGTTCGCACGCTATCAAAATTGGTATAGGAGATGGTGTCCAATCGGTGTATAACCGAATCTATGGTACTGCCTTTTTCGAAAAAGACGACGTTTTTGATCTGGTATACATCATTCTCCAGTGTATCTAGATCCTCATGAACAATGCCCTTGCAAGAAATACCCAACAAGGCGACCGATGATAGCATAAACAATAGATTTTTCATCATATATTTATTTTAGAACCCTTAATATAGTCCTAAAATATTGACTATCAAAATATTTTAGGGCGATTACTGCTATTATATTTTACTTATCCATAGCATTACCAAACTTGCAGGCAGGCCATTGGACGGCGGATTACCGAAAAAGCCTGACCTACAGGGCATGGTATACCTCTTCAAAAGGAATACGAAAGCGCTCTCCCCAGATGCCTTCGTTCCCCTTGCGCACGCCACAGGACACCACCATATTGACCTCTGCGCCATAAGGCAACTGAAGCAGCTTCTTGACACGTTTACTGTCGAACCCTTCCAGCGGACAGGTGTCATACCGTTCATTCGCCATAGCCACCATAAATGTTTGCGCGGCAAGCGCACAGCTCTTGTGCACCACAACGCGCATATCATTTTCCGACACCTGGTAGACAATCGGGCGGAAGAGTCCGACAGCATGCACACCTATTTTTCGGATCCATCCAATCACGCCGAAAAACCGCGCATAGAGAAAAGGCATGAGCTTGCCATAGTACAGCAAGCGATCGTTGATCCGTTTCTCTTGCCGATCTTCCGGGCTGTTGCGCCGGATATTCCCCTTCTCAAAAGCGATATTCGCCTTGGCGCGACGCCGGTGCAGATCTTGCCGCGTAACGAACACCACAAGCTGCGAAGCCGTGGAAACACTGCTCTGCCCCAGACAGGCCACGGCCATCTGCCGTATGAGATCGGGACTGCTGATATGATACGCTTCCCATAGCTGCATATTTGAACTATTGGGGGCAAGGGTAGCCAATTCAATGCAATGCTTGACGATAGCGGGGTCGACAGGTGATGCGGGATCATAAACCCGCACCGAGCGCCGAAAGCTTAAAATTTCCTTTAAATCCATGCTGTGCCGTATAGGTATCTATAGCTGTACCTTCGTGCAAAACCCAGGCCAAACGAAATGCCTTACCTCCGCATGACATGCTAGTAGGATGGCGTTGTACGGGAAAACCCAGACGCCTCCATACCGATGCAGCGCACTATTCAACCGCTGAAAAGTAGGCATTGGGTATCAGTCTGTATGATATCTCGTCGCCGCTTGTGTTTGCATCCGACCCGTACTTTACGAAATAACTCAGCAATACGTTGCCATAGAAAAAGCTTGCTCCCGTATTATTGGGAAAGAACTCGGCTACTTCTACGGAATTGTTTACCGTGGGAACGTAATTGGCGTAGGAAGTTGACTTTTTGGCCTTTTCAACAACAAATGGCACAAAATCGGGAACGTTCGGGTATGGCGCGAGACCCAACCTATCCTTATAAAACTTTACATGGAGGTCTGCATATTTGTACCGTGGATTTTCTCCCGTTTGCGTATGATTTGTTAATTCCAACTTCGCGAAGGGCCAATCGAACGGTCCATAATTTATCTGGAAAGGAGCCTCTTTGATACTGTGGTCGTCCAACAAGGCCAGCTGAAAGGCAATAGGCACCCCTGGACTAGCCTTACTATACGTGCTGTTTGCCGTCATAACCTCGATGAAGCCCGCAAGACCATTTACCGGGATTGTTTCGTCGGAGTCAACACCAATACCTGTATATTTCACCCGGATATCTGCGTTGTTGATAATCCCTTTCTCTTCTTCGGTCATATTCCGATCGATCCCAATGAGATTACGCAAGATACCCACCTGTTTGTAGATGGCATTGTAGAGCTTTTCTGAACTGGCGCTCGACTCGATGACCATGATACCCATACGTCCGTAGGTGACACTTTTGACGTAAACAGGTGTCGTATTGCCCGTAACGGCGCCCATATCCAAGCCAGTGGGATCAAAAAGCTGCGAATTATCATATGGTGTATTGAGATCTACGGTAAAGTTTTCCTGAAAAAACTTCAGCTTCAGCGCCGAATTCGCATTGACAAGATGGTTTTCCCCCTGCTGTGTACTATTGGAATTGAAGAGGAACACATCGATTCCTTTATTGTAGCCATACAGTGTTTTTAGTTCCTGATAGACCTGAAAGGAGTCAATTTCTACCTGAAGCGAAGCCGCTCCAATGCCTCCGGGATTTAGATTCTCCAGATCGGTAAGCGCGGTATTGAGAAACGATATGGACGCTGTGGGCCGCGGCAGCGAAGTTGTAGCCACGACGGACCCGGACACGGGCATGGATGTCGAAATGGTGATGGGCCGGATGTTGTTGGAAATACCCAACAACATTTTCGGATCGAACACGCCTTCAATACTGCGTCCGTCCAAGATTGCCCCGGGGTATATATTGAGGCCCATAGCCACATCGGCCACGGTAAACATGTTGGATTTGTATTTTTGGTTAAAGTACAGAAAATCGCTTTGCGTGCCGCCACCCAGTACTGGAATAAGTTCGCCTGGACCATCCCTATATGTCCCCGCCACTGGATCTCCCACGGAACTGCTCGTTGCATTGCTGCTCGACCGGAAATGCTTCGCTTCGGCTTCTTCATTTCCATGGTATGACATGGAGTTTACCACAAATGGTGTTATTGCGGGTTCGCGTAGTCCTTCGAAGCTTGCTTTTTTCGCGTCTGGACTAATCTGCAGATCGCGCTGACAATTAGCGAACAACAGGCACATGGCCGATAGACATAGGGCGGAAATCAAACTCCGCTTGCTCCTTTTTACAGTTAATTTCATACTCAAGATTATAGTTTACGTTTATATTGTCAAGACGAGATTCGGGTTAGGGAAAATCGATTTGAAAGGTTGTTTTAAAAAGACTGTTATCAGCAAGATACTTTGCGGTAAAAGAAATGGGAACTCCAGGATCTGCAGCGGTGAACGTACCGACATTTTCGCTCATAAAACTGCTCATGGACTCAGGATCAGGGTTAAGGAGCAACTGTATTGTCGATTCGCCCAATGTACTTCCCAACAAATGTACAGTGACCCTGCAGGAATTGAACAGATTTTTCTCCTCCTGGGTAAATGTCTCGCTAGACTGTTTGAATATTTTTTTTACGACCTTATCGAATACATTTTCCATGCTACTTGCATTCTGCTGCGTTTCCACGACGAGGATACCATAACGGCCGTATGTGACCGAATTGATAAACACGGGCGAAAAACCATTGAAGGTTTCCGCTGTAATGGTACTGATGTCTATCAGCTCGTTAGCAAGCGGATCCGGCATGCTGTAGGTAAAGTTCTTAACGGTATAGCTCACGATAAGCTTGGTGGCGTAATTCGTGCTGGAAGAATTATGGTCGAAGGAAGAATTGACCGAGGAAAAAAGTCGCCGCTCATTGACATTGTATCCATACGAGAGTTTAACCTCCTCATAGCGGCTAAAGTAGGCGATAGTGCGCTGAAAATCATCGACGTAATACCCTGAAAAATCTGGAGCCATGATGGCATTACGAAGAAATATGCGGCTTTCAGAAAGTGTGGGATCGTTTATCGTGCCGACCGCCAAACTGGACGGGAACGACAAGTTCGCCCGGATGGGCAACCTGCCGTAACCGAATAAGGGTTGGAATTCATCGGATGCGATCGATGAAGCACGCAAGATCGATCCCGGAAAGATATAGGAGCGGTTGGAAGGCGTAACTACCATTTCGCTTGATTCATAGAATGAGGTGCGACCGATCATACCGGCCCAGGCGCTATCCCGAATATGTGTCAACTGCAGTTTCTTCCGATCAGCAATGGATAAACCGGACAGCGCATCACCCTTTGAGATGACAACCTTTGGTATATGTTCCATCGCTAGATGGCTAAAATGATCGGCCAATAATGGCTTCTCGTTCGCTTCGCTTGATAAAGGGAGATCTTGCGCATCCTCCTTGGCACACCCGTGAAACAAAAGTGCTGCTGTACTTAGCAATACAATTAAAAATGAATTTTTCATACTATACGTGGCATAGGTTAGCTATTTATTATTTATGTTAAACGTGGTTGCATGGCGTATCAATTCGCCTACCCCCAAGTGCTATCGATGTTGAATGGTCTTTGGATCCTTGATCAGCAAACCAGCAGGCGCATGATCAAAAATGTAGGTGGCATCGGTCACCTTGCCCAGCGCGGGCTGTTGCTTATTTGCATTATGCTTGCGTGAAACAGCACTATGACCGCCCATTACCCATGCCAGCGCTGGGTCAGCGGCGTCACCAAAATCATGGCTCGGGCTGTCTTCGGCAACATATTCAACCAGCATGCCGTCGAAATAGTCACCTTCCTCCCGTGCATTTTTTATTTGGTACATTGCCAAATACAATTTGAAGGCAGCAATATCGATGTCAAAAAACCCTACCGGTTTTCCGTAGGTCTTTACCGTTGGCTCCCCCCGGAGTGAAACGCCAATGAGGGATACATCCATATACGGCTTAACGACATTAATCAGCAATTCACTGGCAGATGCCGTATATGCACTGACGATGAAGTGGACTTTTTTCAAGTGCCTAAAACCTCCGGAACGCTGGTAACGTATGGTATTGGCGGCAATGCTGAAGTCGAGATCGTATAGCGTAGCGACGCGGCCATCTATATATATAGGGCTGTTATCAAGATTGCGGATAATCTGGTTTTTCAGAATCGTTGCGTTTCCGGCCTGCATAAGCTTGTTGTAATGCTCTGTGAACATCACTTGGCCATCAGCCTGATCTCCGCAAAGTTCGTTTGCTAAATAAATGGCTGTATTTTGATACCCACCCCCATTGTAACGTAAGTCAATGATCAATTCATCGATCCCCTCTTCCTGAAAACGGGCAAAAACGGGCTGCACATATCTTCTGGTATTGGCCTCTTGCGAAAAGTCGACATACGCGATATACCCTATCTTACGACCTCCGGTAGATAGCATAGCTTGGCCGATCACGGGATTTCTATCGTAGCGATCGATACGCAATCGTAGCTCCCTGCGTCCATCGTTTTGCGGTGATTGAACCAACAATTTGGCGAAGGTTAGTTTCGCGGCCTCCGACCAGACTTCCAAGTAATTCTGATTATCGACCTCTTGATCGTTGATAGCGAGCACCCTATCGCCCCGTTTCAAGTTCAGCTTTCCTGCTGGCGAATTTTGATCGACATAAAGCACAAAAACCTCTCGACTACGGACGTAAAGTGCGACCCCAAAATCATTATCCACTTGATAGGTTGCTGAAGCAAGCGATGACCGATTGACGGGCGTGCCGGCCACTTTAACCAAAGTGGAATATTTGGGCACGGTAGGGTCGTTGGCATTGTACTCGTATGCCATGCCCGTGCGGGCGTTTATTGCCGTCTTTGTTAAGGCGCCTATGGCTTGTCTGTAATGTTGAACTTCGGCTCCTTGGAATGGAACACGTGTCCAAAGATCTTCCCTGCTAGGAATATGGAGCTGCTCATTCCATAGATAGATCTCACGCGCGTACCGATGAATGGAATCCAAGTTATCCATGAACGATTGCTGTTCGAGATTGACGACAGGTTCATCATCGCTTTTCTGGCAAGCCAACAGCAACGATATATAGAGAATCGCGAGCACGCGAGGTGCAGAAAAAAGACGGAAAGCTGCGATCATAATCTGAACGGAAGTATCTACTTTGGAAAGATCAGCTATTGGCTAGGCCAATAGCCTTGGTCGCCAAAAACGAGTATCTACATGGTGAACATTTGAACAGCGCTTTCTCATGGAAGAGGCTGTTCAAATGTCGTGGATTATTTAATCATTGCTGACATGGACTTGGAACGGATTTCTGAACGTTCCAAAATCACTCAAGTAATTAAGTGTATAGTACAATGGGGCGCCCGGAGACTGCGGTGTAAAGCCACCGGATTGTGCAATAATTTGGGCAAACCCGGCCAATCCGCCCGTAACGGCGCGCACGGTGGAAGTGCCATCTACCCCGATCACGTAGACGTAGATCTTGGAATTTTCAATAACAGCTTTCTGTTCGTTGGACATACGTGCACCCAATTCTATACTAAAATTTTCACCGAGGGTATTCGAGCTACTGATCCCGATCATTTCAGCGGAGAGGGTCAATGCTACATTGAGCGTTTGCCGGACCATCTCGTAGGTCGAATCGGATTCTAGCATAAAAATACCTTTCCTACCATAGGTCACAGAACTAACAATCAATGGGTCATAACCACCAAACTGTGTAACATCAAATGTGGGTTTCAAGAATGGTTCGTAAATTGGCGGCTCGATGGCAACTGTGAAATTTTCCTGTGTAAATTCAGCCCGTACCCTTGTTTTATTATTTCCGGAGGACGTAGTATCCAAAAAGTCGGCGGTAAGGATATTTCCAATTTTGAGATTGGCGCCAAATGACTTTTTAAGTTCTTCGACTTTCCGAAATTGACTTTGCTCGTAAGTGAACGATTGGATTTGCTGTCCTGTTCCTGCTAAAAGTGCATCCCTAACATAGCGCGCATCCTGCGAAGGTGCGGGCAAAACCGTCCTGAAAATGCTATCAGTAGGAAAATTAGCATACATGGTGATTGGATTGCGATGTACGGCAGCAATCTGCAGTGGCGTGAAGTTATCTACATCGACCGCCTGGTCGCCACGGATGATAGCGCCCAAATAAAGTTTGATCCTCGTCTCGGGGAGGATGGCCGGCAATTCTGTGGATTCATAAAAAGAAGTTTTACCCGTGCCATTTGGCCAGATACTGTCCCTCAAAAAAATCACCGTGTTTTGCTTTCTGTCATTTACTATTCCTTCCGGCTTTTCATTCGAGAAAGAACTTAAATTGAAAACCGTTGGCTTGTAAGGAAAACGTTTTAAACCCTGAAACATGTCGGGTTTTGATTGTTCATCAGCATCAATAATCTGAGCTTCTTTTTGGCATGATACCGTTGCGACCAAGGCAACAATAAAACAGGCATAAGTGCGAATGTTTCTCATATTTAATCAGTTAGACTATTTCAAAAATAGAGTAGTAAATTTTAAATATGCAAATATATTTGAAAAATAAATCAAGCGGGTGTTTCAAAATCACAAAATCATGATCATAAAACACTGAAAATCATGTGTTTAAAAATAAACTTAACCATAAAAATAAATTAATGGTGCAATAATAAAAACAATGTATTGTAACACGTAAAATTTAATATTTATTGAATAACAATATTTATTAAAACCGATTGTTATTACGTAATTCGATTAAATAAGGAATTTTGCGAACGGCGGATCTGGGAAAAAAGGAATGGCCATGCGGATGGATTCTGCTTTTACACCAACGATTATTTCTGAACCCTTATGGACAGCGATATTGCTTCACTTTTTCGTATCTTAATACTTGATTCTTGTACCGGCACCATCATGATACCAATTAGTAAATTAGCGATTTTAAAACTGACGGACAGATATTTATACACTACGCAATAAGAAGACTGCCTTTTCAGACAGCCTTATTGCGGGCTTAAGCTTCGCTTATCAATTGCTAGTTTGCCGCTTTGAGTTTATAACGCAGAAACTTACAGTAGATGAATGACTATTGACTTTTACACTTTCTTGCCTATACCGATGTTCTTATCATGCCCTGAAGGGAATGATTAATAATTTGCTATGGCTTGTGCGATCTGCTCTGCATAACGGTAAATATCGTCAAGCCGATCCAACTCATATTTCGTTTCTTTTTTATCCTTATCGAACAAGCCTATCCGGAGCCGATTGGGTGTAAAATAAAAACGGCAGAGCGGTTTGCGATTGTTATCGTCTAGAAGGATGCCACAGTACGATTGGTTGTCGCGCATGAAGATGCGGCCCACCTCGATGTCTTTACGTAAAATGGACTTGACGATCAAGAATCCGTCGATCTCATCCTGTGTCGTAACGATGAGGGCATCTGGCTCGCTCGGCGGTGTGACAGCCTGTTCTTCCGTTTCGGTTTCTTTCTTTAGCGCACTTTTAAGACGTTCGGCAATTTGGTCGTTCACAATCTGCGCAAACACACGTTTAACCAAGGGCGTAAACTGCTCCAGAATTTTTGCTGTCACCACGCTGGGATACACCTGCTTGGTAAAGTATCGCACAAATTCGTCAGAGGGATGTTGCATATCTCCGCTGACCAAAATAGTGAGTTCATTGGAATATTTGAGATCGCTGGCAGCGGTGGAAATGCTATCCAGATCAAATACGGATTTATGAAATTTACGCAATTCCGCGATTTCATTGTCTTTAATGTCTGTAATCTTAAACTCGAAAAAGGGTTTTTCATCCATTTTGTTGGCGGTTACCAGATCGGTGTAGAAGCGGTATTCCACACCGTTGGTGAGCAAACCAAATTTAGCTTCGGTAGTGTGAAAATAACGAAACAGCTGCGAATTATGCGGGTCAAGCCCATCGGCATAATGCTTACACTCGATGAGGATCACCGGTTTTTCCTCACGCAATATTGCGTAATCGACCTTCTCTCCTTTTTTTATTCCGATATCGGCAATAAACTCGGGATGTACTTCGAAGGGATCGAAGACATCATAGCCCAATATCTTTAGAAAGGGCATCACGAGCGATGTTTTCGTTGCCTCTTCCGTTCTTATTTGCGGTAAAAGCCGGTCTACACGTTTCGCAAACTGGCGTAGTTCTTCTTTGAAATCCATATACATAAATTTTGATGGTTCATAATTTTGTGTGTACAAAGGATAGCAGCCCTGAATATCTACGAACAAAGCGAGCAATCTAGTATTCAACTACTTTTCCCAGCCGCAAAGGGTCTTCCCCTCTTTCTTCGCTTTTTCGACCGTAGTTTTCACGGCTTTAGCGCTGCAGTTGTTCAGTCCTCGGCAATGCTCTTTTAAATGGTATCGTTTACCATTTCCGCTGCCGCACACATATACCGTTTCCTTTTCATCGCTGGCGCCCTGGGCAGCGGGAAGCATCGAACAATCATTGTTCAATAAAATAAATAGAAGTGCTATTGTAATTTTCATCATGTGATAAAGTTAAGCAGGGAAAAAGACAGTCTTTTACGGGAACCCGTAGCTCGAGACATTAGTATGCTAGCGCCCTATCCGCCCATAAGCCTACTTGCTGTTTTCGTGCTTCCGTTTGCAGTTCGGTAAACAATTCCACATACTTCACATTGGGGGGATAGGTGTCGACGACCGCATATCCAGCTTTCAATAGCTCCGCATTGAGGAACGTGCCGTCCGCAAGATAGACATAGGCCAAAATCCGCTGGTATCGATCTTTATGCTGCACGTCCAATTCCAGTCTTACGGATTTACCTTCCGTTAGATTCTTGACAAAAGCTTTGGCTTCAGCAGCTAATTTGCCTTTTTGCTTCCACCGGGAATTACGCGTCTCAGGGGCATCGACACCGATAAAACGTACCTTATATTTTTCGCTACCATCCGCCACCCAAAAGGTATCCCCATCGATCACTTTGGTCACTTGGCACATCCCACCGGTAGCCGTTTTTTGTTCCGAATTGCTTTCCTCAGGCCATCGCATGCTGCTGCCATCCGCAGATACACAACTTGTAAAAAAGCAGCAGAGGATGAAAAAATAAAAACAGATTTTCATAAGGTTCATGAATTACAGACTACTTAAAAATGTTTCTAGGTTTGCGCCAAACTCTTCCGGTGTTTTGACCGCCTGCTGCACCTTCACCTGATCGCACCCGGACTCGGTTAACCATTTTGTCCACAGCAGCTCCATAATCTGGAAATCCGTAGGTTGCACACGTGCAGCGCCATTTTTGTCCAACGAGCGGTCGACCACCTCGCATACGAGTACGTTGAGTCCCGATAGGGATTGCGTGGTTTTATTGATCGCATAGTCCTTATTAGCATACACGAACTGCTTCAGGTCTTGGGAACCGCTACTGTTGTAGTCTTTACGGATCTTATCGATGGTCTCGCCATTGACCAAATATCCTTGCCCCTTATTCGCACTCTCTATGTAGCCATCGGTCAAAAGGACAGCAACGTTTTTATTAGCCTTAACAACGATGTTGTTCTTCGTTCGCAAAACCTCCTCTTCCGGCACACGAAGCAATGATCCACGTATCGTTTCGTTAAAGTAATTCCATACATCGGCACCGGACGGATGCACCGCAGCGTAGTCATATAACGATTCTACATTTCTCTTGAACTTCTCCGTATCAGGCTGCAGGCTGTGCCTAAAGTAATTCGCTCTTTTGATCATGTCGTTTCCGAACTTGCGCAGGTTTATTTCCATTTCACTGGGACGCACCGCCTGCCGACTCAACACGCCCTTATTGATAAAATCGAGCTTGTAGATATCCTGCTGGCCGGTCTTTCTGTTGTTCAACGAGCAGAAATATCGAATTTGGCCGAGGGCATGGTTGAGGAGTATGGTATCATGCACGGGCTTGGGGTAAAGATCGGCATTGATACGATTGGACAGATCGGGAACGAAAAGCACATTGAAATCCTTAATCGTGGTAGTGGCTATAGGCGGCGGAGGCTCCGTACCTCCGCAGGCCGTGTGCAGGATAAGCGCTGCCAACAGCACTGGAATTAAATTAACTCTTGTTGTCATATTTATGTAGATTAATTTTGTAGCGAGATCAGGTTTTCGGAAATGGAGCTTTGCAAGTCTGCGACAACGTTTCGCTGGCTGAGCCAGCTTTCACAGGCTTGAATAGCTTCCCTGGTTTTCGTTTCTGCACGCAAAATAGCATAGTCCTGATACAGAAATTTGCTCCATCCTTCCATGTAGATATTGACTCTATTCTCCAGCTCGGCTTTCGAGATGGGTAGTTTATCGTTCTCAATCTGGCTACGGTACATGGACCCGATATTGCCGATACGCTCCTTGTAAGATAAAAGCTGCTGTTGAAAACCCTTGATTTTGTCGTTCTGATGGATCGGCGCTTGTTGCCCCTGACGGATGCGCTCTTCTTTGCTTTCCATCAACTTAACAATAGCTGCCTCGGCCCCATCACACGCTAGCTTCAACGCGTTGATGGTACAGAGATGTTCCTCGATAGCCTTCTCGAACGTGTTTACCTCATACTTCACTTTTTCTTGGTGATGCGTAGTCGTGCGGCTGTCTAGCAAGATGAAGAATCTCTCAAAGAAGACACTAAATAAAAAAACGCCCAACGCACCAAGCGCAAAAACCAACCAAAAGTTACTGTTGCCCAGCAGATCTAAAACATCCATTTCTTTATCCGTATCGCCGGTAATAAGTTCGATAGCGTTGATATTGACCGCAACCTTGTATGCAATGAAAACATCAACGACAATAATGAGGATGATCCCTAAATTCCGTATCAAAAATTGACCCATCGGGGCATTTTGCTGGTTGTCCTCTTTACGATCGATATCCTGCGAGGCTCCCTTAAAGAAGACCTTGTACATGCCCAATGCCAAAGGAATTGCTACGAACAAAAACAAAAAAAGAATGCCACCGGCACCTTTATCCCATATCTTGGAAATGGCATGCGGATTGAAAACCTCGGGAGCCTCGATAATGGGTGCCCCTGATAAAAGCATGGTTTTGATATCCTCTTTGGAGAAGATAAAAATGTAGGCCACCGACGAGTAGAACACGAATATATACAAGACTAACAGCAACGTCATAAAGCCCAAAACCGCCGTTGCCGGCCAATTAATGGGCGGCTTCACAAAGGCTAGCTGCAGGGCATTGATCTTATCTTGGAGCACTGCAATTTTATCGTTAAAGAATGGAATCTGGGTTTCCCGATTTGACTTTAATTGATGCTGTTTATCGGTTATCTCCGTTGTCAACCGCAGGATCTCTCCATCCGAATTGCTTGCTTCCAATAGGCCAATTTCTTTGACATGATCGATCTCATTTGCTGTTTTGAGTTCTACACTGGCCACACTTATTTTGCGTTCTTCTTCGATTCGCGCCAGTAGTCTATTCTTCTTTTCCTCAACCACCTCCACTTCGTTGATGAAATTGGAGTAAAGGCTATCCATGGCCTGCGGCAGAATCTGATGATCGCCATTGTTTTCCATCGCCCTATTGAACCCGCTAGCTTTTAGCAGCTCTTTATCAAACGACCCCACCTCAGAGGCGATGACGTGATCCAATACATCGCTGTACGCTTTCAGGGATTGCTCATAAAAACTCATCGATGTTTGTCTGATAGGTGTTTGCATAGCTATAGAAGTGGTTTCTTTGGTCAACAGTACTTCATGATCCGGCGTTGCGATATCTTCGAGCGTTTCGCCGCTAAGAAGTCTTTCCGCCCGATCTTTAATACCGGAAAATGTGCGCACGAGCTCCTCGATCGTCTTAGGAAAATTGGTTACCACCACCGTTTCGTGGTTATTGTTCTTGGCATTAATCGTCCAGTTGTAGGAGCCGGTGATGGCAATCTTGCGGTCGATCACGCAGAACTTTTGATTCATCATTCCCCAGCCCACATTTTTTACTTTGATGACCTCCGCTCCTTTTCGCCGCAGCGCATCAAAGTCGAGTTTTTCATTATCGACCTGCTCGGAGATAATGAGGGAAACTTTCACGTTCTGCAAGAGGCGGTCTTGCAGCACAGAGAAAAGATCTTCATCCGTGAACCAAGCCATAGCAACCAATATCTCTTGCTTGGCCTGCAACAGTTCCAATCGAATCCGCTCAAAGATGCTCCTGCTATCCGACAGGGTATCTTGAACTAAATTTGTTGTATCCATATTCCAAATAGTTTGGTTAATTATTACCACAAAAGTACAGGCTTATGCAATGGCATTTTTACGGGAACCCGTAAAAGCAAAATACAGCGAAACTAAATATCACCCTAACAATCACCGCATTAAAGCAAGAAAAAGAGGCCATCAATCTTGAAGGCCTCTCCGTTTTACAACGTTAGGTTAATAATGAACACGAATATCTGAGGTTAATCTTTACCGTTGCTATAGCCCAAAAATAAGCACGGTTGAGCAGAACATTTTATGGTAAACCGTAAAGAATATTCACTACCTTAAATAAGCTTCAACTCTTTGCAGTGCGCAACGAGCTGCTCATTTTTGGTGAAGCCGAAGACATCTTTCATAAGATTCAATCGCTTTTCGATGCTACTTAGGCTGGAAGGCCGGATTTCGCGTTGCCGTAGGTATTCCGGCATTTCCTTTTGCGAAATGCCCTCATATAACAACCTGATAATATGCATATCAAACTGTGTAAATTCATGGGAATTTCGCTCCTGCGCTATTTTCTGTATATCGGGTGATTGATATATCCTGTTTTGATAGGCTGCCTGAATAGCCTCCCGCAAGTACTGACCGCCGCGGCGCGCTTTGACCACATGTCCATCAAGGAGACCTGCTTTAAACAGCGCATTGATCGTGGTAGACCGATCTTTTCCGGTAAAAACAATTGTCTTGATTTCGGGCTGTATTTCTTTCACCACTTTGATCAATGCTAGTCCGTCGGGAATCGCTTGAACGTTGCCGTCAGCCTCAAATTCAATATCGGTAATCAGCAGATCATAGGGTTCGCCATCACGAATGGCATTCTTGATCCAATTGAGGGCATGGTCACAGTAGTAGACATATTTTGGACTTTCGACTCCGAGATCGCGCAAGGTGATCTGTACCGCTATATTTTCGGTATCATGGTCTTCGGCAATGAGTACTTTTTTAAACATACATTTGTTATCTTTTGCGTAATGGGATACTGGCCGTTATGCGGAGGCCATCTCCCGGTTCACTGACAAAGGTAATGCTGCCCCCAAGGCTTTCCATACGGGAAACCGTATTCGACAAACCTTTTCCCCTAGATTTTTGCGGAAGAAAGCCTACCCCATTATCGTGGTAATAGATACGCATGGTCTCGCCCACCTTTTCAAAGCGCACGAGCACTTGATCCGCCTGACTATGCTTGCGCATATTGACCATCAGTTCCTGCAGGACATGTTTGATCTCCTGCTTGGCACGCTTTCCGACAGCCTCCCAATGCTCATCATCGTTTCCTACGATCAGTATCCGCCGTTTATCTTGGGCAAAAGACTTCAGTAAGCCTGCAATTTCATCATGGTAGGCGACCGTCGTGATACTCTGCTGTTCCACATTATGGGAAATATCACGAGATTGGTTATACATATAATCCAGTTTGTCTAGCATCCCTTCCCGATCGATCTCCTCCTTATATTCGAACTCCGTCATCACACGGTAGAGGCCATTTGCCACCACGTCGTGGATTTTCTTGGATAGATGGAGCTGCGTTTCTTTAACGCGGCTCTGGGCTTCCAGCTCCAAACGTTGTTTCCGTTTTTTATACCATAAAGTGGCCCCCGTTCCAGCAAACAGGAAAACGATGGAGAGTCCAATAAGACGATTGGTTTTTTCGGCATTATCCTTCTGCAGGCGTAGATTGTCTGCCTTATTTTTTTCGACCTCGTACCGGATCAGGGCGAACTGGTTTTTGGCGGCCGCACGAGCTTGTTGGATGCTATCTGTTAATTGTTGATAAACGGCGAAGTATCTCTTGCTGGAATCACCGGGTGTTAATTGGATAAGTCGCTTCAATGCGCTTACTTGGTCGACAGCACTTGGAATTTGTTGCGCTGTAATATACTGTTTTCGTGCAAAATAAAGTGCAGAATCTAAATTTCGCTTTGCATAGTAATCAGAAAAGTGTGCATAACTGGAATTTTGCCCCCAAAGATCTTTCTCTTTTTTTCGGATATTTAATGCTACAGTAAAATCTTTTACTGGATTGTATCTTTCTTGTGATTTCCACATAGCAGTTGCATAATTTGTCAATACGCGTGCAAAAGCGGTTGTTCCAGTTTTTTCATCTTTTAAAACGGCTCGGTAAATGGCAATCGCCTGATTATAATCCTTTTCATCCTGATAAAGCTTTCCTAAGTTGTTTCGGTAGGTTCTAGTTGAGGCCGAATCGCCTTCGTACTTAATAGCCAAATTGTAGAATTCAATAGCCTTAGCCTTATCGCCAAGGGCGCTTGTCACATTACCCAAATTATTGTAATTGGAACTTAGATAGACATAGTGTTCAGGTTTCTTACTATCCAAATAATCGATCGCTTCTAGTCCCGTTTCTTGCGACCCGAAATAATCTCCTTCGTCTCTTTGAATTATGGACATATTAATGAAGCAGTTGGCAACGTTGAGACTATCCGAACTTTCTAAAAAGATATTTTTTGCTTCTTCAAATACAAGAAAGGCGCTATCTAGAACTGCAAGATCTAAATATTTTACAGCATCACTGTATAACTTGTACCCTTCTAGACTTGCCGTTTTAGCATTTTCCTTATTTTGACAACCTATTAGAATCAGGCAAGCTAGAAATAATATAGTTTTTTTCAATGGTTAAAATTTTAGATCAAATTACAAAAAAAGCGGGGTTAGTGCAATACTACCCCGCTCTTTTACGAATATGAAGACCGCCAAATTATGGTTTTGGTGGAATCGGTGGAATTGGCGGGATCGGTGGGCGCGGCGAACCTGTATCGCCACCTTCATCAAAAGCCTGCGTGGTTGGCTGTCCTGGATTACCGCAAGTGCCTGTCGACTGACCACCTTGACCAAATAGAAGTGCAAAAATTAAGTACCACATAATTCAAAAAATTAAAAGTCAAAAACTTGGTAGGTCCGCGTGCTCCGTGCACGGGATTACTACAAATGTTTTCAGAAGGCCTTCTGAATTTTTTGGGAAGTGGGAGTGTCAATCGCGGGAGGCAGAAGCTGCTTCCCAAACCGGCTAAAGACTACCGCGATATCTTCTCATTGTGAAATCAGTTTCGTATCTTAGCCTCATAAACTAATCGACTATCAGCTGACTTCGAGAACAAAGTTATGGCGGTTAAAATCCTTTTTATCATGGATTTCCGGCATTTCCCTACTTATACCACGACTTCCGTGAGCTACCGTAGAACACCGAGATTTCCACAGATTTACCGATAGTTTTAAGCAGTGTGAACGATACGGTTTCCCGTATTTCCCGAAATACCGTTTGTGTTAATTTTGTGATGATGTTTGAAATTGACCTATACCTCAAAGCCATAGTGGACGCTTTTTACGAAAAGCGAAATCAAAAAGAGCTCGATCATTTACGGCGAGCCACGCGACGTGATCTCATGAAAGAGTTTTTACGACGATTGGAGAACGGGGAGCTTGATAGCGAGCTATCTGAGCTGATGAAAATATTCGGGGATGTTGATCATGCGGATGATCTTAAGAAGGAAATAAAAAAAGCTGGCGCGGATAAGTTTCGTCCATTACAGGATTTTCTCCAAGAACGAACAAGCAAGCCAACCGATAATGTCATTAAGTTGCTCGCCATATTTATTGACTTTAAACCAAGACCATTTGACGTATGGCTCGAAGAAAAACGGACGACAAACGATGAAACTGGCAGAGTTGGGGTAGCAGATGCTGATCCTGATGAGGCAGATATTGCCAAGAAAAAAACTGGTGAGTCTGCAGAATCCATAATAGCCAAAAACAGTTTTGCAGCGCGTTATGAAGAGAAGCCCTTGTCTGAGTCTGGCGCGGACGCTCTTGAACTGCGTGGCACCAATAGCGGTACTGCCGGACGCATCGAGCCGGTAGATATTAAAAAAAACACCGAGCAACCACAAACGAACACAGCGATTGCTGCAGCCCCACCCTATGAAAGCTCCCGGCAGAACGAAACGAATACAACCGGAAGGTTGATGCCGGGCCGCGATGCTCCGTTGCAAAAAGTTAGCCCGAGAAAAACGAAAATATTTTTGCTCACTTCGTCAGGTATCGCACTTGTCTACATGATCTTTAGTCTTTATCCAAAAAAAGATTGTATGTGCTGGAATGGAGAAAAATACGTAGAAGTAGATTGTCATAATAAGACGTTTCCCTATCAGGTTATTGGATTGGACAGACAGCAGCTCAGCTACTTTGCGAAGATTCAGCGGGAAGATACGTTAAGCATGTCCGATGTCGGTCGTGTTTGGTACTCAAAAATTGACAATGAAGTAGAATTCTTTACCCAGCCCGGCTTTCATCCTGTAAAATTAGGGCACGCACTGAAAATAGCTACAGAACATATTATCACGAAATATGCCGGAGAAAACGCCCGGAAAAAAATACAAATCGACAGCCCGAACCATACCGCATCTCCGTAGTCGTGCTACCCTGCCGCTAGTCAGCAACCTCAGCCAATTTGGGTAAGCAACCTTGCAACAGATTCTACTGATTTTAACCTGCCCCAAAGTAAAAAGCTGCTTACTACTGTGCTAAATTTTACTATCTTTACAGGGAACCACATGGTAAATGCGGCGTGCAGACAATATGACCATAGAAAAAGATTTTACACACCATAAAAAAAGTAATTTTCCGGTTATAGGTGTCGGTGCCTCTGCAGGTGGATTGGATGCCTTCAAGGCTATGCTAAAGGGCATCCCTGAAAATTCTGGAATGGCCTTTGTATTGGTGCAGCATCTGCTGCCGGGCAAAAACAGCTTATTGCCTGAACTGCTACAAAAAATAACTTCGATACCCGTGGTATCCATCACAGAGCATCTCCCCATCGAACGCAACCACGTTTATGTTATTCCACCGAACAAGATTGTGACGGTGGCCGATGGCTTCCTCAAGCTGAACCTTCGCCCATTGAAGGAAAAAAGCAACAGAGCGGTAGATGTGTTATTTCATTCCCTAGCCAGTGCCTATGAAGCCAGCTCGGCTGCGGTAGTTTTATCTGGAAGTGGCGAAGATGGCACAAATGGCTTGATGGCCATCCGGGAGTGTGGTGGACTGACGATAGCTCAAGACGACTCGGCAGAATTTCCGTCTATGCCCAACCATGCGGTAGACGCCAACATCATCGATTTTGTGCTACCTCCCGAGCAGATCGGCGAAAAGCTGACCACGTTTTTTGGTTTGGTGCGTGACGATTGGGCCCTAAATATGGAGGATCGTGCAGGTGATGAAGAAGATACTTATCGTAAAATATTGATGGAAATACAGCATCGGATGGGTGCCGATTTCAGTCTGTATAAGCAAACCACGATCAGGCGGCGGATATTGCGACGAATGTTGATGCTGAAATTGGCAGATATCGACGCTTATCGAAAGCATTTGGAAGAAAATCCTGCTGAACAAGAGCTGTTGTTTTACGATCTCTTGATACCGGTGACAAGCTTCTTCCGCGACCATTCGGCTTTCGAAGCCTTGACACGCAAGATCTTACCCGAGCTGATGCAAAGTAAAAAAACCGACGATCCCATCCGGATTTGGGTGGCTGGATGTTCCACGGGGCAAGAGCCTTACTCCATAGCCATGGCTTTGGAGGAGCATTTTGGCGAGCGCCTATCCCAACAGCGGGTGCAAATCTTTGCTACCGACATTTCGGAAAAATCCATTAAAAAAGCGCGGAGCGGTAGCTATGCAAAAAAGGAGCTTACCGGACTGAGTCCCGTGCATCTCTCCCGCTATTTCGAAAAATCCAATGACCAGTATATTGTTAAAAAGCGAATCCGCGATTTGTGCGTTTTCGCAGCACATAGCTTCCTAAAAGACCCGCCATTTGCGCGCATGGACCTTATTTCGTGCAGAAATGTGATGATCTACTTCAAGCCTTTTTTGCAGAAAAAAACACTCACTACCTTCCATTACGCGCTGCGCGAAAAAGGCATATTATGGCTTGGAAAATCGGAATCTGCAGGAACAGCTTCGGAGTTTTTTCAATCATTGGACAAAAAGAATAAATTTTACACGCGTAAATCCGTCAGCCGTAAATACATTACGGTAATGGGTGAACGCAAAGAATCAGCTTACAAAGCAAATAACGAGATACTCCGCAACAACGATATGAAAGTAGAAGATTACCAAAAGAGTGCGGATGAGCTGTTGCTTGCCAAGTATATGCCGGTAAGTGTCATTGTGAACGAGCAGTTTGATATCGTACAATTTCGGGGCTCTTCGGCAAAATATTTGGAACCGCCCTCTGGGAAAGCTACTTTCAACTTGATGAGGATGGCTAAAGAGGGGCTATCCTTCGAGCTGCGAAACGCCCTGCACCGTGTCAAAACCTCGCGGGAGCCTTTCACGAAAGAAGGCATATCCTTTAATATGGGCGAATCGCTGGTATCTATTGAGGTGGTACCGCTTTTGAACACGATCGACCTCTATTATTTGGTGATATTTAAAGAGCAAAATGTGGCGTTGCCGCGCAAGCGTATCAGTGCTAAGCTTAAAAGGTCTGCCGAAGAGGAACGCATCATGCAGCTGGAGTACGAGCTTGCCCAAGCACGGGAAGATATGCGCACCATCACCGAAGAGCAGGAATTGACGAATGAAGAGCTGCAAAGCACCAATGAAGAACTGGTAAGCGGCAGCGAGGAGCTGCAAAGCTTGAACGAGGAATTGGAAACTAGCAAAGAGGAGCTGCAAAGCACCAACGAAGAACTCCTCACCGTCAATCAGGAACTATTTGACAGCAATGAAGAACTGACCTCGAGCAAAAAGCTATCGGACGCCATCATTGCAGTGCTGCACGAACCGTTACTGATGCTCGACAAGGACATGATGATACAGCTGGCCAACCATGCTTTCTGTCGCATATTTAAAATCAAAGAATCAATTGCTATTGGCACCAGTATTTACCAATTGCAGGATGGCGCATGGAATATCCCGGAACTCACGAAGGAACTTACGAAGGTACAAGCGCTGGATGAGACCATGGTCGAGAAAGAAATTGCATTCACTTTCCCGTCTATAGGCGAGCGCATTATAAAATTTAATATACAGCCCATCAGCAAGCCTAACGGCGAGCAGCTGATCTTGCTGGCACTGGACGACATCACAGCCCGCAAGGCAGATATCCATGAACAAAAAGTATTTAGCGAAGAGCTACAGCGTCAGATCAACGAAAAAATAAAGTTGGAACGCCAAAAGAACGACTTTATCAGTATGGCCTCGCACGAACTGAAAACTCCCGTAACCAGTATCAAGGGATATACCCAGGCCTTGCAGCGCCGCTTTCAAAAGGCTGGCAATATGGAGGCGGAGGCTTTCTTGACCAAGATGGACAACCAGATCAATAAGCTGACGGCGCTCATAGGCGATTTGCTGGATGCCACCAAGGTGACCGCAGGACAGCTGCAATACCATACGGAAGATTTTGATTTCAACGAGCTGATCCGGGAGATTACCGACGAGATGCAACAAACCTCCCGCAGACATAGAATAAAGCTCACCCTGGCGAGCAACGTGCTGGTGTCGGGCGATCGGAACCGAATTGGCCAGGTGGTGACCAACCTGCTTTCCAACGCCATCAAATATTCGCCCAAAGCGAACGAGGTATTGATCCACACGAAAGTTTCGGATAAGAAAGTGTTTGTAACCGTCGAGGATCACGGCATTGGCATTTCGCAAACAAACCAACAACATGTATTTGACCAATTCTTTCGCGCCAGTGGCTCAGTGGACAACACATTTGCGGGCTTGGGACTTGGATTGTTTATCGCTTCCGAAATCATAAAACGCCATGGCGGTGAAATAGCCGTGAGCAGCGAAGAAGGTGTGGGATCCCGTTTTACGGTTTCACTTCCCGTGGAACACGCGCTGGAAAAATAATGCGATGATGCATACAACTAAAAAAGTTTGTAGCGCATTTCACCCACGAGCATGAGCGACTTGCATCTATACACTGCATGAATCCAATCACAAAAAAAAGCGGCCGGAAAAATAGGGATTTACGACCGCAGCTATGCTCATTGGCCTACTGTTACAGATTCCTTAAATATCCTTGAAAAGAATCTTGGAACTGAAGGCCATTGTCAACGCGGTATTTGCTCAATTTGCTAAAGAGCGTTAAACCCCATAGGACAAATTCGCTTACAAAGTAAATGTCTTCTTTTTTGGTATCGGGCTGATACTTCGCGATCAGCTTTTGTACCGCTTCTATTTGTTCTAGCGTCTGGTGGTACTCGGCATTCGTAAGCTCGTCAGGCAACTGGATACCGTCCGAATCGGCAAACCAGCGTACAATATCATCGTAAGGGTAGCGTTCATTTTCGCGCTCCAGCTTTTCGATCTTGGGAAAGAGCGTTGGGAACAATGTTTTGATTGCGCTTTCGATCAGCGTGATGGCCACGGCGGATGCCCCCTCCTGTTCGCCCTCATAGAGCAGCTCTACCTTACCGGTGATAGCAGGTATGATACCGAGGAAGTCGCCGAGACGTACAGACGTCGCGCTGTCGCCATTGCGCAGCATGCGCAGCTCGGCCGTGCTCAATAGATTCTGGAAAGCGGTGATGCCCATGCGCGCGCTGACGCCACTTTTGGCGTCGATAAACTCGCTTGCACGCGCCTCAAAGCTGACCTGCTCCAAAATGTCCAGCGCGAGCTCGGGCACATAGATATGTTCCTTTTGCGCAACCTCAAGCCCGGCTTCCTGCTGCGTAATTGTTTTGGCTACGGCCACCGAGCGCGGGTAGTGCGTTAGGATCTGTGAGCCTATCCGGTCTTTGAGCGGCGTAACGATACTGCCCCGATTGGTGTAATCTTCTGGATTGGCGGTGAACACAAACTGTAAATCGAGCGGTAGGCGGAGCTTGAAGCCTCGGATCTGGATATCTCCTTCCTGCAAAATATTAAAGAGAGCCACTTGGATACGTGCTTGCAAATCGGGCAGCTCGTTGATAACGAAGATGCAGCGGTTGGCACGCGGGATCATACCGAAGTGTATTACGCGATCATCTGCATAACTCAGCCGCATATTGGCCGCCTTAATGGGATCGACATCGCCGATCAGATCTGCCACGGTAACATCTGGTGTCGCCAACTTTTCCGCGAAGCGCTCCGATCGATGAAGCCAGCTTATGGGCGTGCTGTCACCCTGCTCTTGCAGCATCGTGATGGCGTAACGCGAGATGGGACGAAAAGGATCGTCGTTGATCTCCGAACCAGCCACGATCGGTATATATTCGTCCAATAGGTTAACCATCAGCCGTGCCAGCCTAGTTTTTGCCTGACCACGAAGGCCAAGTAAATTGATATTGTGTTTGGAGAGGATAGCCCGCTCTAACTCCGGGATCACGGTATCCTCGTAACCATACACGCCCTCGAAGACTGTTTGTCCGTGACGAATTTTTTCGATAAGGTTTTGGCGTAGCTCCTCTTTAATGCCTTTTTGCGTATAACCTGACGCTTTGAGGTCGCCGAAGGTTTTGATTGTTGTATAATCCATATTTGTTTTTTTAGGGCACGCTGCGTAGCTAACTTCTTGTGTGGTGCATGCTCTGCAATGCCTTTTTGTTTGTTCTTCTTTGTGTTAACGCAACCGCTTTTTTCGGCTGTCTTCGTAATCGGCAAAAATCATTTCGCCCAAGTTGCCCAATCCGGTGTAATAGGCTTTTCCCCTATTCGACGCCGTAAACTCATCTACAAATTCTTGTAGATAGGGATCGCTGGTGATCATGAAAGTGGTGATGGGGATACCCAATTTACGCGCTTGCGCCGCCATGCTATAACATTTGTTGGTAATGAATGGATCGAGCCCCATTGGATTCTTGTAATAGGAGCCATCCGGCATGTTCAGGCAGCTGGGTTTGCCATCGGTGATCATAAAAATCTGTTTGTTGGCGTGGCGTTTGCGTCTCAAAATATCCATGGCCAGCTGCACACCAGCCACCGTGTTGGTGTGAAATGGCCCTACCTGAAGATAAGGAAGATCACGGATCGCGATGGGCCAGGCGTCATTTCCAAAAACAATGACATCCAACGAATCCTTTGGGTAGCGGGTAAGGATAAGCTCAGACAACGCCATCGCCACCTTTTTGGCCGGGGTAATGCGATCTTCACCGTAAAGGATCATGCTATGGCTGATATCGATCATCAGCACGGTGCTCATCTGCGACTTAAACTGTGTATCTTCCACGACCAGATCGTCTTCCGACAGACTAAAGTCACCCAAGCCGTGATTCACCTGCGCGTTTTTTAAACTTTCGGTCATGGCAATCTTGTCGAGGTTATCCCCATATTGATAACTTCGATGGTCGCCGGTGCTCTCATCGCTACGGCCGCTATGCTTGGTCTTATGGTTGCCGGAATTTCCTTTGCGCATCTTGCCGAAGATCTGTTCTAACGCATTTTGGCGCAAAGCTTTCTCCAGTTTTGAGCTGATATCTACACCACCGCTACCATCCGGTTGCAACCGCTCCTTAATATAGCCCCTCTTTTTCAAGTCCTCAATGAAATCGTCGATTGTGTAGTCTGGGGTGGTCAACTTAAATTCCCTATCCAATTGCCGCAACCAATCGATCGCTTCATCGAAATCACCAGAGGTATGGGTGATGAGCTCCATAAAAATATCAAACAACTTGTCAAAAGGCGTTTGAAAAGGTTCTTCATATTGCTTGAAGACAAAGCCTCTATTTCTTTCCGCATTTTTCATCTCATGAATGTTTTGTCGATGATCGTAGTAGTAGTAGTAGTAGCACGCGTGAATGGATCATCGTCTTGCTAACAAGCACTTTGCTAACTACACTCAACTATTCAAGATCATTGCTTGGGATCATCTTATGTGTTACAATGTACGACATAATACTTTTTCTTTCGTCGGGCAAATGCAAGAATATGACGCTGCGGCAAATAAAATAGTTCTTAAAAGCGCAGTTATAGTAAAAAAAATTTTTCTTGTAGACGACATACTAAAAGCATATGGCCCTGCGTTATATAGATAATTCATAATTTAGGTTAATAATAATTGGTTAGTTAGTTAAGATCCTGATGCTCCCCGCTTCAGGATTTTTTGTTATGGCAAATGGGCAGATAAAGGGGGGCGCAAAAAACAATTAATGCCCTTTCGCTGTGCTAATGGTAGCCAGAGCAAAATTTTAATCGGCTAAGAACATGTGCAACTACGAAGAAGAAGAGGCTAAGATCCATGTTCCGCGTTTTTCGGAATCGTTCGGTTTTTACACCAGCCAGCAGCGCAGCCATATAATGTCCCGTATCAAAGGGAAGAACACGAAGCCCGAGCGCCTGTTGCGGCAAGCAATGTGGGCGAAGAACATACGCTTTCGCCTCCATGACAAATCCTTGCCGGGGCGCCCCGATATCGTCATCAAAAAATACAAATTGGCGATCTTCGTCGACGGCGAGTTTTGGCATGGCTTTGACTGGAAGAACAGCAGACAACGCATCAAGTCGAATCGGCGATTTTGGATCCCGAAAATAGAGAGAAACATGCAAAAGGACGATCGCACCAATCGTGCCTTACGTGATATGGGCTATACTGTGTTGCGATTTTGGTCACAGGATATATTGAAAAAACTCCCTGTCGTATTAAATGAAATTGACCTTTTTTTAGAAACCAGAAGGCAATACCGCTAGTGTTGCCACGAGCGCAGTCACTAATCTCCGCTCCTCCTTAACCTGATTTCAAAAAAAGCTGCACTCTGGGGAGAATGCAGCTTCTTTTTTGATCATTAATGCCGATCCAGCATGTTGCTCTTTGCTTCACTGCTAGTTGTGCATAGCAAATAAAACCTCAAGCGTTTTGTCTATCTTTTTCAAACTTAGCTATTGCCTTAAGCTAAAACAATGCGATGCATCACTTTTGAAAAAATTTCAATATAGAGCCAAAAAAAATGACTTAAGAACCACGTTTTAAAAACAATCAGCAATGAAAAGGCATTAAATGGGCAGAAAAATAAAAAATAATAAATGCAAGAGCATTAATGAAAATAAAATCGTGTCCAACATGAATAAACCGAACGTTATAACCGCTGTATACAACCGAAAACGATCAAAAAATAGACAGATCTTATCAAAAGCCCACCACCTTCTTAAAATAGATCGAAAAATTGCAAATCAGCTATGCTATGACCACTAAAATCAAGGCGCTCTGGCTTGAGCCCTCTTTCATCGGAAAATACGTAAAATACTTCAGCTGCTTTGCAAACAAGCAGTACTTTTGCACTTTTAAAAGGATGTTCTTTACCAACCGTATAGACGATCTCATCATTATTGCTATCGACATAGCTAAACGAATAAACGGTTTTATCCGTTAAAGATTCATCAGCAACCGATGGCAACAACGACTGCAAATACAGCTGGGTCTTTTGCTGTTGCCCGGCAAGATCACGAGGGAGGTAGGGAGAATCCGGAATAAAAAATTGCTTTGCCATAGTTTGAAGATCGTTAGATAGCATGAACCGAAATTCAATGTACTGCAAAATAGCACAAAAAAAGCGAATGACAAAGGCTAGGTCCCGCAAACGCTTTTATTTTACAATTTTTTTATCTTAAATTCACATCGATTGTCGCCTCGCGATGGCGATTTTTCAATCATATACCGAGCATAATGACATTTAAAGCAAAGCAAGTACTAAAATATACAGCCTACACATTGGCGACACTTGTGGTATTGGTCGCAGTATCGGCCACCATTTTCTTGAATAGCCGGCAATTTGGCAAATCGCCAGACGGCAGTAGACTACAACGTATCAAGCAATCTCCGCAATACAAAAATGGGGCATTCGAAAATGCGGCTCCGACTGAAGTTATGAGCAGCGACAAGTCACTGTTGCAAAGCACTTGGGAGTTTTTGTTCGCGAAAGTCGAAGATCTGGTTCCGAGGGAAACGCTTCCTACCGAAAAAACAGTGCTTGCAGAATTGCCCGCAGGAGAAGATGTTTTGGTATGGCTTGGTCATTCTTCTTTGTTTCTGCAGTTGGAGGGCAAACGCATTCTGGTTGACCCAGTTTTGATATCTGCTTCGCCGGTGTCCTTTTTAAACAAACCATTTCTTGGATCAGACCGATACCGTCCCATGGATATTCCGCCGATAGACCTGCTACTGATTACCCACGACCACTGGGACCATCTTGATTACCATACCATGCTGGAACTTCGGGAACGGATAAAATCCGTCATTTGTCCATTGGGTGTTGGTGCACATCTGGAACACTGGGGTTTTAATTCAGATATCGTCACAGAGGTGGATTGGAACGAGCAGGTGATGATTGGCGACAAAATGAAGCTGACGGCATTGCCCGCCAGACATTTCTCTGGTCGCGGTTTGAAAAGGAACCAATCACTTTGGGCAGCCTACATGCTGCAGAGCTCATATGGCAACATCTACCTCTCTGGCGACACTGGTTACGATGGGCATTTCAAAATGATCAAAAACAAATTCGAAACCATTGATCTCGCCATTATCGAGAATGGACAATATAACGAGGACTGGAGATATATACATTTACTGCCCAAAGATCTGATTAAGGCCGTTGATGACCTACAGCCAAAGCGTTTTATGACCATCCATCATTCAAAATTTGCGCTGGGAAAACATGCTTGGTATGAACCGTTAGACAACATCGCTCGTATATCCGAGGAACAGCATTTGCCGTTGTTGACGCCAAAAATTGGCGAACCGCTACGTTTGAGGGACAGTACACAAACCTTTACCAACTGGTGGCATGTCGATTAGGCCACGCAAACCGCATCCTAACGAATTTCCTTAGCGGATCGGAACAAAAAGCGACGGCTTTTCCTGTAGCGCGCTCATGTGGCAAGAATAAAACAAACAACAAAACAGAAGAATGCACAACGATGTCTGACGAACTGCAGCAACACAAAAACATCTATATTTTTAGCGGTTTGGGCGCCGATGAACGAGCTTTTCAAAAACTCGACCTCGATCCCAGTACGATACACCACATCCGGTGGATCTCCGCGTTTAAAAATGAATCCATGGCCGATTATGCAGCGCGGTTGCTCGAGCAGATAAAACATGACAAACCAATATTGATTGGCCTATCTTTTGGAGGGATGATTGCCGTAGAGATCGCCAAGCTTATTGCGGTCGAGCGAGTGGTGCTCTTAGCATCAGCCAAGTCGCACGATGAAATACCTCCCTATTTCCGTTGGGCCGGAAAAATGCGCCTGCACGCTTTGCTGCCAACAAAATTATTTAAAAGGCCCAGCCTATTTTTGTATTGGCTGTTTGGCACCTCTTCCACATGGGAGAGGAAACTTTTAAGGGAAATCTTACGAGACACAGATCCTGATTTTTTAGCTTGGGCGCTCCGTCAAATTGCATTGTGGACGAACAAAGAAGCTCCTATGCAGGTGCTCCATATACATGGCACAGCAGATCGGGTTCTGCCGATAAGATTCATCAAAAGTGATATACAGTTGCTCCATGCGGGACATTTCATGACTTTAAATCGGGCAACAGAACTTAGCGCATTGATACGGGAGTACCTGTCTACGGCAGGCCAGCTCAGTGGATGAGCGCCCACGTCGCCGCGATGAGCTGATTATGAAGAGCATATTGCCACCTGTCGCAATCTTTTTGTTGAACCAGTGAAAGAGAATACCTACCTTTGCGCCGATGAAAAAAATAGCAGACTACAGAAAACTTTTAGATTTGGATAGTAAAGCAGACCTTAGCGCCCTAAAGTCCCGCTATCGCCAAATTATGAAAGAGTGTCATCCCGATAAATTTGTGAATGATGAGGAAGGTCTTCGTAACGCCGAAGAAAAAAGCAAGGAGATGATCGAGGCCTACCATTTTCTGGTAAGTATATGTCCAGAAACATTGGACAATCAACGTCCGATTTATCAAAACACGATTGAGAAATCCAATATCAATGATTTTGATTGGAAAGGACACATCCTAACGATCAGCTTTCTCGATGGCAGTAAATATGAGTATTTTAACGTGCCACGCAATGAATACATCAAACTGGTAAACGCCGACTCTCCGGCCCGCTTTGCGAAACGACATATCTACCCCAAATATTTATACCGCAACATTCTAAAGACAGCCGAATAGCGGCGCGCAAAGAAAACAATCTTATACCTGAAAACAGACATTGCCAGGTATAAGATTGCCTTCAATCGGCGTAACATCTCCCCGCTCTGACACCTCAAGCCATTAAACAGCAGCTATAGGTCAAACACCCATCCCTCGCGATCTTTGCGCGTGTGGCACACGAGGTCTAGACTAACTTGGTAGGCTGTCTTCTTCTGCCACCGCGCCATCAGCCAAGCAATAAAGCTTGCATTAAAGATATCTTGATTTGCAGGGTTCTCCAGCAAGTGCCACACCTTTGCCTGGAAGGAATCTAGAAAGACCACATCGGGTTTGAGCAGACTTTTTTCCACTAAGTCAAGGTAGTATAGCACCTGTCCTTCGGCCGTACTTTGTAGATATTTTTTGTATCGCCTTCGGAAGGTGCCTATTCGCGATAGGGCTAACTCGATGTTTTCGAATTGCGCATGCACAAGAATCTCCATCAAATTTTTGCGAATGGTCCACAACATGCCCAACTTCTTTTCATACCAAGCGTCCGTATGGGTTAGCAACGAAAGTTGCCTTAGGCTTAATCGATCATTGCATTGCGCCATAAACATGGTCAACGCCAGCCTTACATCCGCAACATCCTCGGCTTTGTCAGAAGATTTGACTGTAGACAAGGTCTCTTGCGACAGCCGAATAGCGGCGTCAGCTTGACCGCAAAAATACAGGTTGAGCGCACACAACAATTGATGCCGTAGATAAAATATGCGATAATAACGGGTAGTCGTACCCATCAATTCCATCATTTCCTGTAGGTAAGCCTTACTGCGATCAAAATCCTTGCGTCGCAACTGGAAATTGGCCAGAAAGTAAGCGATGGATATTCGATAGAAAAGATGTGCAGGTTTTTGCTCGGGCTGATCTTCCATGAAGCAGTGTGCTCGTTTTATGTACCGCTCGATCAACGTATAGTTTTGCTGGATAGCCGCATACTCGTTGGCGATAAATAGAATTTGGTAGATCGACTTATAGGTCATCAGCTCCTTGATGCCGATCCTATATTTCCGGATAGTCGTAATAATTAAGCTGCTCAACTGGACGATTTTGCCCTGAAGCTGTATGGCCTGTAATTCTGTTCGCAAGAAGGCGTAGGCCATATGCAGCTTCGCCTCGCGCTGCATATTTTCCTGGTTGTGCAAGAAACGAAGGCTGAGGGCGTCTAGCGGTTCGGCTTCCGGAAGGTGGGCGTATTGGAGCTTTAGAAGCAAAAGCTCATTCAATAGATTAAACTGATCCAGTTGAAGTGCCAGACGCTCGGCTTTGTCCAAACATTTAAACGCGACCTTAGCCAAATCGTTTTCCAAGAGGAAGCGCCCGACAACTACAAGCCGAAGTACCTCGTAGGTATCGGAATGGCTATCTTCAAATGCCCTTTGGGACAGAAATAGAAGTAAACTATCCTGCAATCTTTTCCGCAAAGCATGGTATGCATCCCGATTTTTCCACTGGAGAAGCATTTTATTAAGGGAGGGTATATCGTCAGTATCAATCAAATCAAACAGATGAACGTTCTTAACATCTTCCCTTTTATTTTTCCGCATCAAAAACTGCTTAAAACGCTTTTTATCGGTATCGTTTAGTAATCCTATTATATCTGCCAGTGTGTCCATCTGTTAAATTGTGCTGTATAAAGGTACACTATCCATCTATAATATCGTCAGTATTTTGTATTTATTGAGTTTTGCAATCCACCTTTCCCGCCTACATTTGCTTTCATATTAATCATTAAACAAAAAAATATGGAACCGCTACAACAAAAAAAAGAAGAACAGTCGCCTATCGTGAAACAAGACGACAAGGCAAGAAATCCGTTTAAACCAACAGCAGCATTTATCGGTGCATCTTGGTTTGCCTTACTAACAGGAACAGTTGGCTATTGCATTGGCTTATGGAACGCTACCATGGAGCTCAATGAAAAGGGATACTATTTCACTATATTATTATTCGGTCTATTTGCCGTCATATCCGTGCAAAAAAGTGTACGAGACAGGGCTGAGGGATTAGCAGTGACCGATCTTTACTATGGCTTGAGTTGGTTTGCGACAATTGCAGCCATGATTTTGCTCACCGTTGGACTTTGGAATGCCGATCTTCTGCTGAGTGAGAAAGGCTTTTATGCGCTAGCATTCTGCCTCAGTATATTCTCGGCTATTGCTGTCCAAAAAAATACTCGTGACGCAAAATTGTTCGAGGATAAAGAGCTGTAACGTAGCGGTTGCCTACCCTGCAGTAACTTGCTTGCAAGCCTGCGGGGTAATGGGCAACGCTTACGCTTTAGCCTTTTTTTGAGGGGTGGTATGTAATGGCTTATGAAACCTTGATGCGCATCCTAGAAAAACAAAGGGCGACATGCAGAAAGGAGACACCACAATGCTAACCTCGGAGTCCGCAAAGCACGCTAACGCGTTGACACCAGCGTGATAAATCAACCAAAACCATGTGCTACAAATTCTCGTAGATTTTCGAGATATACTCGCTAACATAAAGTATTTCGCTAACTTCGTGGCTATACGTCGAGACCAATGAAGAACAATACCAACATTACGAACGCAAGCATAGAATCAGCAGGACTACCCAAAGACTACAAAAATGCTATTGCCGAATATATTTGGAATGGTTTTGATGCGAAAGCCAGCCGCGTGGATATCCGGTACGAAAGCAATGCGCTGGGCTACGTGCATTGCATTAGTTTTACGGACGATGGCGAGGGCATCCAGCATGAAACATTGCAACAATCTTTTGGCAATTTCTTGGATTCTATGAAACGAAACTCTTTGAAAAGGAGTTCGTACACCCGCGGACGCAAGGGAAAGGGAAGGTTTTCTTTTTCCGTTTTTTCGACACGCGCCACTTGGAAAACGAGATATCGTACTGCAGACCAACAGCTTCGCGCATACGAAATCATTATCGATAGAGATCAAAAGGAGCGCTTTGAAGACTCTTTTATCGTAGACGCATCCCCTGCTGCAACGGGCACTACTGTATTGTTGGAAGGTATATTTGGGTTGACAGAACAGCATTTATCCGCGGCGGACTTTTTGGATTTCCTTGCTCAGGAATTTGGATGGTTTTTATTTTTAAATACCCAGCAGGGCTTCCAAATCACATTAAACGGTGAGCCGATTAGCTATGCACAGTTAATCCGTGAAGAAGAAATGGTGAACTGGGTCATATCCGACGAAACGCAGAATACCTACGAATTTCAGATAAAATTTATAGGATGGTGGTCAAACATAGGCGATCGCTACTACTACTATTTTCTGAATAGCCACAAGATGGAAGTCGCAAAAGAGTTGACCAGTTTTAACAATAATGCTATCCAATTCCATCACAGCGTTTATATCGAATCTTCATTTTTCAACCATTTCGAGCAGGAATCTGTGGCCAACAGCCAGAAACACAATCTTTTCAGCACTGTCCAACAACACATCGTGTTTAAAAAACTGATGGGGGATCTTCGGATTTTTTTGGAGCGCAAGCAACAGAAATTTGTACAGCACCATGTCGCAGAGGAGATGATTTTGAACCTAGCTGGCAAAAATGTGCTTCCTAAATATAGCGCTAGCGAACAGGATCAGGCTAGAAAAACCGACATATTGACGATATTAAAGATACTTTGTATTGCAGAACCTAGAGTGTTTGCAGGCATGAAAGCTGACTATCTACGAGCATACCTAGGTTTTATCGACCTGCTTTTGCAAACGGACAAAAAACACCAGATCATCGCGGTGATACAACAAACTTTGCCCCTAGGTGAGAACGAGCAAAAGCAGCTAGCACAGGCGCTCTCATATAGCTAAATAACGGACACGGAGCGCCCATCGGGTTTTAAAGACCAAACCTCCCAACCTGCTACTGTTCATCACGAACAAACTATAATTATCTGCAGGCATAGCCCTAATGACTTAAGGAATCCAAACCTCCGACAACGTGCTGGTATCAACCCAAATATAGGGTCTATCTAGCACTTGCTCAGGAAGAACCTTGTTGTGAATAAGCTTTTCTTTTGGATTCTCGTCTGCTAAGTACAACCGCTCATCGGGCACGATCAACGTGCTGAAGATGGCATCTTGTTCTGTCATGGATATATCGCTACACAATAGATTTACAGCGTGCTGCTGGAATAAGGAAAGGGCTTCCGTCTTCGTGAGCTGCAAAAGATTTGCGGCAGTCGCATCATAGGAATCCAACGCTTCCTGTGCACGATCAGGAAATTTCTGTTTCAAATATCCTTCATAAAGTGTCCTATCGTTTGCCCGTAACGCATCATTTCGGATAATGACGCGCTCAGGATGCACTTCAAAACTGAAATCATCCGAATCTTCCAAAAATCCATAATGCAAATTATACTTATCCAATCGCTTAATGAGCTCCATAACTTTATTTCTCTTGCTAATAAAAAAAACTGGTTATACACAACCACTGCCTTGCCTTCAGCATAGCCTGCTAAATCATTACGGACATTTTTCCAATCCGTCTTTCCTTATAGAACAGGTATTTCAATTTTTTCGTTTTGAAAATTTCAACTAATGGTTGGCATGCCTTTTGAAAGTAGTTATTAGTTATTTAAAACCCAAATCTCGATGATAAAGCCTATTTACAAAACCCTACTGCCCATTTGTTTCATGGCTCTTTTTTTGTCCGTAAGCTTAAGGACATTCGCCCAAAATGACGAGCAACGCTTCAAGATAGAGCTTAGCATAAGCGCTGCTGGCAAGACCGCAAAGACGCTGCTAAACTCTTCATCGATTAGCTTCTCCAGACAGGATACCTATAATTCCGTAGACAGCATGCAAAAAAAATCTGCGGAGATACAGGGAAGCAATACCGCGCCCCAGCTGCCGCATGATATCTATCTCAGCGCAGATGCCAGCAGCATTAGCACCGCAGTTATGGAAATTTTGGCGACGCATACGTCAGTATTTTCGGGATCTATCATCGTAACCGATGCTTATAACCAATCCAAAGTAAAACATATACAATTTTCTGACGCCCGACTTAGTGGATTCACGGACCAAGTATCTTCCTACGGATATAATGGCAAGCCTGGAAGCGTTGCATTTTCTTTCATTTGCAAAACGCTTGCGGTTGATGGCATCCCGATTAGCTCGAAATAATTATCCAGAAACACGTTTATTGTAAATTTTAAAAACTAAATAGCCCCCTCAATCGTATTCCTACCGGATGCTAAGACATCCAGCCTACTGGCGGGCCGCAACCATGATCGTGTAAAAATTTAAATTACCTCTACTGTAAATTAAAATGGAATTCCAGCACCTCGTTAATGATCCGTATAAGGGAATACGTTTTCGTATCCACATCGATAATACCGATTTCATAATCCGTTTGCTGAAAGCAGATATTACGAAAGAAAGTAAAGAGATTAAAATTTTAATGGATGGTATACCTAAAACTTTACGCCGAAACGAATACGGTCAATGGGATATATTGGAAGATCCCGATAACAACCGCCACTTCGGGCAGGCCGTTTGGAATTGTATATGCTTACGTTATCGTATCTGATGTCTCTCAACATCTGCTGTCCGTTTTTCTATACTCATATAGTAACTTTCATGCGTGTATATCTGCCAATGCGAACCTTAGATGACAGCCCATGAAAAACAGCTACACACCAGCTTGCGATTCGGTAGAATTAGGGGTCTAACCAGTAAAAGACTGCATTAAAAATCATACAGCAAGCACAAATAATGCATATTTATGCATTTTAGTTTATAAAGCATAGAATTTGGCATACATATTGCTAAACTACGGATAGGTTAATAATTGGTTTGGTAACCCCTCACGCCGCCCGGTAGTGGGGGGTTCCGTTTTTAAGTAAAGTCTCATGGACAGCGGCCGATGCAAACGCGACAAATTTCGCGCGATAGCGCAGCTCTAAAGCAGGCCGTGTTGCTATATGCTTAACACGATTTCATAGTTCGATCTACTTTAAGAATGCTAAACCAGTAGCTTTCGACATCTCTGCACAAAGAAAAACATTCAAACAGATGATGAAATAAAAAAATAAACTGTAACCAACACCATAAAACTATATACACGAAAGTTTTACCACAATCCACAAAGCACAAGGCAGCAGCACTAGCCCTCACAAGATAATAAAGAATTTTAAAATAATTAAAACGAAAATAATTTACAAATGTTGTTTATATAGTAAGTAACGCATAGTCGCTATGCATGGTGTTAAATATAAACTTTTTTATTATGGACGGTCAAGAAAAAAAAATCGACGAGAAAAACAAAAACGTATTAAATACGGAGAATGAAAAATTAGAAAAAGAAAAAAAACAGGAGGAACAGTCCGAGCAAGGTAGCGGCGGGTTAGACTATATTCCTCCAGTGCCTGAGCCAGCGAGCGAATCGACAAGACAACATAACGATCCCATTCGACATAGAGGTCCAAGCACGCTGTAAAAACAAGGCAAAAGGCTCGTACACATACGGGCCTTTTGCTTTAACTTCTTTCCTTAGTGAAAACCAACAGGCCTATATATTGTTTATTTACTAAACATCTTCTTATGAAAAAATCCCGTCGACAATTTATCCAGTCGCTGACATTCGCGACCGCAGCATTTCCGGCTTTAAGCCGTTGGACGTCTGCCCTGCCAAACCTTGAAATCCCTGCAAGGACTACAAATAATAAAAAAATTTTAAGGGTCGCCCTTATGGGGCTAGGCGGTTATGCAGAACGGGTCGCGGAAGCTATGCAGCAGTGCGAAAGGGCAAAAGTGGCCGGGCTTATAAGTGGCACCCCAGAAAAATTAGTCAAATGGGGTCAGAAGTATAATATCCCTGAATCGAGCCGCTATAACTACGACAATTTTGATGCGATAAAAGACAACCCCGATATTGATGCTATTTATGTCATCACGCCAAACGCCCTTCACCACGACCAAGTGATACGTTCTGCACGAGCCGGAAAGCATGTAATCTGCGAGAAACCACTAGCCATCTCTGCTAAAGAGGGCCAGGAAATGCTGGACGCCTGCAACAATGCAGGTGTCAAATTGCTGGTGGGCTATAGAATGCGATTTGAGCCAAACACGCTGGAGGTTGTGCGCTTACGAAATGCAGGAGCTTTTGGGCGGCTAAAGTTTTTTCAGGGTCAATGTGGATTTGTTGCTGGAGATCCCAAGCAATGGCGACTAAATAAGGCACTTGCAGGTGGCGGGTCGCTTATGGACATCGGCATTTATGCGATTAACGGAGCTCGTTATATGCTGGGAGAGGATCCTGTATGGGTGTCGGCGCAGGAAACGAAGACTGATCCAGTAAAATTCAAGGAAGGGGTAGACGAGACGATCCAATTCGAGCTAGGTTTCCCCAGTGGAGCTGTGGCCTCCTGTCTGTCCTCCTATAATATCAGCCATTTAGACCGCTTTTTTCTGACCGGTGAAAAAGGTTTTGCAGAAATGTGGCCATCCACAGGTTATGGACCTATTAAAGGCCGAACACACCAAGGAGATCTAGGGAAACCACATACCGTACATCAACGTACACAAATGGATGAGATGGCCGCTATTATTTTCGACAATAACACACCTACCCTGCCGGTAGATGGTTTGACGGCATTGCAAGATCTGCAAATTATTGAGGCTATCTATAGATCATGTGCTTCAGGTAAGCGAGAACCTATCAAACTGTCCTAAGGGCATAAACCGCAAGCGAAATGGTAACCAGACTATTTCGCTTGTTAGCTGACTCATATACTTTTACTCCTTTATGCTGTGCCTCTGATCATGATGACACTGCTTAAAAGAAGGTTGTCCAGGCTGCATGGTAATTCACCGCACCTAGTTATCTTGCAAGAGCAAGCCGCAAATGCTACCTACGTGCAGCTACAACAAGCCATGTACGAAATAGAACATTTCAAGACAATCGATTGAATTTCAATAAAACATTTACCGACCGATTTGCTGTGTTTACCGAGAAAAGTACCCTGTTGATCTAAATCATATATAAAAAATTCCATACCGAAAGTATTTTTGTTTTATCAAATCAGGACGTGATGTTGTAGGACAATTGTGGGAAGATGTTTGATAAGATGACGTTTACAAAACATAAACACAGAAAAAACCCTATGACCATGACCATAAAAGTCGCTACTTTTTTAACCGCTGTACTATTGTGTGGCACACAGCATAGTTTCGCATCTGGAGGCCCGACCAATCCGCTGAAGGTACATGGATCAGTTCATATTATCAGCACCTATCTGGAAGCCATCACCTTAGGATCAACAGACCTGAATCAATTTCTTTTTGCTGATGATTTTGAATACCGGAACTCAGCGAATAACAACAAGTGCAATAAAAAGGAATATAGCAAGCATTTAAAAGCCAACGAAGGCGTTAAATATGATTGCACAACAACATACGATATTTTGGATGAGACGCGGCAAGCATGTATAGCTAAAGCCACGATGCAATTCAGCAACTTTACCCGCGTAGACTATGTTACGCTAAATCGAACCGATGACGGTTGGAAGGTCAGTAAAGTTGTTACGACATACCCATAGAGCTGGGTATTTGTTTCAATGTTTAGTTTAGTCAAAGAGCCTGCAGCCCTGCAGGTCTCTTTGTTTTATGTTTGGCCTTGTTTTCAGACACCTACAAGTTCTCGAAAAAGTGACCAAGCAACCAAACGAAAACCTGCTCCTCCGAGCCATAACGCTCCACCAGTCTCGCCCACGTTTTCCCGCCAAACGCTATGTCATTACCCATACTATCTTCATAGCGCCGCTTATCGACTCCTTCATTTCGAACAGATGCCTGCTTCGCACCGCTGCTGAACTGGAGCGTACCATTCAGGCTTTTGCGGACACGTATTTCCATGCCATTCCCTTGTTCATGAATATGCTGGTGACCAAAAATGTCTTCGCCCCGCTCAAATTTATAGCCATTATTATCTTCGATTATCACGTGATCAAAAATGTCTATCCGGTATTTGGCCACATAGCCGTCCATCCTTCGATTTTGACGGATCAGATCTATAAAAAGATCAAGCCGTTGTTTTTTGTCCCGGAGCAGTCCAGCGAGTTCGCGCATGATATATTTTTTTTCAAATGTCACTGTATTGTTCCTGTTGTCCGTATAAATCAGATCATCGAAGATATTATTTTGCAGATTAGCGCTGTAACGGCCATCCGCAGCGCGATAATTCAGGTTACCAAAAATATCTGTATCTATTTCTCGATGTTGAGCTAATACTGACAAACTCATCAATAGAAATGGGAAGAAGAAAGCAATTTTGTTCATGGCGATTCTTTAATAATTAGATCACGCATACGGCGTTAAGGTTTAGGCGGGAAACATAAAAAAGGCACGCTAGACGGTGTGTCGATGTCTAGCGCGCCTCCGTAGGGATAAAGCAGGCTCAAGCTACTTGCTATCCGCCAGCCTTAGAGCGTACCTAGCTTCATGATATAGTCAACAGTCTCTTTATTCAACCAATCTTTCAAGGTACTGGAAAACTGACTCACCATCTGTTCCCGAGACATCACTTTCGCTTTTTTTGCATCGAATACTTTCTTATCAAGAACAACATCGGAAGACAGCTCTACTTTACTCGCAAAATACGAAACGTGTTGACTCGGCACTACCAAACCAAGAATAAGCCCAGGCAAACCACTGATTGACTCCGGCCCCCCGCTTACCGGCATTTCTGTACTGTAGTAGGCCACCACATAAACGGAATCGGGTGTTATACCATTTGCCCTTCGACAACTGTAACCCGCAATCTCCCGGTATTCGTCGGTGATACGCCATTTTACTTTTTTAATTGTATCTTGGATAATAACCTTCTCTCCCATCAAGTCGTTGTACCGTTTATAATCTTTTGTTTTTAAATTGGATAAAGTAACCGCGTCGAAATCTAGCGCGAACATCATAATTAGTTGCTGCGTCATCTGGTCCAGATCTACCTTTTGGGGTTCGAATAATGTTTCCGTATCATTAAATTTCAGTGTCTTTTTCAAGACTACCTGCTGCGGAATTTTAGGTAACATACTCTGGAATTGACCTCGGGAACGATCGTCCGCTTTGTCGATGAACTGTTTGGACACGATATTTTTCATGTACATGGTCTTATCATAGGTAACGGTTCCCGATTTGGCGAACATCGTATACTGAGCCTGCGCGACATGTATGCCCAACGACAGGAAAAAGAGGAGTAAATATTTTTTAAGTTTCATCATGACTCGTTATTTAACAAACATTTTAGCAAAATCCCAAGATACCTTCAGCATGTAATAACGACGGATGGTATCGAAACGTCGCTGTGTGAAGACCGAATTAACAGCCGAGCGACTGAAACCGCGGTTTTGGTTCAAGACGTCATTGATCATAAAATCCACGACCAAAGACTCGTTCTTCAAGAATTTTTTGCTCACGCCCGGGTGTACCAAAAATTGCTCGAACTTTTGATCGAACGCCTGCGTAGGTGCTTCATAAAGATAATTGTAATTGGTGTAAACCTTGAAAGTTTTCGTAATGAAATACTCCACACTGCCGTCCGAACCCAACACAAATCCATTGCTATTGATATCGGGTTGCAAGCTGGATTTCATAAGACGATACTGCGGACTTAAATTCACATTGAAATTAAGCCCGGTCTTGGTATCACGGATGACATTGTAGGTGAAAGTATAGTTCGTGCTGTTAACTTTGTTCAGCTCACTATTTACAAAATTGTAGTTTTCCGTTAACCCGATAGACAATTGTGGGGAGTTGGCCAAGCCCAAATCTTTATTGAGCTTAAAGTAATGACCTAGCCAAGCACTGGCATTCGTATTCGTCTTCCCGTTGACATTACTCCATTCATAGATATTGATCGTATCCCGAACAGCAATATTCTGCGTAATGGGATCCTTTTGAAAGGTTACGTTTCCGCCCACATAGAAGTAGCTTCCCGTCAAAAGCTTAAATGTGTTGTATCCCAAATTGATGGAATTGCTAAATGAAGGGCTTAAATTTTCATTACCTATATATTGGTTTAGCGGATCGCTATTGTCCAGGATCGGTTGAATCTGACTTAACGACGGCAGCTGGTTACGTCCGCTGTAATTGAACCATAGCACTTTGCTTTTCGTGAAGGAGAAACTTCCGTTCAGGGATGGATTGTAGGTAAAAAATGTCCGGGACAATTCTTCATTGGAATAATTGTTATACTGATTCAGCCGATCGTTATTCAAGCTGTTGCTTAGATTTGCGCGGAACTTCTCTGTAGTATAGTTCAACGCGACCTTATAGTTGCTGCTCAAGCGATCAAAATCGTAATTATTACTAAACTTAAGGTCTAGCTCGTCGTAAGCTCCGGAAGCGGATTTATTAAAAGACTCGACCAAAGAGGCATTTTTATTCCGCTCTATCCCTCCTCCTAACGATAGGTTAAATGCTTTGGACAATGGTTCGGTATAGGTCAAGGAAGCCCGTTGATTCTCCGACGTTTGCAATCTGTTTTTAACTTGATCGGTGATTGTTCTTGTGTTTTGAGACAAATAATTGACATCGCTGTATAAACTGCCCCCGCCTTGGCTCTCATCCCGGCTTACCTGTCCATTGAATGTCAATGAACGCCCCTTTTTCATAAACTTGTGTGTGTACAAGGCATTTAACAAGAAAGACGACAGATCAGACTCATTGAGTTCGGTACTTGAGTTTTCCACCGTTGGGGCAAGGTCTTGATTAAATTGGCGAGAATTTATGACATTCGTTGTGCGAAGGTTCTTCTTCGTAGCATTTCCGGCAATCGTCAGGCTATTCAACGAGTCTAGATTCAAGTCATACTTCAGGTTCACTCGATGTTGATCATTTTTCGTGTCTACATCTTTGAGGGTGTAGTTGTTAATTATACCATTGGTAGTTGTCTCCTCCTGTCCGTCGCTTGCGATACGGCCATATTTATAATTTATGTTCACTTTATGCTTATCTTCCTTGAAGCGGTCTGCGAAGGTAACGCCCGTATTGATGGCATTGGGTACACCGATGACCCCCTGTCCAGAAAATGGATCCTGTACATTGGTGAACCACGTGCTACCGTCGTCGCCATAACTAACACCGCTATCCCCACCAAACTTCTCTGCATCTTCCCGACCAAGGCTTGTCGTCGCATTATTGCCGAACAGGCTGTAGGCGGAAATCTTCTGACTGCCCTTAAATTTATTTATCATCAACTGCCCCATGTAAAAGTCGTCCGTTCCACCGCCCAATAGCGCCTTCCCAAAAAGGCCATTCTTGGCATCTTCTTTTAGCTTGACATTGATTGTCTGTTCGCGTTGCCCATCATCGACACCGGTACGCTCAGACTGTTCCGATTTCTTTTCATACACCTGCACTTTATCTACCATATCCGAACGTATATTGCGCGTAACCAACGTTGGATCGTCACCGAAAAACTCTTCCCCATCCACCAGTACGCGTTTCACCGTTTTTCCTTGTGCCGTAATATTTCCAGCAGCATCAACGGTAATTCCAGGGAGAACCTTCAGCAAATCTTCCACCTTTGCATTCTTCTCCACGGTAAAGCTTCCCGCATCGTACTCGGTGGTATCGCCAATGATCTTAATAGGTATACGCCCCGTAACCACGACTTCTTCCAGCAGCTGTGCTGTGTTGGTTAGGCCGATAGCGAAATCATCATATCGTTTTTGAGAAAGGATCTCCGTATAGAAGTCGCCATATTTGGGATAGCTGGCAATCAATAAATAAGATCCGGTATTGGGTTGATTCATCGAGAAATTTCCAGACGCATCCGTATAAGTAAAGTCCACAAGAATAGAATCTTTCGACGTAATCAACATAAGCGTTGCGTTTGCTAACTTTTGGTTATCGTTAACATCGGTTACTTTTCCCGAAAGCTTGGTTTGGGCCTGCAGCGAGAAACTCAGCATGCATAATAGCAGGAAGACAATATGTCTCATCATAGGGTAAACATTCAATTTATATAATTCACAATCGAACGTATATGTCGAGGTTGAGAGCCGTTTGTTACAACTTTAGGAAAATAAAAGTGAATTTCTCTTTAGGGCTTTTGCAGATGAAGGCAATCAGCAGGAAACTAGCGACACCAAGACGATTTCAGTTTGCAGCACGAGTAGATAATCAAATTTTGGGCAAAAGATTTGTACGAGTCAGAAAATGTCCCGGCGACGATATGAAAGCCATAAAGCGACAAACAATACAAGAGCACAACGTTGGGCCTAGCAGGCTAAAAAAGGTTATCAACTGTTGTTTTTGATATCTCCCAAAAGTGGCACTTCATTCAAATCAAAAGGTGTTTCCTGATATACAAAATAGTTGAGCCAATTGTTGAAAAGCAGATTCGCATGTCCTGTCCAGCGTACAATCGGCGCATTTTTTGGATTATTATCCGCGTAATAATGGTGCGGAACATCGATATCCAAACCCTTTTCTAGATCTCTTGTATATTCGTCGTGTAGAGTAAGGGGGGCATATTCCGAATGGCCTGTCAGATAAAACTCTCTTCCACCACGTGAAGATAAGATCGCAATACCTGCTTCTTCTGATTCGGAAAGTATAGTAAGTGCATCGTTTGTTAAAAGATTCTCCTTCAAAATGGTAGTGTGCCGACTGTGTGGAATATAGAACTCGTCGTCAAACCCACGGAACAATGGGTTTTTCTTATCTGTTGCGTGGTGTTTAAATACGCCAAAAAGCTTATCGTCCAAAGGCACCTTCTTGACACCATGAAAGTGGTAGAGCGCAGCCTGCGAGGCCCAACAGATATAAAGGGTCGAGGTGACATGCGTCTTGGCCCAGTCAAAAATCTGTGTAATTTCGTTCCAGTAGCTGACCTCTTCGAATTTCATCATCTCCACTGGTGCGCCCGTTATGATCATGCCATCGTAGAAGTTATCCTGAATATCGCGAAACCCTTTATAAAATGCCTCTAAATGCTCCTGCGGCGTATTTTTCGGCGTATGGGTTTCCAAGCGCAAAAACTCGACTTCTACTTGCAATGGCGTATTGGATAGCAAGCGCACAAAGTCAGTCTCAGTCGATATTTTCAACGGCATCAAGTTGAGAATCAGCATGCGCATGGCACGAATATCCTGGGCGTTGGCGCGCAGGTCGGTCATCACAAAAATATTCTCCTTTTTTAAAAGCTCTATGGCCGGTAAATTATCAGGGATTTTGACAGGCATATCTTCTTTTTCTACTCGATTTAGGCAAAAATAGAAAGAATATTATAATTCCTGCATGTTGATCATTACTTTCTGACTTTACTCCCATAAATCTCTTCTTGCATCACAATCGATTTATCATTCTCCCAATTCATCTGCTAAAACTAGGCGACAGAACTTCATTAATGGACTGTCTTCATCAACGATCGCTATTGGCCGCTCTTCGTCGTGCGATATAAAACTTGGATGTTCTGCATCGTCGGGTCTCGAGACGCGGATATCTGGCATGTTCTCTCCCGCCTTGTCGATGTCTGTGATGACGAAACTTTGCGCATCTTTATCTTTGATGTCATACTGAAATAACATTTCTTCACCAGAATTTGTATAGACTACTTGCGATTTTCTTTCCATATCATACTGCGTTTGTAGTGCGAACAATTAAGTGAACTCCTTCGTTCACGGGTAAAGATAATCTTTTTGAAAGCGACATTACGGCAGCACGGTAGTATTCGACTTTTTACCCGTCGGAGTACGTTCGCCACGCTATCATGTAGAGAAAAGCATGCTACATGAAGTAAAAAAAAATGACTTTTGATATTGATTGGTCAAAAAATAAAAAAATACGATCTCCATACTCATATTGTTCCTTGATATGTTTACTTTTATGCTTAACTTGTCTATTAGAAGGTTACTGATGCTCAATCGTTATATTCTTTATACATACTTCATTGTTTTGTTGTTCTGCAATAATTCGATCAACGCTCAAAGTTTAAAAAACGGATGGGTTTGGCGCTATATCAATTCGGTGCTTCATGATACCACTGCTGCGGAACAATCAACATTAACGATTTATCCCACCTTTGCTTCTGCTCCCGAGACCGGTGTGGAGCTGGGCGCTTCTATATTGAAACTTTCCTATGCAAAGGGAGACACCTTAAATAGATTAAGTGAATTGCAGGCGTTCACATTTTTCACCTTTAAGGGGCAGTACGGGCTTGTTTTGGATAATGCGGTCTATGGAGATCAAGATGAATGGTTTTTTCTGGGCGAAACGAAGATACAGCAATTTCCACTATCTTATTATGGTATCGGGCCGGCGACGGGTGCAGACCATCCAGCGCGTGTAGACGCCTTCCAAGTTTTGTTCAAACAACGTGTACTCCGCAAAATAAGAAATAATCTTTTTGCAGGCCCAGAGGTGGACTATCAATTGCTCTCGGGTGTCAAATTCGAACAACCGGCAAATGCCTCGCCTTATCCTATTCCTACGGGCGGCGAAGGAACAAAAAATCTAGGGATAGGTGCCGGCATGGTATACGATAATCGCCATAATGTGTTGAATGTGCGCGAAGGACTTTTCGGGGAGCTTGCCTATCTAAAGACGTTTCGGGGATTTTTGAGCGACCATTCATTTGGTACGGTCAATATGGAAGTAAGATCTTTCCATCCCCTTGGTAAAAACAAGGTCCTTGCTTGGCAATTACGCGGTCAATTCGTACATGGGGATGTTCCATTTAATCAGTTGGCCCTTTTGGGCGGAGATCGTTTGATGCGCGGCTACTATCTTGGTCGTTACCGCGATCGCAATCTCCTCGCCGCGCAGGCAGAATACCGCATATTGCCATTTGCCTTCAGCAAAAGACTTGGCGCCGCAGCCTTTGCCTCTGCTGGTGCGGTATCACCTACTTGGAGTGGTTTTCAAGCTCGCCACCTCCGTGTCGCGGGTGGAATGGGTATACGTTATTTGCTCTTCCCCAAGAAAGATATCTACCTCCGCTTCGATGTGGGATTTACCAAGGAGGGTGCCAATTTCTATATCTTTAATGGAGAAGCTTTTTAACTAAAGGCGATACATGGCTCGTTCTATCGTGCAGAATGAGTCAATGTACAATAACTTTCTCAAATGCCTGACGCGCACTGCCACGGAAATACACTTCGCCGCAATACTGGTAACCTTCACGTTCAAATATTCGAAGCATCGCTTGGTTATCGAAGTTCGTATCGGCTTTTATACTATAGATACCGTGTTTTAGCGCATATTGCTCGATAAAAGCAAGCATATGCTTGGCCAGTCCGCGACCTAAATTCTTCCCATCGATAGCCACACGGTGGAAGACTACAAATTCGTCGTCTGTCAACCATTTACCTTCGATCGCTGCATAGGCAGGCTCATTACTTATCAATAATGCTGTGTAGCCAATGATCGTATCGTCTTCAAGCATGACGAAGCCATGGCCCAATGCTATATCGTTAGCAATCACGGAAGGATTCGGGTACCCGTCCTGCCACTGTTCACTGCCATCAGCCTTTCTCCGCGCAATGGCATCTTCCAAAATTGACCAAATTTGACCAAGATCGGCAATCGTTGCTTTTCTAAACGTATATTCCATAACTATACGACCAATACATAAACATTCCTTTACCGTAGCAGTTGATTACCAAGCCATCGTGGCATCTATTGCTGCGCAAAACTTATCGAATTCTTCCAAAGCGTATGCCACCAATAATCATGAGCGTAATGACAATAGCAGACCAACCCGGATAGTGAATGAAAAGATAAATCGTCATCCCGCAAATCAACAACAGCAATAAAAAGAGGATTGCCTTCTTAGCAGAATCCATATTAAACATGGCTATGATGGCACATACCGCAACTAAGCTTATAAATATCGTCAACATCTTGCAAGTTAAAAAACCCAGTGTTAACTTAATGTTAAATAACAAATAGGTTTGCAACGCGGATGTTCTTCTCTTTAGTAATCAATGCGTAGCATACGCATCGCTAAAACCGACGTCCTATAGTGAAATTTCCAAAATGGACCATAGGGTTTATGACGGAATCATCGCAGAAGTGTTCCAAGTCGTCAGATCCATATTCGGCTGGATCAGCCCCATTTTTGATAAACTCCACCTTTCTGGAAAAATAATTCATAACGTGGCAGAAGGGCCCTTTGAACGTATAATCGCTTGCATCTTCATCTTCAAAACACTGTTTGGTGCTGCGATTTTCTTCTCCATATATAAACAGATCGTTGGCCAGCCTGATCAAATTTTTGGCTTCGATCTCCATGGTAGGCGGGTCAACGAACACACGCTCTCCGAAGTAGCGGTAATTAATAATGTCATCAAGCTCCTGCTTGGTTGTTATACGGTAAATAAGCTGGGACAAATCTGTTGTTTCCATGGAAAAAATACACTACTTTTTTACCGAATATCAATACAAATTTTATACCACAGGATATTATTCGGGAGGTTCATGGAAAATTTACCGGAAAAATTTTTGGATCATTTTGCCCGAACGTTGCCCGATTTACCGTTTTAAACATTCTTTTTAAAGATTCAGGAATTATCTGTATTGGGCTTCTTGTTATTGATTAAATAATAAATCGGTATCCCAATGAGCACGAGTATCAATCCCGGCCAAGTATATTGCTGTTTATAGATAATGAGCAGACCACAAAACAACCCGCCAACCAATAGATACACGATGACGGGAATCGGATACAAAAAGGTGCGATAGGAACGATCTTTTTTGGGGTGTTTCCACCGTTGGTACACGACTCCAAACACCGTGATCATATAAAAAATCACAATGACGAAAGAAACCATATCCAATAGATTGCCATATTGGCCACTAAGGCACAGCAATGAAGCCCACAATCCCTGCAACCATAACGATCTTGCTGGCACGTCGTGCTGATTATTCGGGATGGCTTGCCTCAGAAAAAGACCATCTTTAGCCATTGTCTGAAATACCCTTGCGCCAGCGAGAACCAAGCCATTCACACAGCCAAACGTGGAAACCATGACCAAAAATGCCATGATAATGGTCCCGGTGTGGCCCAACAACTTTTCCGCAGCTGCCACTGCTACCCTATCGTTTGCTGCAAATGCCATTTCTTCTCTGCTTAGGGTAGCTAGGTAAATGTAATTGCACAGTAAATAAAGAAGCATGACCAACGACGTCCCGATTACCATGGCGCGAACTACGTTCCGCTCAGGATGACGGATTTCTCCCGAGATAAAAGTAACATTTTCCCAAGCTACGCTGCTAAAGATGGCTCCCACCATGGCTGCCGCGACCCCCGCCATCAATGTACGGCCATCTATCGGAACCCAACCATCCCCCGTGAGATTTTGGAAAGCGGACCAACCAAATTGCACATTTTCTGCAAAGAAGCTGACCTTCATCAGGTACAAGCCACCAAAGACTAGTGCGACTAATGCAATGATCTTAGCAGCCGTAAAGATTGACTGCACAAATTTGCCCGATTCAAGTCCTCTGGTATTGATAAACGTCAAAAAAATGATAACGCCAATAGCAACGATTTGCATCCACGTAATCATGAAACTACCGTTTTCATAAATTGGAGGGGCATCGCTTAACACTGGAAATATATAGGCAGTAAATTTTCCAAATGCTACAGCCACCGCTGCAATGGTGCCTGTCTGAATGACGGCAAAGAGGCTCCAACCGTAGAGAAAACCGGTCATCCTTCCAAATATTTCAGTAAGGTAGGCATACTGCCCGCCAGCTCGAGGGTACATGGAAGACAACTCTCCGTAGCAAATAGCCGCCGCTATAGTGGCTAATGTGGTCAATCCCCACACCATGATCAGCCAATAACCCGACCCAAGCTGCCTCATCATATCCGAACTGACGATAAAAATACCGCTTCCTATCATCGATCCCATCACAATCATGACAGCATCCCACAATTTTAATTGACGTTTCATATTTCAGGCTTCTTTTCGCATCAAACCTACAAATATTAACGCAATTACAGAAACTTAGCGAAACAACGTGCTTACCCAATGCCATTTTCAGCGACCCGGGGAAATCGACATTTTTAGCACCCAATCTGTTTCTAGAAGAACATTATTACATCATTTTTTTAAACCTATAAAATCATAGTAGATCAGCATATATTTTATTTGAAAGAGAGCGTCAGAAGCAATCTACCTTCGATTCAGTCCATGTAGACCTTTCTATTTACAGAAAAAACTATTCGAAGCGTTTGGTTGTTATTTCTGTATAACACCATAACCATGATTAAATCATTACTTTTTCTCTTACTTGTTATCCCTATCGGTTCTCCCATCAAAGCCCAAGACCATATAGAACAATTTCGACAACAATATCCCTACGCTAGGAAAGATGCCGCTGTTTGCCAAAAACAGATTAGCTTTATAAACAGGATGGATACTTTCAGCCCGATAGAGCGAGCGTATGCCGGTGCATTTTATGCGGTATGGCCGGAGCACCTGCAGTCTCCATTGAAAAAACTGAATGCATTCAAAAAAGGGAAGGACTATCTGGAGCAAGCTGTGAAAGAGGATCCCAACAATATGGAAATACGCTTTCTCCGTTTAACCGTACAGTATAATGCTCCTTCTATCCTCGGTTACAACGATAAAAAAGCGGAAGATCTGCGAATCGTTCTTGACAATTTTAAAAAAACCAAATCGTTGACGCTGCGCAACAATATCAGGGAGTTTCTCCTACCGACCGATTTGCTGTCAGAGCGTCAACTAAAAGTTTTGGATTAAGTCTACGAAGATCAACCCTGAGTCAGGTCGACAAAATCCGTATTTTTGACAAACGTACTTATACGCAGATATCATTCTAAATATACGCTTTATCCACAGCGGGACAACAAATCGATAGGCTCATTTGTTTTTTTTAAAAAGACTGTATATGGAAAGATTAAGGGACAAAGAAGCCGAACTGATCAATGATCTTGTTATGATCAACACAGATCGCATCGAAAGCTTTGCAAAGGCAGTGGAAGGTTTAAATACTGACAAGGATGCTGACGCAATCGCTATATTGGAAAAATTGGGTCAACAATCACAGCAATTCAAATCGCAACTAGCTCCTTTCGCGGATCAGCAACATTCCGGCGCCGCTAGGGGGAGTTCCCAATCACAGGGCGCCTTGTACCAACTTTGGACAAGGCAATACCGAGAGATTGATCGTGAAGGACGGAAAGGGATTCTTATCGCTTGCAACGAAAAAGAAGAGGTATTTGAAAAAGTTTACGGCAATGTTTTGGACAGCGTATCCCAAATCGATGAAAAAATTGTTCAAATGATTAAAAGCCAATTGGAGGTGCAACGCCAAGCCCACCAAGTGTTAAAAGAGATTGCTCTCCGCCAATAGCAAAAAAAAACGAACGATCACTTTACTTTTTTAAAATTGCAAAGTTTTGGCTATTTTTAAAAGAAAAAACATGGTCGAAATCAAACAGGAGGACGGTCGAAAAGGAAAATTCGACATCTTTGTGGACAAAAATTTAGCCGGTACGATGACCTATACATGGGCCGGAGAAGCCAAATTTATAATCGATCACACGCAGGTGCTGGAGGGATATGAAGGTCAAGGTTTGGGTAAAAAACTCGTACAAGCAGGCATTGAATTTGCGCGAACAAAGAACGTGAAGATTATGCCGCTATGTCCTTATGCGAAACGAGTATTTGACAAAGACCCATCATTAAAAGAGCTCCTATTCTAAAAACGATTCGCTTACAAGTTTAAGATTTCCTTGATCGGATTATGCAGCCGATCATTCTTGTCCGAGCTGCTTAATCCGCCCAACGGGATACCGCAAGTGTCCCTTTTCGTAAAACTCAGATTTTTTGTATATCCAATCAAGCTGTGCGCGTCCGCTTGCAGCAAGTTCTTTATTTTGCTGTTTTGCAAGCTCCAGTTCTTTTCTCCATTCCGGATTCTCCTGCAGCAATCGAACGGCTTCCTCTTCAAATATATATAACGAAAAATATTCTTTTTGCGAGAGGATGGCATCAAAAAAATTCCAGTTGAAAAAAGAATCTGTAGCCTGTGGCTCTAAAGTTTCGACAATATACCTATTGGCTTCCTGATCCGTTTTTATCAGCCAGTCGCCTTTATAAAACATTTGTTCATTCGAAACTGGCATTACATGCACCTCACGGTGCAAGTAATGCCCTTCGTAAGGTGCAGCACTTGTTTTGTAGTGATCGATGTAATACTGTTCTACCCTTATCAATGTGTCTTTCTCCAAAGAATGCATCTGCACCCCATTGAGTTTTAATAAGGCTATTACTTTTTCGTAGGCTTGTGGCACAATGTAGGCAGCAGGCTTGATTACCCGTACATCGGGGATATAACTAGCGTAATAAGGTATGTCGATGGTGGTCGGTTTTGACCTATCGTAGTATAGACGAGCAAAACCACTGAGTTCGCTGGGCCTGTAGCTTGCCTGATAGCCTAAGAACGGTAACTTTTCTGCATGCTTCTCATCCAGTTTCCAACATAATGTAAACTCTTGTTGTTGGCGGACGCGCCGTTTCACCGCCCGACGAAGATCAACTAAGTCGGCACCATGCGCTTCGGTTGCATGCAGCAACTCATGCATCAGCGCACGCATTGCCGCAACACGATCTCCATACGGTTTCCACATATGCGTTTCTGGCATATAGCCGATGGTGTGATGCAAAGCAGCGTATCCCGTGGAATATCGCGGACTTTCCAAAAAGGATACTAAACCCGACTCCGGGGTATCTTCTTTAGGATCCACATAAGGAACCATTGGAAAACCCGCTGTTGCCATTCTTGCGTAGAGGGGCTGGGTGAAATTCTGCTCCATGAACTTAGCTAGCGCTGGGTCTAGCTTATCGCGATGCGTTGCAATGAGCGTCATGACATATTGATAATCTGCACCATTACTGGTATGTGTATCAAAAAAAACGTCAGGATCCCAAGTATGGAAAATCTGTTGAAACAACCACGCGTTTCGCGTATCCGTCTTAATAAAATCGCGGTTCAAATCGTAGTGCTGCGCACTTCCTCTAAAACCGTAGGCTTCGGGGCCATTTTGATTGGCGCGCGACACCCCTCGGTTCAACATGCCTGCTACGTTATATACAGGAATCAAACAGATAACCACATCTTTCGGCAGTTTATTTTCTCTCAACAATTCACGAACAAAAAGCATAGACGCGTCTATCCCCTCGGGTTCACCGGGATGGATGCCGTTATTGATAAGCAACACCGTTTTTTTCTGGCGCTTTACAGCTTGAGGTTCGAACACTTGATCTGCCGAGAGAACAAAAAGATGAAGAGGCCTGCCAATATCGGTAGGTCCAACTTCCAAGAGACGCGCTCGCGGATCATCTTTTGCCAAACTGGTATAAAAATCGATCAGCTCGGTATACGTAGCGGTTGTATTTTTATCGGGATCTTTTTCAAAGGCCAATTGCTGCGCAAACATCAGATGAGTAGGAAAGAGAACGATAAGCAATAGCAGGCGATGAATCATGTTTTTCAATTTGCTATGCAATATAGCATAAACTTAGCAATTCGATGTTGTGGTTGGCAACCTTGACAACCTGATTTTTATATACCTACCGATACACACCGAGCGCGGAAATCGTCCTTTCCCTGATTTTTATCTATTAAAATAAAGTTCGTTGCCTTAGTACTCTAAGACCTCAACTTCTGTCCGTCTATTTGCCTGATGCTCCGCAGGCGTACATTTCACGCCATTACTGCATTTATTGATCAGTCGACTTTCACCATATCCCTTGGCCATTATCCGCGATCGTTCAATGCCTCGACTAACAACATAATCAACGGCAGATTTTGCTCGCTTATCCGACAAAAGCATATTATATTTATCGCTGCCTCGACTGTCGGTGTGGCTGGAAAGCTCCACTTTCATCGTCGGGTTGTCTCGCATAGCGCTCACCAATTTATCTAATATCAAAGCAGCATCTGGCCGGATATGGGATTTGTCAAAATCATAATATAAGTTTTCCAGTACAAATTTATCGCCCCTTTGTTTCATTGCGGAGAGATAGACATCCGCACGGATGATGGTATCTGCATTTGGACGGGTCGCGGCAATGACCGTCGGATCGCCCATGTAGCCATTTTTTTCTCCGGTCAATGTATATGCTTTACCTACGCCAAGCTCGAAGTTGAAAGAACCGTCGGCATTGCTTGATGTTCTGCTTACCACCGATCCATCTTCCCCTATCAACGATACGCGGGTGTCGCTCAATGTTAAATTTGTCGCTTTATCATAAACAAAGCCTTTTAGCGTTAAATTTATCTTTGGCTTTTCGAAGTAGAAGGAATAGATGTCATCCCCCCCCATTCCATCTTTCCTATTTGAAGACAGGTAGCCGTAAAATGCATCATCATCATCAGCCATAACGACATACGCAAAATCATCAGCAGCAGAGTTAAGTGGATATCTTAGGTTTCTTCGATTCCGAAAATTGGACTTCTCGCCTTCGACAACGTACACATCCAAACCGCCCATGCCAGGAAATCCGTCACTGGCGTAATACATTTTCGAACCATAAATAGCTGGAAAAAGTTCGTCCCCTGCAGAATTGATCAACGAGCCTGCATTTTGTGGGGTTCCCCAGGCACCGTCGTTTTGCAGCTCCACATACCAAATATCGGTTCCACCGTAGCCACCCGGCATGTTTGAAGCGAAATAAAGCACCTGTTCATCATCGCTCAAGGCCGCATGACCGAGCGAATAGGCTTCGGTATCATTGTAAGGAAATTCCTCTTCCTCCCAGCTATTACCGCGATTTTTGTAGATCTTTAGTTCGAGGTTATGCTTGAGGAAGCGCTTGCCATCTTGTTTGATACGCTGAACAGCATCCCCCGGATAGGTGCGTGTAACAAAAAGCATGTCTTCATTCTTGTTGACCGCCACAGGACCAACATGGTATGCCGCATCGTTGTAACTGTAGGGCATAATATTCGGTAGGGTGAGGGAAGCATTGTCTCTGCTGGCGGAAAACACCTTTAAATAAGGCTGGCCGGTCATACCACTTTTGGCGACCGAGGTAATTTTTGGTTCGGCGGTATAGATAGCACCATTTGATGTCGGTACAGCGCCAAATTCGGACAAATCAGTGTTTATTTCCCGCTCATTGCGCAAATCATAAGGTAATGGGCTGGCCATCCATACGACGGCCGAGTCACAGCCAGCTATTTCCCTTGTCAACACGTCGGATATACCATAGCTTTCTGCATGGCCCTTCAAAACGGATTTGGCCTCGGCATATTTGCCGTTATGCTTGAGCGCCTCGGCATACGAAAGTTCCGTTTCTTTGCTGTGGCCTTCCATTGACGCAGCCCTCGCGAGCCAATTTTCCGCTAGATCGTAGGCATTTAAATAAAGATAGCTCATGCCTATACGTTCTACATCAACCACTCGAGGCTTTTTGGTGTCTACCAGCTTTTCATACAGGGGTGCTGCCTTCGCATATTCCATCCGCAGAAAATAGCCATCAGCTCGTTGCCGCACGCTAGGTTGTTCTTGCGCCATAAGTGCACAAGTATGGATAACCGATATGCTAAGAAATAAGGTAATATATCGTATCACAATCTTCATCATCTTTCTGTTTAAAATTAAAAATAACGCGGGCTTAACAATTGTCGGAACGACTGCCCGAAGGTTAGTCCCAATGTGAGCTCATGTGTGCCACTTTGCAATCCACGCATCCTGTTCAACATCACATCATAGGAATAGCCAATCCGTAACCTCTCGGTGGCGTAAAATTGGACAATTCCAGTAATCGCATTAACCGAACTGAGCTTTGCGGGTGAGTTATCGAAATAGTCACGATTAAATAGGCGTGCCCGTGTCCGATAACCTCCGCCTACCCAAAACTTATCATTGAAAATAAACATCGCATTGATATCCATGGCAGTTGGACCTTTAAAATCGTCTTTCACTAGCAAACTTGGACGAAGGTGCAGCCCCTCTTCCAACTCGAAAAGTGCCCCTGCAATTAAATACGCATTTACGTTTCGGTAGAGGCTCTCCAGTGCGTTTTCGTTGAAACGGAATTCATCATTACTGTCGGCTCCTGAAAAAAGATCCTGCACGGATACGCCTGCATACCATCTTGGATTGTAGTAATACACACCGAGACGTATATCTGGCGCCCAATTAGTAATCTTCCCGGCTGGGATCACCACATCTCCTGGATCCAGCTCTCGCAGTTTATTGCCATCTAGCCCATACTGCGTAGCACCAACAGCAACCCCCAGCGCCAATCGCTGGGTATCATCGTTGTCAAGTTGCAGGCGTAAGGCATAATTTGCATAAACGGATGTGGCATCTTGCGCCCCCAACCTGTCCATCGCAACTTGCAGGCCTACGCCATGCCGTTTGTTAACGGGGTCCAATACGCCATCCACGGAAAGCGATCCACTTTGTGGAGCACCGTCCCACCCGGTCCATTGGCTGCGCAGCCCCATCTGCGCAAACCATTCCTCTTTGTAGCCCGTGTAGGCGGGATTAACACTAATCGAGTTAAAAATATACTGCGTAAATTGTATACTTTGCTGTCCATTGCCGTGTAGACTCCAAAACAGGACTGCGCATACCAACAAAGACTTCATTCTATAATTTTTCATCGACGCTTAATTTCGTTTTATCAAAACAGTTGACTTGACTTCTGTAGAGTTACCTCCTTTTATGGCACGTACGAACACGAAATAGGTACCATCATTGAGACCTCTTCCATCCCACTCGCCTCTATAATTATCATTTCGATAAACCTCATTGCCCCATCTATTGATTATGGTCAGTGAAATCCTGTCGAAAGATTCGGTGCCTAAAATGACGAGCCTATCGTTCAAATTGTCGCCGTTGGGCGTGATTACGTTTGGAATTACCAACGGATTTTCGGAGACAGCTACATGGACTGTTGCCTGATTGCTCCACCGCCCCTTGATATCTCTGACGCGGTAAATAAAGGTGTCTTCACCCATGAAGTCAACGGAAGAGGTATAGCTCACTTCGCCATTCCCTAACAGGATTACCGTAGAACCCGGAGTAAAGGAAACAATTTCAACCGTGCTTGGATCAATCTCCCATTTAGTAACCACATCGTTTTCTAGGACGTTTACTGTTACTGGCACCGCAGCTTTGGCCTCTATAAAATCATCCATTGCTTGAATTCTAGGATGATCAACTGGAATAGGATCGGTATCGTCCTCATCATCGGGATCTTCAGTGTCCGGTTCATCCGGCCCCCAAACCGTGATTCCATTTGTTATGTTGTCTGGTGCGTCTTCATCCACTAGGGCTGCGATCTTCACTATGATGGTGCCGCCCACAGGAATCGGTTCAGTTGTAGTCAGCACGGCAGCATTATCTGTGCCCATTATCGATGCATTTGTTCCCATCACGCTGTAACTTTGGATGGTAACACCCACGCCCGGCCGTTCTCTTAAATTAATCGTTCTACCGACAGCGATGTCGGCTGGACCATCATTGGTAACGGTAACTGTGAAACTTGTGGCCTCGCCAGCCTTAACCCTCATTTCGTCCGCCACCTTCTCAATGCGCAACTTCGATTCACGATCCACTGGAATCTCCGGCGTCTCATCTTCATCATCAGGATCTTCCGTATCCGGTTTATCAGGTCCCCAAACTTGAATACCATTACTGATTGTTGCCGGAGCATCCGCAGCTACTGCCGCGGTTATCTTGACCACAATATCCGCACCGACATTCAACACATCGGAAGTCGTTACCGTCGCGGCGGTCGCGTTGCCATTTATGGTCGCATTACCGGAAAGAATTTCGTAACCCGTGATCGTTAGACCGACACTTGGCAGCTCTGCCAGTCGTATAGCCTTGCCACTAGAGATGCTTGCTGGCCCCTCATTGGTTATGGTCACGGTAAACGTGGTGGATTCTCCCGCTTTGACGCGTGGCTGATCGGCAACTTTACGAATACCCAATTTAGCATCTCTATCTACAGGGATTTCAGGCGTCTCGTCTTCATCATCTGGATCTTCCGTATCTGGCGTATCAGGTCCCCAAACACGTACGCCATTGCTCACGGTCGCTGGCGCATCTGCACCGACGGTTGCCGTCACGCGAACAGTTATTATACCGCCGACCGCAATCGTACCGGTTGTAGTTATATTGGCAGCATTTCCGGCTCCTGCGATAGTCGCATTGCCACTCGTTATGCTATAGCCTGTAATCGTTAAACCAGCGCTCGGCATCTCGGCTAACCTAATAATGTCGCCGTTTTCAATCAGCCCTGGCCCTAAATTGGTGATGGTCAAATCGAAGCTTGTCGACGACCCCGCACGAACACGCGTGTCATTCGCAACTTTGGTGATGCTAAGTCTAACAGCGCAGTTCTCGACAACAGGCGTTACGGCCAAGCGATCCACGCTTTCGCAGTCGTCCACCCGTTGTGTCGCATAATACGTCACGCCATTTTGAAGTATCGTCGACGCGGGAAGCATCATTCCCCCTATCGGAGCATCATACCAAGTAATATTTGATCCTACAACTGGTATATCTACCAATGTTTTACTATCGTTTGCACAAAATACGGGTGCTGCATCCGCAATGGTCGGCGCAGGCGTATCGGTGATCGTCACGCTTACCTCCGTACGCAAAACGCTCTCGCAGCCATCGCCGATCTGCGCAGCATAGTACACGCCGCTGCTCAACGATGCGGTCGATGGAAGAGCCGTGCCTCCCGAGGCAGCACCGTACCAGACCACCGTGCCCGTAGCACCCGCGGTATTCAGGTCGGCAACCGTAGCACTGTCGATCGCACAGAAGGTCTGTGCTAGTTCCGTCAAGGTCGGAGCAGGCGTATCGGTGATCGTCACGCTTACCTCCGTACGCAAAACGCTCTCGCAGCCATCGCCGATCTGCGCAGCATAGTACATGCCGCTGCTCAACGATGCGGTCGATGGAAGCACCGTGCCTCCAGAGGCAGCACCGTACCAGACCACCGTGCCCGTAGCACCCGCGGTATTCAGGTCGGCAACCGTAGCACTGTCGATCGCACAGAAGGTCTGTGCTAGTTCCGTCAAGGTCGGAGCAGGCGTATCGGTGATCGTCACGCTTACCTCCGTACGCAAAACGCTCTCGCAGCCATCGCCGATCTGCGCAGCATAGTACATGCCGCTGCTCAACGATGCGGTCGATGGAAGAGCCGTGCCTCCCGAGGCAGCACCGTACCAGACCACCGTGCCCGTAGCACCCGCGGTATTCAGGTCGGCAACCGTGGCACTGTCGATCGCACAGAAGGTCTGTGCTAGTTCCGTCAAGGTCGGAGCAGGCGTATCGGTGATCGTCACGCTTACCTCCGTACGCAAAACGCTCTCGCAGCCATCGCCGATCTGCGCGGCATAGTACATGCCGCTGCTCAACGATGCGGTCGATGGAAGAGCCGTGCCTCCCGAGGCAGCACCGTACCAGACCACCGTGCCCGTAGCACCCGCGGTATTCAGGTCGGCAACCGTAGCACTGTCGATCGCACAGAAGGTCTGTGCTAGTTCCGTCAAGATCGGAGCAGGCGTATCGGTGATCGTCACGCTTACCTCCGTACGCAAAACGCTCTCGCAGCCATCGCCGATCTGCGCAGCATAGTACATGCCGCTGCTCAACGATGCGGTCGATGGAAGCGCCGTGCCTCCCGAGGCAGCACCGTACCAGACCACCGTGCCCGTAGCACCCGCGGTATTCAGGTCGGCAACC
>NZ_BNAF01000018.1 GCF_014653155.1 Sphingobacterium griseoflavum | reverse complement strand
TTCCCTCCTTCTCGTTGGGACTGCAAAGGTAGAAGATTTTTCCGGTTTCGCAAAATAAATCTGAACTTTTTTTGCTGCCCCAGCGGGGACCGAAACCGTGGAAACGCCCTTCGTTAAAGGCCTTTTCCATCTTCTGTTTTTCGCTTTTCAATCGTCCCTCCCTTGCGGAGTGGTGCAAAGATAGAAACTTTGGCATATATCTTGCAAATTATTCCAGCTTATTTCTTTCAGACGGCACACAAGATACTGGAATACTGTGGGATATTTTTAGCGTGACCCAGCTTTTAGATTGCTATAGCCTTACAGGAGCGATCTACAAAAGCATACCATCGGTCCAACCTAGCCATCGTAATTTCGGTAAAAAGCACCATTCGTATTTTGGAACATTTTTTGTTACATTAATAACATACACCAAAGAAAGGTATTATATGATAAAAAAAGAAAAGATGAACATGACCAAACTAGAGAAAAACCCTTACATGTATTACATGACAAACTGGGGGTTCGTTGAGCAAAGCTCCGAAAAAATAGACATCAGGTCTAAAAACAACAAACGAGGTTAGTCCTCAAACGACGAAGAAAAAGAGGTGCTTTATGTGAATAAAGCATTTTATTTTTCTGTCGATCCAATCAAACACTCCCTAGACGCCTAAGCCTTACGCGTTTCCTCCTTAGCCCCTTCTTGCGAAATTTCATCTTCAAACAAAATACGAACAGAAGGTGTGTAGGTATCCTCATGTTGCCCCGTTCGGGTTGCCCAGAAAAAAGCGCCAAGAAAAATCAAGGCTATCAAGATACTACAGCCAATCAAAAAAAATATAATATTCATCGTACACGCATCATTATTCCCCATCATTACATCAAAGAGCTGTCAAACTAATCGGTTTCTTCTTGCGAACCAACGGGTCGCCAAACTGGTAAACGAGATCACCGTCACGGTACTTATCGGCATTAATATGGCTGCAAACAAGGGCGACATCGTTCCTTGCACAGCAAAGCTCAAACCAATGATGTTGTAAGTTAGTGAAATGGCGAAACTCATATGAATCACTTTCACCGCATCTTTCGCAAAGGCAAAAAAACGCGGCAATTCATCAAATGATGCGCCATCCAATATGGCATCACATCCCGGCGAAAAGTTATTGATATCGTCTGAAACAGCGATACCTAGATCAGCCTTCTTCAATGCTCCTGCATCATTGAGGCCATCCCCGAGCATACACACCTGCAAACCTTGAGCCTGCCAAGCTTCGACGCGATAGAGCTTATCGGCAGGGCTTTGGTTGAACAACAACTGCGACGGTTGCGGAAAAATTGCGCGAAGCGCATCGGCCCTACGCTCGTTGTCACCCGACAACAGATGCAGCGCATACCCTTCCTCGAACGCATGCACAACCGAAGATAAGCCCTCCCGCCAAGATTGCTCTAGGCTGAAAAAACCACGAAGGTCTCCATCTACGGATATGTACACTTCCGTTGCATCTTGATTAGCCATGGATCCAACAACAAAACTGCGCGAACCAACCTTTAATTCATGCCCATCAAGTTCCGCCACAATCCCCTTCCCCACCTGTTCATCAAATGCGGTCAATTCCAGCGATGCATGTTCCGACAACCACTTAACAATCTCTCGACTTAGCGGATGACTAGAATGTCGACAAACAGCATGAATCAATTTACGATCGTACGCACTCAAGTTACCTTCAAAAAGCATGGTCGATGACTTCGGCGAAGAAATAGTTCCTGTTTTATCAAATACTATGCAATCTATAGCAGCCATCTGCTCCACAGCCGCTGTGTTTTTGACATACATCTTATTCCTATCCAAAATAGAGAGTGCCGCTGATAGCGTAAAGGGCGAACTCAACGCTAACGCACAGGGACAAGCGATGATCAGCACCGCCGTGAATGCACCCCAGGCGCGCGCAGGATCGCCGCCAACTAGCCACAATGTTGCCGCAACCAGTGCTATAGTAACCAACCCTATCGTAAAATACTTGCTGATAAAACCTATGAATGTATCGAATTTCTTCTCATACTGCTTAAAGCTTTCGTTGTTCCATAATTTAGTGAGGTAGCTTTGCGAAACCGGCTTTACCACCTCTAGCTCTATGGCCTCGCCCACTTGGCGACCGCCGGCATACACAATCTCACCCAGCGATTTGGACATCACCTTGGATTCGCCGGTCACGAAACTGAAATCGATGGAAGCACGGCCTTTCAGCAGGATCGCATCCGCGGGCACAATCTCGTTATTGCGCACGCGTATCCTATCGCCAACCTGCAGATCGGCAATTTGGACGGGTTGATCAGCTCCATCCCCCACTACCGTCACCGCAACCGGAAAATAAGAACGATAATCACGTTCAAAAGAGATGTGGTGATAGGTACGTTCTTGTACCCACTTACCAATCAGGATGAAGAACACTAAACTACAGAGCGTATCCGCAAAACCGGGTCCTGTTTGGGATAAAACCTCTACGGCCGTTCGTAAGAAAATAACGAAAATTCCCAATGCCAAAGGCACATCCAAATTCAGTTGACGCTGCTTGACGCTGTGCCAAGCGGACCGGAAATAATCGGAAGCACTATACAATAAGGTAGGTACAGCAAAGCCTAAATTCATGTATCCGAAAAAATTCGCATAGTTCTTCTCGAAAGCATCCATGCCGAAATATTCTGGAAAACTCAACATCATTGAATTCCCGAAGCAAAAGCCGGCAACGGCAATCTTGGCAACCAGCTGGTTGTTGTTGACCGTCTTCCCTTGTTTCACAACATCCTGTAGAGTAATCTTTGGCTCATAGCCAATTTGCGTCAACAACTCCACCAAGTCCCGCAGCGACAACTGCCTCGACTTAAAGGTAATACTCGCCTGTTTCTTCATAAAATCAACCTGCGAAGCGAGCACCGCATCGTTCAACTTGTAGAGATGTTCCAAAAGCCAAATACAAGAACTGCAATGCACAGCGGGAATATACAGCGTGATAATACTGCGATCCTCATCCTGATAATCCACTAATTTCTGTACAATGTTAGGCTCGTCCAAGTAGGATAAATCTGCTTTAGCATCCTTTTGCGATTTACCCGGATGGGTATTATACCGGTAGTAGCTCTGCATATCGCTCTGCACGAGCACTTGATAAACGGTTTGGCAACCTAAGCAACAAAAACGGTGATCATCCAATTGATAAGGGGAAGTTTCTTCCATAATAGCATCGCCACAATGGTAACATACAGTGGTTTTTTCCAGCAGTTTATAAGCACTCATCTTGAATCGCTTTTGGGGTACACTTACATTTGTTATTAAGAAGTTAAGCTATGTTTCGGCGCTATATTGCCTGACTGAATACATTCTTAGAGGCCACTGCGCGGTGCAACCGTTGGTCGAATGCCATACAGATATTTCGCAGGAAGGACTTCCCTACTACCGTAGCTTGCACATGCATTCCCAGCACATCTACCAACCCATCTTCCTGCAAAGGCTGCAGACGTTCCAATATCGCTGCTGTCAACAGACTATCCGGCTGCAAACGAACGAACGACCGACACATCATATCCAATATATATTGACGAATACAGCCATCTTCTTCGTTCAAAAGATGCCCCTTCATGATGGGCAGCTGCCCATCATCCAACAATCGGTAATATTCCTCGACCGTCTTTACATTTTGGGCAAAGCAAGTCCAGGCGTCGCTGATAGACGAAACCCCCAAACCTAGCAGCAACGGCGTATACCGATCGGCATAGCCCATAAAGTTTCTATGAAGGCGACCATCTTCCGCGGCCTTAAACAACTCATCTTCTTCCCGTGCGAAATGGTCCATGCCCACATCGCGATAGCCGTCCCGCTCGATCAACTGTTTTCCCAAGGTATATAAGGCCAACTTTTCCTGCCCCACGGGCAGATCAAACTCTGTAAAGCGCCGTTGACCGGGCTTTAACCAAGGCACGTGTGCATAGCTGTAAAAAGAAATACGATCGGGATTTAGCAGCAGGGATTGCCCTATCGTTGCTGCGATCTTTTCTTGCGTTTGCAAAGGCAATCCATAGATCAGATCAAAATTAATCGAGCGATAACCGATCTTTCGTGCCGCACTGACAACGCGCTCCACGTCGGCCACGCTTTGATGCCTATTGATCAGAAATTGCACATGCGGATCAAAATCCTGTATACCCAAGCTCAACCGCGTAAAGCCTAGATCAAACAGTGTTTGCAAATGTTCGTCGGAGGTATTCGCCGGATGAGCCTCGAAGGAGAACACCGCTTGATCGGCAACAAGCACATCCTTTAGTAATTCATCGACCAAAAAATGGAGGTTACGGGCCTCAAAAAATGTCGGCGTGCCTCCACCAAAATGAATTTCGCTCACGCGGATTTTGTTGCCCAACAGTGCCTTGTACATCCCCCATTCTTTCAGTAGATGCGAAATATAAGGCTTCTCTACCGCGTGATTCTTGGTAATACGCGTATTACATCCGCAGTATGTACATAAACTTTCACAAAATGGAAGATGAATATATAGGCTTATACCGACATCTTTAGACCGATCAAAAGTATCTTGCAAACGCTGCAGCCAACCGTCTACATGAAATGCTTCCTGATCCCAAAACGGAACCGTGGGATAACTTGTGTAGCGGGGCGCCGCAACATTGTATTTTTCCGTCAACTTATCTGTTATGTTTTCCATCGCTGTGGTTTATCGCTAGCGTATTACAATCCCTAACACAGCGGCAAGCTGTGCCTACACATTTTCCCTTATCCCATAGGTTCAGGTTACGGATGGTTTGTTCAGCTATTCCTTTCGGTGTTCGGTCGGCGTAAGGCGTGTTGGCAACCTGTATGTTGAGATCGGCGGCCCTGTATAGATCGATATGGTCTGTTTTCAATGATCGTGTGACGATCTTTAATATGCCCACCGCCTTTAGCTCTTCCAAAATACTGGCATCCAGCCGGTCATCTTCTGAAACGATCACTACCTCCTTTCCCGCCGTATAATGCAGCGTATTGATATTTAAACCATTGGATATTAACGTCAAATCATGCACCTTTCCATTTGCAAGTGCAAGCGACTCTTTTTCGAAATCCTTTATATTATAGGCAACAGCTTTCATGGGGTCCTTTCTGTAAATGATATTTACAAAATTACCGCTGCCCAGAGTCGAGCTACATGTGATGCATCAAAAAAGAAAATGATACTGGTCACAGAAACAAATCGGCTCCCACCTATGCTCGTGCCGAGGAAAAAAATGATGTGCACACCACCGTGCTAAAGCCGCAGACCCGAACCCTTGTCTTTATGCTAAAATTAGTTTTGTCTATCCCTAAGAAATGCGGGTTAGGCTAATGTTCCCACATGCCCAATTCGCATCTTAAGGCTATGATTACAAAGCATGTCAGGTCTTGATTTAGGCGGGTATTCTAAAACTTCACACCCCTTAATTTCGCAATGGAAAAAATCCGGATGGCATTTCCCTCCTTGGTTATCAGCTTTTCATCTTTGAAATCCGCCAACATGCGGCTTATCGTTTCGTTTGCGGTACCTGCCAGCGCGGCAAGGTCGTCCCGGGAAATACGTATCAAAACTTCGTCCTGCTCTGCAGAAGAAGCTGTCTTTTCGGCCACGTTAACCAAAGCATTAGCCACCCGCTTGCGCACGGTGTCATAGGCGAAGCCCAGCATCTGCTCTTCCTTTTCCCGAATATTGCCCGACAACAATTTAATAAACTTACCCGCGATAACCGGTTTATTGTACAAAAGTTCAAAAAAACGTTCTTTGGGGATTAAAGCAATTTCGGAATCTTCCAGGGTGGCGGCATTATCGCTATACTTCTCGTTGAGTAGTACAGTTTCATAGCCAAAAAAAGTATCGTGTATATGGATGTCCGTGGAAAGTTCGCGCCCATCTTGATAAAACAGGAAGCTTCGCACCTTACCCTTCAAGAGGTGGTACACAAAGACGGGGGAGTCTCCCGCTTCATAAATAGACTGCTTTTTCTTAAATATCTTGACCCGCGCGTCTTTTACGAGATCCTGCAATAAGTAGTTTTGCTCATCTTCGCTCAGGTGGAGATGCGTCCTGCTGCCTGCTTGGCCCGCTAGTTTCTCTCTTTTACGAAAACGGCTTTCAATAGCATTCAGCAGCTCGATATCATCAAAAGGTTTTGTGAGGTAGTCATCAGCGCCCATCTCCATAGCCTTGCGCAGGTCGGCACGTTCCGATTTTGCTGTTAAAAAAATAAAGGGAATATCGGCGGTTAGTTCATTCTTGCTTAACATGTACAGCACACCATATCCATCCAATTCGGGCATCATGATATCGCAAAGAATGAGGTCTGGTTTATTTTTTACAGCTAGATCCACCCCTATTTTTCCATCGGGGGCAGTCAGTATTTCGTAGTCACCGGTCAAAGAAAGGATTTCCGCTGTTCCTTCGCGAATTTCAAAATTGTCTTCGATTATTAGTATTTTTTTTGCCATTGCTGTACTCCTATTGCTGGAAGGTCATTTTAAATATTGCGCCCTTGTCTGCAGCTGACCAATACTGCATGCTTCCCCCCATCAGTTCCACATACCTTTTTACAATATTTAACCCGAGCCCCGTCCCCGGTATATTCCCGATGTTTTGCGCACGAAAGAAAGGCTCAAAAAGATTTTTCTGATCCTCAAGGGGAATGCCAATGCCATTATCACGAATACAGATGACACATATATCATCTTTAATCTCCGTGGAAAACTCAATAAATGTATCTTCCCCTGAGTACTTAATCGCGTTAGACACTAAATTTATGATACTACTTTTAACCAAATGGCTATCCAAATAGAAAAAGCCTACATCGCCCGTATGTTGATACACGATATGCTGGTTTTTCTTACAGATCATTTGCATTTCCTCCGTGATTTCTTCGGCGAGTTGCACCAAATTTATCGTTGATTTGTTGGCCACAACCTTGCCTGCTTCCAACTTTTCCAACGAAAGAAAGTCGTTCAAGATGTTATTGAGCAGCTGCACCGCGCCACGAATCCGATTGGTATGCTTCATAACATTCTGATAATCCGGACGCTCCACGTATTTCTCGATCAGCGATGCGGACAGCTGCACCGAACTGAGCGGCGTGCGAAACTCGTGCGAAGCCATCGATACAAATCGTGACTTCATTTGGTTCAGTTCTTTTTCCTTCTCCAAGGATAAACTCACGTCAGACTTCGCCTTCTCCAGCTCAGACACCAATTTGATCAAGTCTTTCGTCCGCTCGCTTACCTTTGCTTCCAATTGAATAGCGTGCATCCGCAATTCGTCCTCGGCTGCGCGTTCTTTGGTCAAGTCATGGATAAATCCGGTGAAGATATTCTTACCTTTATAGAGCACCTCACTAACGGCTAAGCGAAAGGGAAACGTTGTGCCATTCTTTTTCAGCCCCATCACTTCCCGCCCAACACCAATGACCTTCTTCACACCCGTATGCTGGTAGTTACTGATGTAACCATCATGCTTAGTCCGATCCGGTTCTGGCATCAGCATACAAATATTGTTGCCAATAACCTCGGATGGCTCGTAGCCAAACAGTGCCGATGCGGCGGGGTTTATAGATTCAACCATCCCCGCGCTATCGATGGTGATAATACCATCAATCGCATTGTCAATAATAGCAGCTAAGAGTCTTGCCGAGTCAACCATCTTTATTTCACCAATTTTTTATATTTTATCCGTTTTGGTGTGGCGTCACCAAGGCGTTTCTTTCTATTTTCTTCGTATTCGGAATAGTTTCCTTCGAAGAAGTATACTTGTGAATCGCCTTCAAATGCCAAAATATGCGTACAGATACGATCTAGGAACCAACGGTCGTGGGAGATAACGACAGCACATCCACCGAAGTTTTCTAGCCCTTCCTCCAAAGCACGCAAGGTATTCACATCGATATCATTGGTCGGCTCATCCAGGAGCAATACGTTAGATGATTTTTTTAAGGTAATTGCCAAGTGCACCCGGTTACGCTCCCCTCCGGAGAGAACACCGACTTTCTTTTGTTGATCGCCTCCGTTGAAATTGAATTTCGAAACGTAGGCTCTAGAATTTACCGGGCGATTTCCCAAGAGGATGTTATCATTGCCATCGGTGATGTTTTCCCAAACAGATTTTTCGGGATCGAGGTCATCGTGGTTTTGATCCACATAACCCAGCGCTACGGTTTCACCTACACGAAATGTACCGGTATCTGGCTGTTCCTGCCCTGTAATCAATCGGAATAGGGTTGTTTTACCGGCACCGTTGGGCCCGATAATCCCGACGATACCTGCCGGAGGGAGGGAGAAGCTCAACTCCTCGAAAAGTATGCGGTCACCGTAAGCTTTTGAGATACCGTTCGCTTCAATCACCACGTTACCCAATCGAGGCCCTGGGGGGATGAAAAGCTCTAGTTTATCTTCCCGCTCTTTCGTTTCTTCCGAAGCCAGTTTTTCGTAATTATGCAACCGCGCTTTCGATTTGGCATGTCTTGCTTTCGGCGCCATACGTACCCATTCCAATTCGCGCTCCAACGTTTTTTGGCGTTTGGTTTCTTGTTTTTCCTCTTGCGCCAAACGCTTGGCCTTTTGGTCCAACCATGAAGAATAATTCCCTTTCCAAGGGATACCTTCTCCGCGATCCAGCTCCAAGATCCATCCGGCTACGTTATCCAAGAAGTAACGATCGTGTGTCACGGCAATAACGGTACCTTTATAATGTTGCAAATGCTGCTCCAGCCAGTCAATAGACTCGGCATCCAAGTGGTTGGTAGGCTCATCGAGCAACAGCACATCGGGTTCTTGCAGCAATAAGCGACAAAGTGCTACACGGCGACGTTCACCACCTGACAAATTGACAATTTTTGCTTCTGGTTCAGGACAGCGTAGCGCATCCATGGCACGCTCGAGCTTACTATCTAATTCCCAAGCGTTGGTCGCATCGATGATATCTTGCAGTTCTCCCTGCCGAGCTAACAGTTTATCCATCTCATCTGCATTTTCGTAGACTTCGGGAAGGCCAAATTTTTCATTTATTTCCTCATATTCCTGCAGGATGGCAGTGGTTTCTGCAACGCCTTCTTCTACGATTTCACGCACCGTTTTTTCCAAATCGAGCTGCGGCTCTTGCGCCAAATAGCCAACCGAGTAGCCCGGTGAGAACACCACTTCACCCTGGTAGGACTTATCCAGTCCAGCGATAATCTTTAGGAGGGATGACTTTCCGGAACCATTTAAACCGATAACACCGATCTTTGCACCATAAAAAAACGATAGGTATATATTTTTAAGAACTTGCTTTTGCGGCGGGTAAATCTTGTTGACACCGGCCATAGAAAAAATGATCTTTTCGTCAGACATAATTCGATATAAAATGCTATTTTTTGTACAAATATAGTCATTTTTAGTTCCGAAAGACTGCCATTTTGATAGTTTCCGGGCTGTGGCTTAATTGTTGATAAAATCTATCACAGAACAAGCATAGGTTTTATAATTTATTTTTTACATTTATAACATCCTATCATTTTTAAAAGGAAAGGTTTATTACATGGAAGCAAAATTTTCACCACGCGTAAAGGATGTCATCTCCTACAGCCGAGAGGAAGCGTTACGGCTTCGCCATGATTATATCGGCACAGAGCATCTTTTGCTCGGGTTGATTCGTGAGGGCGATGGGGTTGCTATAAAGATCTTGAAAAACATCGGCGTTGACACAACATCGATAAGACAATCGGTGGAGGATGCTGTGAAAGGCTCATCCATGTCACGTGCGCCAATCGGCAATATGCCACTGACTAAACAGGCGGAGAAGGTATTAAAGATCACCTATTTGGAAGCTAAGATTTTCAAAAGCGATATTATCGGCACAGAGCACCTGTTGTTGGCGATCTTGCGCGACGAAGAGAACATCGCCTCGCAGGTACTGCAACAATATAGTATCACGTACGACTTATTCAAAAACGAGGTAGAGCAAAACAAGACGACGATAACCGATGAAGCGTCCAGTTCGTCCACTGGAGATGATGACTTCGCGGATGACGACCAGCAATTCACGGCGCCTAAGAAGGTTTCGGACATCAAGTCGAAGACCCCAGTTTTGGACAATTTTGGTCGTGATTTAACGAAGGCGGCTGAGGAAGGTAAGCTAGACCCTATTGTAGGTCGCGAAAAAGAAATCGAGCGCGTATCGCAGATATTGTCGCGCCGCAAAAAGAATAATCCAATCCTTATTGGCGAGCCGGGAGTTGGTAAATCGGCCATTGCCGAAGGGTTGGCGCTGCGGATCGTACAACGAAAGGTTTCGCGTGTACTTTTCAACAAGCGCGTTGTTACGCTTGATTTGGCTTCTTTGGTTGCGGGTACGAAATACCGCGGTCAGTTTGAAGAGCGCATGAAGGCAGTGATGAACGAGCTTGAGAAATCTCCGGATGTCATCTTGTTCATTGATGAGATACACACCATTGTGGGCGCGGGCGGTGCTTCGGGTTCGCTCGACGCCTCTAATATGTTCAAGCCAGCTTTAGCACGTGGTGAGATTCAGTGTATCGGAGCTACAACACTGGATGAGTATCGGCAGTATATCGAGAAAGATGGCGCATTGGATCGTCGTTTCCAAAAAGTCGTTGTGGAACCCGCTTCGCATGACGAAACGGTAGAAATCTTAAACAGAATTAAGGATAAGTACGAAGATCACCACAATGTAACGTATACCGATGATGCCATTGAAGCTTGTGTCGCGCTAACAACACGGTATATTACAGACCGTTTTCTGCCTGACAAGGCTATCGATGCATTGGACGAGGCTGGCTCACGGGTACACCTCAACAACATTCACGTGCCGCAATCCATCATCGATATCGAAGAGAAGATCGAAGAAGTGAAGGTGGAAAAAAACAAGGTTGTCCGTAGCCAAAAATATGAGGAAGCGGCGAAGTTACGCGACACCGAGAAAAAGCTGCTTGATCAACTCGAAAAAGAGAAAGCTGCTTGGGAAGCGGAGACTAAATCAAAACGCTATACTGTTTCTGAAGACAATGTAGCGGAAGTGGTTGCCATGATGACTGGAATTCCTGTGCAACGGGTAAGCCAGTCTGACAGCCAAAAGCTGTTGAACATGGGCGACGCCGTAAAAGGACGCATCATCGGTCAGGATGACGCTGTACAGAAGTTGGTGAAAGCCATTCAACGTACACGTGCTGGATTGAAAGACCCAAAGAAACCGATAGGTTCTTTTGTTTTCTTAGGTCCTACAGGTGTCGGAAAGACAGAACTGGCCAAAGAGCTTGCCCGTTTTATGTTCGACTCGGAAGATGCGTTGATCCAAATCGACATGAGTGAATACATGGAAAAATTTGCGGTATCTCGTTTGGTCGGTGCGCCTCCGGGCTACGTTGGATACGAGGAAGGTGGACAATTGACGGAAAAGGTTCGTCGCAAGCCTTATGCCGTTGTCTTGTTGGATGAAATCGAAAAAGCGCACCCAGATGTTTTCAACTTGCTGTTACAAGTATTGGACGAAGGACAGTTAACAGATAGCCTAGGTCGTAAAGTTGATTTCCGGAATACGATTATTATCATGACATCCAATATTGGCGCAAGACAGCTGAAGGAATTTGGTCAGGGTGTTGGTTTCACAACGGCAGCGAAAACAAACCAAGCCGATTCGCACTCTCGTGGTGTTATTGAGACGGCATTGAAAAGAGCATTTGCGCCAGAATTCTTGAATCGTATCGATGATGTGATCGTGTTCAATTCGTTGAGCAAGGAAAACATCTTCAAAATTATCGATATCGAATTGAAGTCTCTTTTCGGACGCATAGAGGGATTAGGTTATCATATTTCATTGACTGACAAAGCGAAAGACTTTATTGCAGATAAGGGATATGATAGTAATTTTGGTGCCCGCCCATTAAAACGTGCTATCCAAAAATACCTGGAAGATCCTATTGCGGAAGAAATCTTAAAGGGAGAAGTCAAGAATGGTTCGCAATTGCATATCGACTACAATAATGAAAAACAAGAGATTATCGTAAGTGCGATGAATACGCAAGAAAGCGACAAGTCTATTGAGTCGGACGTCACGCAGCCGGACGACAACGACGATAACAACGATAACGAAAAGAAATAGTACTACTGGCCTGCAAAAAAAGCTTCACGGTAACCGTGAAGCTTTTTTTGTGGCGTGTTTTTTGTTAATGCATTTAAACCATTAACATTTTTTAACGTCTTTATTAGGAAGAGAACGATACTTTTAACAAAACTTAAACACAATACACATGAAAAAAATTCTATTAGCCTTTTTATTAGGTACTGCAACACTGGCAGTAGGCACAAGCTGTACGAAAGAGTATTACGATACGGTGGTTCCGAGTATCACTATGGTTTATTCGCGTGACGCCAACCAATGGCAGAATGTACAAAACACGACTACTTCGAAATTCGTTAATTTAAGCGTTCCGGAGCTAACCGATTATTACGTTAAGCAAGGTATTGTAAACGTTGCTATTTCGTTTGATAATGAAAGTAACTATAACACATTGCCCGCAACAATTGATGGCGTTTCATACAACTATGAATACACTGCGGGTTCCTTAACCGTATTTGCACAAGACCCATTGCTGGAAGACGGTATCAATGTTCCCGTTCCACAACGTGCTTTTTTTAAGATATCCCTTACCGAAGCTGATTTTGTCGAGTAAGGTAAGCAAACAGCATATTAGCACAAAAGCCAACTCCAAAAGAGATGGCTTTTATGTTATAAGCCTACCAATTCCCGCGCATGCTTCAATGCAGATTCGCCCGGGTTTGTTCCGCTGAGCATCTGGGCTATCTCGAATACACGTTGCTCAGCATCCAAGGGCACAATATTCGTTTTCGTTTTTTCCGCCTCATCGATTTTATATACTTTGAAGTGCTTATTGCCTTTCGACGCAATCTGCGGCAAGTGACTAATAGCCAACACCTGCATATTGGCAGATAGACGCTCCATGATTTGACCTACCTTTAAGGCTACCTCTCCCGATATACCAGTATCAATCTCATCAAAAATAATGGTCGGTAAGGCAGAGCTACTTGCAACCAAGGATTTTATTGCAAGCATAACACGCGATAACTCTCCCCCTGAGGCGACGCGATGTATTGGCTGTAGTGTTTGTCCCTTGTTGGCCGAGAACAAGAATTGCACGTCATCTCCGCCCGTAGTCTTGTAGCGTTCTATCGGAAGCTCGGTCAGACTGATGCTTAGTTGGGCGTTTCCCATCCCGACCTCAGACAACAACGACTGTACATATTCCTGTACCTCCCCTTGCACCGACACCCGTGATTCATGCAAACGGCTACCTTCTTCTTTCAGCAGCTGCAGGCTATCCGCCAAGTCTTTTTGCATTTGCGCAACTTTTTCTTCCCTATTCGCTACCGCTAAGATCTTTTGCTCCAATTCATTTTGTAGATCCAATAATGCTACAACAGTATCAACACGGTGTTTTTTCTGCAAGTTGTACAATAGACTCAAACGCTCGTTGGCCGCGGCCAAACGATTTTCATCCATATGCACCTCCTGCCCTAACATCTGCACTTCCTGTGCAATATCTTTAATCTCTATCTGTGCACTCTGCAAGCGTTCAGTCAATGTCGCAACGGAGGGTAAAAAACGCTGCACGGTTTGCAAGTGCTGTAGCACTTCCTTGATTGCTTGATTAACGGAAAGCTCTTGCTCATCCAACAGATGCGATGCGCCAAACAGCCCTCGTTTAATTTCCTCGGCATTTTCCAGCTGACTAACTTCCTCCTCTAGCTGCTCCTGCTCCCCAATTTGTAATTGGGCTTGTTGCAATTCATCAAATTGAAACTGGTTAAAGTCCAGCTCAGCATTGGTGCTAGCAATCTCGTTTTGCAACTGTTCTAGCTGAGCAAGCTGATCCTTGTATTGTCGCAATGCTGTGCGGTAGGCCTCAAGCACATCTTGATTTTTTGCCATGCTGTCAAGCACCATCAACTGGAAACGTTCCGTATTGAGTTGCAGCGTGGCATGTTGCGAATGAATATCGATCAGCAATTCGCCCAAAGCCTTCAACACATTTAAAGTGACTGGCGAATCATTGACAAATGCCCGGGATTTACCATCCACAGAAATCTCCCGCCGAATGATTGTTTCGGATTCGTAATCCAGATCGTTGTCTACAAAAAAAGGACGTAAATGATAAGCATGCAGACTAAAATATCCTTCGATCACACATTTCTGATCCTCCCGAAAAAAATGTTTCCCTTCCGCACGGTTTCCTAAAATCAGTCCTAATGCGCCCATGATGATAGACTTTCCCGCTCCAGTCTCTCCCGTTATCATATTTAAACCCGCATCAAACTGGATATCCAAATCTTCAATAAGCGCGTAGTTTTTTATAAGTAGTCTTGTCAGCATATCTCTTTTATTTCCTCAATAACTCGTATTTCGCAGTGTTGCTTGGATCAAGCGCAACGAGCGTGTTAAAAACTTGTGCACCTTGGTTTCCTGGCAATTTACTATAAACTCCAACAAATTCATCGGCTTTGGCCGCAAATAAAACCGAAGTCAACACATTACCTGTGTTGTTTCGATCCACTTCGCCTAGTTTGTCCAAGAGTTCCGCCATGGTATTTCTAGCCTTCAACTCGTCTTGGCTCATTCTATCCAACCCATTGATATGGTATTGGTAGGCAAATTCACGGTAAGGTTGATAGCGTCTGTCCAGCAAATTATTGATGAGCCAGTATCTATTCACGAGCGATTCCATGGATCGCCAACCCTCCTCCGCGTTCCCCTGTGCGGTATTCAATATACTACGAGCAGCATTGAGGTACTTATTCCCACCGAATAATCTGAAGGTATCCATATCCATCCCAACGATGACGTTAGCGTAGAAAGCCAATAAAGAAGACAAATTGTTCAGATTCGCATTTTCATTAAAGTTGAGTTGTTCACCCTCTACGTAGGAGAAATTGAAACTGCGGTCGTTGTATGCTAAAACCGTTGTACTGTAATTCGTCCCATACACCGGACGATATGAGAATAACTGTGCAGCGGCTTTGTAATTTTTCGAACCATCCCATTCCGATATCGTAATGAATATTGCTCCGTCGATCCGCTCTCGGGGATCGATTTTCAAATCGGTCCATGATCGGTTGTTAAAAAAATCCTGTATCACCTTTTGGAGCAAATCCAAGGCTCTTTTATTCGTATTTTGCACTTGTGGCGATTGAATCTCCACACGCATATTCAGTTCTTGAGCCTGAGGGCACAAAAAACAAAAACAACATACGATGAGGATGAGGTATTTTCTCATGAGCAACGGATTAAGCTATCAAATATAATTAATTCGTTGGGCATCGGAAACCACCTTATCACAGTTTATCAAATAAAAATAATAAGTTTGCAAGCAATGGCGGATTTTTCAAAACAATTGAGCAAATATATGCCTGCCTCGGCGGCCCCCATCATTTCCACGTGGATCAACGATACGGGCTGTCAATTTCGTATCGCGCGAGCCCGGCGAACGAAACTGGGCGACTATCGGGCACCTTTCCGAGGACAACCACACCGGATATCTATCAACCATGATCTCAATTCGTATGCCTTTCTAATTACCACTATCCACGAGTTTGCACACCTGCACACCTGGCAACGCTACAAAAATAGTGTGAAACCCCACGGAGTGGAATGGAAATCCACCTACAAGGAATTGATGTCCCCTTTCTTACAACTGGCGATATTTCCGGCTGATATCTTGGCGGCCATTTCCCGTTACATGGACAATCCAGCCGCCTCAAGCTGCACAGATGTGCAGCTCTATCGGACGCTGAAAGGCTATGATAAACAGGTGGTAACGGGTTTGACAACCGTTGAAGATATCGAAGAGAACAGTATTTTTGTGGTCAGGGGGGGACGTGTGTTCCAAAAAAAGGAAAAACTCAGGAAACGCTATAAATGCTTGGAACTGTCGACAAACAAGTTATACCTTTTCCATCCGGTAGCCGAAGTTGTACGCCTAACGGAATACAATAGCATAAATTCGAAAAAGCAGCAACCCTAAATATTCAACATTACCGAGTCACCATCATGAAAAAAAAATTACTTTTTTTATCCGGCGCCCTGACCCTCCTGTACGCTTGTCAGCAACAGAGCGAAGGCACGTTTGATGCATCGCAGCTTGACAGCACGGCCATGGCGGCTATTAGCGAAGATACGTATAGCAACTATGTAAAAACGCTTTCTGCGGATACCTTCTTAGGAAGAAAGCCTTTTACCAAAGGGGATACCTTAACGGTCAACTACATCCAAGCGCAATTTAAAGCGTTGGGACTGGAGCCGGGCAACCAAGGCAGCTACTTTCAAGAAGTACCCATGGTAGAAACAGCATCTACGCCGCTGCAAAAAAACTTGACATTTTACGGAAAATCGGGCTCCTTTTCTGCAGACTATCTCGCAGACTACGTTATTGGCAGCCGCCGTCTGGACGAACAAATCGACATACAGGACTCCGAACTGGTATTCGTCGGATTTGGCATTGTGGCTCCCGAATTTGGCTGGAACGATTACGCCGGGGTGGATGTGAAGGGAAAAACGGTCGTCGTGTTGGTAAGCGATCCCGGCCACTATGATAAAGAACTTTTCAAGGCCGACACCATGACCTACTATGGTCGTTGGACTTACAAATATGAGGAGGCTGCCCGTCAAGGTGCTGCTGGCGTGCTGCTGATCCACGACACCGAAGCGGCAAGCTACGGTTGGAATGTGGTGCGTAGCGGCTGGTCGGGACCTCAGCTGAGTTTGATAGAGAATACCAGCGTAGCGAAGACCACTTCTTTTGAAGGGTGGATAACGAGCGGCGTTGCGGAGAAACTCTTCGCACTAGCCGGACAACCTCGAGACGTACAAGATCGGGCGAAAAGGAAGGGCTTCAATGCGATCCCGTTGGGGGTGGAGATATCCGTACAACTGAAAAACAGCATGCGCAAATCAAGTTCCAATAATGTCATCGCGAAGCTAGCGGGCAGCAAACGCGCAGACGAGACCATCATATACACCGCACATTGGGATCATTTGGGCATTGGTGAGGCCGTAGACGGCGACTCTATTTATAACGGTGCTATTGACAATGCCGCAGGTGTTGCAGCCCTTTTTGAAATTGCGAAAGCCTTCCAAGCCGCCAAAGTGCGGCCTGAACGAACCATCGTTTTTTTAGCCGTCACGGCAGAAGAAGAGGGCTTGTTAGGCTCCGACTATTACGCGCAAAACCCTATTTTCCCACTGAATAAAACCGTAGCCAACCTAAATATGGACGCTTTCAGTGCACTGGGAGCAACCCGCGACGTGTCCATCGTGGGACGCGGGCAGACCGAAATTGAAGACTATGTTGAGCGCTCTGCCGCTAAGTTCGGCCGTGTGGTAAAAGGCGAAGGTAACCCGTCGTCTGGCGGCTTTTATCGTTCGGACCATTTCAACTTCGTAAAAGTTGGCGTCCCCGGATTGTTTATGGGCAGTGGTAGCGAACTAGTCTCGGCTGATTCGACAGCAAACACAAAACGCAGAAAAGCACTCGCTGGACGATACCACACCGTGTCTGACGAAGTGGATGAAAACTGGGACTTTGCAGGTATCCTGCAAGACATCCGCCTATTTTTTGATGTGGGTTATATGATGAGTATGGAGCAAACATTTCCCACATTTAAAAAGCATTCGGAATTTAAAGAAATAAGCGATAAGCGACTGGCAAAATAGTACCTTTGTCAGGGCAAGTTAAAATTTGCCACGCAGCTGAGCGCCGCTTGCGCGAAAGCTGTATTTTAGAGAAGAGATAAAGTACAAATTTTAAATTTACAGTAACCGGAATGAAACATCTACATTCAACCTTAGCAATCGTGTTGTTGCTAGCTTTGGTAATTGCTATTGTCATTACCCTGTCCAATTATTTGGGAAACAAACCCTACAACCGCAAAGTTGCGTTAATAGGGTTCATATCAGCCCACCTGCAACTGCTGGTCGGCCTGATCATATATTTCGTATCTCCACTCGGTATACAAGCTTTTTCTGGAGCGAACATGAAGAATAGCACGTCGCGTCTTTATTTTCTGGAGCACCCCTTGATGATGATTCTGGCTATTGTATTGATTACAGTTGGCTACATCAAGGCGAAAAAGATCACAGATGCCAAGAAAGCAAATAAAACCGTTTTGATTTTTTATATTCTCGGATTGATTCTGATTCTATCTAGAATTCCTTGGGGCACTTGGTCATTGATCAACGGCTAATAGGGATTACCAAATAATTAAAAGCCCGGTCAGTACGACTCGGGCTTTTTTTATGAGCATGCAGCAATCCGTGGAAATGGCAATAAAAAACCATTCATCTTACAATGAATGGTCTTATCATATCTTAAAGAAAAATAGCGGCTATTTTTTACCGAAACCCAATATACCGAAAACAACTTTGAATGCGATGACTGTCGCAACGATCATGGCCAGGTTGGCAACCAACGAAAACATAAACGTAAATTGATCCAGCGCGGGGATAACATCGGGAACAAATCTGATAAATACTCCAATTAACCCAATTACAATAGCCACCGTTAATGTTACATAATACTCCGTACGATTTGCATTATTATCTGTTTTTTTGGCTGGTCTTTGAGACGCTATATTTTCCATATCCGTATAATCTTATTTAACTTCGACAAATGTACGTAAGAAATCTACAAATGTCAAAAATAAAAAGCTCAAAGAGACTCCGGGAGGATGATCTTGGGATACGGGCTGGTAGGCAAATCGATGCTGCAGCATCGGTTGCCACACCGTACTTGGAAAGTCTCGTGATTTAATTACCAATTTTTACTAATATTGTATCAAATCGCTAAAACGTGAAGCATATACGCTATATAATTCTTATCTCGTTGGCCGCAACGATGGTTGCTAAGGCGCAACCTCAACGTATCGCCAATTTTATTGTGAAAGAAAACTTAACGCAAAATGGAAAGCTGGCCATCATAGCTATCGATAGTGCAGAACAGCCCCTAGAAAATATAAATGGCACCTTTGTTTTTGAACTCAATGGTTTTCAGCAAGATCTTTCCTTTCATGATGGTATCGCTGTGGTAAAACATCCCCTGGCCTCTTCTACTTTTGTATTTTTTAAGCATAAAAATCAAGACGATTCGATAGGAAAACTATACTACATCCATAAATCCGAACAAGCGTTAAAGCCATTTAAGATCTCCGGCCTGTTGCTGTTGTTTATTCCCGCCTCCTTGCTATTTATCGGCTATCTTTTCAAACGCTTTTTAACCGTTCTGGTGGTTTTGGCAATCGTATATGTCTACTTCAATTACTCGAAAGGATTAGACCTTAGCAAGATTATCGAAAGCATATTTACAGCGATCAAGGGATTGATTTAGAAAGGAAGTCCTACGCTAAAGTTGTATTGGATAAAGTTGTAGCGATCGGGCCGCCGGGACTCGTAAAAAGCCTGTTTAAATTCCCGTGCGTTAAAGAACTCTTTAATTACCCATTGTTTGCCTCCAGCAAACTGGGGATCTTTCAATTTAAGTCCGGCATCAAGACGAATAATAAAATAATCCATATCCAATCGAAGCCCAAAGCCCGATCCTAATGCTATTTGTGATAAAAAGCGATCTGCCTTAAAGGTACCCTCACCATTTGGGGCAAACTCATTATCGCGAAGTAGCCAAATATTCCCAGCATCCAAAAAAGTTGCGCCATTCAGTTTCGCACCTAAAAACTTGTTCAGCAAGCGAAAGCGGTATTCGGCATTCGCCTCCAATTTGACTTCGCCAAGCTGATCCAAATTACGTAAGTTTAATCGCAGTTGCTCGGTCAAGCCACTTCTATCGTAATTGCCAGGTCCCAATGTCCGGGCCTGCCAAGCGCGGATACCATTCATCCCACCACCGTAAAAGCTCTTTTCAAAGATGAGCAATTCTGAATTGTTGCCATAGGGAACGGCCACTCCACCATTGAAACGCAGCACAACTTGTTGATTACCCGCTAAATGTTTGTACCAGCGATAATCCAATTCAGCCTTTGCATATTGCAGATATGGCACCCCAAACAGTTGCTTTTCACCATCGTTGGATGTCGTAAAATTAAATAGGTTGCCGGCCAAGCCCAACAGATTGCCACTACTTTCCAAGCCTATTCGAAAATAATTAAAATCCTCGAGTCGGAGCAATCTTTTGGCATTGTAGGTAAATGCATATTGGGCACTTAAACCAAAATATTGACGATTATTGCTTTGTATGTAAAGTTGATACCCTTCCTCTTCGAGCCGCCGGGCAAAATCGGCATTCAGCCGTCCCTGTCGATATTCAACTGATGCAGGGGTCAAGCTGTGTTGGGAGTTTACGCCACTGTACCAAATGTAATTAAGTGTGTTCGTAAAGTATCGGTTGGCGTACGTCCCATCCTGCTGAAAGAGCTGCAACGTGCTGGAAAATGTGGTGCGCGGCAGCCCATAGGTTCCTGAGCTTGAATTTTCAAAAGGCGTCATCAGCCGAGGGATAATCAAATTGACGCCAATCTGAAAATCGTTATTGAAGATTTTATTGGCTAAACCGCCTTCCAGCCGAGGGTCAAACAGGACACCATATCGCATTTTTACTTCCAATTGTTCGGCGCCTCCAAAGACATTGCGGTGCGAAAAGGTATTACCCACATTGAATCCGCTCATGCCCGAACTGAATGTAAATTCTCCTTCCACCTGATTGGCCATAACCGGCCGCGGCGTGAGCTCGTAGGTGACATGTAACTTGTTGGAATCTACCTTTTGATAATTGATCTTGATATTTCGAAAGCCATTTGTCTCGTACAGCCTATCGTAGGACTGATTTTCTTTCTTCATATTATAGCGCATACCGGGGCGCAAATACATATATTGAGCCAAGGGTCGCAAACGAAATTTTCCGGTCTCATCGAGGTAATCCACCCCAATTGATTGATCATGATAGCGATTGTTTTTTTTATTTCCAATTTGGCCGTAAGGAAGTCGAACGATAGCGAATACACTATCGACATAATATACAACATGCCGCGTGCTGTCCGTCGGATTCTGAATCTCAACCTTCACATCAGCTTGCTTGGCTATCCGGTTGGTATCGATGCCTACGCGCATGTATTGCCGTAGGTACTCAAAATAACCATACTCCTTCAGCTTTACATACATGGATTCTCTTTCTTCGAGGAGATCGGCACTATCGAACCGCTTACCTTTTCTCGCATTGGAATACGGAAGCACTTCCCTTTGATAAACCACATCAATGGATGAATCAGCTACCTGATGTGCAATCTTACCATAAACAAAAGGCTGTCCTGCTTCTATCTCAAACACTATGGCAGCCTTCTTATTTTTCACCCTCTTCTGCGGCGTCACGCTCGCATTGAAATAACCTTTTGTCTGCAAGAATCGATTGATCTGTTTTGCCGAAAAATCGATCAACGATGAATCCACAATGTGGGGCGCTTCGCCGACGCTTCGAATGCCGTCCCTTTTGTACCTACCATTTTCTGTATTAAACAGGTTGTATAACGTCAGATTTAACCGGGAATTTGGCTTGATCTCGGTCGATATATAGGCTGACGCACGCTCCTTTAGCGAGGGATCAATACCGTCTATCTCAACCTTTGTAACTAACGCCTGATCTTCACTCAAGTATCTAGCCGAACGGCACGATGCTAAAATTAGCGCCAAAAGCGTTATACTTGCAAAAGCAAAAAAAATATCCTTTTTAATCATCAAGCAATGTTATCAAAAGCGCAAATTAGTTTAACAACGTCATTGCAGCACAAAAAATTTCGCAAACAACATGGTCTTTTTTTGGTGGAAGGCCTGAAGTCTGTATTGGAATTTATATCATCCAGTTACAAGATCCATAGCCTCTATGCCACTGCGGAAGCTGAGGCAAAAATGGACAATTTACCGCAGAAAATAAAATGTGTGACAGTTAGCGCCAAGGAATTACAGAAAATATCGCTATTGAACAACCCACAAGGTGTTGTCGCTTTGTTTCATCTGCCCGACGAACACGTGCTGGACTTGAATCGTATTCAGCACCAACACAGTCTATTGCTTGATGACATTCAAGATCCGGGGAATCTGGGAACGATCATTCGCACCGCCGAATGGTTCGGGATAAAACATATCATCTGCTCGCTGGGTACGGCTGACGCATACAATCCGAAGGTCGTACAAGCTAGCATGGGGTCACTATCGCGTGTCACGGTTACCTATACGGATCTCCCAACATTCATAAGAGATACCGGAATGCCGACTTTTGGTGCGTTGCTTGATGGAACATCTATTTACGACACCGATTTTGGATCATCTGGGCTGATTATCATGGGAAACGAAGGAAACGGCATCCGCGAATCCTTGATCCGTCAGATCGATCACGCCGTAACAATTCCGCGTATCGGCCAAGCCGAATCGCTGAATGTGGCTGTAGCGGCCACTATTTTTTGCGCGGAACTGGCTCGACAGCAGTTAAAGGGAGCATAGCAGTGGGCCATCCGACATCGATTTACACGGTACCATTTGCCCTGCTGTGCTTAAGCTCGCTTCTCTTTTCGGCGAGCTTTAATATGATCATCCCCGAACTACCAAATCATTTGAGCAAGATGGGTGGCGGCGAACACAAAGGGCTTATCATTGCTCTATTCACGTTGACCGCCGGGATCTCCAGACCCTTCAGTGGCAAGCTCACAGACCGCTGGGGCCGGGTCCCGGTTATGGCTGTAGGGTCGGTGGTGTGTTTTATTTGCGGCTTCCTGTATCCCGTCGTCAGCTCTGTGGCCTTCTTCTTTCTCTTACGCCTCGTACATGGCTTTTCGACCGGCTTCAAACCCACGGCTACTTCCGCTTATGTGGCGGACATAATCCCGCAAAATCGTTGGGGCGAAGCCTTGGGTATGCACGGGCTATGTTTCAGCATCGGTGGGGCAATAGGCCCAGCAATTGGTAGCTACATAGCGCAGAACTATGGGATAAATCCTATGTTCTACAGCTCTTCACTATTCGCGGTACTTTCTATCGTCATTGTTCTTAATATGCGCGAGACATTGCCGCGCAAGGAGTCTTTTTCGCTGGCCATGCTTCAAATCAGACGCGACGAGGTACTGGAATTTCGTGTCCTCCCCGCAGCAATCGTTACCTTGTTATCCTATACGGGCTATGGTGTTATATTGACGTTGATCCCCGACTGGAGTGAACATTTGGGGATAGGCAACAAGGGGTTGTTTTTCACAGCCTACACACTGTCTTCCATCATGATTCGTTTTGTTTCCGGAAAAGTAGCCGATCGATATGGCCGAATAAAAGTGATGGTCGTTGGCGTCTTTATCGTTGCGCTGGCTGTGCTAATAATTGGTTTAGGAGAATCCGTAGAAGGCCTGATCTTGGGCGCAATAATTTATGGTATAGGCACCGGTGTGTTGTCGCCGGCAGTCAACGCATGGACCATAGACCTAAGCCTGCCGCAGCATCGCGGTAAAGCGATGGCCACCATGTATATCGCCCTGGAAATAGGAATCGGTGGCGGCGCCCTGTTAGCCGGCTACGTGTATGCCGATCATTTAAGCCGCATCCCATCCATTTTTATAGTCAATAGCCTCATTATCCTATCCGCCTTCTTCTATATTATCTTTTGGAATTGGAAAAACAAAACTGCTACTTAACTGTTGTTCAACAAAAATGTTTTTCATGAAGAATGACTCAAAAAAAATCCCTTATGCGATTGATTTGGCAGCAAGCCTTTTCGCCATGGCGCTACTGTTGGGATTCATGTATGCGACAGAGACCGTACTTATTCCGCTGCTCTTTTCCATACTGATTGCCATCTCCCTTTATCCATTGGCACGTCTGTTCGAGCGAATTCGTCTAGGAAAAGCGACAGCAGCCATCTTATCCGTCATCGTGGCCATAGCTGTCCTCTATTTCATTGGATGGTTTATTGTACACCAAAGTATCATCATTGGAAAGGATGCCACCGCGATAACAAATAAAGTAATGTCTGTACTGGATCGCGCCCAACGCTGGGTGGAAACAACATTTAACGTGCAGCGCAACACTATGATGGATCAATTGCGCGACCAAGGAAATAAGATGCTATCCAATGCAGGGGCCATGGCCTCCGCCACGTTCGGATCCATAGGAAATATACTTGCCGGAACTGTTTTAGTTCCTCTATTTAGCTTTTTCCTGCTCTACTATCGCGACTTCTTTCGGGAGTTCTTCTTCAAAGCTTTTAAAAGCACACCCCAATCGAAGGTACATGAAACATTAAATAAAATTTATACAGTCGTACAGAGCTACTTATTGGGATTGGTCACTGTAATGGGAATCGTCGCCATTTTAAATACCATCGGGTTGATGATTATGGGTATAGACTATGCATGGTTCTTTGGAACATTGGCATCGCTTCTTATGTTACTCCCTTATATCGGAATTGCCATAGGCTCGATTCTCCCTGCTTTATTTGCATTGGCTGTCAAGGACAGTGCTTGGTATGCCGTAGGGGTAATTGCTTGGTTTCAGGTTGTTCAATTTTTGGAGGGAAATATCATTACACCGAACATTGTGGGCAGCAAAGTGAGCATAAACCCATTAATGGCCATTATAGCAATTTTATTGGGGGGTATGCTTTTTGGATTACCTGGATTAATTCTAGCGCTACCACTTACGGCTACCATCAAGGTCATATTTGACGCTATCCCTTCTATGCAGGCTTTTGGCTTTTTGATTGGTGAGCCGGAAAAAGAGCACCTGAAGATTAATGCAACACAAGAGCTACTGATCAAATGGGGCATTGTCCGAAAGCCAAAAATGGAGAAGAAAGTGAAGATCGATATTGAAATCGATAACGATGAGCCTGCACCGACAACAACTGTGCGCTATAAGGAGATTCATGAGGCGGAGAACAACCCCTATGAAAACCTACCGCAGCAAGATGTACCTAAGAAAAATAGAGACAATAATTAGTTAAGAATTTTATAAACCAGTTCGCGGAGGATATCGGCGCTGTCCGTATACGGCCCAATATCCATCCCTTTGGTTTTTAAATCATACGCGCTTAAATGATGGATGATATCAAACGTCTTTTTCCGATTGAAGTTTCGAGCCGCCGCTTCATATTCCTTTAAAAAGAACGTGTGCACCCCGAGCTGCTTGGCCGCAACCTGTGGCGCTTTGTCGGGCAGATAATGATACTTCAGGATCTTTGTAAAATAGGTACCCAAATTTCCGATCACCATAGGTAAAGGATTGGACTTGGGGTTGGCAACAAAATAGTCGACGATCTGTATCGCTTTCAAGGCATTGCGTTTGGCCAAAGCTGATTGGAGTTCAAACACATTAAAATCCTTGCTTATTCCAATGTTTTGCTCAATGTGAATAGCTTGGATCTCCTCTTCTTTGGGCACGTTCAGCAGCAGCTTGTCAATCTCATTGGCTACTTTCGCAAGATCTGTCCCCAAATAATCCCCCATCATCGCTGCAGCCTGTGGATGTATACTTCGATGCGCCGCGCGAAACTGATCCATAATCCATTCACCCACCTTATTTTCATACAACTTGGCAGATTCAACGACCGTCCCCACCTTTTCAAAGGCTTTGTATATTTTCTTCCGTTTATCAAACTTACCATACTTATAAGCGACGACCAGAATAGTGCTCGGGGTGATGTTTTCCAAATACCTCAATAACAATTCTTCCTCCGACTTCCACTTCAAATCCTGTGCCTCCTTGATCAGGATTAGCTGATGATCGCTCATCATAGGATAACGTTTAGCCGCGCTCACAATATTTACAATACTGCTATCCTTACCGTAAAGAACGGTTTGGTCAAACCCTTTTTGTGCTTCGGTTAATACCTGTTGCTCAAGGGCAGTACTAATCAGATCGATGTAGTAGGATTCGTCGCCATGCAATAGGTACACGGGACTGAATTTTCTTTTCTTGATATCGGCAAGGATCGTACTCACATTCATAGCATACGAAAGTACAATTTTTCCGTTGTACTTACACGGATGAACAAATTTTGTTAGCACACCTAATTATCGTATTTTTGTACATGTTTGAGCCATTTCCGTTAAACTTACCCCCCTATCTAACGAAAATTACCCAAAAAGCAGACAAGCTCTTTATTTTCGACGAATTGAGAAAGAAAGACTTGGTACTGACACCAGAAGAGTGGGTGAGGCAGCATTGGGTGCATTACCTGCACACCCATAAACAATATCCGAAAGCATTGATGCAAATCGAAGGAGGGTTGAAATTAAACACCTTAAGGAAGCGTAGCGACTTATTGATTTACAACAACGGAGGGGAAAAGATACTTTTGGCAGAGTTCAAGGCACCAACTGTCAAAATTACCGAAAGTGTTTTCCATCAAATCGCGAACTACAATAGTATCCACAAAATACCATTGCTTTTGGTTAGTAACGGTATGGAGCACTATTACTGCAAAATCGACTTTGTAAAAAGCAGCTTTTATTTTTTAAAGGAACTGCCAAATTACAATTCGGCAGTTAATTTGTAGGTTAGATTGAAATTATAATTTTATATTAGTCTTTTAGAAAACTGAAAAACAACAGCGATGAACATAGATAAAAACGAATTCAGAAAATATGCCATTCAACATCACCGTATTGGCAGCCAGCACGTAGATAGTTATATTTCCCGTGTTCAACGAAATATGCCAACAAACCTGACGCCCTACATTATCGAAGAGCGCCAAATGAATGTGGCGCAAATGGACGTTTTTTCGCGGTTGATGATGGATCGTATCATTTTCTTGGGTGACGGCATCAATGATCAAGTTGCAAACATTGTGCAGGCGCAGCTTCTTTTTTTGCAATCCACGGACGCGCAACGCGATATACAGATTTACATAAATTCGCCAGGAGGAAGTGTTTACGCCGGTTTGGGTATCTATGACACGATGCAGTACATATCACCGGATGTGGCAACGATCTGTACGGGGATGGCTGCTTCAATGGGTGCTGTCCTTTTAGTTGCCGGAGCGAAAGGGAAACGCGCGGCGTTAAGACATTCTCGCGTCATGATCCACCAACCTTCCGGCGGTGCACAGGGTGTAGCGTCCGATATGGAGATCAACTTGAGAGAGATGCTGAAACTAAAAGAGGAATTATATAGCATCATTTCCGCACACTCCGGACAGTCGTACGAGTGGGTAGAAAAGTCATCCGATCGAGATTATTGGATGAAAGCGGCTGAAGCAAAAGAGTTTGGTATGATTGATGAGGTATTATTGCCGAAAAAAGATGTAAAATAACAAATTAATCAATGAGTAAGATTAATAACAGAGACATCCGTTGCTCATTCTGCGGCATCAGTAAGAATGATGCGCAGATGCTTATCGCGGGCGATGGGGCTCATATTTGCGACCGATGTGTGACGCAAGCCGGTGAGATTTTAGCAGAGGAGCTGAAACAACGCAAAAGCAAGTCACTACAAACTACGTTGAAACTTGTGCGTCCGATGGAGATCAAGCAGCATCTAGACCAATACGTTATCGGTCAGGATGACGCAAAGAAGGTCATATCGGTGTCTGTATACAACCACTATAAACGGTTGAACCAAAAAGTCGACAAAGATGAAATCGAGATTGAAAAATCAAATTTAATTATCGTTGGTGAAACCGGTACGGGCAAGACCTTACTGGCGAAAACGGTAGCGAAGATCCTTAATGTCCCTTTTTGTATTGTCGACGCCACGGTGCTAACGGAGGCGGGATACGTTGGTGAAGATGTGGAGAGTATTCTTACCCGCCTACTACAGGCTGCCGACTATGATGTTGCAGCAGCTGAACGTGGGATCATATATATCGACGAAATTGACAAGATTGCACGCAAGAGCGATAATCCTTCCATAACACGCGATGTATCAGGCGAAGGGGTGCAACAGGCGCTGCTAAAGATCTTGGAAGGAACCAATGTAAATGTGCCGCCACAGGGAGGACGTAAACATCCGGACCAAAAGATGATATCCGTAAACACCAGCAATATTCTATTTATATGTGGTGGCGCTTTTGACGGCATACAGAAAAAGATCGCGAATCGCTTGCGCACGCAAACGGTAGGATATAAAATGAAGGAAGATGATGAGGAAATCGATTTAACCAATCTGTATAAGTACATCACGCCGCAAGACCTTAAGAACTTCGGCCTTATCCCCGAATTGATTGGTCGTTTACCCGTACTTACCTATTTAAATCCTTTGGATAAAGGCACATTGCTGAACATATTGACAGAACCAAAGAACGCTTTGGTTAAACAATATATGAAGTTGTTTCAGTATGAAGGTGTCGAACTTGTTTTCGACAAGGATGTATACGGATTTATCGTAGACAAAGCTTGGGAATTTAAATTAGGTGCCCGTGGCTTGCGCAGTATTTGTGAGGCCATTATGTTGGATGCCATGTTCGAGATACCGACGACGAAGGATGAGGACGGTGATAAAGTACTGCATATTAATTTGGAATATGCCAAGAAGAAGTTCGCAAAATCAGATATTAAGAAGCTCCAAGTAGCTTAGTACAATCCCTCAGCGCGCTGAGGGATTTTTTGTATCGTAGCAAATGGAATACGCGCTTGGGCTATTCCGAAGGTTTAACATAAACAAGTCTGTATGACAAAAAAGAAAACTGTAGAAACTCCCATTACACCGGGGTTAAAGTCTAAAAAGGACATTGTGAACAATTGGCTACCCCGCTATACGGGATGCCCGCTGGAAGAATTCGAACCCTATATCTTGCTCACCAACTTCTCAAAGTATGTCAAGATGTTTTCTGAAATGAATGAGCATGCCCCAATTTATGGCGAGGATAAAGCCATGCAGGCCTGTACGGCTGGTGGTATAACCATAATCAACTTTGGCATGGGCAGCCCGATGGCGGCAACCGTCATGGATCTCCTTTCGGCAATCAATCCAGAGGCTGTTCTGTTTTTAGGGAAAACCGGCGGACTGAAAAAAAAGATTCCTGTTGGCGAACTGATTCTCCCCATTGCAGCCATCCGTGGAGAAGGGACATCAAACGATTATTTTCCTCAAGAAGTCCCCTCTTTACCGTCCTTTGCTTTACAGAAGGCAATTTCAACAACGATACGTGATTATTCAAGGGATTATTGGACAGGAACGGTATATACCACCAATAGACGCGTTTGGGAACACGACAAAGCTTTTAAAAAATACTTAAAGTCTATACGCGCAATGGCGGTGGATATGGAAACCGCAACGATCTTTAGCGTGGGCTTTGCAAACAAAATACCCACCGGTGCGTTACTACTGGTATCTGATCAACCCATGGTGCCGGAGGGCGTAAAAACTTCGGAGAGTGATCTGGCAGTTACTGCAAAATATGTAGAAACACACCTCAACATCGGTATCGATGCGCTCAAACAACTCATTAATAATGGGTTGACGGTAAAACATCTTAAATTTTAACAAGAAAACAGCGTGTTGCGTTTGTCATGATGCAACCTTCTTTCATGGTATGTGGTACAACAACATTTTGGAAACGATAGGCGATACGCCTTTGGTTAAGCTAAACAAAGTAACAAGGCATCTGCAAGGTACCATCCTTGCAAAGATAGAAACGACCAACCCTGGAAATTCCATCAAGGATAGAATGGCGGTCAAAATGATCGAAGATGCGGAGAAATCGGGGTTACTCAAACCTGGAGGAACCATTATTGAGGGCACATCCGGAAATACCGGCATGGGTTTGGCTATGGCTGCAGTCGTGAAAGGCTACCGCTGTATTTTCACTACAACGGACAAACAGTCCAAAGAAAAAATCGACGCATTGCGTGCGTTTGGTGCTGAGGTGATCGTATGTCCCACCAATGTTGCGCCAGATGATCCCCGCTCCTATTATGCTGTTTCCAGCAGATTAGCAGAAGAGGTGCCAAATGCATGGAAAGCAAATCAATATGACAATCCTTCGAATGCACAGGCACACTACGAGCAGACAGGACCCGAAATATGGGAGCAAACAGCAGGTAAAATTACGCATTTGGTCGTAGGCGTGGGCACAGGCGGTACAATATCGGGTGCAGCGCGTTATCTACGCGAGAAAAATCCACATATCAAGGTATGGGGAATTGACACCTACGGCTCTGTATTTAAAAAATATAAAGAAACAGGGATATTGGATAAGGATGAGATATATCCCTATATTACCGAAGGGATTGGCGAAGATTTCCTACCGGCAAATGTTGATTTTTCGGTAATCGACCTATTCGAAAAAGTAACGGATAAAGATGCCGCGCTCATGACACGCGAGCTTGCTCGGCAAGAGGGGATCTTTGCCGGCAATTCCGCTGGATCGGCTGTAGCTGGATTACTCCAATTGGGTCATTCCTTAACCAAGGACGACGTGGTGGTGGTTATATTCCATGACCATGGTTCGCGCTATATGGGGAAGATGTACAATGAAGACTGGCTTCGGGAACGGGGATTCCTCCAAGATAAAAAACTGACTGCCCAAACGATCCTCAACAAGCGCGGGAAGCAGGAAACGGTTACAGCTGATGTACAACAATCTATCATGGAGACATTCAACATGATGAAAACCTTGAATATATCCCAAATCCCCATAACGCAACAGGGCATGGTCATCAGCAAAGTAACAGAATCTGATATCTTAAATGCATTGTTAGAGAATGCAGCGTTAAAATCCGCTCCCGTGGAAACCATCGCCAGCAAAAGTTTTCCCTTCGTTGACCTAAAAACTTCCATTGATAAGATTTCTACCTTAATTGACAAGGACAACCAGGCGGTACTCGTAGAGGATACATCCGGAAAAATAAATATCATCACGCAATACGATATTATCAACGCAATTTCCGAGATTTAGCCATAATAAGATAAACAGAATACGCATACCAGATTTATCCGAATTTATGGAAAGAAACAGTAAACTGAAGCGATTTGAATATTGGATTAAAGCACGAATTGGCAAGATAGCGTTTATCGATATTGAATATCGCCTAGCTAAAAAATGGTATGGCAGCGACTATGGGGGGTTTTATGTACATCCCGACGTGCTCGATCAGCATGCCATCGTATACTCTTTTGGGATAGGCCAAGACATTTCTTTTGATAATGCGATGATACAGGCACACCAATGTCAAGTTTATGGTTTTGACCCCACGCCGAAGTCTATCGAATGGGTAGGCGGACAGTCAACCCCTGCGCAATTCCACTTTTATCCTTACGGTCTGGGAACTAAAACAGAAACCGTGAAATTTCATTTACCGAAAAACAAAGAGCATGTTTCAGGTAGTGTATTTGATCATAATCTGGTGAGTGAAGATGACTATGTCGAGGTTCCGCTGAAAAGTTTTGCTGATATTCTCAAAGAGACTGGACATACGCACATTGATGTATTAAAAATGGATATCGAGGGTTCGGAATATGTCGTTATCGATAGCATATTGAACGCAGGAATCTCAATCAAGCAGTTGCTTTTGGAGACACACGAACGTTTTTTTGATGATGGAAAAGAAAAAGGTAGACTTTTTTTTCAAAAGCTATATGATCGGGGTTACCGAATATTTGCCATTTCGGACACCTACCAAGAAATTTCGTTAATTAAGGTAGCTGAGTAGGGTATCGGGCTGGGATATATTGAAAAGTATCCATTTTCGATATCGCATTTAATTTTCTTTCGGTTCTAATTCTTGGATAACGTAAACATCTTCGTTATCCTTTTTCATTTTGTAGCGCTCCCGTGCTATTCGTTGGATTTCACTTGGATTATACTGTACGTCCTTGATGGACTTTGTCATTTGTTCGATCTCGGTTTCGTAAAAAGCCTTTTCTACTTCTAGCTTATTCTTCTCCTGTTGATAGGCAAATTGCGTACTGACGTCGTAGCGATCGAAGAAACACATCCACACCAAGAATGCAACACCTGCGATCAGATACTTATTTCGGATAAGTGACAAAAATCTCTCCATATAACAAAGTTAAACATATCTTTTGGAAGTTGAACAGAATTTTGCATGGTTTCTTCGACATGCCAAGCATGGAGATAAAAAAGAAAAGCGTCCCCAGCACCTGCTGCTAAATGAGCAGCTACTAGGGACGCCTGCTAAGCGCGTTAAATTGTGCGCGGGTAAATTACTTTTTGATCGCGTACTTAAAGTTTTTACCAATGAAACGAGCATTCCCGCCCAATTCCTCTTCGATACGCAACAACTGGTTGTATTTTGCCATACGGTCAGAGCGCGACGCAGATCCGGTTTTGATCTGTCCGCAGTTTAACGCAACAGCTAGGTCAGCAATAGTAGCATCCTCTGTTTCGCCGGAACGGTGAGACATCACCGAGGTATAACCAGAGTTCTGTGCTAGTGTTACGGCGTTAATTGTTTCTGTCAAGGAGCCAATTTGATTCACTTTTACTAAAATAGAGTTAGCAGTATCGTCATCGATCCCCTGTTGAAGACGTTTTGTGTTCGTCACAAATAAGTCATCACCTACCAGCTGAACACGATCACCTATCTTTTCAGTCAATGTTTTCCAACCGGCCCAATCATCTTCTGCCATACCATCTTCAATAGAGATGATTGGATATTTTTCCGTCAGTTCAGCAAGATAAGAAGCTTGCTCTTCACTTGAACGAATAGCACCTTTGTCCCCTTCAAACTTCGCATAATTGTACTTACCATCTTTGTAAAACTCCGACGATGCACAATCTAACGCCAAACATATATCTTGACCAGGAGTATAACCTGCTGTTTCGATAGCTTTCAATACGGTATCCAACGCATCCTCGGTACCATCGAAAGTCGGTGCAAAACCACCTTCGTCACCCACGGCTGTAGACAAATTTCTGTCGTGGAGAAGCTTTTTCAACGTATGGAAGACCTCTGTACCCCAGCGTAACGCTTCGGAAAATGAAGGTGCGCCCACAGGCATAATCATAAATTCTTGGAAAGCGATGGGCGCATCGGAGTGCGAGCCGCCATTGATGATGTTCATCATCGGAATAGGCAACGTGTTCGCGTTTACCCCACCAATGTAACGATAAAGTGGTTGATGTGACTCTTGGGCTGCCGCTTTAGCCACAGCCAAAGAAACGCCAAGAATCGCGTTGGCTCCCAATACACCCTTATTCTCCGATCCGTCCAGATCAATCATCATCTTATCGATTGTATTTTGCTCGAACACATCCACACCCTTCAACGCGTCCGCGATTGTGGTATTTACGTTGTCAACGGCTTTCAAAACACCTTTACCGAGGTATTTGCCTTTGTCGCCATCGCGCAATTCAACTGCCTCGTGGATGCCCGTTGAAGCTCCGGAAGGAACGGCTGCACGTCCAACAAATCCATTTTGAGTGGTTACATCTACTTCGATCGTAGGATTACCGCGCGAATCAAGAATCTGACGCGCATGAACATCAATAATTAAACTCATTTTTTTATATTGTCTTTTTCAATTTCCCAACTTAGTGTATAATCAACACTAAGATAACATTTATACTTAGTATATTCAAACTTACCGAAAATTTAGCTACAATTATATGATTCCCTGCAAATTTGTAAAGCCGTAGGTACTTACCGTTTTCGGCTGGCGTACTGCATCGGTTTTCTGATAATTTCCGGCGGCTAAAAAAAAGCTAAACATTGATGTTCAGCTTTTTTACAAATTGCTATGCCTTGATCATAGCTATAAAATCGTCAAATAAATAGCGTGAGTCGTGTGGACCGGGCGAAGATTCGGGATGGTATTGCACAGAGAACGCTTTCTTACCTTTTAAACGGATCCCCTCAATCGAATTGTCATTGAGGTTGATGTGCGTTATCTCAACTTTGTCGGAGTTTTTGATATCTTCGGCGACTACACTAAAACCGTGATTTTGGGAAGTGATCTCGCAGCGATTAGAAATCACGTTTTTCACAGGGTGATTTATACCACGATGACCATTGTGCATTTTCTGCGTTCGGATCCCGTTTGCCAACGCAAGCATTTGGTGACCTAAACAGATTCCAAACATTGGTTTCTCTGCATCTACAATTTCTTTAATTGTCTCGATGGCATAGTCGATTGCCGCCGGATCCCCAGGTCCATTGGAGATAAAGTAACCATCCGGATTCCACGCTTCCATTTCCTGAAACGTTGTCTTCGCTGGAAATACCTTAGCATATACTTGACGCGCATCGAAATTGCGTAAAATGTTCTTTTTGATACCCAAATCTAGCACTGCAACCCGTGTGGGAGCACTTTCTTCACCATAAAAATAGGGTGCTTTTGTAGATACGACGGATGACAGCTCTAGACCTTCCATTGATGGAACCTTGGCCAATTGGGCCTTAAGTTCTTCCACATCTAGGTTTTCGGAAGAAATGATAGCATTCATAGCTCCTTTATCACGGATATGACGCACTAAAGATCTGGTGTCTATATCGGATATACCAACGAGATTTTGCTCTTCGAAATAAGTCTGAATCGATGAATCCGCCATTTGCCGGCTATAGTTGATATTATAGTTTTTGCACACCAAACCGGCAATCTGAATCTTTTCCGATTCTGTATCATCTTCGTCGATACCATAATTACCGATATGCGCATTGGTGGTCACCATAATCTGTCCGTAATAGGACGGATCTGTGAAAATTTCCTGATAACCTGTCGTACCTGTATTGTAACAGATCTCCCCTGTTGTCGTACCAATTTTTCCGGCGGCTTTGCCGTGATAAACTGTTCCGTCTTCAAGTACCAAAATAGCCGGTAATTTACTGTAGTTGGTCATTCTTGTATGTTAAAATAATGTGTTTCTAATGCTAAAATATCTAGATATAAAAAAAGCCCAACTGGGCTAAAATAATATCAAATATCCTGTATACCAATGCTTGCATTGGATCTTTGCTTCGTTGCAACGAGATATGTTACCCCATTTTTCACGAGAGACAAAGGTAGATATTAAATGTATAAAGGCAAAATTAAATAGTAAAAAAGTAGCGGGTCGACACATTAATTTTGCCGGCCCGCTTCGCATGTTTTCTACGCGCTTTCAGAAGTCATCTTCTACAATTTCTTGCACTCGACCAATCTGCCCGTCCTGCAGCCGCACCTTAATACCACGATGGTGAAAGGCTGCGGAGGTCAGCAGATCTTTAACAATACCTTCCGTTAATGTACCACTGCGTTGATCCTTCTTCAACACAATGTTGACCAACATTCCCGGCTTTATATTTGCCCTTGTTTTTCCGTCCATATCATTAAGTCATACTAAGGGACACTTCCATAGTCCCGTTACCAAGTTTTACCATTTAAGAATATCATTACCCAAGGTAAAGAGAATGAGCGCAATAAGAATAAAAAAGCCTATCATTTGCGCTTTTTCCAAAAAGTTATCGCTTAGGGGCTTTCCCTGTATCATTTCGACAAGCAAGAATATTACGTGACCGCCGTCTAGCGCAGGGATAGGCAGCAGGTTCATAAATGCGAGTGCCATGGACAACATGCCCACTAAACTCCAAAACTTGATCCAATTCACTTCGGCACCAAACATTTTGGCTATTCCGACAGGACCGGAGATTGCCTTGTCGGCTCTTACATCTCCTTTAAAAATCTTACCAAAACCTTTGATGTTGTCCGTCACTACCGAAAACGCCTTATTTGCTCCTACCGGCAACGACTCAAAAAAACCATACTGTTGTACGATAACCGGAAAATCTGGCGCACCGAGATTCAGGCCAATAGCGGCAGTTGAGTCAATATTACCCGTCAATTCGAGCGGCTTGCCCTGCCGAACTAGTGACAACGCCACAGTTTTGCCAATGTTGCTGCGCAATGCGCCTGTAAATTCATCATAAAACCTCGTTGGGGTTCCATTTACAGCGGTGATACTGTCGCCTACCAAGATTTTCATCCGCTCCGCTTCCGATCCCTTATCTACCTCCTTGACACTATTCAAGGTATGACGCGGGCTAACGAATTCATTTTTCTTATGTTCCGCCACGGCATTTAGAATATCTGCAGGGACCTTCAGTTCCTGTTTGCTTCCATCGCGTTCGATCGTTAAAACCGCGTCGCCCATCAGCACTTCAGAGCTCATCACATCCCCCAAAAATTTAACTGCCGGCTTACCGTTGACCGCCAAGATCTTGTCGCCAGCTTGTATGCCAATTTCTTTACCAATAATACCTGGAACCACTCCATATGGCAATTTCGAGTTATCGATATCGTTTTCACCATAGCGAAACGTCATCATCCAAAAGATAAAAATACCTAAGATAACATTGACGATAATACCGCCCAACATCACAATAAGACGTTGCCAAGCAGGTTTCGAGCGAAACTCCCAAGGCTGTGGCTCTTGCTTCAACTGCTCCGTGTCCATAGACTCGTCGATCATCCCAGCTATCTTCACATACCCGCCCAAAGGCAACCAACCGATACCGTATTCGCAATCCTTGTAGGTAAACTTAAACAGCTTAACGCCCCATGCATCAAAAAAAAGGTAGAACTTCTCTACTTTGATACCGAAGGCCCTTGCTGCAAGAAAATGTCCCAATTCATGCAGTATGATTAAAATTGACAGGCCCAAAACTACCTGCCCGATCATCACTAATGTTCCCATTAAAAGTCAAAATTAAAAGTAAAAAGTCAAAATTTGCATATCGACTTATATTTAAAAGCCAAAATTAAAAAACAAAATCCAAAAGTTAAAACTTCGATATATTACAATTGCCTAGATCAACAACAATCAACCGAATAACGTCTGTTGTCTTAACCTATTAAATTCTGTGCCACGAGGCGAGCTTGCTGATCAATTGCCAACAGCTCGCTTAACGAAGGCTTTTGGATCCAATTTTGCTGACGCAATGTCGCTTCAATCAGTTCACTCATCTCCAAAAAGGAAATACGGTCTGCCAAAAATGCGGCTACTGCCACTTCGTTCGCCGCGTTCAGCACACAAGGTCGGTCTCCCCCTTCTTGTAAAGCCCGATAGGCCAAATTCAAATTTCGGAAGGTTTGGCTATCTGCCTGTTCGAAGGTAAGCGATGGATAGTCCAAAAAGTTAAAGCGCTCGAAATCGTTCGCTTTGCGAAGCGGATACGTGAGCGCATGCTGAATCGGCAGTTTCATATCAGGCAGTCCCATCTGCGCTTTCATGGATCCATCCAAAAACTGTACGATAGAATGGATGATGGATTGCGGATGAACTATTACATCAATCTGTTCTGCTGCAAGATCAAAGAGCCATTTTGCCTCAATCACCTCCAACCCCTTATTCATTAACGAGGCCGAATCAATTGTAATTTTGGCTCCCATAACCCAATTGGGGTGTTTTAGGGCCTGACTTTTCGTGACCGTTGATAAGAACGCACGGTCTTTTCCACGGAACGGGCCGCCAGACGCCGTTAAGTAAATTTTCTCGACAGGATTCTGTTCCTCGCCCATCAAACACTGAAAGATTGCAGCATGCTCAGAATCTACCGGCAGCATGGATACGTCGTGCTTTTTGACCAGGTCCATAATCAACTCTCCTGCCACGACTAACGTTTCCTTATTGGCCAACGCGATATCCTTGCGTTGTTGGATTGCGGCTACAGTAGGCTTTAATCCAGCAGCGCCCACTATGGCATTTAAAACGATGTCTATGCGGGGCAACTGAACCACTTCTTGAAGCGCTTCTTCTCCAGCAAAAACCTTTATACCAGCTGGCTTCAAGGCGTCCTGGACTTTACGAAATCCACTCTCGTGGACGATAACGACCATCGCGGGTTTGAACTCCAGTGCTTGGGCGATCAATAAATCTGCGTTGCTGCTCGCTGTCAGTACAGAAACCTCAAGAAAATCGGGAAAGGCCCTTACCACGTCTAATGCCTGTGTTCCTATGCTACCTGTAGCGCCCAGGATGGCGATATTTCTTTTTTTCAAATTTTATACTCTTAAATAATATTCTTTAGCAGTTCCGGGTCGTCACCGCCTCTATAATCTTTCATCATGTCATGATATGCTACAGCCATGACTAAACTGACAGATGGTATGACAACAAAGGTGTTGATGAAACTAAAGACTTTGGCAATGATAAAATATCCAAAATAATCAAAAGAGACCTGCATAATATAAGCCATGCCCATCGCCAAAACGAGTAGAATCAATCTGAACATATTCCCGCGCGTGAGCGCGACGCTCAACTTAAACGAACGAAAAAGGTGAAATTCTTTGTCCACAATGAAATAGGGAAAGAACGTTATTCTTGTCAATACAAATAGCATGATGACACCGGTTAGAAAAGGGTTTATCTCATAACTTAACGTTTCCATTTCGACGCCCAGATATAGAAATGGAAAAGTGATGACGGACGTAAGCAAGTAAAATAAGCCTACTAAGACGGAATAGCATACCAATCCTAAAAGAAAATTAAAAAACTGCTTTGCTGATGGTATGTAATCCGTAAAAGCCGCATGTTCAATACCGCGCGCCAAGAGTAGCGAGCGTTTAATAAGCACCAACTGCGTACCAAAAAACAAGATCGGAAAAACCATACACAATAATACCTTAACAAAATAGATACGGCTATCATATAACGTAAGTGCTAAATACGAAGATAAGTTAGAGGTTACGAAAAGCAGAAAGCATAGCCCTGCCATAGAAAAATAATGGCTCCTCAATAGTGAAAATGCGCGTAGCACGACGTCGTTCGCTTTAAATGTGCTCTCCTTTAGATACTGTAACATGTTGACAATAATTATGCAAATATGAGATTATTTTTGGTAGCCGCCGAAAATAATCGTTCTATCCTATTTAAATGTTGCAGGCACAGGTTTCTCCAAAAGATATTGGTAGTAAAAACGCACACGCTCTTTAAAATCGTAAGCTGATTTAGACCTTGCAAACCCATGTCTACTACCTGGATAGATCATCAATTCAAAGGGAACATCACGATCCGTTAGGGCGTCGACAAGCTGTGTGGTGTTCTGCAAATGCACATTATCGTCCAGATCACCGTGCATGATCCGCAACCTTCCCTTGTATTGATCGACATAAGTCAATACAGATCCGGCTCGATATCCCTCTGGGTTATCCTGTGGTGTATCCATCCAGCGCTCGGTATAATGCGTATCGTACAGCTCCCAACTTGTCACTGGTGCACCTGCGATTCCGTAATCAAAGTAGTCTGCTCCCTTTGTCAAGGCCAAACAGGTCATGTATCCGCCGTAACTATGCCCTGTGATGAGTAGCTTGTTTTTTGCTACCCAAGGCTTTGCCTTGAGCCATTTTGCAATAGTCGTATAATCTATCATCTCCCACTTTCCCAAATTTCGATGCATAAGTGCAACACCTTGCTTGCCAAAATGTCCGGAAGCACGGTGATCGCACGTTATCTGTATAATGCCGGCTTGTGCCCAGTACTGATTTCCTGTACCTTTCCACGTGTTGCGTACACTCCCGGCATCAGGCCCACCATATATGCTCATCACTACCGGATAAACTTTGCTTTCATCAAAATCGACTGGATAGGTGACGACTACTGGCAATTGGTACTGACCATCTTCCGAGGGAATAGTAAAATATTCCGTTTTTCCAAAATTATATTGGTCAAATTCAACAGCCTTACTGTCAGCCAATGTCTTCAACAATCGTCCATTATTATCCACTAAGGCTACTTGAGGTGGGGTATACACATTAGCATATGTGGTAAGAAAGTGCTTACCGTCTGGGGATACCTTTACCTGATGGGAAAAATCTCCAAACGTCAAACGCTTTAAATTTTTTCCGCTGTAATCCACCCGGTATAAGTCGACCGTAGCGGAATTTTCTTTCCGTGCAGTGAAGTAGACCTTTTTATTTTTTTCATCAACGAGCTCTAAGGAATTTACCTGCCATTCGCCCTGCGTAATGGCATTTATCATCTTCCCGTTAAGGCTATATAAATAATAATGAGCCCATCCACTACGATCCGATTTTAGGATATAATGTTTGTTATCGGCCAAATAAGTAATACGCTCATCGTGATCCAAATTGATCCAGCTATCTTGATGCTCATCATAGGTTTCCTGCTTGCTCCCATTTGATGGATCAACAGCATAGAACTTTAAGTTATTCTGGTCTCTATTCATCCACTGCACCATGATCGATTGGCTATCAAAGCTCCAATATGGCTGACCGAAATACTGGTCGTCATCCGCATTAAAATCTGCCCAAACGATCGGCGACCCACTGACGGATACAAAACCAATTTTTACGGTTGGATTGGGATCTCCCGCTTTTGGGTAGCGTGTTTCTTCGAGATATCCGTGTTGACCACTAGAAACATAGATGGGAAACATCGGCACCTTTGTGTCATCAAAGCGCATAAAAGCAATTCGCTTGCTGTCTGGTGACCACCAAAAAGCTTTATAATTGGTCGATCGTCCCAATATCTCTTCGTAATATACCCAAGAAGACCAGCCGTTGTATATGACGTCTGTCCCATCACTGGTGTGGCGTATTTCTTCACCGGTTTGTATATCTATGCTATACAGGTCATTTTTCCTCGTGAAGGCAACAAATTTACCGTCTGGGGACAACGTCGGATTGTTCTCTTCCACATCCGGAGATTGCGTCAGCTGCTTCGTTCCCTGTTCCCCATAGCGAATGAAGACATCCTTATCCTTTACAAAAACAGCGACGTCAGCTTTTGGGGGCGGTGTATAGGGACGTCTCGCGTAAGTATTGATGTTTACCGCATAAAGCATTCCATCTACGGCATCCTTTTCGATATAGTGCACATTATCAGCCCAGCCAACGTACTGGTTGATAGGCCTGGTGAGCGAAGCTTCCTGTCCCCAAGCTTGCGCAAATGAAAGCGCTTTTTGTTGTGCGTGTAATTGTGCGATAAACAACGTCGCCAGCAGCGAACTTGCTAAAATTCTATTCATAAAAGCTAATTGATAAAGCCACGAAATTAACAATATTTAGATGATTGATAAGCGGTAATCTGTAACATATTTAATAAAAAAAGCCACTTCGTAGTGGCTTTGATATCTTTTGATTTAGAATACCCTAGAAAGTGAAATCGTCTTTTCTTGCATACGCATTGCTCTCATAGGCAGAATCCTCTTGATTAGGCTCATACCGTTTTTCCACGACGTCTTGATTGGCTTTAATGTAATCAACCACCTCTGTCAACCCTTCAGCAAACTTCTCAAAATCTTCCTTGTACAAAAAAATCTTGTGTTTGATAAACTGACCATCCTCAAAACGTTTTTTGCTTTCCGTGATGGTCACATAGTAATCGTTCGAACGAGTTGCTTTCACATCAAAAAAATAAGTACGTTTGCCCGCTCTCACCTTTTTTGAAAATACTTCTTCGCGCTCTTTGTTTTCAAAATCTCCCATTAGTATTGTAAGTATTTAAGTTTAAATCCTTTTTCAGTTATAAATATATAATTATTTAATTCAATAGCCCAAATTTTTATAAAAAAAGTTTTTTTTTGACTTGCCATTTTATAAGCTGTATCTCAGATAGTTTGGGCAAAGCGTTATATAGGGCAGAATTTTCACCGAAAAATTAGTGGCATTTACCGAAAAAGTGCGATGTATTACCTATTTTGGCTTATTGATTTTGATGTATTGCGCTACTTTTGAATCAAATAAATAAATACACATCGTAATGGAAAGAGAAAGAGAATATAAAGCAACAACACCACCACCCATTCCGCCTAGAAATAACAAAAGCGCGAACATTGTCGGAGCGGTGATCGTTTTCTTAGGTTTGGCTTTGCTGTTAAAAAACCTTAACCTAGGTATTTGGTTTCCGCGTTGGATATTTGGTTGGGAGATGATCCTTATTATTATAGGTCTAGTTATCGGCGTTAATTCGCAATTTAAGAAAAAGTCATCCATTATTTTGATCTGTTTGGGTAGTTTGTTCTTGCTAAAAGACTTAATGGATCTTTCTTTAGGACGCGTCATTATTCCATTAGGTGCGATTATTTTAGGCATTTACTTAATTATGCGTAATCGCAGCCATACGCCGCCGCCAATTTCACCGGATTTTACACCAAAACCCGAGAAAGATGAATATGATTGGGATGCCCGTGTGGATACGGAAGCGGAATCAGCAACTACTTTTCAATCACCATTCGATCGTCCCGAAGCTACTTCCTCGCAGCAATCATCCTACGGTGCTTACCAAAACAAGGGCTATTCCTACGAAGGTGAAAACTACATTAAAGTAGACTCTGTATTCGGCAATGCCAAAAAGATTATTTTTTCAAAAAACTTCCTTGGTGGAACGATGACCAATGTGTTCGGCAGTACAGAAATAAACCTATTACAGGCTGATATGCAACAGCCTATTGCGTTGGATGTTTTCCAGCTGTTTGGCAGCACAAAGATTATTGTTCCTCCGCATTGGGTAGTAGCGACGACCGTTTCTTCTATTTTGAGTGAAAACGACGATCGGCGGGTCATACTGACGAACATTATCGACCAAAGTAAGTGCCTGTATATCACCGGGACATCCATTTTCGGAAATATTACCATCAAGAATAGCTAAGTACGGCGTACATGATATTTAAATTGACTTCTAAAAACCGGCTGATCCACGTGACAACGTGGACCATTTGCGTTTTATACTTTTTTCTTTCCTATTTCTTGCTGTGGTGGGACTGCCGACCAAAACCTGTGACACCATACGAACCTATTATTGGCTCCCTATCTATCACCATTTGCTGTTACCTGATTTATAGTACGCTGCAATATTATCTACCACGTAAGAATCAATATCTCAAAATAACATTGATCTGCATCGTTCTGACCATCATGAGCGTTGGGCTATCCATATTTCTATTGAATCAATTCTTTGACGATTTTTCATTGACGCATTTCTATGAAGTGCTGCCCTATCGATTTATCATCAACTTTTTGTTGCTGCTCTGTGTTATCATCATTAACATTTTTTGGAATATCCAAGAAGAATACCAAGAAAATAAACGTCGTAAAGAGGAGTCAGAACGGATATTACGCGATGCAGAGCTTTATAATTTACGGCAGCAGCTGCAGCCCCACTTTTTGTTCAACAGCTTAAATTCCATTATCGCCCTTATCGGTATCAAGCCGGATGAAGCGCGCAACATGACTTTCCAACTATCGGATTTCCTACGGGGAACCATGCGTAAGGACGACAAACAATTGATACCCCTCGCCGATGAAATAGCCCATTTGCGGTTGTATCTGGACATTGAAAAAGTGCGCTTTGGACATCGCCTATCGACGACCTTTGCCCAACAAGAAGAATCTAGCCGAGCGAAAGTTCCCTCCATGATTATACAGCCTTTGTTAGAAAATGCGATCAAATTCGGTCTTTACAACGTGGTTGGCAATGTGGAAATAACGATTGATATCCGCATGGTTAACTATATGCTTCATATCACGATTACGAATCCATTTGATTCCGACCAATTCGAAACGAAAAAAGGGACCGGTTTTGGGTTGTCCAGCATAAAACGACGTTTATTCCTGCTCTATAGCCGTACTGATCTTTTGGATACTTCAATAAAAGACAATATATTTACATCCACCTTAAAGATCCCGCAATATGATTAAAACCATTGTTATTGACGATGAACCGTTGGCACGCATGATTATCATGGAATATCTGAAGCAACATTCCGACATACAAATTGTTGCGGAATGCGGAGATGGTTTTGAAGGCGCAAAGGCGATTCAGCAGCATGAACCTGATCTCGTGTTCTTGGATATTCAGATGCCAAAGTTGACCGGGTTTGAGATGCTGGAAATTGTTGATGAAATGCCAAACGTGATCTTTACGACTGCCTTTGATGAATTTGCGATCAAGGCTTTTGAAAAGAACGCGATCGATTACCTGCTAAAGCCGATCAGCAAAGATCGTTTCGAACAGGGACTGGCCAAATTCCGGAATAGCTTTGTGAGCAACGCTGCTCCGCTATCGGCAGAACAAACATCAGGCAAGATCGCGGCAATCACGGAAGCAGAATCACTCGAGCGTATTGTCGTAAAAAACGGTACGCAAATCAAAATTATTCCTGTACAGCAGGTTAATTTTTTAGAGGCGTATGACGATTATGTAAAGATCCATACGAAAGATGGTGTATTTTTGAAAAATAAAACGATGAGTTCGTTCGAAAAACAGCTTGACCAAAAGCAGTTTGTGCGTGTGCATCGCTCGTTCATTGCGAAGGTCGATCAGTTGGCTAAAATAGAACCTATGGAAAAAGAGAGTTATATTGCAACCCTGCTAACCGGGCAAAAAATCAACATCAGTAAATCGGGCTATGCCAGATTGAAACAAATAATTGGCTTATAAGTATTTGTTTCTGTAATTTTGCGGACATGAGTCGCAATTTATTATGGATGCTGTCCATGCTTTTCGCCGTGCAAGCTGTGGCGCAGAGCAAACCAGAGATGGTAAACAAAGCCCTTTTCAATAAGTTAGAGTTTTTCATTAACACGCAGATGACCGACTCTATTTACAGCCTAGCTTCCGAGACATTCAAAGCGCAAATTCCCCAAGAACAACTTGCTTTCGTGCTGAACAACCTATATCAACTCGGGCAGATTCAGCAGGTTGACGTGGTAAACTTTAGCCAAAATACGGCAACGTATCGGTTGCAGTTCGATAAACATGCATTACATGCCAGGTTAGCTGTAGATAGCACGCTGCACTATGAACTGTTAGCCTTCACAGCAGCAGAAAAACCAGCGCTTCAGAAAAAAGAAAAAACGGAAGTGATCAGTCAGGCGGACAACGTGTCGCCCTTGGATTTTTATATTGATTCGCTTGCAAATAGGTATGTTAAAAAAGGTAATACACAATCTCTGGCCATTGGCATATTCCATCAAAACAACTACAAAACATTTTTCTATGGCGAAACAGCGCCAGGAAACCAAACGCTGCCCACCGAGGCGACATTGTATGAAATAGGATCTTTAACAAAGGTCTTCACAGCAGTGCTCTTGGCAGATTTAGTAACCAAAAACATTATACAGCTCGACGATTCTATTGCAAAATTTCTCCCCGACTCCGTTGCATCGAATCCGGCGATCCAGGGTATCACCTTCAAGGAATTGGCCAACCACAGTTCCGGCCTTCCTCGCATGGCCGATAACTGGAACAGCATCGCTGGCTTTCAGGCTAAGGATCCCTACGCGGCCTACGATCGCAGTGCATTGTTTGCTTACCTCAAGGCCTTTAAAGCTACACGGGAGCCTGGCGAAAGCTATGAATACAGCAACATTGGTTTTGGTTTGCTCGGTGAGTTAATCAGCATCATCACGAAAAAGCCCTACATGCAATATCTTCAAGAAACGATTTTAACACCGCTACAGCTGGTGAACACCACCGAAAAACCGGACGCAAAAAAACAACAGGTTCTAGTGAGCGGATATGATGAAGATGGGAACGACACCCCTAGGTGGAATTGGAAAGCATTGGCAGCTGCTGGCGGACTGAAATCGACGGTCAAGGACCTTACCTTATTTGCCACTGCGCAATTTAAGATGCCACAGGATGAACTTCAATACGCCATGGCGCTCACCCGTCAATTTACCTTTTTTACGCCAGAGAATATGGATATTGGCCTCGCGTGGCACATGAGCATGCTGGATGGATTAATTTATTTCCACCACACGGGTGGAACGGGTGGTAGCAGTTCTTTCATTGGAATTTCTCCAGACACCAAAACAGCTGTTGTGGTGCTGTCCAACGCGGCGGAAAGCGTAGGAAAAATGAGCACAGCGATCATGGAAAAGCTGCTGCAACAACAATAATTTTTGAAAATTCTGCAGTGAACCTTGCGGATAATAGCGGTTTCGATCGGCTGAAAGCTGGTGCCAGGCTTACTTACTGCTGTTGGATAAATGGCATAATCTTGGTTATATCACTTTCGCCCTGAAATGACTTGATCATTTTTTTCGTACGCCCATCATAAATATAGCTTGCGGGATAGTTTTCAGGCACCATCTTTTCTATAAATTCGACGCCATGATCCTTCCAGAACGATACGTTTTTCTTACCCTTTAAGCCTTTTGCAAACATATTGATGAACCCGTCCACATACTCTTTATCATGCATACTGATAAAGAAAAATGAAGCGTCTTTGAGCTTATCTACATATTTACTGACCCCAGCTCCCAATTGTTGGCAATGTCCACAACCTGGGTCATAAAATATGAGCACGATCTTTCCTTTGCTGGGCAACTGTTCTTGTAGGATTAGCTTGTCATCGTAGACCGGATAAATCGATGAAAACGAAGGCAAGCTGGAAGGCATCTGCTGGGCGTTGCAGCAGTTGAATAAGGCTATAAAAAATGTAATAAATCCTATTTTTGTCATTATTTACTTCTTGATATTATATTTGAGGTCAACAAGTCCGCAAAAGCGCGGAGATATCCGAAAAATACCATATATTTGGTTACAAATCAATATTTAAAAGACAAAAGATTCAATATTGTGAAAAAACGCATCGCTATCTTTGCTTCAGGCTCGGGTTCAAATGCACAGAAAATCATGGAACACTTCAAGTATTCCAGCTTGGCCGAAGTGGCATTGGTGTTGAGTAACAACGTCGACGCCTATGTTTTGCAGCGAGCAGACAACTTTGAAATTCCATCCCATGTATTTGATCGCAAGACGTTTTACGAATCAGAGGAAATTATCGATATCCTGAAACGTTTGGAAATTGACTTAATTGTATTGGCAGGCTTCTTATGGCTTGTACCAGAAAACCTACTTAAAGCCTTCCCAAATAAGATTATCAATATCCATCCCGCACTATTGCCTAAATTTGGTGGCAAAGGGATGTACGGCGATCGCGTGCATAAGGCCGTCTTGGAAGCCGGAGTAGAGGAACACGGCATTACCATCCATTTTGTCAATGAAAATTTCGACGAGGGCGAAATCATCCAGCAAGCAAAATTCAAGGTCGAAGCCGAAGATACATTGGAAACGATTAAATTTAAAGGGCAACAATTGGAACATCAATATTTCCCGAAAGTAATCGAAAACCTCCTAAAGAAATACAACTAACGAAAAGGGAAATCCTAGATCTCCCTTTGGATTAGATATCACGAGGCTAGTTGTTGCGAAAAAGCTTCGGTAAAAACTCCGTCAAGTACAGTCGCCAGTTTGACCAAGTATGGCCTCCTTCACTTTCATAATACGTGTATTTCATCTGTTTGTCGTCCAACAATTCACGATACTGCTCGCCTGTTTTGTATAAAAAATCTTTTTTGCCCATTCCGATCCAGTAAAGCTTATAGCCATCGTCTCGCTGTCGAACTAGATTTTTTTCAAAATCACGAAAGACTGGATTCTCCGCATTGTCGTTCATTTTAAAAGCGGCAGAGAAAAGACCAATGTAGTCAAATGTCTGGGGCAGATAAGACGAGATAAACAATGTGTGCGAACCTCCCATGGACAGTCCTGCAATAGCCCTAGCAGCTTTCTGTTTTTTCACGCGATAATTACGTTCGATAAAATCTATGATATCGGAGAATGACTCTTCCATTTTTCCACTTCCCACATCGGGGGTGAAGAAGTCTATTGGGTATTGCCCTCTCGACGATTCGCCGGGTGCAGCAGTATTCGAAACGTGTCCATTGGGCATGACCACCAGCATAGGCTTAACCTTCGCGGAGGCGATCATATTATCGAGGATCTGCCCCACTCTTCCCAAAGACGGCCAAGCTTCTTCATCGCCGCCCATGCCGTGCAATAAATAAAGTACGGGGTATTTTCCCTTTCCAGCTTCGTAATTGGGAGGCGTGTATACCGTCAAACGCCGCGTCTTATCCAACGTAGGTGATTTGTACCATCGTGTCGACATGGTTCCGTGCGGAACATCGTACACTTTGTACCAGGCAGCTTGTTCGCCTCCCGTCAAGAAATAATTGAATGTATTGTTAACGTCCCTTATTTGATAGACATTCAATGGATCATTAAACACAGCGCCATCCACGTCAATTTGATACAGGAATAGATCCGAAGGCAACGCTCCTGTTGTGTAAGACCAATAGCTTCCCTCCTTTTGCATAGCTTGCTTTCCGGCTCCTGCTGTGGCATTGCGATCCATCCAATTACCAACAACGGACAATCGCTGCGCATGGGGCGCATAGACGCGAAATGTTACGCTATTGTTGGCATGAACCTCCGGTGATATCATGCGTTTCTTTTCTGTGGGGTGAATGTTTTCCTGCGCTGCAATGTGCTGCAAGCCGAGACTGCCTAACCATAGGCTTATAATTATTATGTTTTTCAGCATATAACATGAGTTATTGGTCGTTATTAAAGATACGCAAATATCGTGTGCAACTACCCCTATTAAAAAACGAAAAAGTGAATTTTATTTCGCCCAATATTTGTATCTTTGCCGCTCCAAACATCATACAATGAATCATCCTGTTAAGATTAAAAATGCTTTGGTGTCAGTATATTACAAAGACAACCTAGCGCCACTCATTCAATTGTTAAACAAATACGGAGTTACTTTCTACTCTACAGGCGGTACGGAAGCGTTCATCCGTGAACAAGGCGTTGACGTCGTACCTGTAGAAGACCTGACAAGTTATCCTTCTATACTGGGAGGGCGAGTAAAAACCCTGCATCCAAAGGTTTTCGGCGGTATATTGGCACGCCGTCCGCTAGAAGATGATCAACAGCAACTGAACCAATATGAAATTCCAGAAATCGATTTAGTTATTGTGGATTTATATCCTTTTGAAGAAACAGTAGCATCTGGAGCGGCATCGCAAGATATCATCGAAAAAATCGATATTGGCGGTATCTCATTGATCCGTGCAGCTGCGAAAAACTTCAATGATGTCGTCATTATTTCTTCAAAGAATGACTACAAGGAGCTTGAAACGTTACTAATAGAACAGGAAGGACAAACAACACTCGAACAGCGGAAGGAATTTGCAAGACGTGCATTCAATACATCTTCACATTACGATACAGCTATCTTTCATTACTTCAATCAAGACGCTGAAGTACCGGTATTTAAGCAGTCTGTCCAACAATCTCAACCCCTACGTTATGGTGAAAACCCGCATCAGAAAGGCACGTTCTTTGGCGATTTGGAAGTCATGTTTGACAAGCTAAACGGCAAAGAACTATCTTACAATAATTTAGTTGATGTCGATGCGGCGGTAGCCATTATTGACGAGTTTTCTGATCCAACGTTTGCGATCCTGAAACATACCAATGCCTGTGGCGTTGCCTCAAGACCAACAGTAAAGCAGGCTTGGATCGATGCATTGGCTTGTGACCCTGTTTCGGCATTTGGAGGTGTCTTAATCACCAATGGCGAAGTGGATAGCGAAACTGCTGAGGAGATCAACAGCTTATTTTTTGAAGTGCTTATCGCTCCTTCTTATACAGAAGATGCCCTAACGGTACTTACTGCGAAGAAAAACCGCATTATATTAAAGCGTAATCCCGTCCAACTTCCAGGCACGCAGTTCAAAACCTTATTAAACGGTGTCATTATGCAGGACAAGGATAATACGGTTGAGGGGCCCGAAGCAATGACAACAGTAACTGCCGTTAAACCAACTGCTGAGCAGCTAAATGATCTATGTTTCGCAAATAAGATCGTTAAACATACCAAATCGAACACCATTGTGTTTGCAAAAAACAATACGTTAATAGCATCGGGTGTGGGCCAAACATCTCGCGTGGATGCGTTGAGACAGGCGATTGAAAAAGCGCAGTCGTTTGGTTTTGACGTAAAAGGCAGCGTGATGGCTTCAGATGCATTTTTTCCGTTTCCGGACTGCGTGGAAATTGCGGGAGACGCAGGCGTTGCGGCTGTTCTGCAGCCCGGCGGATCAATCAAAGATCAATTATCGACCGATATGGCCAACGAAAAAGGCATAGCTATGGTCGTCACCGGCGTAAGACATTTCAAGCATTAATTGTAAGTGCTTGCCGCTTAAATATGAAAAGGAGCCGATTGTGTACGATCGGCTCCTTTTTTATTCGCCGTAAATTTTGTTTGGCCGGCCAGCATCGCTAACACTCGTTAGCGGCTCTAAAAGAAGCCTAGCAACCAATAGATAATAATAAATGCGATCACTGTCCCCAGGCATCCGAAACCTAACTTTCTCGCGCCCCAACCAGCGATCAAAACTTTGAAAAACTTGTTCATATCCCTTATTTATGCTCCTTAAAAACATGCTTGTGCATATCCAACATTCGCTCTGCAAGAACAGTGCCGAGCATTAACCGTTAGCCGTTAAAATATCGCGAACCAGCAACCTTTCAGCAAAATGTCGTTGCAAAAGACGCCCGTCTCCGTGAACAGTCCATACCTGCCGAGGTTGCACCTTATCGATAAAGTGAAGGAGATCTTTCCAATCGACGTGATCGGATATATAAAGTTCGATATCGTTTTGACGCTGCAATCGTTCCCAACCTGATGCGAACGCCTTGAGGACATTTTTTGCTTTGAAATAACTGTTGAAGGTCAACGGGGGAACCAAATAAATCTTATTGGCGGGACCTTCCTTCATGGCTTTGCGGTTATACAGCTTGTATGTCAGACGAGCCGGCCCAAACTCTTCATATAGCCGGTGTACAGCATACATCTTGTGGTGCACCAACACCTCACACTCTGGCAGATACGTGTTGATTAGCGCAGTCAAGCGCTGGGCCTTACCAAGTATGTAACACCCGAGCATAATGTTGCTCGATCGATTTTTCAATTGCAGAATCTCTTTCTCTGCTTCCGGATGCTGTATCGCGGGGTTGGCAAAGGTTGATTCTGTAATCAAGACATCTGCCGGCACAATCTTAAGCGGTTCACAAGTTGGATCCAACTGCAGTTTAAAATCGCCGGTATATAGGTATGCCACCCCCTGATATTTCATCAGTACCTGAGCAGATCCGAGCATATGGCCAGCGGCAATGAAGGTGATTTCAACATCTCCAATCAGGAAGGCCTCTTGCAAAGCGACGATATGCGTACTATCTGATCGCATCTTCGGAAATTTGTGTCGCATAAAAGCCAGCGTTGCAGCTGTGGCGTAGATGCGCTGGTGTCCACTTGTTGCATGGTCGCCGTGAGCATGTGAAATCAAATTGCATGCGACCGGCATGCGAGCGTCAATAAAAAATTTGCCATACCTGCAGTAATAGCCTTCGTCGGTTTTTACCAAAAAGTCTTCTAGAATCATAGGCTGTCTGCGGACGCTTTCAAAAAATAATTGTGTAATTGTAAAATCTGTGGCAACAGCGGCTGGCTTTCGTCGTTGATAATCACAAAGTCTGCCAGCCGACACTTTTCATCATCGGACATTTGCTTGTCTATTCTTTCCACTACCTGCTGTTCGGACAAACCATCGCGTCCCGTCACCCGCTTTATACGAACCGCCATTGGTGCTGTCACCAACAGCGTATAATCTAATGTTTTATACGAACCACTTTCGAAAAGTAAAGCAGCCTCTTTGAGCGAATAGGCAGACGTTTGCTGGTTTGCCCAATCGGAAGCATGTTTAATAACAACGGGGTGCACGATAGCGTTCAGCTGTGCCAACCTTTCTTTATCTTTGAACACCAATGCAGATAAATAAGCTCGATCAAGTACACCATCCACATCGTATACTGATGGCCCAAAGGCCTCCACAAGTGCTCCACGAATACCGGTACTCGTGTTCATCAAATCTTTCGCCTCCTTATCGGCGTTGTAGAATGGAACACCCAGTGCTTGAAAGATCTTGGCTACATAGCTTTTACCTGCTCCAATACCGCCCGTAATTCCTACTTTAATCCCCATAGTATAACCTTCATCGTCTAACAAAAAAATCTACATTCTGTGGTTCAACACTGATCACTTTACTATATTCCGGACTTTTCGTCAAGATCACAGGGAGACTTTGCACCTTGTTCTTTTCCCAGTTTTCCATATCGACAATAGCTTCAAAGTCGCGTGACGACCATTTATTATAGTCTTTCAGGGATACTAAAAAAACAATTTTCACCTTACTTGGCAATGTTCTAACGGATGTATACCGAGACGCATTCTCCACTTTCAAAGGAACTTCCACCACTTTCTCCGTAATCTCGCCTACGGGAATACTTATCTCCGAAAACGTTGGGTATATAGCTATATTATTTTTTTGGTGCTTATTGAGGTAGGCCACTGTACGGATGTCTGCTCCAACATTTATGCCCTTGATGGTGTCTGTTTCTAAAAAGTCAATGTTGGCCACGTCTTCCAAAGGACCGGTTACGGTAACATACTCTGGATTGGAACGTGTATCGCCTATAATACCATACTGCTTTTTAAATTGAATATTATGTAGCGGACGTACAGGAACCTTACGCTGCGTTTGCTTGGAAAAATCAAAAAACAAGGTATCTGGGCTCACCGCAACCACCTGGTTATCTACAGGAAACTGCCTATTGATATAGCCTAGCTGATTTGTAAAGACAATAAAATTTCTGGTTTTCAATCCACTTAAATCTACTTGGATATGCGGCGTATCGGGGTGTAGACGCTTCATGAAAATCTTCCACCCACTTACTTTCATCTTAATGGCTACGGTATCCGATTGCAAAGGGTGAAAGGCTTTCTTTTCGGGAATGTTGACATATGAAATGCCAGCATTGATGGTGTAATTCTGAACCGTAGATATGGCAAACAACAACCACGCGACAAAGGATATACCCATGCAACGCAAAAAAATTGCTATTTTCCGTCGCTTTGCTTTGCTGATCCGTGGTTGCGCCATAGAGACAAAGGTAAATGTTTCAAATAAATATACACAAGCTTTTTTGCCATAGCATTTATTGTTGATGTCGATTACCTTTCTTAATCCAAATAAAAAAAGCAACATGTTAAACGATGCAGAAATGCGCAATATTTTCTGACAAAAAACTTCTTTTGCAGTTGCATATACCCCGTAAAAAAAGGAAGGCGTCGGAACAAATGTTTGACGCCTTAACCCACAAGTGCTACTGTCCTAAAGCAAGATTTTTTATTTTCGTCCGCGCTAATCAAATGCATCCAATTCACCAAACCCGGCCGCATATTCTCCATAGTTTGTTATGATGAAGCGAAAATAGCGGGCGCGCACCGCAGCAAAGAAACTGATATTCTTATAATCCGGATCAGCGGCGGCACCGCCGGGCATACTACCTACATAGGATCCCTGAGAAACCCAATTCACACCATCATCACTACTTTCTACGCGCATGCCGGTTACGGCAGAGATAAAGCTTTCGCCATAGTAATCCCAATATTTAGGCGTAAATGTAAAACCACGTACCGCGTGCTGCCGCTGCATATCTATGGTCAACGTAACCGTGGGCAACGCTTCCTCGACGAGTTCCGAATGCCATCCAGTTGCGGGGTCATTGTCGAAAATCAAGGCCGGGCTGCCCATAGGAGCAAATTCGCTATCCGTAGAACTTGCCACTGCTGTCCAAGCTGTACGATCGATGCGATTGCCCATTGGTTTGGGATTGGCGGGATCGATATTCTGCAGCTGCACCTCCACTGAAAAATAAGCTAAGCCGCGAAGTTCATGTGGTGCTATTGGCCCCTCGTCAACGATCTCCACAGGCAACAGGTAACTATTGCCAGGTAAAAAACCGCTTGTATTGCGCAGTGCCAAAGCAAAGGGTGTTGCCGCACGAAGGCTTCCGCTGGCAATAGAAACGCTTGCCGGATTGAACGTATAGCTGTTTGCGGGGAAAGCTACATAACGCGTCCCGTTTGCTTGGTTATACCGATCCAAAAGATCGGGAGCGTCTCTCAGCGCTACCGTCAGACTTTGAGCAAAGGGAATATTTAAAGCTGCTGCCAGGTTTACATTCCCATTGACCACATCGCCAGTAGAAGTCCTGTTGATCAAAATTGGTATTATGCGGTTGGTCGGCACTCCATTGAATTGGGTGTTAATCGGGTTAAAGGTTACGCGCACATACATGACCGATCGATTGCTGCTGAGGGGCACATCGGAATCTGTACTGCTCAGACGTATTGGAACAATATAGGTCTTGCTGAAATCCAGTTCCGAAACCTGTCCCAATCCGATGCGGAGTGAATCAGCGGAACGCAACTCCCCTGCAGGAATGAACACCTGACCATTATTTTCCAGGGAAAAAGCCGCTAGTGGAAACCTTTCAGAAACGGTGTTATTCGTTCTGTCATACACGGCGAGTAATGTCGTGTCTATAGTCGCCATAATTTGTACATTGCGGTTAACAGGACGGGTCAGCAATACCGGGATTGATGTGCCCGACGCCGAAAACACGTTACTCCGCGCCGTAACAAAACTAGCTTCCCCGCTGTTGTAGTTCAATGAACCTGCAGGTAGGTAGATGGTTAAATTCTCCACATCAAGGCGATCTTTGGAACAGGATGACAACAGGGACAACAATCCCACTAGCAAAGAAAAGAGTCCTTGCAAACAGGCGGATTTGGTAAAAACGGGAAATATTTTCATTTTTTGGTTGTTAACAAACAGATGGATTAATTACTAATAGACGGCCGGATTTTGAATCTGAATGCCGCGACGCAAGTAATAATAGGATTGCGGTGGACGCGATTTGGCATCAGCCTCGATAATATACCCCCCAAAACCGCCCTTCCTACCCTGTGTGGGATTCCAATAGGCCATTCCCAACACACTTCCAATATTCTCCCCATTCAACATAAATTGGGCGCCGCTAGGGCCAAATTGTTGCATATTTTCCGTTACCACAAACTTTTCTGGCGGCAGTTCGCCCAAGCCAAATCGCAGGAAGCGGCTCTGCAGGCTTGCAAAATTTCTTGTACCATACGCTTGTTGCACTAAATAGTCAACATATCCTGAAACCCCGGGTTCATTGTACCCATCGATAATAAGTAGTCTTCCTGTTCCGGACTGCGGCCCGAGATATTTCCCCAATTGCTGAAACAGCCGGAGAACATTTGGATTTCTGCCGTCTACAGCGTGGGAATTTCCAAATATAGTAGCGCGTTCCCCTCCTTCTCCCGGTTCGTAATCCAAATCAAAACCATCCAAACCATATTTACTAACCGTATCTGCAATGGATTTGGCCACGCTGTCTATGCTTTGCAACACCTCCATACCGGGAAAATTCCTTTGTCTCAATCTATCGACGCCCGATCCAAACATTACGGACACAAAACGCGTACCTTTCACACGCTGGCAATAACGCAGCTCTTCCCAGTTGGCCTCATCTTTAGGCATTCCGCCCCAAAGGCTAACAATATCCATGCTATCGGGAAGCCCCAGATATCGAGGCGCCATGTCAGGGCCAATGCCCGCTGCACCACTGGCCCCCCACCAACCAAAACATATGGCATGATCGCTTTTTTTATAGGCCCGTAGGGCTTCATAGTAAGCATCGCTGCCAATGATTGGTTGTGTTTCGGGAAATACCAAGGGCTCAGCTATATTCTGTTTGCTGCATTGCTGAAAAAACAGAAAGCACAAAAGTGACAATACAAGCGATTTAATACATTTTTTCATTTCACATTTTTTAATTATTATCCATTTCCTACTGCGGACAACGCACGCCCGGTACCCATGATACATTGGTTGACGAGGTCAGATTATTGTTTTTTCCCGAACTGTCCATTGCCTGATTTCCGTTTCCATCATTCAGCTTCCAGTAACCTAGGAGATCAGGGTCAGACGGGTTTACGGCACAGACGAAAGTTCGCAGTTGCCGTGGTGTCCGCAAGCTTTTCCATATCCGAAATTCGCTGACTGTCGCACCGGTTCCTGTTGCATATGGTGTAATACCGCAACTACTGAGTGTCAGCCCCGCATAAGGAGTCTGCCCCACCAGTTCACCATTGATATAAAGTGTAACCACACCATTGGCGTAGGTGATAGCAAAATGGTACCAGGTATTCAACGAGGCATTGGCAGTGGGGCCCATGAATGCCGAATTTGGGAAGCGAATGTTAATCGCGCCTGCGGTATTGACCAGGAACTGCAATCCACAGCCGTTGAAGATATCTGAACGCCAGTTTCCTGCAACACCAAACCTTCTTGTCATATTAAAACGGCCTTCAAACGTGAAGTTATTGTAAGGTTCACCATTGGCATCCGGCCCGAATACCGTTACGGGAATGGGAAAAGAAGCATTTTGTGCGGCAAATGCTACCGTTGTCTTTGTGACCAGCACCAACGCGACATCAGACCCAGACAACACGGGGCTGCGAGCTGGCGCAATTTTTACCGGGACAACATACTGTATACCTTCAACATATTCGGGCCATTCTCTCACCGTTACCGTAATATTTTCTTGTCCCAATGCCGTACCGGCCGCGATGGCTACAGCGCGGTCAGAGAGCGTAACGGCAGATGGTGGCACCAACTGATATTCCGTAACATTCCGGCGGTTAAAGTCATTCAGATAATCCTGTCCCAGGATGTCCACTCGTACATCTTCTGTTGTAGCCATGGTGTAGGAAGAGCCGATGGTCAGTGCCGTAGCACCGGTACCGCCATCCAGGGCCAAGGTCACGACTGGATTGTTTGCCGTTTGCCTTATAAATACTAAGTTGTCAAAGTCTTGCTGCTGCTTACAACCTGCAACAAAGCCGATAATTGTCCCAACGAATACCGCCCAATAGGACGTTGTCCATATATATGGATAAATTCTGTTCATCATTTTATCATATTTAATTCAACAATAGCGCAGTTTAGTTTTGCTTACGATCCCACCAGAGTCTTGTACCACCGTGGTCAGGCCCGCCCAACAACACAATCCCCCGCGTTACATTGGCCTGATTGAGCTGATATTCACTGGCCGGATACGGTAAACGTCTTACCTGAATGCTGCTACTGACCGTGCCGTTGCTTTGATTGACCACAATAGGAAATAGCTTTGGATAACCTGTACGTCGGAACTCAGACCAGGCCTCCTGTCCATTTGGATACATGGCAATCCACTTTTGGGTGATAATCCGCTCAAGCTTCAGCTCATCACTCACACCTTCTTCCCAGCGGATGGTCATGGTAGGCAAAAGTTGCGATCCTGCACCGATACTGTTGCTTCCTACAGGATCTTGATAAGGGGCAGGTCGGCGATCACTGTTCTGTAGGTAGGAATCTGCACCCGATACACCCCATTGCGCAAAAGACATTCGGACTCCAGTTTCATAAAGCTCCTGCACCGTGCCGCCCATATTCCAACCGCGCAAAGTTCCTTCGGCACGTAAAAAATATACTTCCGCCGCAGGCATCCAAATTACGTTAAAGTCAGATCGAAGTACCGAAAAAGGTCTGTAAAGCGAATTGTCCGGCATGTTGATACCCAAGCGGATACCGCGGTAACGCCCTGCAGGATCCGCGGCACGGGTAGATGGCATGAACAGCCGCGGCAATCTGGGATCCGCATAACCAGTCAGATAGGATTCCATAATGGCACTGAGCCTTGTTTCATTATACGCTTCGGACAGGGTTTGCAAGGGATTGTTGTAGGTGATTCCCTCGACCCCCTGCATCGTAGCATTATCGGAATTATCCATCATTACACCGTAACTGTCCTGTATGGCCTCTTCGGCATATTTCCTTGCATTGACGGGATCCACATAAGCCATTCGCATAGCCAAACGAAGTTTCAGCGAATTGGCAAAACGGATCCATTGCCTATAATTTCCTCGGTAAACAGCATCAAAGTATCGCAAGGGCGTCGCGCCGATCTCCGCAAAAGGTTTTAAGGCAACGACAGCTGAATCCAGATCGGTAAAAAACGACTGGTAAATTTTGTCCATCGGGTCGTAGGGCGAACCCAACTGCCCTAGTACGGTTCCTGTTTTAAAATAAGGGATTGGCCCGAACATATCCACCGTGCGGTGCGCGGCCTGTACTTTTATAATTTTCGCTACCGCAAGAATATCCGGACTTGCTGCCGCGTAACGGGCGATGGTATCATAGTTGCGCACAATATTGGTATAATATTGATTAAATGGTACGCTATTCCAAGTCACGGCGTTAAAATTATACGTGGTATGATCACCAGCAGCATTCCAACGGTTGGCCATACCATGGTAGCCTCCAAAGATATCGCCGACGAGGTTTTCAACCAGTTGATATGCATTTGCGGCGTTGGTGCCAGTGCCACCTACGGGAAAGACACTTTCCTCCATCTGCCTAAAAAAGCCGCCCAGATAAACATTGTCTTGATTGATCCGATCTGCTGGCAAGGCATTTGGATCGGTGTTATACTTTTCAAAGTTTTTAGTACAGGAACAAAGAAATACACTTATAATCCCGAGTGATATAAGCTGGACTATATTCCACGAGAATCTTCGATTCTCCGTTTTGTTAAAATATGTTTTCATCATCGTATTAGTATTAGAATTGTGCCCGAATACTGAAACCTAGACTTCGTAGGCTAGGCTGCCTGAAATAATCGAATCCTTGAAAGTACGTCCCCGAAGAAGGAGTACTCTCAGGGTCGAATGGCGCTTTATTGTAAAACATGAATAGGTTATTGCCAATGATGGAGGCATTGATACTTTTAATCCATTTACCCAAAAACTCCTGCGGAATGGTGTAGCCAAAAGCCAGTTCGCGTAGGCGTATATTCGTAGCGCTATAGACATAATAGGCTAGGACACCGTTTGTACCGCTACCCATTTGGGTGTAGTACTGTTCAACATTCGGATAAGGCGCACCGTTGACAGTGACATATCCTAGATCACGGGCTTCTGCCGTAGTCTGTGACACCCCATAGGCGTCTAACATAGCTTGGGTTGCCGATACGCCGACACCGCCAAAACGTCCAAATACCAAAAAGCTTAAATTGAAATTTTTATAGCGGAAGCTGTTGTTGAAGCCTACAGTGTAATCAGGGTCTGCATTGCCCGCGTAGAAATATTCCCGATTATCGACAGAAACACCGGGATTTATGGATACATACCCGTTCTGATCGCGAGCCAATCGTGAGGTGATGTAAATAGCGCTCATGTTTCCTCCTACCGCTACTTTCTGCTGGTAACTGCCGCCTCCGGCAATGTCGATCGTATCCGTTGCCACGCGCGTGCCATCCGGTCCAATAGTTGAATAGAGATCTTTGGCAGTATTCCTATTCAGTGTAAAAGCGGCATTGCTATTCCAGTTGACAGCGCCGAGCGTGCCGTTGTAGCCAAGATTCGCCTCTATACCTCTATTGTTTACCCGTCCTGCATTCAGCAAGAAGGATTGGTTTCCGCCGCTGGTAGCAGACTGCCTGATGGTAAAAATCTGGTCATAGGTGTCGGTATTGTAGAGGGTCACGTCTAAATTGATCTTGTCTCTCAAAAATTTAATGTTTAGTCCACTTTCCCAAGCATCGGTACGTTCCGGCCTCAACGGATAACGCAGCGGGGTATTCTGGTTAATACTACCGGTGGCGAGCAGGTACACCTGTGGACCACCTTCGTAAAGACGCGGCGGATTGCCCACCTGCGAGAAGTTTGCCCGGACTTTCAGGTAAGACAGTGCGTTGGATTTGATTTTTGGGAAGGCATCTGTCAATATCGCCGATACTCCGACCGAAGGGTAAGTCAGGTACAAACGGGAATCGCTGTTGAAATAAAGCTGCGAATACCAGTCGGAACGATAAGAACCGTCGAGGAACAACATATTTTTATAGGCGAGACTAAAGTTTCCGAGTAGCGACTGAAAGCTTGTCCTATCGGGTTGACGAGCCGTCCCTGCCCCTGCTCCCGTCCCGGTCGAACCACTGATATTGTCTGTAGTGAAGACATTGGGTGGCGAACCTTGTGCGATGCCACCACCGGCAGCCAATAAGCGGGAGGAAGATTCTACCCGTGAACCACCGAAATTGGCCGTCAGCGTAAAATTTCCAAAGCTTTTATTGATATTTGCTAAAAGGTCACCGTAAAGAGCCTGCGTATTGTTCTCATTGATGAAAAAAGAGCCGCCATAACCAGCAAAAAGCATATCCGTACTGGCATACATCTTCCTGTCAGATGTCAGTTTCGTATGATCTAGCTTGGCTCTTCCTGTAACGTTTAGCCACTCGTTGACCTTATACTTTAAAGATCCGCCAAGTAGCAGCCTTGTGGTATTATTTTCCAAAGGAACACGGTAGGCCGTCCAGTAGGGATTTTGCATCTGAAAAGGTGCGCCACCAAATGGCCAATACTGCGTGGCAAACAGACGATCCGGATTATACCGTTCAAATGCCTTGATGGCTTCAAAATTTCCACCTGGCGGAAAGAGGTACACGGGGACAAGAGGATTATGATACAGACCCTGTGCCACCATATTCCGCTCCAGCTGCGACAGGTACATACCATTCAGATCCAGCTGCAACTTATCGTCCCAAAAACTTGAGGTATTGCGAAACGAGAAGTTATAGCGATTAAGATTGTTATTCGGAATGATCCCTTGTCCTTGTGTCATACCTCCTGAGAAAAAGGTCTGGTTATTTTCTTTACCCGTATCAAATGTAAAACCTGTCATGGCTGTCGCTCCCGTTTGAAAAAAATCTGCAGGGCGGTAGTTGGAAGGTTCGCTCAATTTTGGTCCCCAACTAAAATAACTTCCCTCATCGCTACGGCCGTAGGTGTTTTGGAATTTGGGCATAACCAGCGGCGACATAAAATTGGTATTGTTCATCAGGCTAAGACTAGTTCTTCCCTTTTGTCCCGATTTGGTATTAATGAGAATCACACCATTTTGTCCTTGGCTTCCATAAAGTGCCGCAGCAGCAGCGCCAGTCAAGGTAGAGATACTTTCTATGTCATCCGGATTTATTAGGGAAATGATATCACTGCTCGTATTCGCCGAAAAGATATCGTTTATCTGACCTGCCGGCATATTCGTTCGTAAATTTGTCGTATTAAGTACGGGAATACCGTCAATAACGTATAGCGCGTTATTATTACCAGTAATCGATTTGGTACCTCGCATGACGACACGGGTGGCACCACCGATACCCGATGAACTCGCATTAATCGTTACGCCGGCAATTTTACCTGTCAAGCTATTAACGAAATTCGGATCGCGATTGCGAGTAAGCTCTTCACCTTTTACGTCTTGCACATTGTAAGTTAACGCTTTTACAGATTGCCGAATCCCCAGTGCTGTTACGACCACTGCATCCATTGCTGTTTCTTCCTGTTGGAGCACAATTTGCAGATTGCTCTCCACGCCAATGCGCAGCTCTTGCCGCACATAGCCCACCGAAGAAAAAACAAGTACATCTCCGACTTTTGCATCCAATTGGAATCGGCCTTCCGCATCGGTAGAGGTACTCAGTCCAGTAGTTCGGTTTAAGACAGAAACGCCCGCAATAGTTTCCCCCGCATCATCACGTACTTTACCTTCTACAGGAGTATGAATCAGAATATTAGAAGAATTATTAATCTGCTTTCGATGTAGAATCACCCTGTTATCATGGATACTATAGGTTACCGGCAATCCACGGAGCAGCACTTCCAATGCTTCTACCACCGTAGCATGACTAATACTGATGTCTACCTTGTGGTTTTTGGGAAAGATCTTTCCGTCATAGAACAGGTCATATCCGCTTTGTTTCCGGATTTCTTTCAAGACGGATTCTAACGGGGCGTTTCGTTGATGCAATGTTACTCGTTGCGCCATGGTTACGGCACTCACTTGTAAGAAGGAGGCGATAAGAAAAATAATGGTGAGCCGTATAATGAGCGCAATTTTATGGTATACGGCTCTTACCATACCAATTTTACTTGTATATTTTTTATACATTTGTTTAGTTTGGTTTATGCACACGATGCCTCAACTTTCCACGGCAAAGGCATCTGTGGATTAAACATTCATTTTAAAGATGGTTCCAAACTCTGGTCAGAGGCGTGTACGCGTACTTCTGACCTTTGTTTTCTGTTATTTCCGTATACTATCCAAATTCTTCTTTCATCGTTATTTCATTTTAGGGTTTTTAATTTATCATTAGTTTCATTTTCCTATCGTGCCGCAGACCTTAGGGATATACATACACTTTTCGCCCTTGGATTTTGAAATGTACAAGCCCCGATGATTCGATGGTTTCTAACACCGAGGAAAGCTTATTCTTTCGAGCTATCCATCCTCCGGCTTCAATATCGTCCCGGAAGCTGGGATCGTAGATAATATCGACGTCATACCAACGTGCTATTTTATTCATAGCCGTCTTAAAATCAACGTGATTGAAGTAAAAGTCTCCCTGCGTCCAATCAACCACGGCCTCCAAATCTACCTGTTTGATGATTAATCCATCAGCACTGTTTAAGGCTTGTTCTCCTGGGTGAAGAATCGCAGACGAACCATCCGAAAGCACCTTCACTGATCCTTCTACCAGCGTTGTCGCTATCGCATCTTCTTCTTCATACCCATTGATATTAAAGTGGGTGCCCAACACGTGTACCGTCTGTTTGCCCGTTTGCACGACAAAAGGCCGTTTCGCATCTTTCTCTACCTCAAAATATGCTTCACCACGTAGCGAGACCTTGCGTTGCATCCCCTTGTTTAACGAGGCGCTATATGTCAGGCTGGATGCGGCATTTAACCGCACTTTAGTTTTATCGGGCAAAATGAGCACATAGGTCTGTCCCTTATCGGTAGCTAGCATATTGATCTGATCTGCATCGCCATAGCTTCCGTCCATTTCGTACACAAGCTGGCCGTCGGCAGTCTTCGTTACACAAACGCCTGCTTGCCGAGCTACCTCTCCATCGGTGATATCATTTAAGTCAATAGTTGTACCATTGGCTAACGTAAGCGTTGCGCCCACAACCCCGGGTTCGACATCATGAGATTCCGACGACAGCTTAACGCGATCCCGATGGGTACTATTATAAAAAAGAATTGAACTGATCCCTACCGCTAGGACTATAGACGACGCGACGGCAAGACGCTTCCACAGTGGCCAAATCCTGACGCTATATCCGGGCAGCTGTTTTCGGATGTGTGCTAACTGTTGCTTACGCTGCTCGGCTGTCATGTTTGAGGCATCTGCAACATCAAGCTCTGCATACCACTTTTCGAGAACGGCACGCTGTTGCTCATTTGCTGTTCCTTCGATATAGTCTCGTAACAGTTCTTCTGATTTTCTCATTCGGTTATACAAGATATAGTTAGCCTTATATACCTATGACAAACAAATACAGCAGAACAAGTATCGCCATGATAAAAAAAATTAAAAATCGAATAGGAAATCGATTTAATTATCAAAAAATCAGATAGATAATAAAATACAAAGGCCCAAGTTTCTCCCGTAACGTTTTCAGCGCGTTCGTGATCTGTTTAGAAATTGTATGCTCTGAGGTACCGAGACGCTCAGCAATCTGCTTGTGAGAGAGCCCCTCGTCCCTGCTAAGTTTGAAGACCTCTTGCATGCGCGCCGGAAGGTTAGCGATTTCTTTACGTATGCGTTCCTCAAATTCCTTTTCCCGGATCTGCAGATCGACAAGATAATTTCCTTCGCGAATAAATTCGTCCAAGGAGTCTAGGTAATGGCTCTCTTTGCGCCTTTTATAGATTAGATTTAGGGATCGATTTCGTACGGCACGGAATAAATAGTTTGCTAATCCGGTATGCAGCACTAAATCTTTCCGTCGTAGCCATAACTCGGTAAACATCTCTTGGATAACGTCCTGAACGTCCTGTGCCTGTCCAAGTTTTTTCCAAGCGTGCTGTTGCAAGGGCGCTTTGTATCGGTCATAAATCTCGAGATAGGCCGTATGATCCCCTTGGCTCATGCGTTGCACCAATTCAGCATCGCGATAGTGACTATACTTGGTCATAAACTACCGATAGATGGCTGTTGTTTACTTTATAAATATTCCAAGCAACAGATTTCATACGTTTATAATTTACTTCAAAATTAAATAATATTTATGAATATCCAATGGAGGCCCAAAACCAAAATTATTTTTTAACTGTACACACACAAATTCAGATTATACGACCAGTCTCGGAATAGTTGCCATGAGCAAGCCTAGCTGTAGAACATAAAAATCTTGGTACGGAGACACAAATCGTTTAAAACAGAAAAAGGTGCCCAAGGCACCTTTTAGAACATTGCAAACGTATATTTGCTTATTTCTTTACCGTCTCGCCGTTGGCCGCTTTCGAAGCATCCAATGCGATGGCTGTTTTGTCGAAGCGCATCTTCACACCCGAGCCAACGTCCAGCAAGAATGTGGTCTCGCTCACTTCAACAATACGACCATGTATACCGGCAGTGGTCACTACCTTGGAATTAACACCAAGTTCTTCGATATATTTCTTGTGATCTTTCTGTTTTTTCATCTGCGGTCTAATCATGAAGAAATAAAACACCACAATGATCAAAATCATCGGTAAGAAGCTCATCAAGTTGCTACCGCCCGGCGCTGCTTGTAATAAAGTTGTCATCATATTTTAACGTAAAAATTTAAAAATTAAAAATAAACAATTTGCAGAAGATACGACAACTATTTTGCCAATACCTCGCCCCTCAATTGTATGGTTGTTACACTATTCTCGGCGTTAGAGACGACCGTTACGATCTTTTGCTGTTTTCCCACCTGCCCATTACTATCAAAGCTTACCTTAATCTCGCCAGCTTTACCGGGCAAGATTGGCGTCTGCGTATAGGATGGCGTGGTACAACCGCAAGAGGCTGACACCCGTGACAGTATAACCGGCGATGTACCGGTGTTGGTAAATGCGTATACGTGTTCCACCACTTCCCCTTCTTTTACTTGTCCAAAATCAAAAGCGGATTCAGCAAACGCAATTTCGCCTGTCCCTACCGTAGCACCGGTGCTATCATGCGCCGTACTGTCTGCAGTCGTTGTCTCGCTGTTTCCTGCATTGCCACAGGCTGAAAATGTAGCTAGTAAAAAGCCAAAAAAAACTGTTTTTAATGTGTTCATAGCATGCTGTTATTTAAAGTACATTATCCACTTTCTTCTATAATAAATTAGTCAATCAATCCTCTACCCTGCTTTTGGATACGGCCCTCCTGCGTTAAATCTGCAAGAATTTTATCCAAAATACCATTGATAAAGGAATTACTTTTATTCGTGCTAAATGCTTTCGATAGTTCGATGTATTCGTTAATTGTTACTTTAACGGGAATCGTAGGAAAATTGACCAATTCGCAAATGGCCATGCGCATCAGCAACGTATCCACGAGAGCAATACGATCCGACTCCCAATTTTTGGTTTTTAGCGAAATAAGTTCTTGGTACTCGTTTCCATAACGAATAGTCTGTTGTAGCAGCTCCGCTATAAACTCACTATCTTCATCCCAATTTGGCGTCAGGTCGGCAAGCTTGTTATGTACTGGATTCTCGCTAGCAAAGTTTTTAAACGTCTTCGCAATCATGGCCTGCAGAACTTCTTTGTCCACGGTCCAATTGATAAATTTAGTATCAAAAACTTGCTCCACCTCTGTCGACTTCAACACAATTTTCTTGAAAATGAATTTGATAATGTCTTTCTCTGCTGCGATTGATCGATCATCTTGCTTCAAGTAAGTCAAGTATTCTTCGGACTCCTTCAGCTTGGCAAAACTGGAACGTACGATCTCAGGGTCAAAGGTCCAAGAAACTCCATACTTTTTTACATATGCCAAATAGTCTCGGTTTTGGCGCAGCGATTCGATGAAACTGTTATTGTTCAGCTTGGTCGTGTAGACCTTATCCTTCTCGGTAGGCAGAAATTTATTAGCTCTTCCCTCTGCATCGATGAGCACGTATTCCGCAATTTCATCAAGCAGATTGAGCGTCCAAATGTACATTTGATTTACTTCATCCACACTTGTAAAAAGTGCCTTTTCAAAATCTCTCAGCTGTTTATCTTCTGACAAGCTGAACGCATATAGCGTTTGCATTACTTTCACCCGAAGGTGCCTTCTATTAAGCATAATTTAATTTAAAGAACGATTGTATATAAATAAGAACGTATTATACTTGTATGTGCTGCCAGAAAGTCTAGGCGAGCAATTTTCTATCTCTTTATTTTTTTGACATCAAAGATACGCTTTTCCGCCAATTGTTTGGCAGCATCAAAGGTCGTAATTTGATCTTCCCGGGATTTTTGGATAACGTGTCGGGTAGCGTTGTATATATTTTTCACCAATGCCTCAGTCCGATCGTTTCCATAGCCCTCTAATTCCGAATAGCAGCTGATCAATGCTCCAGAATTAATTAGAAAGTCAGGCGTATATAAAATCTGATGCTCTTTCAGCAGTTTATTGGTCAGCTCTTCATCCTTGAGCTGGTTATTCGCAGAGCCCGCTATGATCTTGCAACGCATGCGCGGCACTGTTTCAGGGTTCACCGTGCCACCCAAGGCGCAGGGTGCGTAAACGTCTGCATCCAGCTCAAAGCTCGTCGCATACGTAATGGGTTCTGCCTTGTATTTGGCAGCGATTTTCATTTTGCGTTCTTCCGTCATATCGGATACATACACCCGCGCATTTTCGGCACGCAACATGCCTACTAACTGTTCGCCAATACTACCAACGCCCTGCACCGCGACTTTACGGCCAGCTAGACTATCGTCACCGTACAGCTCTTTTATGGCCGCCTTGATGCCATAGAAGACACCTCGTGCAGCAAAAACCGTTGTATCGCCTCCTCCATTCAGCGAAGCTGGTAAACCGGCTACATATCCTGTTTCTGACAGCATATATTCTAAATCTTTTTGCGTTGTACCAATGTCGGTGGACGCCACAAAATTTCCATTCAGCCCCTCGACAAACTGTCCAAAACGCCGCATCAACATCTCGCTTTTGTCGGTACGGTTGTTACCGATGATGATCGCACTACCGCCTCCTAAATTTAACCCGGCCAACGAAGCCTTATACGTGATCGCCTCCGAAAGTCGGAGGGCATCGTCAACCGCATCAGGCAGCGATTCATAAGGAAGCATACGTACGCCCCCGATTGCTGGTCCAAGCGTGGTATCGTGGATCGCTATGATTGCCTGCAAACCCACCGCTTTATCGTGGCAAAAGAACAAATTTTGATGATCCGAAATGGCCATCTTTTCAAATACAGAGGAATTGTTTGTTTCCATACCTTAAATAATGCGTCTCCTGAAGAATAACTCCCGCAAAAATAGGAATAATTTCCGGCACCCTATTTCGATCACACCGATTATTTACACAATTGCAAAAGACTGACAGAAGCGAACTTCTTTCCACAGTCAAAATTAAAATTTTAGCCTTACATTTGCCTTTGATGAAAGAGCTGGCATATCTTAATAAATACTTTTACAAATACCGCTGGAAACTGATTCCTGGGGTATTATTCGTTATCATTTCCAATTATTTTGGTATACTGCCAGCGAAGGTAATTCGCGAAGCCTTCGATTTGGTCAAAGAAAATATTGATCTTTTCCGCTTGTATGATGGTTTCGATAGGCAGGCTTTGGTTTACCAAGTGTTCGGAAGCAGCCTTCTGTTTTTCGGTTTTGTTGTATTGGTTTTAGCTTTGCTACGTGGAATATTTTTGTTCTTCATGCGGCAAACCATTATCCTTACGTCTAGGCATATCGAGTACGATTTGAAAAACGAGATCTACCAGCACTACCAGCAATTGGATTTTGCATTTTTTAGACGAAACAATACGGGGGATATGATGAATCGCGCGACAGAAGATGTCAATCAGGTGCGCAACTATCTTGGTCCCGCCATTATGTATGCCATCAATACGCTGGTATTATCAATTATGGTGATCTATGCGATGTATGATGTGAACCCTAGGCTGGCTACCTATTCGCTCTTGCCTATCCCTGTTCTGTCGGTCGTGATCCTCTATGTCAACAAAATTATTAACCAACGAAGCGAGCGCATCCAGCGACAGTTGTCTACCTTATCATCTTTCGTACAAGAGACATTTTCTGGCATCCGGGTCGTAAAGACCTACACACGCGAGCAACAGAAAATGGATGTATTTGCGCAGGAAAGCAATGTCTACAACAAAGTATCCCTCGATTTAGTTAGGGTGCAGGCAATTTTTTTCCCATTGATCATTTTCCTTATCGGGTTTAGTACGATCATTACCGTTTACGTGGGCGGGATAGAGGTGAACAACGGCACCATCACCGCCGGTAATATTGCTGAATTCATTCTATATGTTAATCAGCTAACGTTTCCGGCTATGTCGCTAGCTTGGGTCACCTCACTTTTTCAACGAGCGGCGGCATCGCAAAAGCGAATCAATGAATTTTTAAAAACGAAATCTGAAATAGCCGACGGTGCTGTTACGGCCTCTTTGAAAGGGACCATCACAGTAGAAAACCTCAGTTTCACCTATCCTGAAACTGGCATCAAGGCTATTGACAACCTTTCATTCCATATCCCGCAAGGGAAAACACTGGCCATTATTGGTAAAACGGGTTCTGGCAAATCCACTTTGGCCAACCTGCTATTACGGATGTACGAAGCTGATAGCGGCAGTATCCAATATGATGGTACAGCTATTGAAGAGTTCAAAACGGAAAGCCTCCGCGCCCAAATCGGGTTTGTCCCTCAACAGGTATTTCTGTTTTCGGACACCATCGCAAATAACATTGCCTTTGGAAAAGATGTTTTGGAATTGGATAAAGCAGAGCAGGCGGCGAGGGATGCTGCTGTCTATGAAAATATCATGGGCTTCGATGATGGTTTCCAAACCGCAATCGGAGAGCGCGGAATCACGTTGTCCGGTGGACAGAAGCAACGGGTATCCATAGCGAGGGCGCTTATAAAAGACCCTCAGATATTAATCTTCGACGACTGTCTATCAGCTGTAGACACCAAAACGGAAGAGGAAATCCTGCATAATCTGGGACGGATTATGAAGGATAAAACGACTATTTTCATTGCACATCGTATATCGACCATAAAAAATGCAGACCACATCTTGGTATTGGATCAGGGCAAAATCGTGGAACAAGGCACGCATCACGATTTGATGTCCGCAGGGGGTGAATACTTCGACCTCCACGAGAAGCAGTTATTGGAAGCCGAATGATTTTTTTTCTTGAATAATTCTACATAATAGGTATATTGCAGGACAATTAGCCCCTGTTATGCGCCTTTTATTAGCCACTATTTTTATCTTCGTTTCGAGCAAGGTGCTTGGACAAGCATCGGATTTCCCGCCCGTCAACTTACCTTATTTCATGGCCCCTACACCCGATATCGGGCATGACAAAACAGCCCTAGTTATTGCAGAAGTGGGCAAAACACAACTAGAAATTGTCGAATCCGAGCATGCATTACTGGTTGTACATGATTATAAAGCACGTATCAAAATATTAAAGAAAGAAGGTGTAGACCAAGCCAACTTCGAAATCCCATTATATGCTTTTGGGAATACATTGGAAAAAGCGGTGGAAATTAAAGGGAAAACCTACAATATCAAAGACAATCGCATCACCGAAACAGAGATGCAAAGCAAAGCAATTTTCCTAGATAAGGTATCACCTTACCGACATACCGCACGTTTTACCCTGCCGCAGGTGGAAGAAGGATCGATCATAGACATCCAATACCGCATCCTTTCCCCCGATATTCTCAATTTCCGTTCTTGGCAATTTCAACAGGATATCCCGAAGCTTTATAGCGCATATACCGCCATTATGCCTGCTACCTACCAATATCAGGTAACTCTACGTGGACCATACCCATTAAAGGATACGAAAAGCGAATTACTTCGCGAATATTTCCTGCTAAATGGTGTGCGCAACGACTGCTCAAAAATAACCTACACCATGGCAGATATACCCGCTTTTGAAGAAGAGGATTTTATGCTTGCGGCAAAAAATTACAAATCGGCTATCAGTTTTGAATTGGAGCAATACTACCTCACCAACGGCTCCAAAGTGCGGGTAACCAAAGAATGGCGAGACGTTGATCGGGAGCTGTTGAACGAAAAATCTTTTGGTGGACAACTTAAAAAAGAAGATGTATTTGCCGACGTTCTGCCGTCCATCCTAAAAGACAAAATTAATGTAGAGGAGAAAGCACGGGCTATCTACAGCTACATACAGAAAAACATCAAATGGAACGATGTTTACGGGAAATATGCGCAGTTTGGCGTCCGGGAAAGTTTAGCACAACATCGAGGTAATACAGGAGATATAAATCTCGCGCTGATCACGGCCTTGAATGCAGCGGGTATACCGGCCTATCCCGTTCTCGTTTCCACCCGACAAAATGGGATTCCAAACAATCTACATCCTGTCATATCGGACTTCAACTACGTGGTCGGCGGAGCCGAAATCGGCAACAAGACCGTCTTGCTAGATGCAACAGACCCCTTCACGGCCTTCGGCGAGCTCCCCTTGCGTTGTGTGAATGAAAGGGGGCGCATCATTTATTCAAAAAAATCGTCAGAATGGATCCCGTTGGTTAACGAACAACCTGCCTTAACCACTTTTACCCTATTAGGTACGATCGATAGCACAGAAAATATCGTTGGCAAATTGAGTATAAGCTATAAAGGTCTCGATGCACTGCGCAAGCGACATGAAATTAGCTCTTTCAACACGGAAGAAGAATACTTGGAAGAGTTAGCATTAACCATGTCTAACATGGGTCTGCAAAATGGGTCCCTATCTCATGTACACGATATCGATGAATTTCTGATAGAGCAATTTGATATCAAGCTCACTCTTAGCGACTTCCTCCAAGATGGGATACTAAGATTCAACCCTATATTCTTGAACCGAATAACGAAAAATCCGTTTAATTTAAACGAACGGCTCTATCAAGTCGATCTAGGCGCCAAGCGCCATGTGACACATCATGTGAACCTTGAGTTGCCCGCCTCCTACGATGTGAAGTCGCTACCCAAGAACATGAACATGAAGCTACCTGAAGATGCTGCCCGGTATAGCTATCAAACCACCCTTGACAATAGACACTTGATCTTTAAACAGATAGTTTCGCTGAACAAGCCGATTTACTCTGTGGACGAGTATTTCCATCTTAAAGAGTTCTATTCTAGAATCATCCAACAGCAGCAGCTGGAATTTGAACTGAAGAAATTACCATAGCTTCTTGGACAAAGAACGATTAAAATGCTATATTCGCGAACAAGCGTATTGCACCATGCTTTATGGTGATGCAAACAAATTCACATTCATGCGAAGTTATTTCATTGTCCTGTTGTCCTTGATCGTTTTACATTCCGCTTCTGCCCAAAACATTATTCTAAAGGATACCATAACCAATCAGGCTAAAGATACCGTTGCAATCACCCTCGATCATTTGTATGACATCAGTGACGCTTTCAAGGACATTGCACGCTTCGTCCGGCGAGATACATCTAAGAAAGTTCAACGTAAACCTTCGGGGATTTCCATTCTTCCCAATATCAACTACAATCCGAGTATAGGTTTTCAGATGGGGGCTAAGATTGTTGGTGGCCTGTATCTCGGAGAGCGAGAAAATACAGCTATGTCGACTTTTGCGACCGCGCTAAGCTACACCACTCGTGGCATTATGGTAGGCTATCTTGCCCATGACACGTATACGAGCCGTAATAAATGGAACATAAAAGGGGGCATAGTGATTGCGAGAATGGTTGCGCTCGATTACGGTATGGGCATGGGACATAATATTCCCACGGACATCCCGGAGGAGGAAGTGCTGAATAATCCGGCTCGCAATAGGTACGTCAACCAATACACGGTTTATGGATTTAATGAGCGGCTCTACAAACAACTGTCTCCCGGCATGTTTATCGGCGCTGGCGTATTTGTAGAATTAAAGCGTAATATCCATACTATAGGAGACTTTGATACAACGCCGTTAAACGTGTACAGCACGTTAACTGCTTATAATCCGTCACGATACAACAACAACGGACTCCAATTTAACTGGCAATATATGACCCGCGATAATCCCAATAGCGCCTACAAAGGAATTTATGCGGATATTGTGCTCCGTATGAGCCAAACTTGGATGGGTAGTGAACAGGCATCGTATCAATTGCAAACCGATTTTCGTAAATACTGGCCGCTCTCGACCGATCGCCCAAACCATGTATTGGCTTTTTGGCATTGGGGTTCTTACAATGTGGCAGGTCGTTTAGGTTATCTTGATCTTCCCGGAACTGGCCGCGATACCTACGCACGGCTCGGTCGCGGATACACAGCCGGCTATTTTAAAGGCAATTCGTTTTTTTACTCTGAAGTAGAATACCGTTTCCCGCTACTACGCAATCAGTTTTTAAGCGGTGTAGTTTTCGCTAATATGCAGACCGCAGATGATAGGCTAGGCACCACTTTATTCGAAAAATGGCAACCAGCCGCCGGCACGGGTTTACGCTTGTTGTTCAACAAAGCAACCCGCACCAACCTATGTATCGACTATGCAGTCGGTAGATTTGGGCAGCGCGGTTTATTTCTAGGGCTAAACGAAGCTTTTTAAACGTGATCGGAAAATCGCAAATCTGCTAATAAGAACTAAAAAAAATAGCTGCAACCATACAATCCTTGATCCATCCAAATTAAAGAAGATGCACAATTACGCCTTTATATCAACACTATTCTACATAATTATCAGCTCGCCATGGAGGTTGTACAGTCAGGAAATACAGGATACCACAACACTGAAACCTGTCACCATCCAAGCCTATTTTCGGGAGCAACCTCTTTTAGGTCTTACAACGGCGGGTCACACCCTCGGCGGGTCCGAATTGCAAAACCAGCAAACGACAACGCTACTCCCCTCAATTAATATGATCGCTGGCCTTCGGATGGAAGAACGTTCGCCAGGCAGCTATCGACTCGCTATGCGTGGTAGCTTAATACGCTCGCCCTTTGGTATCAGGAATACAAAAATTTACATAGGCGAATTTCCGCTAACCGACGCAGGCGGCAATACCTACCTGAATTTAATTGATCCGGCGGCCGTGGCATCGGTGCATGTCTTAAAAGGTCCTGATGGATCCCTGTACGGAGCAAATTCGGGAGGGGTCATACGCGTAGAGCCCAAAGGTTTTGGCCATACCGATACGCATCGGGAGCTCTTGCTATCCGGCGGATCCTTTGGTCTGTTTCAAGAACAGCTTTCTTTACAGCAACAGGTAACGGATAACTATTCGTTTTCCTTCGATCAATCGTTTACTCGATCCGATGGCTATCGAGACCATACGGCACTCGATAAAAAGACTTTCCAGACCGCGCATCAGTGGGATTATAATCCCAACAACAGCGTGCAGGTATTGCTGTTGTATGCGGATCTAGGCTATCAAACACCCGGTGGATTAACTGAAGAGCAGATGCTGAAAAACCCACAGCAGGCTCGACCAGCAGCAGGACCAAATCCCGGAGCAGCAGAACAGCAGGCTGGCATTTACAATAAAACTTTTTATGGCGGAATCGCCCATCGCGCAAAATTAAACAAGCAACTCGCTCATTCCATCAGCATATTCGGCTCTAATACGGATCTGCAAAATCCTTTTATCACTAATTATGAAATCCGATCCGAAAAAAATTTGGGACTTAGAACATTCATCTCTTTTATTGAAAATCAAAATGATGTTTTTGCTTGGCAGATGCAACTGGGCTTCGAGGGACAAAAAGGATGGAATAAAATCAATAATTTCGATAACATAGGCGGCCAAGCAGCGGACGTCCAATATAGAGACGATTTAGCCAATCTACAAACGAGTGTTTTCTACCGCGCTTCCGCCACGATTTTGCGCGAGCTAACAATTGAGACATCGCTCGGCCTTAACCGCGCTACAATAGACGTTACCCGTCTGTATCCTGCAATTGAGAACAACATTGGCAGGATCGATTTTGGCAACATTTGGATGCCACGAGTCGCCATGTCCTACCGGATACAGAATCAAATAGCTTTCCGCGGATCGATATCAAAGGGCTATTCGGCGCCTACGTTAGCTGAAGTCAGGTCGTCGGACAACAGCATAAACCTTGATCTTGATGCCGAGACCGGCACAAACTATGAAATAGGATTCCGTTGGGAAAGTAGCAATAGGCGTTTTGTTGCTGATCTATCAAGATATATTTACCGGATGAAGAACGGTATTGTCCGGCAGCTGCGGGAAAATGGAGCGGAATATTATGTCAACGCCGGAGAGATGAACCAAAAAGGTATTGAAGTTAGTTTACTAACATACATTATCCCCATTAATTCCACGAACTTTCTTCGCAGCCTTAGTTATCAAGGAGCACTCACACGCAGTTTTTATACTTTCGGACAGTACACAAGTGGGGAGGCTGATTTTTCGGGCAATGATATGACAGCCGTTCCCAAATGGACAGTAGCCAACACCCTGAATGTACAATTTCCCCAAGACGTATTTCTAAATATCTTCCACCATTACGTAGCTAGAATGCCATTGAACGATGCCAATACCGCATTTGCCAATAAGTACAATCTGGTGCAAGTGAAATCGGGCATTCGACTCCCCGTTCGGAAGCAACTTTCCGTGCAGCTTTTCCTTGGTGTAGATAATTTGCTAGGTGAACAGTACAGTCTAGGCAATGACATCAATGCTTTTGGCAACCGTTTTTTTAATCCTGCTCCGCCACGAAATTACTATACTGGAATAAAACTTAATTTTTAAAAACCCTATCGCTTCACCCTATGGAAATTATTGAACATCAAGTAAACGGAAAAAATATTGCAACGTTAACGAATGATCTTCCCGTTATCCGGGATGTGGAATCGGCCACTGATTTAATCGGGAATCTGTATTACTTGGGCTACGATGCACTGGTATTGCAGCAGTCCGATCTGATACTGGATTTTTTTGATCTCAAGACCAAGCTGGCGGGTGAAGTGCTGCAGAAGTTCAGTAACTATCGTATACGCTTGGCCATCGTAGGCGACTGGTCTCAGATAGATTCCAAGAGTCTTCTAGAATTTATCCGTGAGAGCAACGCTGGAAGCCTGATTTTCTTTGCCAACAACGATAAAGAAGCCATGGACAAACTGAGTGAATGACCCACGCGGGTGGTAATGTTGGATATTCCTCTTGTGTAATCAACGTTCTCCGTCAATCGCCAAAGAAACGCTCCCTTAACCTAGCTCTAGCAAGCGCTCCAGCTGATGGTAAGCTATCCCGAAATAGGATTTACTAGTTTCGATCGTTGCCTTTATTTCCGCCTTACGCGCAGCATCCACACCCTTTTTAACACCTACCACCAATACATTCTTGGGAGTGTGCGCATCGGACACAAATTGAAACACCTTGGTTTGATATCCATAATATTCCATAATCAACGCCCGCAGTCCATCGGTCAACATTTCTGCTTGTCTTTCAAGGAATATACCATGTTTCAGCATAAAATCGAGCTCATTTTTCGACTTTGATTTTTCCATCTCGCGTCTAATCTGCTTGTGGCAACATGGCGCTACCACAATCAGGTCGGCATCGTTCTTTATACCCTTTGCGATGGCATCATCTGTAGCCGTATCACAGGCATGCAAGGCAATCAACACATTTAATGCATGCGTAGGTTCATATGATTCAATACTTCCTTCCACGAAAGACAAATCGTTAAAATCCGCTCGCTTTGCAACCTGATTGCAAAAGTCGACCAAATCTTTACGATACTCTACCCCGGTAACCGTAACGTCGCGCTTTAGTATGTTCTTCAAATAGTCGTATAGTGCAAAAGTTAGGTAACCTTTTCCAGCGCCCATATCAACGACCTGCAATGTTGCTGTGGCAGGCAAATTCTGCAGCATATTACTTAATATTTCGATGTAATGGTTGATTTGCTTCCACTTGTCTTGGGCGTTCTTGTATACCTTGCCCTGCTCATCTGTAAGACGAAGCTCTTGCAAGTACCTCTTACTTCCGTGCTGTAATTTTCGTTCCTTGGCGATATCATGTGTTAAAGACGGCACCTTTGCAGCAGTAGGTTTTTCCCGGCTGATCAACCACCGCCCGCGCTTCCCGTACTGACAGCGCACATTGGCGTTAGACGTAAAGAGAGTGGCTGCGCGAAAACGATTTTCCGCTAATAGCTTGTGCATATGGGCAATGCCTTCATCAGTATTGAAATTCTTGGTGATATCGCGTGTCTGATAGCGATAAGTGAAAGACAGCATCAGCACACGTTTAATCAAAGCGGGTTTGACGTATACATTTCTCAATGTCGCATCTTCACCCTTATAGTCTCCAAAAGAAATCTTGATAAACTCCCCTGCATTGATGGTCTGCTGAAGAGTTTCAATAAAAGCGAGCTGTATATCCATTGCACAAATAAATTGGGGAGCAAATATACGTATTTGTCAAGAAAGTCTTGGCGTAAGCATTTCACAATCCCTTCAGGCACACGAATTTTACATTCCTCAACAGCTTTGCGGTTGTCTAGTCGGGTCTATTTAGTTAGATTTGTGTATGCAGCATCACACAATCAAAGCCGTATTTTTTGATATTGACGGTACCTTATTGAGCTTCACAACACATGAAGTTCCAGAGTCTACCAAAGAAGCGATAAAGCAACTTCAAGCTAAGGGAATAAAAGTCATCGTTTCTACAGGCCGATCCATCAATAGCATTGACCATCTCAAGTATCTCGACTTTGATGGTTTTATTACATTTAATGGGGGTTACTGCATAACGATAGATGGCGAGGTATTATTCAAACAAACTTTGCATCCTGGTGATGTAAAGGCTGTATTGGCCTATGCAAAGCAGAATCCGCTAAGCTTCTCCTTTATGTCTGAGCAGGAAATAAGCATTTATGACGTGACACCGGAAATTGCAGGTATGTATGCGCATTTAAACTTACCGATCCCGCCTTTGGTAGATTTAGAACAAGTAGATGTGCATAGCGTATTACAGACCAATATATTTTTAGGCCCCGAAGATGAACAAGCGTTCATGGAGACTGTTATGCCCAATTCGGTCGCCTCCCGATGGACGCCGCTATTTGCCGACGTTAATCCGCACGGTTTAAGTAAACAGGTAGGGATTGATATTTTTTGTAAACATTTCGGCATCGATATCTCGGAAACTATGGCTTTTGGAGATGGTGGGAATGACATCACCATGCTCAAGCATGTGGCAATAGGTGTTGCCATGGGCAATGCTAATCCGGAAGTCAAAACCATTGCAGATTACGTTACTACAGATGTAGATGAGGATGGTATTTGGCACGCATTAAAACATTTTCAAGTATTGTAAAAACAAGTGCGCCCTCAGGAATCTGAAGGCGCACTTGTTTTGAAGTCAGCGGTCTATATTATTCTCCACTTTCCTTCGCAGCGAGGTAGCGCTCTGCTTCCAATGCGGCCATACAGCCTGTTCCTGCTGCAGTGATCGCTTGGCGGTAAACATGATCTTGCACATCACCACAGGCAAAAACCCCAGGAATATTGGTTGCTGTACTATCGGCTTTTGTAATGAGGTATCCCGTCTCATCCATCTGCAATACACCTTGAAACAGTTCCGTATTAGGTTTGTGTCCTATGGCCACAAAAAATCCTGTAACATCCAAAATACGTTTTTCGTTTGTTTCGTTATTTATCACACGCACGCCGTTTACCCCTTGCTCATTTCCAAGAATCTCCTCGGTTTCCGTATTATAGAGCACCTCGATATTTGCCATGTTGTTGACGCGGTGTACCATGGCTTTAGATGCTCGAAACTCGTCGCGACGGACTAACATATACACTTTACGGCATAATTTAGCAAGATATGTCGCTTCCTCGGCAGCCGTGTCCCCCGCGCCTACAATGGCCACATCTTGACCTTTAAAAAAGAATCCATCGCAAACGGCGCATGCCGAAACGCCAAAGCCATTATACTTTTCTTCGGAAGGAAGTCCCAACCACTTCGCAGTTGCTCCTGTGGCGATAATCACCGTATCTGCGGTCAACCAGGTATGCCCATCGATTTGTACTTTGTGAATTCCGCCTTCTGCGGCGAGCTCCACCTTCGTCGCATAACCAAAGCGTACATCTGTCCCAAACCTTTCTGCCTGTGCTTTCAAATCTTCCATCATCACGGGCCCAGTTATACCCTGCGGATAGCCCGGGAAGTTGTCGACCTCCGTCGTTTGCGTCAATTGTCCGCCGGGAACGATACCCGTATAGACCACTGGCTTTAAATCAGCACGAGCAGCGTATATTGCCGCCGTGTATCCTGCCGGACCAGAGCCTATAATCAAACACTTCATGTGTTCTATTTCTGCTGTATTTGTCATGTTTATTATCTATGTTATTTTACTTACCAAATTTTCCCTGCAGTTGCTTTAACATATCCGATGTTATGGGTTTTGCAGGTTGTGCAGGCTTTGCCTGCTGTGGCTTAGGTGTGTCCTTTTTTCTATCTGTCGTCGTAGCTGCAGCATCACGCTGCTCTTTGCGGTTGTTGCGAAAAGTATTCCATAGACCTTCCAAAACCTTTTTTGTATACAAAGGGAAGTCTCCATTTTGCATCCAAGCATAGTAACTTGGTTCCGACTCGAAAACCTGCGTGACCTTTTTGCCCTTATGTTTGCCGAAATTTATGCATGGATCACCATCCTCATCATATACCAAACGACCGGCGAAGTCCACCGGATTGGTCAGGTTGGTAAACTTATGTAATGCGGGAACATCGTTTACTACTGGTCTTGATAAATTCCCATGTTTGTCCTCGTAGGTTGCCCCCTCATATCTTGAAAGTTGTGCTTTCAAGACCTCATAAGTGGCGCGGACATCCGCCTCCGCGGTGTGCGCGTTATCGAGATTGGTGTCACAATAAAACTTATAAGCCGCCTTCAGCGTACGTTGTTCCATTTGATGAAAGATATTCTGCACATCAACAAAGGCACGTCCCTGTAGTGAAAAATCAACCCCAGCCCGCAGGAATTCCTCCATAAGCATTGGCACGTCAAACTTGTTCGAATTGTAGCCTGCTAGGTCGGCGTCACCTAAAAAGGCTCGCACTTCTTCAGCGCGTTGCCGAAACGGTGGAAGGTCTTTTACATCTTCATCGTAAATTCCATGAAATAAAGAAGACTCAGCCGGAATGGGCATACCTGGATTTATCCGCATCGTCAATACTTCCTCCTCCCCCCCAGGCGATACTTTCAAAATGCATAATTCGACAATACGATCCACCGCAATATTGACGCCCGTTGTTTCCAAATCGAAAAAGGCCAACGGCCGTTTTAGTTGTAATTCCATCCAATAAAGATTGATAAAAAACTTAAACAACAAAAATACAAAACTCTTTTGGTGTTCCCTTATCTACGCGAAATTAATGACACTATGACCGCAAATGATCTATATCTGACCGATCAGCTTGCAAGAAAGTCGACCCAAATAACCATAAAGCACGGCGACTTCTAAAAAAAATGCCGTAATCCAACAGATTACGGCTTTATATTATTCGAAGGGCGCGCTATGCTAGCCCAATGTGCTTTTTAAGGTAGCTACTTGGTGATCGACCAATTTTTGTAACGGACCCGATGCCATCATTTTCATCATCATATTCAGCTCTGCTTCAATCATGAAGGTAGCCTTAGTTTGATTATCCGACAGGGCATCCAACTTCCAGCGCAGCGTCATCGCGAACGGTGTTTCTGTTGAAGGAACACAAACCAACTCCTTATTTTCTACCCGCTGACTTATTTTCAACGCGAGCTTAGCCATATTTTTTATAGTAAAACTGGCTTCATCAGCTGTAGACGACCAATTGTAGATATTATCAGGCATCAGCTGTTCGTGGTTGTTCAAATCTGCTAAGAATACATAAACTTCTGCAACGGGTTTGTCGATATTAATGTGATTCTGAATGATAGTCATAAGTAGTGCTTTTAATTATTATTCGCCGGTCCAGCTAGAGGGATCACGTCTCCATTGCTCTAAGAGTGCCACATCCGACTCCAGAACGTAGCTATTTGTTACGGCTACCTTGATCAGGGCATCATAATCGCATAGACTGAAGAATGGGCATTTGGCTTCTGCGAAGTTATGCACCGCAGCATCGAAGCCATATGTGAAAATTGAAACCAACCCCACCACATTGCATCCTGCTTCACGCAAGGCTTCAACAGCTTGCAAGCTACTTTTTCCAGTGGATATCAGATCTTCGATAACCACGACACGTTGCCCGCCCACAACTTCCCCTTCAATCAAATTTTGACGGCCATGCGCTTTTGCACTACTGCGCACATAGGTAAAAGGCAGACCTAAATCCTGAGCGACCAACACCCCTTGCGGAATGCCTGCAGTAGCCACACCGGAGATCATCTCCACGGTTCCAAATTCTTCCTGTATAAGCTGGGAAAGCTTCTGGCGAATGTAAGTTCGGATAGCTGGGTGGGATAAGGTAATACGATTATCGCAATAAATTGGAGACTTCCAACCTGAGGCCCATGTAAAAGGGTTTTTAGGTTGTAATTTTATTGCTTTAATTTGCAATAAGGATTCAGCAATTTTTTGTTCAACCTCATTTAAATTATTCATGGCACAAATTTATAAAATTTATATGAACGAATCTCAGCTAATTTTGGCTGATTTCGTACCTAAAAAACTAACTATTGTTCAAACAATTGGTTTACAAGATATTGACCTGGAAAAACTTTTCCAGGCGTCGAAAAATAAGGCGACCAAGGAGACCACCTACCTTTACGTACACCCTGATGCTGAGAAGGTTTTTAGAAGTTTGCTGCAAAAAAACAATATTATCAAAGCCGCCGGCGGCATTGTCAAAAACGGGGAGGGTGAATACTTGTTCATACATCGATTGGGAAAATGGGACCTGCCGAAAGGGAAAGTGGAAGAAAACGAGAAAATGAGAGATGCCGCGGTTCGGGAAGTAGAAGAAGAATGTGGCATCAAAATAAACTACCTCGGAGCGAAATTACATACGACTTACCACACTTATGTCATGCGGGGCAAATTTGTGCTCAAACAAACTAACTGGTATGATATGGGCGCCAATAAATCGCCTAAACTAATCCCACAGTTGGAAGAAGATATAACGGATGCCCGCTGGATAAGCCGTGACGATCTGGAAATTGTAAAGGAAAATACCTATCCGCTGATCGCACAGCTTATAAAAGCACTGTAGGAGCATAGAAAAAAACGGCAACCAACTGGCTGCCGTTTCCATCAAAACTTAAAACATAAAAAACAAATCACTTTCGATATTAACCTGCTACATCGATATCTCTTTGCACCTCGCCATTAGTATTGTTCCTCCCTTTAAAACCACCTGGCTTTCGCATCATCCTATCTTTCCTTTCTCCAGCAAATTTTTCCTTCAACACGTTCTGCTGTTCGGCAGTAAGGATCTGCGCAAGTTCCTGCTTCGTTCCTTTCGCCTCTTGACGCCACTTTTTCTGCAGCGCACTTATTTCTGTGCGATACGCTATCTGACGCTTTGCCTGATCCAACTGAACCGCAAAAACGGCCGCGCGCTGTTCGTCTGTAAAATTTAAGTGCTTGTCAAGACGATCCGTCTTCAACTTGGCGACTTCTTCCGGACTTCTATGCTCCACGCGACGTTCTTGACGCGGGTGCTTACGCTCGCGATTTGCTTTGGAATCCACAGTCGGTTGCTCCTGAGCGAATGTAGTCAAACCGATGCCTGCAAACAGAATGACTAAGGATAAAATCTTTTTCATATCATACTTTTTTAATGAACGGATATTAATTACTTGTTTAGGAGATAGAGTGCCTTGCGCAGCGAACGTTTAATAAGTCGCCCGTTAAATAATGTTAAGGCCAGTCTAAGGTGTAGTTTCTTTAGGGTAGCGCGAAGTGAAAATAAAGAACTTAAAAATCAGCACGTTTACAAAAACATCGAAAATATATTTTGGAATACATAAAACAACTTCTATATTTGCATCGTCAAACAAGGATAACAGCATGCCCAGCTGGCGGAATTGGTAGACGCGTTGGTCTCAAACACCAATATCTTCGGATGTGCCGGTTCGACTCCGGCGCTGGGTACAGAATCCTTCGATACACCGTTATCGAAGGATTTTTGATTTAAGCGTGCTAGGTAGACGGCATTAGACAAAAAGAGGCCGTCTCATAAGTAATTATGGGACGGTTTTTTTTACTTGTTTACCTCGCGCTATTTTCTATCTT
>NZ_BNAF01000017.1 GCF_014653155.1 Sphingobacterium griseoflavum | reverse complement strand
ATGACTTTAAAGTACGAAAATTCAACCAAATAAAAAAAGAGGCTATCCTTATGAGACGGCCTCTTTTTGTTGTCAATCAGTTTACGTCTTATCTCCCTACTTTCCTTTAAACTTGGATTTCGACAATATATCCTGTGCATCCGAATTGTCCAACAACTCTGCCAAGCTGATTTCGGGATTTTGCTGCATATATTGTCGTACAATTTGCCAGCCCAAATACGTTCCGAGCTTAGGTGCCGACTCATTATTTTCGCCGAGCTCGGCGGTGAAAGGCCCTTCTGTGAAATAACGTTGCATCCGAAGATAATCCGTGCTGTAAAGCAGATCTTCCTGCAGGAACCACGCCCATATTTCTGGCTGATACGCCTTTGCCCATTTCATCTGCGCGCCACTGTAACCAATCTTAACCGTGTCCGGGGTGTGGGGCAATATCGAGTCCAATGCCAAGAGTACTTTTCCTTCGTACACCATATGTTGCAAGGTATTATTGTCGGTTTCAGCCTGTGGAAGCAGTTCTTGTCGCAGTACACTCTCCACGACTCGCGGTGTGATATAAGCCGGTGCAAACCGTTTGGAAAGATACCGCGGGATAGTCTTGACCAAAGCCGGATAGAACTCCGAATCAGCACCAAGGAACATATCTAAACCAATTCCGACGTATCCTTCGCCAATAGGCACCTGCACCGAAAAGCCCGAGAAAAAGGAAATAAATCGTGGAATGCTGTAATTCGGAAAGTAATATTTCACATATTTAAAAGCTTGCGTAAGCTCCTTTTCTTGTTGGGCCATATCAGGGTATACCTTTGCTACAGCTGCTTGGAGAGCGAGAAAATCCTTTTGTTGCACAATGTAAGCCAGATTTTTCTCGACGGTCCGTGCCTCTTGAGGGTCGCCTGCCTCCAACATAAAGGGAATATAATCGGCATAAAACGCGCCATAAGTGGATGACCAACGTGCATTAGCCTCGGACACTTCCTCGGGCCGTACCTTGCTTAAGGCCTGATCAAACCGCTCCACTTTTATCTCTACGGGGATATGGTCTACGTCGGGCAGCCTCCTCTCCTGTCGACATCCAGCAAAACCCAGTAGCATAGCAAACAAAGCGAAACACATGATCTTTTTTGGCATCCTTGCTTATTTTTTGTGTTACGACAAAAGTAATTATTAATTTTACATATATAAATCCGTTCGTAATGACTCGACAGCTGAAATTTTCATTTTTTCCCATCCTTTTACTTCTTTTTTCCGTTCATACTACAGAAGCACAATATTACAGTTACGATAAGAACATCTCATTGGGGTTGACATTTAGTCCCAACATGAGTTGGTTAACCTTTCAAGATGGTGACAGCAGAGAAAGCAATCCCAAGTTAGGTTATGCCTATGGGCTGGTTGCCGATCTGGGTTTTGCGCGCAACTATTACTTTTCTACGGGGCTGTTGATCAACACCCTGTATAGCCAAGCGATGGCAAGTGGCCAAGCGGATTTGGTTCAAGACATGACGTATCGCCTGCAGTATGCGGAGGTGCCCATTGCCATTAAACTAAAAACCAACGCCGGGAGCGTGGCGCGTTTCTATGGTCAGTTTGGCTTCACGGCTGGCGTCAACGTATCGGGCAAAGAACGTATAGCACCATCGACGCAATATCGCGCCATCGAGGGCGACGACCTGTTCAGACTGGGGTTGCTGATCGGCGCAGGAGCAGAATGGAGGCTAACGAATAGCTTATCGGCGATAACAGGCTTATCGTACAATAATGGCTTTACGCGGGCCATGAAGGACGGCAGGCCGAAGCTATCCTATACCGCGCTGAACATTGGCTTATTATTTTAAGGAAATTGACTTTATAGATATATGAAAATAGCATTAGCGCAATTAAACTATCATATCGGCCACTTTGCCGAAAACAACGAAAAGATTATCCAGCGTATCGAGGAGGCCAAGGCTGATGGCGCAGACTTGATTGTTTTCGCGGAATTGGCGGTAAGTGGCTATCCGGCGAAAGACCTGCTGCGCAACCAACGCTTCCTAGACCAATGTGCGGCAAGCTTGGAGGAGATTGCAGTCGTATGCCGAGGTATCAGCTGTGTGATTGGAGCTCCCATTCGCAATACCGATCCGGAAGGAAAAGCATTGTACAACGCTGCGGTGCTGATCGAAGAAGGGGAAATAAAATCCATCACAAAGAAAAGCCTCCTGCCGGATTACGACGTATTTGACGAGTACCGCTATTTCGAACCCAATAGGTTGGTAACCTGTATCCCTATCAAGGGCGAGAAGGTGGCCTTGACCATCTGTGAGGATTTATGGGACGACGAGACCGCCAATAATTATGTGGGCGACCTAATGGCCGAGCTGAGGAAAGAAAACCCTACCATCATCGTGAATATCGCCGCTTCGCCATTCTCTTACGTTCATTTTGAAAACCGACTCCAGGTGTTGAAAAGAAACGTCATCAAGGCAGGTTGCCCACTGGTCTACGTCAATCAGATTGGCGCACATACGGACATTATCTTTGATGGGCGATCCCTCGCCTTGGACGCTCACGGTGAAATATTGGCCGAGCTGAAGGCTTTTACGGAAGATTACCGCGTGGTAGACATCCAACAATTGGCAACAAAACAAGCGCCTCGAAAAGATGCCGAAATAGGGCTGATCTATCAGGCCCTACTACTAGGGATACGCGATTATTTTCGCAAATCTGGGTTTAAAAAGGCGGTATTGGGTTTATCCGGCGGACTGGACTCGGCCCTTGTCGCTGCTTTGGCCTGCGAAGCACTGGGTGCAGAAAATGTATTGGCCGTTTTGATGCCCTCTATATACTCCAGTGAGCATTCTTTGAAAGATGCGCTTGATCTGGTCAACAATACGGGCTGCCAACACCGTATTGTACCCATAAAGGATATTGCCACGGCGTTTGACATAACCTTAGCCGAGACGTTCGAAGGCAAAGAAGCGGACCTGACAGAGGAAAATATCCAGGCACGCATACGGGCTACGCTGCTGATGGCTATGTCGAATAAGTTTGGTCACATTTTGCTCAATACGTCCAACAAGAGTGAAGCCGCTGTAGGATACGGCACGCTTTATGGCGATATGGCGGGTTCCCTCAGTGTTATAGGCGATGTTTATAAAACCCAAGCTTATGCATTAGCGCAATACATCAACCGCGACCGGGAGATCATACCGATCAATACGCTAGTAAAACCGCCATCCGCCGAACTGCGCCCTGGACAGCAGGACACCGACTCACTGCCGCCCTACGATATATTGGACAGCATATTATACCAGCTAATCGAATTGGAAAAATCAGGTTCAGAGGTGGTGCAAGCGGGCTTCGATGAAGAATTGGTACTGCGTATTTCAAAGCTGCTTAACAACGCTGAATTTAAGCGCTTTCAAGCGCCCCCAATCCTGCGTGTGAGTCAAAAAGCATTCGGTAGCGGACGCACCATGCCCTTGGTTGCAAAATATATATTTTAAGATTAAACCATGCGGCAATAGATTCGTCTAAACTATATTAACAACGGTATTTTATGAAAAAGTTAGGATATATTTTCGCATTCAGCTTGTTCGTGCTTCTGTCGTCCTGTGCTTCGACACAGTATAACACGACGAAAATGCAAAACCAAGATTTTGGACAATACAAAACGTACGGATGGCTTCCTCCGGTAGATTCGCTATCGAAGAATTATTTCAACAACGATATTGCGCGTGCTAATATCTTAAGCACGGCAAACAAAGAATTGGAGTCTTTAGGTTTGACCTATTCCAAAGACAATCCCGATATTTTGTTCCGATACATTCCGATCGTGAACAACAAGAGTCGTTTGGTATACCATTCCAACATGGGTTGGGGCGGCATGGGGCCTTGGGGTTGGGGAATGGGCTGGGGCTGGGGAATGGGCATGGGCTGGGGAGGCGGTTTTAGCTATCCCGTCGGCAGCGAAAAGTTCCGTTACGCCCACCTCATCATCGAGGCCTTGGACCGACAAAACAATACCGTGGTGTGGCAAGCAAGAGGCTCTTTTGACACCAAACAGCCTGAAAGAGCGATCAACAAGCTGCCTAAAGTCGTTACCGGTATCTTTAAGAATTTTCCCGCCAAAGCGGGACGCTAGGTTCGGAAAAGCGTCATGTTATATGACTGTACAAAATGTGTTGTATGGCTAAAAATGCGTCATTGTGAGGAAACATACCCGAGCCATGACGCATTTTTTATGTCATCAAATTGCGCTTTTACGTTGTAGCCTTAACCCGCATTTTGTATCCTTACTTCCTGCATGCAAGCGCATTAACCGCGTCAGAAAGCTCCAAAATCAATTATTTTGGCCTGCCCCGTTCGCCAAACCACCTTGATGTTTTCCGGGGTCGTGCTATCAATAGCAATTTCACGAACGGGAAATAATTCGCTAGTTGACCATTTTTCACCGGATTTCTTCCAGAGCATCAAACAGGCCAAGGTGCTGCCGGCTTCTACATCCAGCTGCACATTGAGCACTTTGCTATCCAGCGCTTCGGGGTGCAAGTTTTCGCAGGGCACCGCAGTAGCGGCTTTCCAACCAAGCAAAGGCACAAAGGCCAATTGGTAGGCGCCATTATCTACAATTACCGCCTCTTGGTTCTTATAACGTACTTTCTTTTGTAGAATAGCCTTACCGGCTAATTGCGGCAAGGCGTAATGCCCTAGCCGAAGCACGTGGTCTCCCGGTCCCTCGAAACGATCAACACGAAGGATACCATTGGCTAAACATAGGTCAGCTAAACGGAGCTTGATCGTTTCATCCGACGCTAAAACCGCATCTCGATAATAGACGTCTTCCTCAAACTTTTTGAAACGATACATGCGCAGAGACTCCCATCCTTTAACCGTTTTGAAGGTATAGTTCATGGCTATCTCTCCTTCCTTGCCATCTGCTTGCCATGGAAAGGCACTGTTATAAGCCAGCTTATTATAGTTTTCAGTACCTTGGTAATAGCCGATTTGCTTGCTGTTGCACCACGCACGAACTTCTGCAGCCCCAATTTCTTTATAATCACTGATTAATATATTGGATCCGGGGGCGAATGTTAAAAGAGGTTTGCGACTCTTTATTTGCTTATCCCATGCGCCATTATTCTCTATGGCAGACCAGAAAGGGTTTTCTTCAGGAACCAACAGGCCAAGAAAGAATTTGCCCAACCAATAGACACTGCCTCGACAGCTATACTCCTGTACAGCAGGTTCGAAAGCGCCATAAAAACCCAACGTAGGCACACCTTGTTCCAAAAAATCCGGATGCTGCAAGAACTGCAGCAATGATCCGGAGGCGATGCGCCGCATCCATCCGTAATTGATCGATTCATCCCGTAGGGTACCCAGCAAGGGGAAGGTCACGGCGGCTCCCATACGATAGGAAATACTGCGTCCCCACATAATCATCTTGCCATCTTCTGCAAACATATAAGGATAATTATCGGCCATGTCATGCAAGTTCTTACGAAACTGCGCTGCATACTCCGGATAGCTCCTATTGCCGTAAAACATAGTCCATAGCGTTCCGTACATCTGAAAGGCCCACATGCTGTAATAATCGAAATAAGGGCTATCGTTATACCAGCCTGCTCCGCGATAATCGGCCAAACACTGATCTAATAGAGTTGTGAGACGATTTTTATCAACCTCGTATCCGCGCTCCTCAAAAAAGCTGAGAATCATCACATTGAAGAATCGCCAATTCATATCAATGGTAGGGCCGTTACCATAGCTCAACATGGTCTTGGCCAATGCCTCTTTTGTTGTCGGATCTAGGGGATCCCACAACACTTCCGGTGCAGCAGCCAACGAAACGGCTAGTCCGCCAAACTCCACCAGTTTTTGGCTGGGTCCTCCTTTTGTTGGAAGCGGCTCGATGTATGTATCGGACCTGGGGTCCACCATACGTTTCAGTTGGTACTGATAATAGGTTGCTAGATCGATTCCAGCAATCTGTGTGCCCGGCTCCTCCCGCAACAGTGGGATCGCAACAAATAAGGTGCGGCACAGGCCCTCCATTTTCTCGGTCGCCGTGTGGTGGCCATCCCGTGGGTAGCTGCGCCCGGCTTGCTTCGGAAACTGCATCGGACTGTCAATATTCTTGATATGGCGGAAGGCACCTTCCAACAGATAGCGAGCGGCATCTTTCCAATGCTGTCGGGTAAGCCCCGTCTCTGGGCTACGCTGGTAATCGGGATTCACGACCTGAAAGACATCGGTACCATGCTGCGCACGTGCCGATACGAGCAGGCAAAGGAGTATTGGGCACAGTGCTAGGCGAAAGACCACGCTTTTTTTCAGCACAAATTGGTAATCGGACATAAGTATTTAAGATAGATTAAAATTTGGGCTTCCATTGCAACACTTGAACAGTCGTCGGAGCCGCATCGAACAGGCCTTCACCGTCTTTTTGGTCCGTTTGCTGAACAAAGAGGGATAACTGATGCCGACTGCGCCACAGCTCCGTGTCGTAGGTAGGCTCCCAGGCGCCCAACCGTTGGCGGGTCATGTCCAAAAGCCTATATTTTTTTGCGTCTACACGGCGTAGCAAACATACCGACGCACGGCCTTCCCGCTCTTTGTCGCGAAAAATTAAACAGATAGATGCCTTGTCCCCCTTTCCCTTCACGAGCAGCTGCGGACGGGAGATGGGAATATCTTTGGTACCGTGGCCGCTCAGGAAAAATGCTGCAGAACGAAAATCCAGTGACTTGACCTTCCACGTGTCTCCTGTATAGTAGATGATCTTATATTGCGGAATCTCGCTGTCGGCCGCACGCCAATAGCTCGCGATAAACGGGTTTCCCTCCTCATCAGCCGACATGCCCGTTTGGTTGATGAGCTCACTTTTCTCCGGAATACGTAAGGCATACTCGGCAGAGGCTGCCGTAATAGGAAGAACATAGCGCGCTCCACCCGTCTTTTGCCAAGTCAGACCACCATCTTTGGAACAGGCATAGGCCATGTCGTGGTTACTGGCCACATCCGGACTTTCACGCCACACCCAGGAAATATGGATCGTTCCCTTATTATCTACATAGGCTTGCCAATAAGCATTACGCTTTCCCTCTCCATCAATCAGATTAGTATGCACGCGCTTCCAACGGCCTTCACCAATATCATAGCTATTGATCACCAAATTGCCGGCTCCCGATCCGCCATCACGGTAAAAAAACAACAGGTTACCATTGGGCATACGGAAAAATTCGGGGTAGGTTACGGCCTTCTCCTCGGTGCCGATCATGGGTTCCTCGGCGCCCAAAGTTAAACCGCCTGCAGCCGTGGATCGCGCATAACGCAAGCGGCCGTTATGATGATCCCAAGCCACATGCAGAAAACCTGCTCCATCGAGCATCATGCTGATGACGTTATGTGCATCCTTTGCATTGCCCTGATAGCCCGTTTTCGCAATATCCCAATGTACACTATTTAACTTGCGCTTGCCCAGTACCACAAATCCATCCGCATCATAATAGGCTATATACTGCAGGGAATCATTGCTCACCAACGAATTTTTACGGAAGACAGCTGTGTTCACCGTATTTTTAGCCCACCCTTCGCCCACATGCATGATGCGGAACTCCTTACGCTGCCCATAGGTTGCAGCAATTGCGAAAAACACCAAGCCAACCGTTAGGCGAAGTGTGCGAAATTTCGTTCGTATCTTCATTTCCATTCTTTAATAACCTACACTATAATCTTTCTTTGCATCGTCACCAGACCATATCCGCTTGGAACTCCAAGGTCGCTCGGCGGCCGTCCAAAATACATCCGTGGCAGAGAGACCCAATGGCAGGAATATCACCGAACACAAATATGGGCTACCTTGGTTGTTGTAGAAATCGCCCAAACCGGGTTGGTCGCCATAGAGCCCAATGGTTAACCAACCGTCTTTATAGGTCGACGGGCTGTGCATGGTCTTACGCAACATCGCCGTCAAGGCAGCACGGACCTGCCCTACGGGCAATTCCTCGGGCAGCCGTTTTTTCCAGGCCATATCGGCCAAATGGTGGAAAGCTGCAGCCCGGTAGATGATCGAACGTCCAGAGGGGGGGAAGCTACCATCAGCGTTGATCAGGCGCTCCTGAATAATGGCGTAGCGCTGATTACGTTTCTTTATCTTGCTGAAGATATCGTTGTAGGCCTTGGTTTTCGTTTCTACGACATCCATGATACCTGCCAAAAAAGGATGGATGACAAAACTATTGTAGTAGTCGTACGCATAATGCGGACCGTCCATGTACATCCCGTCACCGACATACCACTGCTCAAGCTGCTGCAGGGCATAGTCTATCCGCATCGCATCCCAGTCGTAGCCAAATTTCGCGAGAAAAGCCTCATTCATGGCCGAAAAGAGCAGCCAGTTGGAAAAGACGGGTTTAAAGCGCCGCGTAGTGCGAATCGCATCCGCCAAGCGATCTTTGGTGCTTTGCTCCAAATTTTCCCACAGCCACGGACAGCGCACAAATGCGGCAGCAATAAAGGATGCGTCAACCAACTGCTGTCCGCCAAGATCAAAACGCATGAAATCGTGAGCATTGCTATCGAGCGCATTTCTTAAACCTTGGATAACCCAGGTCCGATACTGTTGCCGCAGCTTTTTTTCTTCCGAAGACCCATCTTCCAAAGCTAACCAGGGAGATATTCCGCACAGGACACGCCCCAACACTTCCACATATTGAACCTGTATACGGTGTTCCCGGTTATCCACGTTTTTGGAGGTCACTTGGGGCATGCCTATCCGCAAGCTATCGTGCGCAAGTAAGCGGATCACCGGTCGAGCCATGCGATCCATTTCATAGATCCAGTAAGCACGGTCATTTTTCGGCTGTGCGCGGCTGTTTGTCGGTACAAACGCCATACATAGAAAAAGTACACTAAAAACTATTGTCACTCTCATATCTTCTATTCTCTTTTAAAATGCGGTATGGTATAGGCACGAGGCAGGATGTCACTTTATCGCTGGAGATACCTATACATTTCTACTCCTGCTAACAGAAAAGCCCCCACACCAAAGCTGGCAGTGGAGTTTGCGTCGACCACTTGCCCGGGTATTGCTTTCTCGCCTATAGGCTGGACATAACCAATACGTCCATCAGGCTGTAAGGCAGACGCACTCAAAAAGTGCCAGCCTTTACGGGCCGATTCTTCATACAACTCGCCTTTGAGATAGCCATTGTTGATTCCCCACAAAAGGCCATAAGTAAAAAATGCTGTCCCACTGGCTTCTGGTCCCGGCGCGTGTGCTGGATCCAGCATACTCCGCGTCCAATACCCCTCCGCTTGTTGGCTACGAACGATTGCCTGGGCCATATCGCTATAGCGCTTCACGTAACTCGCATGATCTGGATGCGTTTTGGGCAAGTCTTGCAATACCTTGGCCAGCCCAGCGAAAACCCAGCCATCGCCGCGCGCCCAAAAATCTTTCTTGCCGTGCATACTCTTGTGCTTCGGATATACGTATTTCGCATCCCGATAGTACAGGCTCTCCGCCTTATCATACATGATACTATCCGCATACTGCAGATAGCTGTGCAGCTTCTCCAAATAGATCGGATCTTTCGTATGCTTAAAGAGCTTGGTCATCACGGGCATCACCATGTACAGCCCGTCGGCCCACCACCAATAGTCGTTGTTTGGGGTATGCACTTGATATTGCATGACCTCCATCGCACGCGCTATCTTGTGGGGCTGGGGATCCAACTCATATAAATCCAAATAGGTTTGAAAACAAATTTGCCAGTCGCCAAACAAGACATAGTCATCCGTTTCACCATAGCTATATTTCCAGTTTTTTTTATCGGTTGATTTTGCACCCTTCCAATCGTTATATTCGGCCCAATCCGTAGCATAGGCCAAATAGCTTTTTTTCTTGGTTAATTTGTAGAGCTCCATGTTTCCAGTATGGTAGGCTGCTTGATCCCAGAAAGACCATACCTGCGGCTCATGCTTCGCTTGCCAATGTTTATTTGCGCGATGCAGCTGTGCCAACACATCTTTTTTCTTGAAGGACTGTCCGAACGCCACACTGCAACTAAGTAGGCAGCACATCATTAGATTTACGTACATTTTCTATTTGGTTAAACGTTATTGAAGACGAATGGTTCGGTGCCAGCGGTTAGCGCTTGTATGCTATAGCGATGAGCCGTAGGCTACGCGACATCATCCGTATCACAAAAATAGGCTTTTGCCAACCTGACCATGTTTGATTTCCGTTTATTTACTGTACAAAATTGATTCAAAATGGCTCTTTTAGGGCAAAGGATACACCCTGCTTAATAAATGTACAAAAAACATTTAAAAAATTGCACATATTCTATATCTTTAACCAATCAGCTTTTTAAGCAGCATGAATGCGAGCGCAGCGTGCGCCTATTATACACTGATTCAATTGAAACCAGCTAGATCATACTATTTTTTGCCTATGTCTTTACCGAACATCCTTTTTGTATTTTGCTTGAGTCTTTTAAGTGGACAGCTAGCAAAGGCGCAAGTTCCGAAGCAAGTGGAATATTTTGATTTGACCGACGTTCGCTTACTTCCCAGCGCCTTTAAGCATGCGGAAACCACTGATCTTGCTTACCTCTTGGCAATGGATGCCGATCGGCTCTTGGCACCGTTTCTACGCGAATCGGGCTTATCGCCAACGAAGCCCAGCTATACCAACTGGGAAAACACGGGACTTGATGGCCATATTGGTGGGCATTATTTGTCGGCCCTCTCGTTAATGTATGCCTCCACGGGTGACAGCGCCATCAAGGAACGGCTAGACTACATGGTAAAAACGCTGAAAAAGTGCCAAGACGCCCATGCAGATGGCTACATTGGAGGTGTTCCAGGAGGACGCCACATGTGGGAAGAAGTTCGTGCTGGCAAGATCAAAGCGGGCGGATTTAGCTTGAACGATAGGTGGGTGCCCCTATACAACATCCACAAAACCTACGCAGGACTACGAGATGCCTACCTCTTGGCAGGTGATACGACCGCTAAAGAGATGCTTATCAAGATGTCTGACTGGGCAATCCGCTTGGTTGCGCATCTTTCCGAACAACAGATACAAGAAATGTTACGCAGTGAGCATGGCGGTCTTAACGAAACATTTGCGGACGTGGCAGCCATCACACAGAACCCAGCTTATCTGCATTTGGCTCGACAATTCAGCCATCAGGCCATTCTGAAGCCGCTGTTGCAGCATGAAGATAAATTAACGGGCATGCATGCCAACACGCAGATACCGAAGGTACTGGGATTTAAACGCATCGCAGATGTAGCCCAAGATAGCAGCTGGAACGATGCCGCACGTTACTTCTGGGACAATGTGGCCGAGCACCGGTCGATCGCATTTGGTGGCAACAGCGTGAGCGAACACTTCAACCCAGTAAACGATTTTTCGAAAATGATCCATAGCGTGGAAGGCCCCGAAACCTGCAACACCTATAACATGCTTCGATTGACGAAGATGCTTTACCAAAGCGACCCACAGGGGAAATACCTTGACTATTATGAACGTGCGCTGTACAATCATATCTTATCTACGCAGCATCCCGACCATGGTGGTTTCGTTTACTTTACGCAGATTCGCCCCGCGCACTACCGCGTGTATTCACAACCGCACAGCAGCATGTGGTGTTGCGTGGGCTCGGGGATGGAAAACCATGGTAAGTATGGGGAAATGATTTACGCGCGCAGCGCGGATGACCTATTCGTCAACTTATTCATACCTTCACGCCTGCACTGGCGTGAAAAAGGGGTCGTGCTTCAGCAACTCAATAAATTTCCGGAGGAGGCCTGGACAGAACTACATATTGATCCTATAAAAAAGACATCCTTTACGCTGCGTATCCGCAAGCCCCAGTGGTTGACCGCCGGAGCGGTGGTCACGATCAATGGAAAGCCTTATGTATCAAACGAAAAAGATAGTGCATGGATCGCCATCCGCCGTTCTTGGAAAAAAGGAGACAAAGTACGTATCGGCCTACCGATGGGTATCCGCACCGAACAATTACCCGATCGCAGCAACTACTACAGTATCTTGTACGGACCAATTGTACTGGCTGCGCGTATGGGTAGCGGCGACACGCCGGGCCTTCTGGCTGACGACAGCCGGATGGGACATGTGGCACAGGGGCGACAAATTCCGTTAAGCGAGCTACCTGTCTTAAGTAGCGCACCGGAAGCTATACCGCAGCTGGTAAGAACGCAGGGCGAGGCACCCTTACGTTTCACATTGTCGGGCCTATACCTGGGGCGGGAAGCGGTACAGATGACCTTGGAACCTTTTTACCAAATCCATGATAGCCGATACATCATGTATTGGCCGCAAGCTACCGCTACCGAGCTACGTGATATCCAGGAAAAGCTAGCCCGTGAAGAACAGGAAACGTTAGCTTTGGCCGCCCGCACCATGGATCGCGTGGTTTGCGGCGAGCAACAACCGGAGTCGGATCATTTCATCAACGAAGAACAGACGGCAACAGGTGCTTTTGATGACGTACGCTGGCGCGAAGCCAAGGGCTGGTTTAGCTACCTGCTAAAAAAAGAAAACGACAAACCTGCCCAGCTCTATATCAAATATCTTGCAGAAGGCCAAGAGCGTATAACGCAGCTTTGGGTAAACGACGAGCTGATTGGCCAAGTGGAAGCTAGGGATGACACCAGAGCGGATAAGACAAGAACCATGGTCATGGACCTTCCGGACTCCTATAGATCGACTAAGACAATTCGGGTAAAAATAGCGGCTAAAACACCTGGACACACGCACAAAATATTGGAGCTACGCTTGCTAAAGCCCTAGTAACTGATTTGTGGATCGTAAAGCTGGGTTTTGCATCCAGCTTTTTTGTATATTTATGGGACTTATACTTTTACCTACCGTGATACGTGCGCTACTCTTCTACTCCTTTTTTGCTATTGTCTCGCTACTTATCGTTCAACGCTCCGTTGGACAAGAGATTGGCGTCACGTCGCTAAAGATCGAAAAGGAATTGCCGTCCTTGACCATCAACAGGACCTTCCAAGATACCGATGGCTTTATCTGGTTCGCGACGGCGCAAGGACTCAGTCGTTTCGATGCGCACAATCTGCTCAATTTCGAGTTGACAGACAGCAACAGGCGGATTGTCGATGACCAAAATATATCGGATATAATAGAAACCGGAGATCACCTGCTGTTGGCGACTGGCAACGGTCTCTACACATTAAATAAGCGCAGCTATAGCATCCAGCCTTTTCCTGCGGCAGCGTTAAAAAACCGTCGCGTCACGGCCATGTTAGTAGATCACCAATCCAACATCTGGATCGGAACCAGCAACGCCGTGTTTGTGTTCCGCCCGAACTTCACCCTCCTTAAAAAATACGTTCACGACCCCAACATCAAAGGTTCCATCCCAGCTGGAACTACCAATATGTTTTACGAGGACAAAGCGGGTAACCTTTGGATGGGCATATGGTGTGCAGGCCTCCACAAATTGAACAAAAAAGAGGATCGATTTGTCCCCTATCCGACCCTTGGGGGCCGCAATAATCCTTTCCGGATGTTTCAGGATGACCACGGCCAACTCTGGATTGCAAGTTGGGGAGACGGCATGTATCTTTTTGACCCCCAAAATAAAAAAAACTGCTACCGCAGTGTAACCATACAAAATAAGCGAAGAGGAGGAGGAAATGAGGATCTATGCTACCACATTCTACAAGATCCGCATCGTAAATACATTTGGATACTCTCCTTTTCAGGCATCTCCACCTTCCAGTACACCAAAGATCATGCGCTGGAAATAGTGGACAACAGTACGCTATTTGATAACACCTCCAATATTTTTAATGATCTCTACCTTGACCGCAGCGGATTGCTTTGGCTATCCATCGGTGGCAAAGGGGTATCTACCGTTAGCTTCGACAAACCCGAGATCAAGAACCTCACTTTTGACCAAGTGAAGCCTCGCTATAGTATCCTGCCCAACGTAAATATGTTGTATAAAGATCGGTCTGGCGATCTATGGTTTAACCTGGAGCGGATTGGTTTGGGGAAGCTTGCCTCCAAAACAGGCGAGATGACGACCTATAGCAATGCACGATTTAAAGATCTGATCTCAATCCGTGCGGTCACATCGGCGCTCGAAGTCGACAGACAGCTGTGGATCGGCTCTTCTTACGAACCCACCATCAATGTCTTCGACAACGATGGAGCCGATATGACCCTAAGCAAAAAAATAGATCTCAAACAATGGTCTCCACAAGCCGATGTTCCTTTATTTTTTTTCCAAGATAGCAGACACACCGTTTGGGTAGCGACGGCGAACGGCGTGTTCGTAAAAAAAGCAGGCGAGCAATCATTTACCTACATGCGCTACTTGCAGGATTACATTGCTGGGATTACTGAAGATTACAGTGGATCCGTATGGATCGCAACAAAAGGAAAAGGGATCTATCAATTCCGAAATGGCGAAATCGCAGACCCCGTGCTCCATTTGGGGAAGGAAACACAGGGAATCTTTACCGAGCAGATTGAAACCATCGCGGCAGACCAAAGCGGCAACCTGTGGATCGGCACAAAAGATAGCCGCCTACTGCGCTATCATATCCAACAGCAACGCACGACAGAACTGGCGAACACGGGTTTATTTTCCAAAAACCAATTGCTGGATATCGTTTGCCTTGATGATATGGTATGGCTATCGACCACCCGAAACATCTATAAGGTAGTGCCTACCGACAACAGCATTTATGAATATGCGGCCAACGATGGCCTTGCGGTGAACATGTTTTCAAAAAGGGCTTACACAGTTGATGCAGCAGAGAAAAGCGTGTACTTTGGCGGATACAATGGTGCCGTAGGTTTTAAAAAGACTGCATTTACCCCTAAAAAGCATGCACAGATTGTCGTATCCGATATCAAGGTTAACAACGTGTCCAGCATGATCCACGCCGACAACAAGAAATTCAATCTCCATGCACGCACGCTCATGTTGGAGCCAGACGATCGTCATATAGAAATCAGTTTCTCTTCCATGGAATTTGCACACCCCGAGAAGATCCGCTTTGCCTATAAACTGGAGGGTGTCGACCAGGACTGGGTATATGCTCCCCGAGAACGTCTCTTTGCTACCTACAACAACTTGGGAAAAGGCAGTTACAAATTTTTGGTGATGGCAACCGATCTGAATAATAAATGGAATGCAGCAGTGACGGCGCTAGAGATCACTAAGAAGCCCGCCTTCTACGAAAGTAACTTGGCCTACCTCCTCTATCTTTTATTGCTGGCAATCCTGCTTTATTTCTTGATTAGCTTTTCTGTATATCGCTTAAAGCTGCGAAGCGATCTGCGTATAGCACAGATCGAAAAGAACAATGCCGATGAGCTGATACAAACGAAACTCAGCTACTTCACAAATATAACGCATGACCTACTGACGCCCTTAACCATCATCTCTTGCCTTATAGACGATGTACAGATTACGACACAGAAAAACCTCTCGCAATTTGAAAAGATGCGTTTTAACTTACAGCGGCTTAAGCGACTTTTACAACAGATCTTGGATTTTCGACGCATTGAGCATAAACAAATGGAGCTTCGTGTAGGTAAAAATAACCTGACTGCGTTTTTGGAAGAGATGGGCTCGGCTTACTTTAGTCCACTCGCTAAAAGGAACGATATTGATTTCCAAATTCATGGGTCGACCGGCGAAGAAAATATATATTTTGATATAGACAAATTGGATAAGATAGTATTTAACCTGCTTTCCAATGCTTTCAAATATACGTCTGCCGGCGGAAAGATAACCGTAAGCTATAAAACGGAATGGCAGAATGAAGTCTTTTGGCTGTACATCAACGTGCAAGATAGCGGTATCGGCATTGCCCCGGAAGAGATGGATAAGATCTTTATCCCTTTCTACACCAATCGGCAGACTAAGCAACAGGAAAGCAATGGTATCGGACTGGCGTTGACAAAAGATTTGGTGCAGGCACATCGGGGACATATCCGTGTGGAAAGTACGATCCATCGTGGCAGTTGTTTTCGTGTGGTTATTCCAGTCAATCGGGAAAGCTACAGCGAAGCCGAATTGCAACATGCGCAGCAGCTACGGGAAGTGCCCGCTGAAATCACGGTCGCAGAAGGGCAACACGTTCATCTTCCCCCAGCTTTACAAGGCGACGCACTTCAACTGCTGCTTGTGGAAGACAACGAGGATCTCCGCACAACAATCGCCAGCGTGCTGGGCAGAAACTATAAGGTGTACAGCGCTTCCCATGGACAGGAAGCATTGGAAATTCTACAAAAAACCGATATCGACATGGTGATCAGTGATATCATGATGCCCGTTATGGATGGGCTTACATTCTGTCGAACGATAAAATCCAATGTAGACAGTAACCATATCCCGGTGCTACTACTTACTGCCAAAGCGAGTACAGACGATCGGATCGCCTGTTACGAAGCCGGGGCAGACGGCTATATCAGCAAACCATTTGAAATCAAAATTTTGGAGGCCCGCATCCATAGTTTTATCATCAATAAGCGGGTTCGGCAGTCGGATTTTAAAAATAGCCCGCAGATCAATATCTCGGCCTTGGACTATACGCCAGTCGATGAACAATTTTTGACAAAAATGATTGCATTCATCGAAGAAAACCTCGCAGACGAACGATTTGATGTACTGATACTGGGGGATAAATTGGGGCTATCGAAATCAACCCTGTACCGTAAAACAAAGGTTCTTTTGGACTTATCGCCAAGCGAACTCATCAAAAATATACGCCTAAAACGTGCTTGCCAAATGATGGATCAGGACAAATCCATTAGCGTCAGCGAGGTCGCCTTTTCCACGGGCTTTGCAGACCCACGTTATTTCTCCACCTGCTTTAAGGCGGCTTTTAGCATGACGCCGACCGCCTATCAACGTAGAAATCAAGGAGGAAACATCTAACTGGTAGGAACTAGCTCGCTTTGCTCCCTATCGCGTTAGGTCGCTCGAATTTTCATCTGATAAATATCAAGATGCGGTAAAAAGAGGCAGAGACGTGTTTCACGACGTCTCTGTCAAACCAAGTTACCAAAGGGATTGGCATGTTTATTTCACAGGTAGTTTAATGACTGTAAACGAATATGGAGCAAAACTTTGCGCCAAAGATTTGCCTTTCAACGCGACTTCAGCCTGCTGAGGCTGAATTTTCAACGGCTCGTCCAAGCTATTGGCGACATCTAAGTCGGCATTTGCCAACATGATCCTGCTACCTAAACCATTGATTTTACGTTTGGTATCAATCTGAAATATCGCATCGACGGGTTCGCTATTGTAGTTTACAAACTTGATGACCAATTCTTTGCTGATTTCGTCATAAACCGCAGAGGCGTACAGGCTATCTTGGCCAACAACATTTTGCTGATTACGCTTAATTGGGATAATATCTGTCCCTTTATGCAAGGAATACAACTTCTGCACTTGGTAGCTCGGTGTACCGTACACGTTTAGGTTGTCGACCCAGATCAAATCTGGCGACCACTGCCAACCGTCGACATGACCAAATAGCGGTGCATAGGAAGCCATGGTCACGACATCAGCATTTCGCTCCAATCCGGTTAGGAAGGCCGCTTCGGAAAGTGCCGCTTCCCACGTGCTACGTCCCGGTCCATTTGGCCGCGTTGTGTGGGAAGCATATTCGCCTGCAAAAATTTTGGAACCTTTTCTATCGTAATTATCGTAGCGTGCAGCGCCCGATAAAAACCAAGAGGGCGGACGATAGTAATGTTCATCAATAATATCAATCTGCATTTCGCGGAGTCTTTCATCCAAGAAATCGAAACGTTCTCCTTCCGGATCTGTGCCCGAACTAGCAATAATTGCGATCTCCGGATGTTTTTCATGAAGTACTTTTTGAAATGCAGCAAGACGTTCGATATACTGCGGTCCCCAATTTTCATTTCCTACACCTAACATGGTCAAGTGGAACGGCTCCGGATGTCCCATATCCGCACGCAGCTTGCCCCATGGTGTGTCTGTCCCTGCGTTGGCAAATTCAATCAGATCCAGTGCATCTTGGATGTATTCATCCAATTCGTCCAACGGCACGATTTCTCCAGTATTAAACTGGCATGCCATTCCGCAGTTCAGGATAGGCACCGCCTTGGCGCCGATGTCTTCAGCCAACAAAAAATACTCATAAAAACCGAGACCAAATGTTTGGAAGTAATCAGGCGTGAGACGGTGGTTAAACTCCGTGTTCCAACGATTAATGATCAATTCACGCTCCTCTATGGGGCCTACTGTTTTTTTCCATTGGAATCGGTTTGCTAAATCACGTCCTTCGACAATACATCCGCCCGGGAAGCGAACAAAACCGGGCTTCATGTCAGCCAGTATCTGTACCATATCTTTGCGCAATCCTTTCGGTCTATTTTTCCATGTTTCCGTCGGAAAGAGCGATAGCATATCCAATTCGGCAGCGCCAGCACCCTCTATCCATATATTGAGCTTGGCATGGGCTGTGGTCGCCCCTGCTGTAAAGTTGACGGAAGCATTTTGCCAGTCTTCTCTATTTTCCATCGCAAGCTTTGCCTCCCCGATTACAGCATTGTTTTCATCGAGCAGCTCTAGACGCAGGCTAAGGCCCGGCTGCTGCTGTTTGTACAATAGCGAAAACACATAATCGGCACCTTGACGAACACCCATTCCCCGAAAGCCTTCATTTTGCAACCCCACCTTAAAGGCTGTCTCCTTGTTAACTTGGAGCGAGCGTGCATTTGCTTTTCGTTTTGCATCATTGACAATCAGAAGGCTGCCTTCCGGCGTATTCTCCAACTTTTTCCACCCCATCCAGGGGTTGTCGAATTCGAACGACCGATTTTTCACCAACTCTGCATAGATTCCACCGTCGGCACCCAAATTGATATCTTCGAAGAAAATGCCCCACATGTGTGGCGATATTTTACCGACGGATTTGTCGAGCTGCACATCAAATCGAAACGGTACCTGCGCCCATAGACTGCAAGCACTTATTATCATTCCTGCCGCTAAAGAAATTATCTTTTTCATTTTTTTGCTCTATTTAACGTTTTACAGATCGAAAAACCGTCTATGGGAAATAGCAGTGCCGCCCAATGAAATATTTTCGGCGGATACCCTGCACCGCATATTTTCCATGACTACCAAAAGCGTACATAAATAGCAGTCACCAATAGGAGCGTAATAACAATCAGCACCATCACGGATGGTTCTACTCTGAACATACGGCGATCCAATTCGAATGCTTTTGGATTTTCCTTTGGTCCCAATAAGCTTACGGCAATCATGACGACCAATGTAAAGGCAAAAGCCAAGCCCATACATATCTGAAACGGAATTTCATACATGCCATGTTTGTTGAGGTAGGCCGTGTAGATCCAAGTTTCTGGACCAAACACTCTTGTGGCAAACTCGTTAAAGAAAACCGACAACCCGAAACCGGTAATTAGCCCCGTGATGGCAGCAGGACCGGTTGTACGCTTCCAAAACATGCCTAGAAGGAACATGGCGAACACCCCGGGACTGATGAAACCGGTATATTTTTGAATAAAGGTAAAACCACCAGCTCCACCAATGCCCAACGTATCGTTCCAAGTAAACAACACAGACACCAAAATAGATACCACGATCGTGATCTTGCCGACCCATACCATTTTAGCCTCACTGGCCTCTTTACGGATATACTTCTTGTAGATATCCAAGGTAAAGATCGTGGCAATGCTATTTGCCTTACCTGCCAGCCCTGCTACGATGGCTGCTGTCAAAGCAGCTAACGCGAGACCTTTCATGCCGTTGGGTAAGTATCCCAAAATTGCGGAGTATGCGTTGTCTGCATGAAAAACTCCTCCGGGGGCCATTTCCTGCTGTAGCGCGCCATTCTTGTACAACACATACGCAGCTATACCGGGCAACATCACAATGATCGGCATCAAGAGCTTCAGTAAGCCCGCAAAGAGAATTCCGGTGCGAGCCGTCTTCAGATCGGCACCTAGCGCCCGTTGTGTGATATACTGGTTACAGCCCCAGTAGTTGAGATTGACGATCCAAATACCGGCCAAGTACATCCCGACGCCCGGTAGCATCAAGTATTTGTTAATGTCCTCCTGCGAAGCACCTGGCCCCGGCTTATCGACAATCATTTTGAAGTGATTTGGCGAATCTTCCATCAGCTTATTGAAACCGGCCAACACATCTTTCCCTAATCCGAAATGCTCGCTTACAAGCGTAAGCGCTACGTAAGTGGTTGCTACCCCACCGATAATGAGCACCACCACTTGGATAACATCCGTAAAACCGATAACGCGCATTCCCCCTAAGGTTATGATAACCGCAAACACAGCCAATGCGACCATGATCACATGGAAACTATCGCCACCGCCAGCCATGCTCGATATGGCAATAGCGCCGAGGTAAAGGATGGATGTTAGGTTGACAAAAACATACAGAAACAGCCAAAACACCGCCATAATAAGACTTGTGGTTTCATTATAGCGGTTATTCAGAAACTGTGGCATCGTGAAAATCTTATTCTTTAGGTAAACCGGAATAAACCACACCGCGACGATGATTAGGGCTATCGCCGCAATCAGCTCATACGCGGCAACAGCGATACCGACTTCGAAGCCATTTCCACTCATCCCAATAAATTGTTCGGCCGAGATATTGGAGGCAATCAAAGAGGCACCTATAGCCCACCATGTCAATGACCCCTCGGCGAGAAAATAGTCTTTACTGCTACTTTGCGCGCTCGTTTTTTTGCGGTAAATCCAGTAACCGTATCCGGCTACGATAAAGAAGTAGATTACGAAGATGACGTAGTCTACCGATGCAAATTTTTCCATGTTTTTGTGTACGGTTTATAGTAAAGGCTTTCCAATGCATAGCCTTTAGGGCTGCGAGGAAAGCCTTTTAGGTTTATTTTTTTAGCAAATAATATAGCTCATTCCATCTAAGTTGATTTTCCAGGTTCGTGAGCGTGGTATTTTCATCAATCGCAACATATTCCAAACCGGCAATACGGGCAAAATCCTCCAAATACTCTGGCGAAAGGCTTAAGCTATAGGCCGTGTGGTGCGCACCTCCTGCTAAAATCCAGGCGCTGCAACCTGTCTTCATATCAGGAAGAGGCTTCCACAATACGCGAGCGACAGGTAATTTAGGTAGCGCATCTTCAACAGGAACGCCCTCTACTTTATTAACAATAAGACGGAAACGCGTGCCCATGTCCACTAAGGACGCATTGAGTGCTGCTCCACTCATACCGTTGAACACCAAACGGGCAGGATCAGCCTTCCCGCCGATACCCAACGGATGAACTTCCACACGCGGCTTGTCGGCTGCAAGTGCCGCATCCACCTCGAGCATGTGCGAGCCCAGCACCATGGCATTATTGGGGTCAAAGTTGTAGGTATAATCTTCCATGAACGCCGATGTTCCAGGAAGCCCGGCACCCATTACTTTACAAGCACGTACCAAGGCCGGCGTTTTCCAGTCGCCTTCACCAGCAAAACCGTAACCGTCGGCCATTAAGCGTTGCACAGCCAAGCCCGGCAGCTGAACCATCCCATGCAGATCTTCGAAGGTATCGGTGAACCCTTTGTAATTTCCAGCTTCCAAGAACTTGCGAAGACCGATTTCTATCTTGGCGGCCTCCACTAGGCTTTGGCGCTTTTCACCACCCGCCGCAACATTATCGGCCAAGGTATAGGAGTCTTCATACTCGGCCAACAGCTTGTCCAACTCTGTCTCGCTAACCTCGTTGATGACCGCAACAAGATCGCCTATTGGATAGGTATTGACAGCAAATCCGAATTGACTCTCGGCGGAGACCTTATCGCCATCGGTAACGGCGACGTAGCGCATATTATCGCCGAAGCGAACAAACTTAGCACCTTGCCAGTCCTGCCAAGCCGCCGACGCACGTGCCCAAACGTTGATACGCTCGATGACTTCCTCATCTTGCCAGTGTCCGGTAACGACTTTTCTACCGATGTTTAGCCGGCTTACAATATGGCCAAATTCACGGTCGCCATGTGCACTTTGGTTTAGGTTCATGAAATCCATGTCGATGGTATCCCAAGGAATATCGCGGTTGTATTGCGTGTGTAGGTGCAACAACGGCTTTTGCAAAGCCTTTAATCCTCGGATCCACATTTTAGCAGGCGAAAAGGTATGCATCCAGGTGATTACCCCCACACAGTTACTCGCCGTGTTGGCTGCCACGATCGTGTTGTATATTTCTTCCGTATTTTTGACGATAGGTTTGTAGGCCACCGTTACGGGTATTCCTTGATGAGCTGAAAGATACTGTGCGATCTCTTCGGCGTGTACAGCAACCTCACGTAACGTTTCTTCCCCATATAAATCTTGGCTTCCCGTAACAAACCAAACTTCTAAGCTTTTTAAATCAATGTTCATTTAATATTCGTTTTATATTCTTGGGCCAAAGGCTTTATTTTCCTCACCTTAGCTGTTCTATATGTTAAAATGTATTTCTATTACTTCTGGCCGTAATAAGCCTCTCCACCGTGTTTACGTTCATAATGTTTTTTGATTAAGGCATCCTTCAGACGGGGAGCCTGCGGGTTGATCTGCTCGGTAAGGAGCGCCATTTGAGCCACTGTTTCCAAGACAGCACTGTTGTACACCGACTTGATTCCCGTTTTTCCCCAAGCAAATGGAGCATGGTTGCCCACCAAAATCATTTCGACCTCTTTGTAATCCAATCTTTCTGCTTCGAAATGATTAATGATCTGAAACCCCGTTTCGTATTCATAGTTTCCGAGGATCATCTCGTCGCTCATCGGCGGCGCACAAGGGATATCTGTTGTCAGGTGGTCTGCATGTGTGGTTCCAAAAATAGGTATGTTCCGTTGGCTTTGCGCCCAAGCAGTAGCATAGGTAGAGTGCGTATGGGTAATCCCACCGATTTCTTCCCAGTGCTTATAAAGCACCGCATGGGTTTTCGTATCCGACGATGGGCGTAAGGTACCTTCCACAATTTGCCCGTCGAAATCAACCACCACCATTTGGTCGGGTGTCAGCTCATCGTAAGGCACACCGCTGGGCTTGATGGCGAAAACACCTTTGGAACGGTCTGCGACACTCACATTTCCGAAGGTGAACAATACCAAGCCCAATTTGGGTAGTTGCATGTTGCAATGGTAAGCCTCATCTTTTATTGATTGATACATGATATAAATTAAAAAGTCAAAAGTAATAGTCCGTAATTCCTGATAATAGCCAGCAGAGCTTACGCGTTGTGGTTTTCCATAAAACCTCCCAATTCTTGGTAGCGCTGATAACGTATGGCGTAGATCTCCACCATGTCGGGGCGAGGTTCATAGGTTTTTTCGAAGCCTTGCCCCATTGCCTGCATGGCATCTTCCACGCATGGAAAGATCCCCGCGACGGTTGCGGCAAACATGGCAGCTCCAATGGCACAAGTTTGCTCGGTCTTGTGGATACGAATAGGCATGTTCATCACGTCGGCCATCGTTTGCATGATATACGGTGATTTTTTCGCAACACCGCCAAGGCCGATAAGTCCTTTGACAGGAATGCCCTGCTCCACAAAGCGATTGGCAATACTTTTGGCACCAAAACAAGTAGCTTCGACAATGGCACGAAAAACGCGTGGAGCATCAGTCCCTAAATGCAAACCCTGAACTGCCCCTTTTAATGTTTGATCCGCATCCGGTGTACGACGGCCGTTGAACCAATCTATGGCGAGTTCCGACTGTATCGTCACGGGCAACGCCTCTGCTTTTTTGCTAAGCTGCGGAATGAGTTGACTGTCGATGATCGCTGTAATCTTGGCCACATCATCCTCTGCAATACCTTGCGCATCAGCCAACAAGTTGGCGACCGGCCACATCAATATCTGCTTAAACCAAGCGTATGCATCACCGAAAGCCGATTGCCCAGCTTCCATGCCAATCATCCCTGGAATAATCGAACCATCTACCTGTCCGCAAATGCCTTGTACCAACGTATCGGCCACTTCGTCTTTCGGCGCCACAAGCATGTCACAGGTAGAGGTTCCCATCACCTTACTCAAGTAGTAGGGTTCAATCTGTCCGCCCACAGCACCCATGTGGCAGTCGAAGGCACCTATACCGATCAGCACACCGGTGGATAACCCCAACCGTTCTGCCCACTCGGGCGACAGGTTGCCCGCAGCCTCTGCCGACGTATAGGTTTTGGTGAATAACCGATCGGTTATCCCATCCAATAGCGGATCTAATGTGCTAAAGAAAGCATTGGGAGGCAAACCACCATCAAAATCTGCCGACCATAAGGACTTGTGTCCGGCCGCACAAACCGACCGCTTGATATCCGCGGCTTGTGTACCGCCTGTCAGCAGGAAGGGTATATAATCACAGTGCTCTACCCAGGTAAAAAGGGAGGCGCGCACTTTTTCATCTACACGGAGAATATGGAGCAATTTTGCCCAAAACCACTCGGACGAGTAGACACCACCCACAAATTGCAAATAGTTCTTGTCAAATTTTTTAGCATGCTCATTGATTTGCTGTGCTTCCAATACCGAAGTATGGTCTTTCCACAAGACAAACATCGCGTTGGGGTTTTCGGCAAATTCGTCTAATAAGGCCAACGGAGTCCCCTTTTCGTCCACCGCTATCGGTGTCGAGCCGGTCGTATCAACCGAAATAGCCTTCACATCTTTTGCTATTGCAGCGCCGCCTGCTTTGGACAGACATTCCTTGATGGTGTACTCCAGACCTTCGATGTAATCAAGCGGGTGTTGCCGAAATTGGCTGGACGAAGGATCACAGAATTCACCTTTCTTCCACCTCGGATAGTAGAACACCGACGATGAAATCTCATCGCCACGATTTGCGTCTACAAGGACCGATCGGACAGAGTCACTTCCATAGTCCACACCGATCACATAAGATTTATTCATTATTTAAATACCTTTTTGGTTTATAACATTGATTGACAATACGACTTGAAATCCAACACATGCTCGCTACTAAACCATCAATAGCGAGTACCACCAGATTATTAGTGTCAAATTAACATTTATTTTTTTATAAAAAGAAATTTTTATTAATTTTTTCGGATTACAAATCGTAATTGCCATGCAACAGGCTATAGGTTTTTGGTAGGGTTTGATCAAAACTGCTACAAAAATGTTTTCATACGTTAAAGGATGAAGCGTGACAAAAAAAAGTTTATGATTTTGACGTAGTATTTTATAGATTTGGGGACATATACCGGAGTATTGCTTATCCGGTACTTAATGAAGAAAAGAAATCTATATGGACTTTTACCAAGGTGAACCAAGTATTCTGCTTGCGGTTGACTGCATAATTTTTGGGTTTAATGGGGAATCCCTGGAGTTGCTTTTAATAAAGAGGGGCTTCGAACCAGAGCGCAATAAGTGGAGTCTGATGGGTGGTTTTGTGCAACCTAATGAAAGTCCGGAAGGTGCTGCATCTCGTGTTTTAAAACAGCTAACAGGTTTAGAAAACGTGTACATGGACAACTGTGGTATTTTTGGTGAACCTGCCCGCGAGCTTCACGGACGTGTTGTCAGTATTGCATACGTAGCATTGATTGACACGCATCAATACGAGCAGATTATTAGTGATCACTATGAGGCAAAGTGGTTTCCACTGGACAAGCATCCCGACTTGATCTTTGATCACGAACAAATGATTGCCGCCGCCAAACGAGCTTTGCGGACAAAGGCAGCTTTGTATCCCATTCTTTTCGAGCTATTGCCAGAAAAGTTCACCATTCCACAAATCGTCTCGCTCTATGAATGTGTCTACGATATTGCTTTGGACAAACGGAACTTCAGCCGGAAATTATTGGCATCAGACCTAATTATCAAACAGCAAGAGAAGGATAAAGAGAATTCCAAAAAAGGGGCTTTCTACTATCGCCTCAATACCGATATTTACAAAGAGAAAATCATGTCTTTCCTGCGTTATCTGCCCAGCTGGTCTATAGAAAACGAATAAAAAGCGTCCAAAACAGCTTATCGGAAAATCATGAAGACGAAGCAATCTTCCATAATATGGGATTGCTTCGTCCATCTCACCTCTTCGTGACGCGTGCTCAGATGTTCTTTTATTTAGGATATCCCGGATTCTGAGTGATGCCCTCTCCTTCTTTGTTATTCAGCTGTATCTCACTAAAAGGGATAGGCAACAGGGCATTAAAATCCTGAAACCCACTGGTAATTTTATTGGCAGGGCCTGCATCCGTATTCAACGGCATACGCTCTTTCAATTTACCGCTACGCACTAACGTCATGCGTCTGTTCTCTTCCGAAATAAGCTCTCTAGCACGTTCATCCAATATAAAGTCAACGGTTAGCTGTGCGGCGTTCACAGCGCCGAGCAAAGCATTTCCCGTACGTGCACGTTCCTCCTTAAAGGCCCTATCGCGTAGGGTATTGATATCGGTCGCAGCGCCCGACGTATTGTTCTGCCGTAGGCGAGCCTCCGCACGCAACAGGTAGGTTTCGCCTAGTCGCATAACGGGCCAATCTTTCACCAAAGCGTAGCCAAAATCATCGATTGGATCATAACCGCCCCACTTGGTCGGATACGGATACCATACCTCTAAACTATCTGTCTGAAACGGGATGACTTTGTCACCAGTACGAATGACCACATTGCGCACCCCTGCGTCTTTGGCAACGCGAAATCCATTGGCATCAATACCGATCTCTGCACTGAAATTTGGACGGTTGTAATTCGTGGTTCTTCGGATATTGTAATTGCTATTGCGTATGTCACCCTCTAGGCCACGCCAAACCGTATATTTCATAAAGTTACTTAAGCGCAGACGGCCATTGCCGCGTCCGCCAAGTGAATCGGCGTTTACCATGCCATCCCATTTGTGGTAGCCGGGTTGCCATACCCGACGATGTTGTGGGTTATCAATGGTACCACCATTTACCTCCCGATTAAATTCTACTTCAAATGTCCAAATGGCCTCTGTATTTCCCTCTGAACGGCGCATATTGCCTTGACGAAACATATCCCGGTAATAATCCCCTCCCTCTGCCAGGTAATCGCCGTAACGGGCATCGATTAACCGATACTTACCGCCATCAATAATAGCCGATGACATCATTTCAGATTTTGAAAAATAGCTGGCATCGCGCATGCCGATCCGCAAAAATGCTTCAGCGGCAAGTTGTCTGGCCATGTCTTTATTGATGCGACTCTCCGTTGTTGCCATTCCTACTTCCGGCAGGTTTGCCACGGCAAAATCAAGATCCTGTTCGATCACGGCATCAATTGATGCGACTGCCGTCCGCGTATAATTAAATGTCGGCACCGTTATTGACTCCGTCAACAGAGGAACAGGGCCCCATAAGGTGACTAAGGTATTGTAGGCATATGCACGGAAAAATCGTGCTTCCGCAGCAGCCTTGGGGCTTACTTCTTCCGCTGCCTTGATAATGGTATTGGCGTTATTGATCAGCTGGTAACATTTGTTCCACATATAGCTGACGCCTGCGTTTTCGGAATTCAGGTCAGCATACTGATAAAACGGATTTTCGACACCCTGCGTGGACCCTGCGCTCGTGATATCCATTCCGATTTGCCAACAGGATAGGAAACCCTGTTGACCACTGTACCCCCACAGTTCAGCATAAATATAGTGTAAGCCAATCACCTGATTTTCGATGGTCGTGGGGTCATTTGCACCAGCATCATAATTGGAGTATGGCTTTTCATCCAAGAAGCTATCGCTACAGGAGCTTGTTCCAACGGCGAGCAACGCCAATACGGAAAATATTTTTGTATGTTTAAAGTTTATCATGACGGAATATTAAAAAGTAAGATTTAAACCAAGGACATAAGTGCGCACCATTGGATAATTCAATGCATCTCCGACGCCATCTACTGAATTTCCGCGTGGCACGTCTCTAGCCTCTGGATCCCAGCCCAGCCAATTGGTCCAAGTGTACAGGTTACGGCCGCTGGCGTATGCCGTTACCCCACCAATGCCGATTCGGCTGGCAACTGCCTTGGGTAGGTTATAGCTAAACGTCACATCCTTCAGACGCGTAAAACTAGCGTTGGACGGAAAGCGATAACCGTAGATATTCGATCGGTTGCTCAGCGAGCGCCATTCGTTACTTTGATTTTCCGGTGTCCAGTAACCTAGGGCTGCTGGCGTGCTGCGTCGGCCCATTTCATCGGAAGCACCGTTAATCTGTGGATTGTCACGCAAGGCTCCCTGTGTGGTCGTGACAAAGATGTTCAGGCCAAAATCTTTGTAGGTAAAGGTGTTTGTTAGACCAGCTGTCCATTTTGGTGCCGTTTGCCCTAAAACTCTACGATCATCGTTATTAATGATACCATCTCCGCTTAAATCCGCTAATTTTACAGCTCCGGCTTCCGCTTGCTCATCCCATCCTTTATTAACGCCAGCAGCAATTTCTGATTCTTGCCAGATACCCACCTTGGTATAATCGTAGATCACACCCACGGGATGGCCAATAAACCACCGATTTGCAATATCATCTTTTCCATCGCCGTATATCTCCACAATCTTGTTCTTGTTATGCGCGAAAACAACGGTGCTGGACCAGCTGAAATTTCCTTTCGCGATATTTTTGCTGGTAAGCGTCACATCAATACCCGTATTTTCGAGTTTACCAAGGTTGCTCCACACCCAATCAAAGCCGGTCAAACGAGGCAGGTTTTGTCGCAACAACATATCTTGCGTATGTGTTCGGTAAAAATCGATCGTACCGGTTAACCGATTATTCCACAGCCCAAAATCAACCCCCGTATTGAATCCGGCAGTTTTTTCCCATCGAAGATCACCGTTCCCCATTTGAGCTCGATAGCGGATTGCTGCGCTAGATTGCCCACCCATCGTAAGTGGATTGGATACTAACAATGCAAGCGCGTCATTCACCGGGACAGCTTCGTTGCCGGAAACGCCGTAGGATATTCGCCATTTCAGATTATTAACCGTATTCTTGATAGGCTCCATGAACGTCTCGTTATGTACATTCCAGGCCACAGCAGCTGATGGAAACGTCCCAAATTTATAATTTTCACCGAACTGGGAAGCTCCGTCGCGCCGAACGGTAAGGGTTAACATGTAGCGACTGTCATAGCCATAATTGACACGTGCCATTTGCGAAAGTGATCGGTAAAGACTTGCTCGGGATGATACCTTTTGGGTAGATGCTCCTCCTAGATTTCCCCACCCCAAAGCATCATTTGGAAATATTTCTCCTGTGGCAATAGCCTCTTGATAATATTGGCTTTTCGCCGCATATAAACCTGTAAAATCGACATGGTGCAAACCGAAGTCCTTGTTGTAGGTCAGAATATTTTCAATGGTGTATGTTTGCGATTCGTTATTTGTTATTCGGCCAAATCCAGCAAAGTTGTAAACCGATTCGCCTTCATATTCATTCGTCCGCTTAGGTACAAAGCTGAATCCACCGTTAAATCTGTATTTTAATCCCGCCAACGGTGACCATATTTGACCGAAATTTAATTCCGCATAACCGTTTAATGTTACATTAAACTCTCTTCTCTCTGGATTTAATGTTGTTGGTAAGAGGGGATTACTCCAAAGCTGCTCCGAATACATTGGAAACTGGGTCAAGCTTCCGTTGTCGTTGTACATTCGTGCATAAGGACTCATGGCGGCCGCCTGCATTAAGTTAGCGCGTCCTCCATCTCTATTGTGGGCAACGACAAACGTCGATGTCCCTGCAGATAGGTATTTGGTTGCGGTGAAATCCGTGTTTGCCCGGAAAGAGTATCGCTTATAGTTATAGCCTTTCAGGATACCTTTTTGATCCAAGTAGTCCGTTGAAATGAAGTAACGGGCATTTTCACTACCACCCGATATGCCTATGTTGTGATTTTGGATAACGCCGGTTTGCATGACGGCGTCAAACCAATCGGTGGTGGTTCCGTTGACGTAGTTATCGTATTCAAACTCATTACGTACGGGACCTCCATTATATAATGCCGAATTATTGATCCGCGCATATTCTTTATAACGATTCAACAACTCCTCTCCCGACACAGGCGTTAATATATGAGCGGCCTCTTCCACTCCGCCATAGCCGCTATAACGGATTGTAGGCTTGCCGGTTGTCCCTCTTTTGGTTGTGATTAAAATGACGCCATTGGATCCATTAACCCCATAAATCGCCACGGCTGATGGGTCCTTTAAAATTTCCACCGATTCAATATCGTTGGGATTGATGTCATTGATCGAGCCTCCAGTACGTGTTAGGGGGATACCATCCACAACAAAGTAGGGGCCCGTATTGGCACTCATGGAATTTTGCCCTCGAATAAGCGTTGACGGCTCATCGCCTGGTACCGATGATGCCTGCGTAATATTGACATTGGACACCGAGCCTTGGATGGCCTGCATCACGTTGGTAACAGGGAGGCGTGAAAGACGTTCCTTGGGAACTGATGCTACAGATCCCGTGATATCGGATCGCTTTTGCGAGCCATAACCTACCACGACTAGTTCTTCGAGCATATTGTCGCTCGGACTTAGCAATACATCTAAGTTATCCGACTGCTCTACTGTAATCTCCCGTTCGGCATAACCTACATACGTGAATAATAGCACAGCCCCGCGGTTGACGCTTAGCGTGAATGTGCCATCTGCAGCCGTCTGTGTACTGGTGGTGCCACCTTTGACAACAACAGTTACGCCACCAAGTCCTTGTGCATTTGTCGCATCTTTGACCTGTCCCTTAATGGTGGTTTGCTGCGAAAAGCCTGGCAGAGCCGAAAGCATTGCGCAAAAAAGCATTAGAAATGCTTTGAAGGTTGTTTTTGTAATGATTTTTAACATAGTTTTTGGGTTGTTGATTCTTGGTTAACATTTCATCGATCTACAGCTGCCTATATAATGAGGCAGCCGATAGACCTTCTCGTTTTTTCTGTTGTTTAAATGGTGCCCATGATGATTCTGTTTTTTCGTTAAAAAAGGTTGTTAGCGAGGTACTGTAAACCGTACCGTAATCTTGTTCGGCGCAACTTGCATGCAGTAAATGTTCTTATCGTAGCTTTTTGGTTTATACTCTAGCTCGACGCCGTTAGCGCGTCATGATCACAACAGCAAATATAGAGAGCACAGTAGATTTTAATGTCTAATTTAGGTTCAAAATAGTCTAAAATGGCTTCAAAACGGCTTTTCAACAGCATCATCCGTACATTTACAACAAGCAATACCCGCCAAAAAAAATGCCTCTTCTCCTACATATTAAAATAGAAAAAGAGGCACGTTAAATACCCGTATTTATGTACGGCCTTACTTGTCCAATTCGAGCAGCCCCATGATGAAAGGCCCAGTGGCCTTACTGTCATTTTCGCGAACCCTTTCGTTGATATAATAGGCATAGCTACCGTCGCGGTATGGATTCCCGCCCAAGCCGGCCACTGCATTACACTGCGTCAAGGTTAGGCGGCCATCGGGTTCTATTTTAAGTAATTTCTTTTTTATTCCGAGCCAAGTCCTTTCTGCAATAGCTCTATATTTTTCAGCAATGTAACCTTCATTTGCAGCTTTGGCATAGGCATACATAAACATTGCATTCACGGACGCTTCTTGGTAATTTCCGGTTTCGCCAGATCTATCCAAAATCTGCCACCACAGGCCTTCCTCGTCTTGATAGCGGGGTAGGGTCTCCGCCAAGTCTTCGAGCAGCGCAATTAATTTTTCGCGATTGGGATACCGTGACGGTATAAAATCGAGCACGTCAACCAAAGCCATGAACCACCACCCCACGCTGCGGCCCCAAAAGTTAGGTGACTGTCCGGTTTCCTTATCCGCCCACCGCTGCTGCTTGCTCTCATCCCAAGCATGGTAATATAATCCCGTCTTTTTGTCGCGCGTATGTTTTGCCGTCACCAATATTTGGTTGATTACATCGTCAAAATACGTCGAATCGCCGACAAACTCTCCATAGGCGGCGACAAAAGGATCACCCATATAGATTCCGTCTAACCAAATCTGATGGGGATAAATCAGCTTATGCCAATACACCCCCTCCAACGTGCGCGGATGATGCTTCAGTTGACCCATCAAATTATCTATTGCCCGTCTATATTTCATCTTGCCCGTCTTTTCGTAAAGGGTGAATAGGATCTTTCCCGGATTGATATAATCGATGTTGTACGTTTCTATTTTGTAGAGATGGATGTCACCATTTTCGTTAATCATCGTGTCTGCCCAGGCTTCCACGTAATCGAAGTATCGCTGCTCCTTGCTTTTCTCCCAAACCTTTAACATGGCTAGACAACCTAGACCTTGTGCATAACCAAAATAAAGGCGCTTACCATGATCCAGTTGCCAGGCTTCTGGAAAGCGCTGTATTTCAGCATCTGCAAATTGTTGGTAAAACTTGACCGGTTGCGCGCGAACGCACAGTGCCGAAAAAATCATCAGCCATAGTATGTATATTGCATTTTTATTTATTCGCATAGGTAAATTTTATTCACTTGTTCGTTATAGCGAGCTAACCGTTGTTGAACTAGTTTTTAATACAGCGGATGTTGCTGCCCACGCAAGCCAGGATTATTATCAATGGTCGCGGTACTTAAAGGGAATAACTCCACTTTATTTTTCTCCAGCCCTCGGTAGATATTTCTGACCCACACCGAGTTAGCGGCAAAAGTATTGGCAAAAAAAGCAGATGTGGAGCTATACATATCCAAAATCGTGTACCCTTCCGCTTCCAAGCTGGCTCTCTCTGCCATGCTGGGTTCTGCTTTAAATCCGATAAAAGGTAGGGCAACTGTAGGGTCATTAAACACCCTAGCATCCGTCTTTTTGTAGGCTCTGAAACGATCCACATTCGCATACTTACCGCTGCGATTCGCAAGATCCAAAATTTCCTGTTTGGTGGCTGTCAATTTTTCAAAAAGAATGCCCCAACGAATTAAGTCTGTCCGACGCCAGCCTTCAAAACCTAATTCCAGTTTACGCTCTTGGATCAAAGCATTTCGAAAGCCGTTATAGTCTCCCGGCGTACTTCCTATTTTCGACCGGTCGCCTTTAAAAGCGCGTAACCTAACTTCTTCTAAAAGCGTCTTCGCTATGGTTGTGGGACCAGCATTCAGTTCATTTTCAGCTTCCGCATACATCAGCAAGATGTCTGCATATCGGAGTTCTATCCAGTTTATATCCCGACGATTCACGGCAGGTCCCAGTTCTGCTTTCCAATTTACCCGAAACTTGCCAATCGTATTGCTGGCATACGTATTCATTTGGTGTTTGCTATCTGCTGTAATGGCATAACTGGCAATCGTTACATCCCTACGGCTATCATCCGGTTGGAATTCGAAATAATAGGTAGGCAGAGCTGCCATTGCAGGTTGGGCTTTCAGATAAAAAGACTGCGTGTGTGAAAAGATGCCATTCGTGTACCCCACCTGGGCATCATTACGATCGATCCCCTTTTGTCCATACTCCAACATAGATTCCTGGTTGTACCGCCCGTTGATCACATCGCGAAAGATTGTTTCATAATCAATGAGGGCATTCTCTCCCCTATCAACGACGGCCTTGCAAGCGTCGCGAGCTATTTGAAAAAGTTCTTGGATTCTTGCTGCGTCGGGTCTTTTTGCTAGCTGCACGCTAGAAGGCGAGTAGGAATTTAAATCCCAGCGCAGGGAATAACCCGCACCATATAATGCCATCCGGGCTAATAAGCCGTAGGCTGCATTTTTCGAGATGCGTTCGGTTGGCAGTCCGGATTCGCTTTTCCAAGGTAAAAGCTGAATGGCCATTTGCAAGTCCTCCACACAACCGTCGATAATGGTATCTCGATTCACGCGTGAAGAAGAAAAACTCGGCATATCAATAACGGGTACGCGCGGATAAGGAACATCGCCAAAAAAACGCATAACGTTCAGCATGTTTTTAGCACGAATAGCATAAGCTTCGCCAAGCAACATATCTAACTTCGCTTGATCTGCCTCTGAAACACCCGTCATCAAGGGGATGTTCTTAATCAGGACATTTGCCTGTTCGACACCGGCGTACATCGCTGTATAGGTTGACGACGGGCTTGTTGCTGGGTTATAGACATAGTTGGAAACTTGATTTTTCGAATTTGTTTCGCCTTCTGTAGAGAAACATTCATCGGTCCCCATACCAAATTGATAGTATAGTTCTGAATTGAACGTGCTGGTATAGGCACCAAGAACCGCCATTTCTACTTTTCCCACCTCTTCGAAAATGGTCGAGCTATCAAAATCTTTTTCTGACGGTAGCTCTAACCAATCTTTACACGATGACACGATCAAAAGTGACAGTGAACACGTGATACATAACATATATTTTTTCATGGGTTCTCAATTAAAAAGTTAAGTTGACACCAGCTACTACGCTTTTTGTGCGTGGGTATGCCGAGTTATCGACGCCCCGAGTCAAAATCGCGTCGGTGGCCGATACTTCGGGGTCGTAGCCTGTATAGTTGGTAAACGTATGTATATTATTTAAGGTGAAGTACACCCGAAAGCGTTGTACAAATAGCTTTTGGGCCAGGTTAGCAGGTAGCGTGTAGCCGATTGTTATATTGTTCACCCGTAAGAATGATGCGTTCTCCAGGTAGTAATCCAAGGGATCAGAAATGGCAATGTTGTTTGTGGCGTTTAAGCTCCAAATTTGTTTTTTATCCTGCTGGTTTGGATTTAACTCGGCAAGGCGACCCAAATCGGTTGTTTCTGCTCCCGTAGCAGGATCTATCAAGGTGAAGCGATCCGCCATCTGCCCTAACGAATTTTGATTAGGGAGATAGGGGCCCATAAATCGTTGTGTATTCATATTGAAGGCTTTGTTTCCGTACGCGAAATTTAAGAACACGCTTAGATCAAATCCCTTGTAGATAAACTCGTTGTTGAACCCCCCAAAGAATTTCGGCTCAGGACTTCCAATTTCTGTTCGGTCGTTGGTCGACCAAACGGGATTGCCATTCGCATCTGTCTCTCCCGCTACAGCAAGATACTTTACATCTCCCGGCTTAATCGTGGCCCTGTTTTTCCCTTTTAACGAAGCTACACCGTCATTGAGCAAATAGCTTCCGTCGGCTTGTTGTGTGAAGTCGTTGGTCGTGTATACCCCGTCATACTTATATCCATAAAAGGTACTGACGGGACCATCCACTTGCGTGTAAAAGTTAATTCGGGATTCATATGAATTGATCATATAATCGTTGCCACCACTCCCATAAAGGCTTTTTACCTTGGAGCGGTTGAATGTTAAATTGAGTGCTGTTTTCCATTGAAAATTGTTAGTACGGACATTTAGCGTATTCACGGAGAACTCGACACCGCGGTTTCGCAGCTCGGCTATATTCTGAAACTGCTTGCTATATCCGGTGGACGTGGGGATGTTGACCTCCAGCAACAAATTCTTAGATTCATTGTTGTAGAAATCGGTCGTAACATTCACCCGACTGTTGAAGAGAGACAAGTCAAAAGCGATATTCGTGGTTTGCGTTTTCTCCCATACCAAAAGCGGGTTTCCCAGTGTAGAGCTTGGTTTTACACCGACAAGAGTCGTATTCCCCATAGCCGCAACGGTAGACCCATAGAGCGTCGCATAACGTGTGTTGCCAATCTTGTCGTTGCCTGTCGTACCATACCCCACTCGCAATTTGAGTTGATTCACGAATTCTGAATCTTTTAAAAAGGACTCGTTGTGGATATTCCAGGCTGCCGAAGCAGAAGGAAAGGCTCCCCATTTATTCCCTTCCTTAAATGTAGACACACCATCAGCCCGCATCGTAGCGGTAAAAAGATAGCGATCGTCATAATTGTAAATTGCTCGAAAGAATCCAGAGACAAGACCATATCGTACAGCTTCCGAGTCTCCCCTTTCCGTTCGGCCGGCCAAACTAACATCTTTCAAACCGAAATTACTGCTGGGAAATTCATAGTATTGATGTGCCAAAGACTGACTTTCTTCATACCTTACTTCGTGACCGCCCAACAAATTGATGTGATGCTTACCGAAATCCTTCAGCCATGATAACGTATTCGTCCACTGCCATTCAAAGCCCTCTGCATTTTTAATAGATCCAAAAGGGCCTTTGTTATTGCGTGCATTTATGGTTCTTCCGTCGTCCCAAAAGTCGGTACGCGTTTGCCCCCATTGGTAGGATCCCGATGTTCGGAAGGTAAAGTCTTCTAAGAAATTGGCCGTTAGGCCCACATTGATGTTTGCTAACCGAGCCGCTTTGGCCCGATTGAGCGCATCGTTCATAATGATTGGATTGTACACATCATATTGCGAATTGATGAGCTGCAATTCTTCAGCAATATCGGTATACAACAACTGCTCATTAGTAAAGCGCGCCCCACCAGTCACCGGTTGCAGAAGCGACATCTTCAACATCCCATTCAGTGAGCCACCGCCTTGGGTGTTTGCATCTTGAAATAGCGAATTAAAGTCTACATTAACCCCTTTTCGCAACTGGTGATTTACCTTTGCCCGCACACTGTTTCGGCGAAAGCCAGATTTTGCCAAAATTCCGTCTTGGCTTGTGTTATTATACGAAAGGAGCAGTTTGGTTTTTTCACTTCCGCCGGAAATGTTGATATTGTGTGCTTGCAGCATAGTTTGCCCACCAAAGACCTCTTCTTGCCAATCGATCCCTGGCTTTGTGCCATAGTCGCGACGAATACGCTCGAAAGCGCCGGTAGCGAAGTCAGGCTCGTTGACATCTCCACCAAACATATTGGCATAGTCCTGCTGCCGTCCCGCCAATGTTTGGTATTCGTACTGGTATTTTACATAATCTTCCACCTGAAGCATGTCCAACTTTCGACTTAAGCCTTCGAAACTAGCGTAGGCATTGTAGTCGACCGTTGTACGTCCAGATTTCCCGGATTTTGTCGTAATCAACACCACACCATTTGCGCCGCGGGCGCCATAAATTGCCGTGGCCGAAGCATCTTTTAGAATGTCGATGTTCTCTACGTCGTTGATATCGATTTTCATCAATGCATCTTCCATGACAAAACCATCTACAACATACAGCGGCTTTGTAGAACCTGTAATGGAAGTTCCGCCGCGCACCAAAATATTAACACCGGCACCTGGGGCACCACTCTGTGTCACTACATTGACGCCCGCAACCCGACCCGTAATCGCTTGGGCGGCCGTCGTGACGGGTAGGTTTCGGATATCATCGGCCTTGATAGAGCCCACAGCTCCTGTTAGATCCCGCTTTCTCGATGTACCGTAACCAATGACCACAACCTCATCTAGGTCATTATTTGTGCTGGCCAATTTCACGGTAAGTGGTTCGCGACTGCTCACCGTGATATCTTTTGTGGCATATCCCAAAAAGCTGAACTGCAATACAGCGTTGTTATCTACAGTTAAGGTGAATACTCCGGTCGCGTCTGTACGAGTGCTGGCGGACCGTCCCTTTACTTGTACGCTGACACCTTCAATAGGCCGATCCTGCTCATCGGTCACCTTTCCCGATAGGGGAAAGCTTTGCGCGCGGATTAGGGGTAGCGTCCCCATAAAAAACAGCAAGATTAAAAAACCTTTAAGCATACTGTTGTGATGCGATTTTCTCATAAAATATAGTTTTGGTATTATAATTAGCGGAACAAACGTTCCGCCTTGTTAGCATACATCCATAGGTCTAGATCGTAGCGATCCAATTTTTCGGTTCGTGGAGGGAAAGTTTATTTTAGCATTTTATACACCTCTGTTCCCGCAAGCAGCACACAACCCAAGCCATAATCCTCGAAGTCGGGCATCTTCTCGGCCGTTACCGGCTGGCCATCTTTGGGTTCTTTCCCAGTGGATTGCACATAACTTAAAAAGCCTGACGGCTGTATAGTCTCGTTGGCTAACGCCGCCCAACCTTTCTCTACGCTTGGTAAAAACGCTTCTTTATCGAGCATCCCGTTATTGACCCCCCAAGCCATTCCATACACGAATAGTGCTGTTCCCGAAGCTTCCTTTCCCGCGTAGTGCTGGGCATCATGCAAGCTGACGTTCCAAAAGCCGTCCTCCCGTTGGAGCGGCCGTACCGCTGTCGCCAAACGCTTAAAATCTTGCAGGTATTCGCTGTGGTGTGGATCCGACGTTGGCAGCTCTTGTAGTACCAGCGCTAATGCGGCCAGTACCCAACCGTTTCCGCGCGACCAGTAGCAATCCTCGCCATTGGGTTCTTTGTAGGGCGGAATAAAATCTTTATCGCGCCACCACAGCCGGTCTTCCGGATTGTATAGGCCATGCCCTCCTTCAACATATTTGATGTGCTGATACATCTTGTACATATGGTCAAAGTAGGTCGTATCCTTAAAGGTTACGCCGAGCTTGACGAATATCGGCATGGCCATCTGGATAGCATCTATCCAAGTCCAATCATGAATATGGCCACTACGGATCAATGAATCGATATTCATTTTTATCGCCGCTATACGTTCGGGTTGCGGATCGATACGGTATAGATCGATATATGTCATCCCGCAGTTCTGATTGTCCGCATGCCGGGTATACACTTCGCCGCGAACGGGTTTCCAAGCATGCTTTTCACCCCATTCTACAGCATAGTCATAATATTTCTTTTGTTTATCAATCGTGTAAAAAGCCAAGAGACCTTCATAATAAACACCCCGTGTCCAGATGTTGGCAGGGCGTTCCTTGTTCGTCACAATGCGTTTGGCCGGATCGGGCCATTTTTTCATAAAGTAGTCATTCGCGGTACGCAATTGATGCAACACCTCGGCTTTCGTTGTAAGGTGTTGCGCTTGCAGCGTATGCAGCATCACAACGGCACAAATAAATACAGCTATTGTTTTCATCGGGTTAAGGCATTTTTTTGAATCCTTCTTTTTTTATTTTCCAACTTCCATCCTTTGGAAATCCGGGAAGTTCCCCTGTCGATGCATCCCATCCTTCCAGCATCATCGCTACAGCGGTGAGGAGTCCGCCATTGCCGGGCAGATAGATGCGTAACCTCCCATCTTGGTAATTATGTCCATTTTTCAGGTATGTATTTGTTTGAATATCCATAAAAAGGGCATCCAAGGCTTTTTCAGGCATGTTTAACCGTGCTGCATTCATGGCCGTCATAGGAAAATCCCATCCCCAGGTATCTTTCCATGACCATTTTGCCCAAACCGTATCCCAAGTATTTTTCATGATGGCTTTGTCTAGCTTTGGCGACTCCGGCACCATACCGAGGGCACCCAAAACCGACGGGTGATCCGTCATCCACTTGGGAAACGTATACGAATCGGTGGCTGTCTCGGTAGCCAAATAGACATCTCCCTGCACCGGCAGGGGCGCCAATTTATCGATCACATCCTTCCATTTCTGGACAGGAGGTTCGCCGAGTCGTTCTTTCCATGTCTGTGCAATCCGCAAGGCCCAATCCCAATAGGCGACCTCATAGGTAGGGTTTCTTGTCTCCGCAGCTTTAAACACCTCTTGCGCTGGGATGACGCCTAGGCCTAGGTTATAGCGATCTTTTTCTTTATCGTAATATGCATAGTCGGCCATAAAATCAGCTGTTGCAAAAACCAAATCCTTATACTTGTGCAACAAAGCAGTATCCGCTTTGTCTCGATAAGCTAATTCGGTCATATAAATAATGTGTGGCTGCTGCCATATCAAAAATGCAGCGACAGAAGAAGGGCTTTCGTTGCCTTCATTATCCGACATCTTGATCCATCGAACGCCTTTGTATCCTTGGCGCTCGGCCAATAGCTTTGCTTTTTCGAAGGTTTTGAAATAATAGCCTAGGGTTTCCTCCATAATTGCTGGACGCCCCCAAAGTGCATAATGTACACCATGCCACCAATGCATTTCGGTGTGGGGCTTTCCATACCAACTGTTGAACGTGAGCCCAGTTTCTTGCGGCGGGCTGCTACCCCCGCACTGCACTTTAGTTAAATATTGCGATAACACCACACGGCGCTCCAGCTCGTGTGCGCGCGGATCCGTACTGCCTGCAAAGTCTACCGCCGCACCGCTTTCCCAATATGCCTTCCAAGCATCGCTACTTTCCTTTTCGGTATGTTCGAAACCGAGCTTACCTTCATCAAATTCGTTCTTTGCCGCAAAGGAAAATGCCACTTCAAACGTATTCGAACGAGGTGAAGGGGTCAACACAAAATGGTGTTTCTTTCGTTCGGCAAATTGCCCGTCAGAAAACTGCAAGCGTGTAAAATAGTTCGTTCCTGGCAGACGATGTTCCAGCACTGCCGTGGTATTATTTTGCACCAACATTGTGGAGGTATGTTGCGCGTCCTCGTCGTAGTTAGTTGCTTCGTCTAAAAACTCGCCGGTGGGGAAAGGATAACGGACAAATACTTGTAAACGCCCCGCAGTGACTAAGGGCGAAGACACCTTTACAGCAACTTGGTCGCTGGTCTGCGCGGCAGCTGTCCATACCTCCACGGGCTCACCTTCCACCTGAAACATACTGTGTATCAAACCCGACCAAAGATCAATGGTTTGCTTGATTTCCTTGATATCCTGTACGCCGGCTGTTGCGCCATTTTCGAGCTGAATCTCCAAGCCAACGTTCCCTAACTGCAGGCGATGTGGATTAATCCGATAATATGCTGTCGCATCCCGACGCCTCCCCGGTTCCTTATGCTGAATGCTATATTTCGCGTCGCGACCCTCCTGATTGAAATCGTAAGACTTTAGTGTTTCTTCAAAGCCAAATTTTCCTGTATTCGGAAAATTATTCCAGCCCCACTCGGATTGCGTACCCAAAGAAACCCCTTTTTTATAGTATGTCGGAAAAGATTGCATGCCCGTAGCATCTACCGTATACGCAAAAGCACCATTGCCTACTGTCAGGGAAGCTAAGGTGTCCATACTATTGTTGACCACATTGTGCCGCTGTACCACGGCTTTCCGATCTATTTTGCCTGACTGCTGCGCCCCACAGGAGGCAAAAAGCAGCCAAACTATTCCAAAGATGATATTCTTTTGCATCATATTTTTTAGACGTTCGTTTTCAATCTATTTGTTTATGGGTTGCTGCCCATTAGCTTTCAGCAGTGTTGCGGCCATAATGCCGATCACCACGTCATTGGCTTCGCTTACCAAGCTTAGTGATTTAAGTTCCTTCGATGGGTCCAGTGGCAAGTCTAAAATAGTAGCTGACCCTCCATCCACCGCACGCGATGTGTAGCCTTTTATGTCATCATACCGACTTAGGCTTCCCCCTCGATACAATTCCCCTGTTTTGAGTTTCACCCGATAGGGGATTTGGTCATCGGGCAAATCAAAGGCATATTGATCATTGAAATAATCCTGCTCGATCGGCCACCAATTGGATGGATTGTGAAGCTCCAGGATCGATTCGTGTCCATCCTTATACTGTACGCGAATTTTCCCATTGACGATTTGCGACTGCATCGGATTCGTAGAACCTGCCATTAGTACGTAAAGCTTCGCTGCCCTGCCCGATAGCGGGATATCCAGCTGTGTCGGGTAATTGTCCCATTGACTTGCAAAAATGATATTGTGCTGTGCTCCCTTAATCAGAAAAGGAATACCTAGATAAGTTGCGACTTCGTCTTTCCGCGCGTCCATCAATCCTTGGTCATCAATTTGGGCCATTGTTAACGGGTAGCACCAGTTACCTATCCCTTGCCAAGGCAGTTGCAAGGTAGGCCCTACAGGACGCGGCGATAGGTAGTGTTGCTGGAAAATTTGGTTTACACGCGCGTTGTAAAACCCAGAAAGATCCTGTTGAATATAATGCTGCTGATGAGGCAGTTCCCAAATAGTAGTGGAGATTTTCCATTTGATCTCCCCCACGCTAAGGGCAAAATCGTTGGTTCCCTTGCTTAGCATATCGGCTGGGATTTCCAAAAGACCTTCCCCGCCGGGAGGCAATGCTATTTCCCGCTGGAAGGTAGGTGCAGTAAGTAAGACGTTGCAGGCCGCCACTCCGTTGTTTTTCAAGTGCAGTTGTTGCTTTTTGTCCGTTGTTAAAAAATGATGCTGTACAGGCGCTACCAGCGAGATATCGACGGCCCGCCAAAAGCTCATCTGCCCGGCCTTGATGTGCACGAAGAAAGTACCTTTCCTACATTCAGGTTGCATTTGAAATCGATTGCCCCTGTGCGCACGCACTAGTTGCTGCGGATCGTGGATCTCGCCCATATGCTCTCCCTCGCCCAATGGCAATATAAAACCCTCATGGTAAGGGTGCTCGAAAACCACTGTTTCTGCAGGATCCAATGTACCTTCTCCATCAATATCGACCTGAAAATTATATGATGCCGCTGTTTCAAAAAGGATGACAGGGCCATTTACAGCAGTAGACTTTAGCTTCCATAGCACATCTTCGCCATTGACCGTCACCGATTTAACATGTTTAAAGCTGATGGGAAGCTCCATCTTAAGTTTCAACTTTTGTTTAAATTGGGTCCGTATATCGAAGTGCATTCCACGATCTGTCTTCCGATACTTATATTGCCATTGTGGCAAATCGATCTCCGCAAAATTCCAAGAACGCGGAAAACCTGGCCTAACATGTATCTCTTGTTGCATTAAACGTGGTACAACACCAAATAGTCCTTCCACCAGCGTTCGGGATGCTACGCCAATCGGATCCGCAAAATCGCGGTATAGTTCTCCTCGAAAAGCGTCGTAATGTGATAATTGCTGGAAATTCCCCGGACTGACTCCATGGTACATACTCTCGATCAGATTACTTTTCCATAGCAGGTAGGCATCTTCTTGGCGTCCCGATTGCCAAAATGCCAGTGCTGCTTGCAAATTTTCAGCCAGGGCCACATTATTTATCGACCAGGTATAAGGTTGCCAACGGCTGGTTGCCAAGGTATATAAATGAGATTCAGTTTGTTCTTTAACCTGTATGGGGATATGCGGCAAATGGTTATGGATGTATTGCGTGTTTTGGTAACTTTCAAAATCGTCTAACAGAAAGGCGTCTGCGATATGGTAAATCGTCCAAAGCCCCGGACTGTCATGTCGCAATCTATTGCCCAACAGATCCTCAAACTCTGCAAAATGACCTTTATCTGCTATCCACAATCTTGTTTTCAATGCTTTTGCAATCTTGTCGGCTTCTGCGGTAAAGGGCTGGGCATCGATGCCTAAGATACCAGCTAATGCAGCCGCCGCGCGATTCGCTCGATAATTGTAAGCGCTGCTGTGCGCGACTCCTCCTCCGGAATACTGTAAACCATCACTGGCCCAAATCGCACAGTATGCATCATAAAGCCCATCATTGTTGGTATCGAAATTTCTTTTTTCCCACGCCAAATGCCTAAGGATACTGGGCCAAGCCTCCTTTAAATAGGCTTTGTCGCCGGTGTGATCAAAATGGGAAAACAACTGATCGAAGAACACCAGATTCATGTCATAGTGGTGGGGCACCCGATTATTATTTGGATTTCGGGATACATATCCGCTGCTAAATACCGAGGTTCCCATTTCCTCTATGTGCCGCGCTAGATGCAATGTGGTATCCATAACCACCGGGCCGGTGGCTGGCTCCAATACTTGCGACCGCAGGTAGGCGGAAAAATGCTCCCTGGCGCGATCGTGCCATCCTAATGCATCCGCGGAGTAAGCTCCTCGCCAAGCATTGAGGCGCATCCGCCATGCCACAGCGCCATGCAAATAACTGGGACTTTCCCAAATAGCGTCTGCTGCAAGTGCAAGGGTTTCTCCGACATTGTTGATATGTGCATCCGGTGTGCGCAGTTTTATACGGTTGGCCAAGGCCCGCCGGGCATGATCAGCCTCCTTAAACAAGACAGCCAATTCGTCGTTCGTCGCGCGGCTTCCTTGGCCTCGCCCCTTTGCCACTTGGATATATACTGGCTCGGAAAACGCTTCGTATTTTGCACAGATTATCGGGCTAGCGGCCGGTTTATGCCGTTCTAGATCATGAAGCTGTTCCAGCACCTCCGCATCCGTTAATACCACATTGACAGCACCACCGAAATCGCCATGCACAAACTGCTCTTCATTTCGCTTGCCGGTATAACGCAAGGAGAACCCCGTCTTCTTTACATCGAAAATATTGCCTGTTGCATATGCTGGCAAAAGATAGAAATTGGATTCCGGGTCGGCACCGATATCACCATTCCGACTAAAAGTTTTACCACTCGCACCACCGTATATACTATACAAAAGCGTTTTAGGATCTACACGATCACCGGACATCTCCAATACCAGACCCTCTGCGGCATATTGGGCCAGCAACGTTAAATTCAGCGATCCCCCGCCAAGAAGTTCGTCGTGAATACGATACGTCATCTTACCTGCTCGATAACGTGTCTCTATACGATCGGCATCGATTAGCTTTTTGTAGCGACCATTTCGAGCAATCACAAACTGTAGATTGCCTCCCATGCCCGGGAGATAAAGCGCAAACTCGGGTAAGTCGCCTGCTTCGACGCGTGATGCGCGATGATCACCATATAATGCCCGATTAAATCGATATCGGCCATCCACCAGCAGGAAATCCCCTTGATCTGCGGTATAATGTAGGTTACGTAGCTGTTTTTCTCCATGCTTGGATTGCGCATGACAGTGTCCCTGTACCAAAGCGCTCCATGCCAGTGCTGCTATCAGTAATTTATATACCATTAATCAAATGATGAAACCGGCTTGCCGTTAATGACCACATTCTTAAGTGTCACCTGCTTCAGGTGATCCACTTTATAGGGTTCTTGAACACCGTCGATCTTACAGTTGATCATGGTGAAATTCGTTACAGGCGATGATTCGTAAGCGCTGGACAGCACGGCATACTTACCGCCGCCTTTCACTTTCAGATTTTCCACCCATATATTGCGGATCGTCGGAATATGCTTACCTGGCTTTTCGTAAAACATATTGAACCTTACTGCCGCCTCTTTATATTGCCCTACTTGGGTATTATAGAAAAATACATTTTCGATGGTGCCTCCTCGGCTAGAGCTTGTTTTTATCCGTAGCGCGCGGTCTAGATTTGGACTGTCCATCACGTTGTTCAACGCATAGATGTTTCTTGCTCCTCCGGCTATCTCACTACCGATTACGACTCCGCCGTGGCCGTCTTTCATCATGCAATTTTCAATAATGTGGTTTTCCGCCGGACGGCCAATATTACGGCCATCCTCGTCTCGCCCTGATTTGATTGCTATGCAATCGTCTCCTGTATCAAAATAACAATCTCTGATCCATACATTTTTGCAAGCTTCTGGGTCACACCCATCATTATTAGGTCCATGGCTAACAATCTTAACACGCTCAATCAGCACATTCTCGCATAACACCGGATTAAGGTTCCACATCGGCGAGTTGACCATTTTCACATCGGCAATCCACACATTTTTGCATTGATAAGGCTGTACAAAGTTCGGGCGCAGGAAATGTCCGTCACCGTAGATTCTTTTCCGGGGGTTTATCTCTTCGGCCATCTGTTGGTGCAAGATCGCCCGAGCAGGCTTTTGCTCGCCCGGTCTATTTTCATTCCAACCATACTTGCGTGCACCACACCAATACCACCAATGGTCGTTATCAGCATTGCCATCCAAAAGGCCCTTTCCCGTAATAGCAATATTTTCTTCTCCATAGGCATAGATGAAAGGAGAGAAATTCATACATTCCATACCCTCCCAACGCGTGAAGACCATGGGATAGTCTGAACTATCGCGACTAAACAAAATGGTGGCACCTTCCTGAACGTATAAATTCACGTTACTTTTTAAATAGATTGCTCCTGTCAAAAAGATGCCTTTTGGTACGACTACGCGTCCGCCGCCTTCTTTATTACATTGCTCGATAGCCTTCCGGAAGGCTTCCGTATTCTTCGTTATTCCGTCTCCCTTTGCGCCAAAGTTGGTTACAGCATAGTCTTTTTTGCGGAATTTCGGTGCAACGACCTGTTTCTTAAGGTCTTTTACCGCTGCAAGTGGCTGCTCTGCGGTGGTCCATTTGGTCTCCTGCGCCATGGAATAAGTTATGGTCAAACATAGGAGGATGCTTCCAATCAGTTTCTTCATCATTGGTGTTTATAAAAAAATCAAAGTTTATACGATACAATCTCAAAAACAAATGTTGTGGCGCTATCATCATCCCCACCTTGTGTGGCGCCAAACAAAAACTTGGGCTTCTCCGTTACAGGATCCAACAGCAACATGGGGCGTTCTAAGCGACCAAAACGCTTCAAGTGAGCGGCCGGCGTTCGTTCCTTCACATAAGCCGTCATCGCTCGGTACGCAACCCGAGGAGACGACCAGTTAAGACCATCCTTTGACGATAGTAGCAAACCAAATTCGTGATTAAAAAAGCCCATATCGCGCGCGATTAGGTGATAAGCTCCTCGCTCTTGCCAAACGTAGGCATCTTCCAGTTGCGCGTTGTTGGGGCTATCAGAAAAGTCGAGGATAGGATGTCGCGACACGCGTTCGTAGGGTCCAGCGGGATGATCGGCTTTTGCCAGCCCATATTTTCGATTGCCACGAATGGCTCCTTTCGCATGCTGGTATTCAGCGGTGTTCCATGATTTGTAGAACAACCAATACTTCCCATCACCGCCTTTTACAAAAGCAGGGTTGGTGGTGCAATGATCGTCCCAAGCACCGGGTTCTCCCGGCAACAGGCAGGGTTCATCCATACGCTCCCAAGGTCCGTCGATATGCTTAGCCGTAGCGATGCCGATGCGTTTCGTATCAGTTTTACCATTTGAATTACCCATATAGAATAGGTAGTAGGTGTCATCCACCTTTTTGATCAGTGGATTGTGGCAGGTAGTGCTGTCCCAATATCCTTCACGGGGCGTTAACACCACCGATTGGTGTTGAAAGGTGCCGTAGGGGCTATCGGCTACCGCATGGGCGATTTCCGATCCGTGGATCCAACCACTCATCCCACGTGTCTTTTTCCAACGCGAGTAAAACAAATGCACTTTGCCATCCTCGCCCCAAATCGGTGAAGAGCACCAGATATAGTAATCCTTCAGCGCCAATGATCGGCCAATAGGCTTTAATGTAAAGGCCGGCACCGGTGGATTTCCAGCCTCTTTACCTAACAACGGCTGCATAAAAAGCACGCTCGACAGCAGCATCCCCGACTGGATAAAGCGTCTTCTCGAAAAAGGACATATATCGTTCCCTGTTTTACGATTCATGGTTTACTATTTTACAGTCAGCATTATAGGTTTACGGCAACAAGATATCAAAAACAGGCACCAAAGGTATCCTGCGCTGTCCTGAAACGCACATAATTTGTGGAGAAAAGCAGCTTATTCAACGTGTTGGCGACCAACCTAACAGCTTTTTTACAATTTGCTGGCTGTGGCTCTTTGGGTTCCAAACGATTTGGTACGCAAGAAAAATATCGGGACTTGAAAAGTTTTAGGAAGAATTAAATAGAAGGCCGAATATTGATGTAAAAGGGTACTTCAAGCTGCTTCGTTTCTTTTGCTTTGATGATTTGAGCGGCATATCTGCCCATGAGCTCAAAATCTGTAGAAATAGTGGTAATACCTTTCAAAATAAATTTCTTCAACGGTGTTTCATTGTAGGAGATAATGCCTACATCGCGGCCCACCTGGAAATTTTTGGCGATGCATTTCTCGAGAAGCAGGACTAAATCATGCTCCGCGAGGTTGATGTAACATTCCCCCTTTTTTAGCGACTCCTTCACCAGATTTCCCACCAATATATGATCAAATGCATATTGCTGGCAAAATTTATAAAAACCCTTAATAATCGCTTTGGGATAATCGCTGTTGTCAGGGAATACTAACTTCAGCGTCCGGTATTTTGACAAAGGGTCTAAGGCTTTTTCCAGCGCCTCATAGATGTCCTTTTCGTAATTTTCATACACCGCATCAAAATCGCCTTCTACGCCCTCCACCATCTTGCCGAGCAGCATCAACTTATCATTGGGAATCAGCGACAGCACCTCTGGTGCTTGATCACGTCCTTCTTTAAAATGTGGAAAAATAACGTATCGATCGTATTGTTTTGTTAAATTCAACAACAGCGTGCGCAGATGGGAGATATCGCTATTGTAAACAAAGAGATCCACGGAAGCTTCCAGACCGAGTTCGCGGGCAAAAGCGTCGTACACGATTTTTTTATGGGCACTCAACTTATTGAGGAAAAGGGCTATCTTTTGTTTGTTAACCACGTCAGACTTTGCTACAAAATAACCTTTACCCGGCGTGGAAGAGATGATATCCAAACTTTTTAAATGCTTATAGCCCTTCTCGACCGTATCACGCGAAATATCCAAATGCACACTGAGCTCATTTATCGACGGTAAAATATCTCCCTGCCTCAAATGGCTGTTCTTCACGCCATCAATCACAGCATCGGCCAACTGCAGATATTTCGGTGTCGAAGAAAAGTCACTGATCTGGATACTCTTAATGAATTCTTGGTTGTTCATGGCTGCGTCATCTACGTGATGTGTTAAAGAAACGGTTTTTTGAATAGAAATACAATTTTTGTCGTTCTGTAATTTCTTCGGGACGCCGCTTAATTTAGAAACAACACCGTACAAAGATAGGTGGCCATGCCCGTACGGTGTTGTCGATCAAACCGCTTACTAATATCCTTTATTTTGTTCGTAGAGCCCGGGGCTTTTGTTCAATTCCGACTGCGGAACAGGATAAAGAACATAATCTACCACAAAGTCTTCCATCTGTCCACCAGTATCCTCTTTCTGTATCCAGTTTTTCAGGGTGTTTTCCACTATACCTGACCGGATCAGATCAAACCATCGCGTTCCCTCGCCAATAAACTCGCGGCGACGTTCTTCCAGCAATTGCATTTTTGTAACGCCGGACAATGGTTCGGTATAGCCCGCACGGCTACGAACGGCATTGACCACCGCATCCACTTCCGTTGCCGCATCGCCTGGCGCCCCATTTAGTATACACTCCGCTTTCAACAGTAGGAGATCCGTATACCGAAATACAATAAAGTTAATCGGCCAATCCAGTCGGCTTGTGGTTGGTACCTTGGTGATATCCACGAACTTCCTGATGAATGGGCGATTCTCTACGACCGGACCGTTGGCGTAGCTGCTTTGAATGGCAAACGACTTACGCACATCAGCGCTGGCATACTTATGTACCAAGTCCTCGGAAACCGGGCGAATAGTGAGCCCGCCTTGAGCGGAGAATCCGAGCGATTGAAAATACGTATCTGGAACGAGCACCCACGGAAACGTAGCGCCTACAATCGGGTTCCCTCCACTTGCATACTCAATATTAAAGATCACTTCACTATTTCGCTCGTTAGCATAATCAAAGATAGCCGCGTAGCTTGTTAAGCTACCAAACTCATTGCTGGCTATAATATCATTGAATTGACTTACCGCTTTTGACCATTCGTTGCTATTTTGGCCGATCCCATCTACATTTAAGGTAGGTCCTGACTTACTCATATACAGTAAACCTAACAGCATTTTTGCTGCATAGGTATTCACACGACCGCGCTCTGCCGGAAGATAGGCACTTGGCTTTGGCAGATTGTCGATGGCAAATTGGAGATCCTGTTCGATAAAATTACAAATTTCTGCCACGGGACTGCGCCCGATGGTTTTGGCTTCCGCATCGGACACCACCCGATCAATAAGTGGTACCTGTCCAAAATAACGGACGAGGTCAAAATAGAAGAATGCCCTTAGGAAGCGCGCCTCCGCCTCCATCCTGCGTCGAAGCACGGCATCCGTCACCACATTTTCCCCTTTTGTCGCGAGCTGCTCTAGATAATTGTTGGCACGAAAGACGCCGATATAATTGCCCTGCCACGCTTCCACCACATATGGGTTGGCGTCGATGTTTCTGTGGAAGCTGTTGATGCCTTCCCAATCGCGAACCCCTCCATCGGAAACCGCGTATAGATTGTCTGAACGTGTTTCTGACAGGTTAAGCAGGCGGTCTGGATAAGTACGTGCCGCACTGTAAATGGCTGTAAGACCTTGGTTAAAATCGTTTACCGTCTGAAAATAGGTTTCTGAAGTTCCTTGGGATAGAGGTTGCTGTCCCAAATCCATGTCACAGGAAGTCAGCAATACGCAACAAAATGCTGTATAAAGTATCTTTCTCATTGTCTTAGAATGTCAAGTTAATACCAAAAGTGATTGTTTTCGGAAGAGCGAGTCCACCATAATCTCCTGCCTCGGGATAGCTACTGCTTCCGCTAAGGTTTGTGTTCGCCGCCTCAGGGTTAACGCCGCCATCATATTTGTCCTGTCCGAAAAAGTTTTCCAAGGTCACATAGAGCCGTCCATTATGCAGTTTTGCGTTACCTCCAAGTCGCAAATTTTGGAAATTATAGCCGAAAGTCACATTACGCAAGCGCCAATAATCGGAAGCATATAACCAATCGGTATTTTTTATACGGCCGAATGTGGAATAAGCCTTACCGATTCGGCCATCCCCGGGATCTTCCTCGGAACGCCAACGATCCCGGTAAAAACCGAGTGCATTGTCGGTAGACCCTTGCCCCGTTCTTCCCAATGCGCGCCCTAGCAAGGAATAGATATGCCCACCCTGTTGCCCTTGGAACAATATACTTAGGTCAAAATTCTTATAACGGAAATCATTCGTGATACCCCACACATAATCCGGATTGGGATGCCCAACAATCACCCGGTCATTCGCATCAATTACTCCGTCACCGTTTGCGTCCACATAACGTGGATCTCCCGCGACTTGGTTACCGAACAGAGCCGCACCGCTATTGATGTCCTGCTGGCTTAGTATTCCATCCTGTTGCACGACATAAATCGAATACATTGGTTCGCCTACGCGAAGGATACTGTGCTCGACATCAAAGGAAGACGGAATCAGAATCTGTTGTTGGTTTCCAATCAATTTTGTGATTTTGTTGCTGTTATTACTGAGGTTGAACGAGGTCGACCAAGTGAAATTGGATCCCACAAGATTGCGGGAGGTCAACTCCAAATCCCAGCCGCGGCTCTTGACCTCACCCGCGTTATCCAAATAATTAGAAAATCCAGTGGCAAACATCGCCGGGACATTCAGCAATAGACTGCTGCTGGTGCGTTTATACCAATCAAACGATCCGGAAAGACGTGAATGGAAGATCGCAAAATCTACTCCCAGGTCAAACGTACGAGATTTCTCCCAAGTGAGGTTTGGGTTAATGATGTTGGCGGGGGCTTGGCCGGGCACGACCGCCCCATTAAACGTATAATTGTAAAAATCCAACACCGATATGCCGCTGTAATCACCGATGCTGTTGTTCCCCGACTCCCCGTAGCTTCCCCGAATCTTTAAATCATTCAAGAGGGTGAGCGAATGCAAAAAAGCCTCATCGGATAGGCGCCACCCAGCAGACACCGACGGAAACCAGCCCCATTTGGTATTAGCTCCGAAGCGGGATGAACCATCGCGCCGTAAACTCGCAGAAAACAGGTACTTGTTATCATACGCATATTGCAGACGGCCAAAATAGGAAAGCATCAGGTTTTTACTTGCGTTGGTAGAAGCGACTGTATTGACGGCAGCATTAAGGGTGCGTATAGAACTGTTTGTGTATCCGCCACGAGAACTGATCGACGAGTTATCCAAGCGATCATAATTGTATGCATGTCCCAATAAGGTGCTGATATTGTGCTTTTCTATATTCGCATCATAATGTAAAGTATTCTCGTTAACGATGGTTTGACGACGATAACTATTAGCCGATCCAGAGGTTGCAAGATTCGGGTTATTGATACGGCTTGCCAAGGTCCCGGATACGGTATAAGGCACAAAACTTGCTGCCTGTCGGTCCGTATGGTCGATATTCAAGGTCGTCTTAAACGTCAATCCATCCAAAACTTGGTATTGGCCATACATACTCGCCAGCACCCGCGCGATCTTACTTTCACCGACATAGTTATTCAGCTTCGCAATAGGATCATTGGTAGAGACGCTCCACGGGTATTTTTCGTTTTCAAAGACGTTAACCATACCCACCGGATGATCTTGTACCGGCGACATCGAGTAGATTTGATGCATGATGTTATCCTTACCTTCCACTCCGGGGTCGTTGGCCAAGGAATAGGTAGGTGCCAAATTTAGCCCGAAAGCCAATTTTTTAGTGGGCTTGACATCAACGTTTGCACGCAGCGCATAGTTTTTATAGTCTAAGCCCTGTACAATCCCCTTTTGATCCATGTAGTTCCCGGAAATATAATAGTTTACAAAATCGGTTCCTCCTGATGCGGCCAACTGATAATTTTGCACCAAGCCTTTTCTATAGGCCTCGTCTTGCCAATTCATCAAATAAAGACCGGGATAGCCGGCTTGCAACCAGCGATCATCGTACATAAACGACGGATTGACCGTTCCGGGAGACAAGCCCAAAATAGCCCGTCGCTGTTCGGTTGTTTGGCTTGCCGTACGGTCGCTACCGGACGCTGCCCATTGTGCATTAATCATCTCTATGGCACGGTCGATCCATTCTTCACCGTTTAACATATCCAATTTTTTGTACGCTTCCGACGCACCCAAATAGGTATTGAAGGTCAATTTCGACTGTCCGGTTTTCCCTCGCTTTGTAGTGACAAGTACGACCCCGTTAGCCGCTCTTGATCCATAGATAGCTGCAGAGGAGGCATCTTTCAAGACTTCAATAGATTCGATATCATTAGGGTTAATATTATCAAGTGGATTTCCGGCCGCGTAGTTCCCGGAACCATTGGGCGAGGAAACCGTTAATGGGAATCCATCGATAACGTACAGTGGTTCGCTACCGGCGGTGATTGAACCCGATCCCCGAACCTGCACACTAAGTCCTTTTCCTGGAATACCCGTTGTCTGCTTGACACGCACTCCCGACATCTGTCCCACCAAAGCCTGATCGACACGGATCACCGGCCGTTCCTGTAGCCCCTCAGCGTTAAATTTGGAAATTGGTGCAATGACATTGGAACGCCTTTGCGTGCCATATCCAATTACCACCACTTCTTCCATCAGCTCCTCCTTGCTTTTCAGCGTGATCGTAAGCGGCTTGACGTCGCCGAGTTGGACTTCCTGGCTTTCATATTCGACAGAGGAGAACTGCAATATCTCACCTTTCTGTGCGGATATTTCGAAAGCTCCACGCACATCGGAGGAAACAGACCTATTCGCATCTCCTTTGACGGTTACCGAGACGCCCGCGATAGGTTTCTGCATAGCATCCATTACGTTTCCTTTCCATAATTCTTGTGCAAAAGCTTCGTAGCCAAAGCCGAGTAGAACTGTTAATAGAAAACGAAACAGCATCGTTGTTTTCATAGTCTTAACGTTTTGTATGATGTATAGATTTATCTGGTTATCAGCCACAATGTAGGTAGTTCATCTGTAACAACTGTCCTGCGCCTACATGGATTCCATTAGAAAAGTTACGTATACAGCTACCTTTTTTTCACCGTTTGAACAAAGTCAGGAAAATGGAAAAGCAAAAAATGGCTGTCCTCTGCATGAACAGCCGCGTTTCTTTTTATGGGTGGCAATTAATAAAGGAAGAGCTTCACGGGGCCTTCCAGACCGCTATCCATCATTTGCCAAGAGCTAGCATCGAAGGTTTTGTAGTCGATGTTAACGAAATTTATTTCATGGTAATTGCGCCAAGAAATCTTTCGCTTGTCTAAATCACGAACGCGATTAGCCATTAGGTTGGCGACTTCGATCCGGATCGTATTTCTCCCCTGCTGTAGGACATCTCCAATTTCCAATTGAAATGGATGGGCCCACAGTACACCGACTTCTTTATCGTTCACAAAAACGCGCGCACTTTCACCGACGGTGCCTAAAGTCAGTAGATAAGATTTGTTAAGCTGTTTATCCAATTGGATCGTAGTTTCGTAGTTAGCGATGCCTGAAAACCGACTTGCATCGTCGTCATTCCAAGCCGTCCAAAAAGATAGTTGTTTTAATGTCCGGGGTTTCGGCAATATCGGTCCTCCGTCGACAAACGTTACTTTCCAAGGCTGATTAAAAACGGGAAGCTCCGTCTGTTTATTGATGTACCGGTAAGTAGTTGCAGCGACAGGCTTGTCAGATAGGGCGACGAGCCAAGCATAGCCCGCCGGGATCTGTAGCCGAACGTGGCCTTTTTGGGTGGGCAGCTCAAATATTTTTCCCGTCTGTGGATCTAACAGGGTATAACTTGCAGCCGATGTATTTAAACGAAACAGATCATCAATCATTTTATCACTATGATTTACAAAATAGTAGTATATTTTTTCTTGTCCCACACGCCGACTGAATTGCAGGCCGGAACGCACGATGCGCTCTGCGAAAATCTGTTCCGTTTCCAGCGCGGAGTGCATATCTTTGGTCAAATAGATTTTGCCTTTACCATATGTCGTGTATTGGTTCTCTTCATCTGCCGAGAATTTTAAGGTGGCACGAAGATCACTTAATTGCCGACGACGTTCGACTACCTGATGAAAGCCTGGAACGTCTTGGGGCAGGCCTTGAAATATGACCGTTGCCCCTTCTTTGGCCAGATCGAGCAGCTTCGCGAAAGTTTTTTCCGAAAAATAGTTGCTTTCCGGAACGATCACCGCTTTGTAAGGCCGTGCATTTGCTGCTGTGACCACGCCTTCGTGATGGACGGTCGATTGTTCCAGAATAGCATCCGTCACAAAATCAAAACTATATCCCGCCCGCTGTAGGGCAACACTTTGTTTATAGAATGCTGTGGGATGCAACCATCGGTCGACGTGGTGTACACTAAGTGTTTTAAACGGTCCATCCGTTTCGTGCCATATATCATAGATTGGCCAATAAACCAGCAGCTCATTATCAGCTTGCGTGGATTGCAAGATAGATTGTACACGCGTAATGTATCGGTTCAACCCATCCATATGTGCCCACAAGGGATTATGGCTCGTAAAATTTACGGATGCATAAAATAACCAACCGGGAAAAGCTATATCTTTTGGGGAATAGGTTGTGCCATGATAGAAAACATGGTTCACTCCAGCCAGAAAGAGCTGCTCAACTTCAGGCTTTGTTTGCGACAAGGATGTTCTAAAGTGCTCGGTAAGCCACGTAAATGTTTCCGATGAGGTATATTTTTTCCCATGCGTATGGGTTGCAGAAGAAGCAAATTTAAACATCATCGGATCAGGATCCACATTGCGGATATCTGCGGAGTCTCTCCGTAAATGGGGAATATTGAAAAAGCTGGAACCAAATGTTTCACATTCTGCAATATCTGTACTCGCATACAGGTCGATTAAGTTTCCTGGTGAACCATGCGCCTGATTTCGGGACAGTGCCCCTTGCTGATGCGCGAAATTGGTAAAGGGTAAGAGAAAATTATCGCGCAGTACTGCACTCACAACTTCACGATAATCAGCCTTCACACGTCCCTCCCGATCTTTATCGTTTCCCTTACCAGCAAAATCCAAAAGGCGATCTTCCAATTTATAATTTTTCCGCTTCCTGAATTCCTCCAAAAAACTATCGGTCCAATTTGCGCCATACACTTCATAGCTATCGTTAAAGAAAGAGTGTATAGGGATTTGCCTGCCTTTGAAAGCTTGCGCAAACGAGCCTAGATAGTGATTCACCGATGTTGCGCCTAGATGATCGAGCGTGTAACCTTCTCCGCCTGGAGCGGCGCGCTTCACCTTTTGTTTAGTACGACCGGAAAAAAGCGCAATCACGCATACATCTTCACCAGCAGACCATTGCGCCTTTTTTTTTCCAATGTATCGATCTAAATTCATCTCTTCACCGTTTGATGTAAATGCACGAATTGCTTGCAGTTGAGCAAAAGTCTGCTTGCCGTCCTTTGGTATCAGCGGAAAGTGTAGCTCATCACCGCTTTTCAAACTGATTGTATCCAAGAAGAACTTGGTCGCCGCATCTTTTTCGCTCACCTGCGGTCCTCCGAATGGCCAGCCAGTACCTAGGTTCATATCCACTCCAAGTCCCAACCTGTTCGCTTCACCCACAGTAAATGCCAGCATATCCATCCAATTGCTGGATAGAAAAGGAATATTACGCGATTCGTAACCCTTTGCGCCATAAATGGGCGTCACTTCGACGCCACCGATTCCGACATCATCAAAGCTTTGCAGCTCGCGCGCCAAGTTGGGCTTGTCCACGGCTGATCCCATCCACCACCATCGGGTCCAAGGTTTCATTTCTTTTGTCACGGTGGGCCACCCCTCCTGCGCGAAAGCAGCATGTAGTATGAGGCTGAAATATAGTATGATCAAACATATCTTTGCCATGCGTCGTTAATCTAAATGAAACACGGTGGAGAGCGGTACAGATACAGGCGAGTAATCGTCATTTGTTTCCATAATATCGGCCATATATTTCCACCAGCGTTGTACCACTTCTGTTTGCCCCAGCTCTTGCGATGAATTCCCGTTCAGGCGCTGGACGGCAAACAAGGAATCGGATTCTTCGTCAAAAAAAATCGTGTAATCGGCGATGCCATTTTCTTTTAAAAGCGCGACCAACTCTGGCCAAATTGCCGCATGCCGAATTTCGTATTCCGCTCGCTTTCCCGGCTTTAGTTTCATTTTAAACGCAATCTTTTCCATCATTATATTTCTATAAATATGTCTTATTTCAAGTTTCCTATGTATTCTACAGCAAGCTATTAGCCTGTATGTTCGTCTTTTAGCGATCGTCTTCCAATAACTTATACAGCTCAGAACCCGCAAGGAGAAAACATCCCAATCCGTAGTCTTCAAAATCAGGCACGGTAGAAAATCCAACCGGTTGACCGTCTTTCGGTTGTTTTCCGGTTCCTTGCACATAACCTAAAAAGCCGGATGGATGCACGGACTCATCAACCAGCGCTTGCCAGCCTTTCTCTAAAGCTGGTCGATAGACCTCTGCATCTAGCATGCCCTGGTTAATCCCCCAAGCCATACCATAAAGGAAAAGCGCGGTGCCCGTAGTTTCGCGGCCAGCAAAATTGGTCGGATCGTGCAGACTGACATTCCAAAAGCCATCCTTCCGTTGTGCTTTCAGCACCCCATCCATCAGGTCTTTAAAATCTTGTACATAAACAGAACGGTTCTTTTCATCTGCCGGAATCAGGGTCAGGACACGCACCAAGGCAGCAACGACCCAGCCATTACCACGAGACCAGTAGCAGTCCTCACCATTGGGTTCTTGGTAAGGCGGGACGAAATCGCGGTCGCGCCACCATAACTTATCTTTTGGATTGTACAAGCCACCACCTTCTTCGTTCTTGGAGTAGCTATACATCTGGTACATGTAATCAAAGTAACGTGGGTCACCGAACATCACGCCAAGTTTCGCGAAAACGGGCATCGCCATTTGAATGGCGTCGATCCATGTCCAATCATCCACCTTGCCCGAATGCATAACGAAATCTATATTCTTCTTGATTGCAAGGATCCTTTCTTCCTGCTTATCCAGTTCGTATAGCTCTAAGTATACCTGTCCGCAAGCTTGGTCATCCGCATTGCGTGTTTCTACGCCATTTCGCAGGCCCCATTGGTGCTTTGTTCCCCAATCTACCGCGTAGTCATAGTAACGACGGTCGGGATCGATCGCATACAGTGCCATCAAGCCTTCGTAATACACCGCTCTCGTCCATATATTACTGGGCCGCCAGCGCGTGGTGTAAATTGGCTTTCCCGTATCGGGCCACTTCTCCATAAAATAAGTATTTGTAGACCGCAAAACTTCCAACACCTGTTGCTTACTTGCAAAGGGCATGCGCACTCTTTGGGGCGCCCGGGTGGCGCATCCAATGGCAAGCAGTGCAGTTAAAAACAGCATCCCCAATGACAATATTCTTCTTTTCTTCATATAATTTCAGATCATTATCGCTTGTCAGCTTATCTTTTCAGGAATTTATGTAGCCCGAGACGTGGACTATCTGCTAAATAGCCTACCAACAGCGTAGCGTTCAATTGGGCCCCTGCCTGCGTGGTATGCGTTCCATCTTTCGGCCCAAAATACTTCGCTGCCACGACCACTTTTCCCACCTGCTCATAATGATCGATCACCAAATCTTGTAACGGCACGAAACATGCTGCAGCCTGTTGAGCAGCTTCTTCTGCCCAAGTTGCATAATCCGAACGCTTAACCTTCTCGCCATCCCAAGCGTGACGCGGAATGGGCGAACAAACGATCGCCGTTGCGCCTTTATCTTGTACATTCTTCACAAATCTTCGCAAGTAAAAGCCATAGCTATAGACCATTTCCTTTTGCTTGAGCAACGGATTGTAGACTTCTTTGTATCCTTCGCCATTGCCCTTGATTGTACCTCGTGCTCGCAGCGTATCGACTATAGGACTGGCGTCGTTATGCCCAAACTGCATGATCACATAATCGCCAGGTTTAACATGGTCCAACACCTGTTGCCATAGTTTTGGATTATTATAAAAAGTTCGGCTACTTGTCCCGCCTAAGGCACAATTTTCCATACGTATAGCCGATGTATCCAAGTGGTCGCCAATAAAGCTACCCCAGCCCCACTGTCCGTCACTACCGTCACCTCTTCCACTTTTCACCGTAGAATCGCCAATCACAAATAGGGTTGGTCGATCCTGCTCCGCAATAAATCCACAAGTCATGATGAAGCACAAAACGACAAAAGCCTTGATCATTCTATTTCTTGTCATAATCATTATCTTAGATACCGTTTCAATGGTTGATTCGAACCGGACGAGCCCTCCAAACCGGATGTCAAATTTTTTATCCCCGCTAAATTTTGTTTGGGTATGGTCGTCGGAAAGCTATATCCGTCTTTATGGGATAAGATCTCGGTCGCCCAACCTGTACCGGTGCTATGGGAAGCATTAAAATTTGCACTATGCTCGTAGATCCAATTCACAGCATCAGCCGAAACCGCCACGCCAATAGATGCCGCGCGTAGCCATATTACGCCAAACATTGCCAGCGGCCTTGCGGCCCAGTTGGTGTTGAGCATATTCCATTTCTTTTTTTTCGCGTGCCAAATCACTGCGGGGTCGGCAGCACCATCTTCAACCGGATCGCGAAACAGTTTCCTGCCCGCTGTAGCCTGGATAGCCCGCTTTGGACGGACAACTTGCACGTGAGGCTTAGCAGGCATATCCATTCCGGTACCGAGATAATAGCTGGTGTGCGGGGGTTGGTTGTAGGCAACGTTTTGCCATGCGATACTCAATCGGTATTGCGGGTCATGCATCAAGGTGTAGAGCCGGTGTTCTGTAGGAATAGTGGTGCTGTAGATGTGTAAGGATTGGTTGTCGTCGGCCCTTAGAATAAGTTCTTCCCGCCAATCTCCCAAAATATCAGCACTTAAATTGGGTGTACTTTTTGTTCCATTGATAGATGAGGCGCCATCCGCCCTAAAAATAACGCCTTCGTTGTACTTCTCGATATAATTGCTATTAAGTAACTCTCGGCTGAGGTCGCCATCCCACCAGATCAAGAAATTCGTCGACCTTGGAGCCACGCCCACCTCGTTGCCCTTCATGTCATAAAGAGATTTTGACCCCAACCACCACATGTAGGCGCCTTTGTGCGCTGGATCTATATTGGCGGCTACGCCGCGCGGCACATCTTGGTCGATAGCTCCTTGAAATAGTACCTCGCCTGTACGGGCATCTCGCAAGGCTGCACCAATACCTTTGCGACCACCTTTAAGCTCATGGATGCCAAAAACCTCCAGTCCTGGCCGATCAGGATCCAGATCTGCGACATGTAGCGCATCGCCATGGCCTAGCCCCGTGCTGTATAGGCCCGCACCGTCGTCGTCAATGGCCATTGCGCCAAAAATTATTTCGTCCTTCCCGTCCTGATCAACATCGGCCACAGATAGACTGTGGTAGCCTTGGCCAGCATACGGATGCTCCCGCGTTTGGGTGTCAAAGACCCATCGACTCTGTAGTTTTTTATCCTTAAAGTCCCAAGCAGCCAAGGCCGTACGTTCATAATATCCCCTCGTCATGATGACAGATGGATTTTTTCCATCTAAATAGGCAACCGCAGCTAAAAATCGATCCGAGCGGTTCGCATTGGTGTCGCCCCAGCTGCGCAAATTGCCCCGCGCAGGCAAGTAATCTACTGTACTAATTGCTTCGCCCGTCAAGCCATCAAAAACAGTCAAAAACTCTGGTCCTTCCAAAATGCGTCCAAATGTCCGCGATTGGGCTGCTGTATCTCGCCAATCAGCATGCGCATCACCTATGATATTACCCAATCCATCCCTTGTGCCATCTGCTGTTTTACAAACCAACTCCGCTCGACCATCTCCATCCAGATCATACAGCATGAACTGGGTATAGTGCGCACCCTCCCTGATATTCTTGCCTAAATTTATCTCCCATAAGAAGGTTCCATCCAATTTATATGCCTGCAAGATGGGCTCGTCCGTTATTCCGTTGTGGGCATTGTCGTGTGCCTTGCCGGTTTGGTGAATTACAATTTCGTAGATACCGTCACCGTCCAAATCAGCAACAGAGGCATCGCCAGGGCTGTAGCCTACAGGAGTTCGTAACGGGATTTCCAAATACGGCCGAATGGAATCCGTTGCTCTCATAGTGATCGTAGCCGAGACAATTTCCTTTCCTTTCTGCCACTCCATCAGCGTGTAGGTTACATCTTTGCTGTGATCTACTGTGTTATCCAAAAAGTTTGTTCCTTTACGCAAGGGTTTGTCATTTAGCCGTACTTGCTGCTCACCGGGATACTGCCTATACACCGTAAATGGTGTTTCAAAATCATCTGTCGCCAAGAGGCGCCAACTTAAGAAAGTCGATTCATCCGAAGTTTTTAGCGCCACCAAACCGCGATCAAGAAATTCAACCAAACGCTGGGCATTCACGGTGGACGCTAGGCCGAAAAGAAGAAGCGCTAGTAACCACAACGATAATCTATTGCGCACGAATGGGAATGATTGCATAGGTTTACATTATTTTTTAGCAACTGGTTTTCCGTTTACCCGTACATTCTTCAGCTGAAAATCCGTGACATACTCTTGCTGGATATTGGCACGCTTTGAAGCATTTACCGTTAGGTTATCAAACGTAAAATTCGAGAGTTGATATTGATCGGATTTATTGACGTCGAATAAGATATCGCAATCCAAGGTGACATTCCGTAGGGTAATATTTCGTGCATAAGACAGTTTAATGTCCTGTTCTCCTTTTAGATCGAAAAACTGTGTCCAAGGCTTTACAAACAGCAGGCTATTGGCATTGCCGGTCACGTTCTCGATTAAGATGTGTTCGTACTCTTGTGGTGTGTCCGGCCGCATTTTAAGTTGCAGGAGTTTCTTCGCCTTATCCAAGGTATTATTCCGAAAGATAACGTTATAACTGAGAATAGATTCACTTCCGCAAGTAAGCGCACTGTGGCAGAAACCGAAGGCACAATCTTCAATAATGATATTCGCATTTCCGCCGTTATTAGGATCTTTATCCGCTCGCGGTCCTTTGCCTCCCTTTAAAGCTATGGCATCATCGTTTACCGATAGGTAACAGTTTTTAATGAGTACATTTTTACAGACATCAAGGTCTATGGCATCGGAACTGGGTGCCTTAACGGGTTTTTCCGGAGCCGTGATGCGCAAATCCAGTAGTTTTAAGTTTTCCACGTTATAATAGTGTGACGTCCAGAATGGCGAGTTTTTCATATGCACGCCCGATATCTGTACGTTTTTGCTATTCGATACATATAGCACACGCGGGCGCATTTCATCCATATTGGTGCAATTTGGATTAAACGCTCTGCGTAGCCAAAAAGCTTTCCAATAACGTAGTCCGTTACCGTCCAAGGTTCCTTTTCCAGACAAGGTAAATCCATCCACGTTATCCGCATTCACGAGGGCTGAAAAATATTTTAATGTTTGCCCCTCCATACGTGTCAAGCGTAGCGCGAAATCAGCAATGTCGTCACTCCCTTTTAAAACCGCCCCTTCTTCGAGATGCAAATGGGTGTTGGCTTTAAAAAAAAGAGAACCACTGAGGAAAGTTCCGCGCGGCACAACAATAACGCCGCCCCCCGCCTCATACGCCTGATCAATAACTGCTTGGATTTTTTCCGTTTGTACGAGCATACTATCCTGTTCCACGGCGAAATCTGTGATACGATAGGCCTTGCCCAATATCGCTACCCGTGTTGGCTCGATCTGCTTGAACCAAGGAGTAATTATACTGCCATCGGGGAATTGATCCTGCGCCTTAACCATTCCATGCAAACAGATACACAGCAATGTCCAACTTAGTATTATGATTTTTTTACTTCTCATCATTCCTTTAATTGATAGCGTACAACAGCATAGTGGTTGATTCCAACACTTGGGTTAGCACAAGAGCTGCATAGATATTATTACTAAGCTATCAAGTAAGTTGTGCAAGGGCAACCTGTAGTGTCCTGTTTTAACGGGTACATCCAGCTTTTTGCGTGTTAAGAGTCGCTCACAATGTTCATTCCGCCTATTTTTGCTTTTGTAAAAACTTCGTGATAGTCACTAAAAACTTAAAAAAGACCTCTTCAATGGTTCTAAATTCTTGAATCACCGATGGGTGTTCGGATTGGGTGGGACGCCGAATTTGGCATGAGATAGCCATGTTCGATGGATCGATTTGTTAGCATGGATTCCGCTCACCATGCTACAGGTTAGTCAGTTTATGTCTGAGGATGGTTGCCGCCAGACACACCATGGTTCCTTTTCTGATAACGACAGGACGGCCTGGGTAGCCGCGCAACAGACAAAGCCCACTACTTCAAAAGCTCTGCTAGGAAGAGCAACGTATGCTGCCAAGCCCGATCGGCCATCAACTTATTGTAATCTGGGGATGCAGGGTCTGTAAAGGTATGCCCTGCATGCGCGTAGGTAATTAGTTGCCAATCTGCATCACCGTCGTTCAACTCTTTCGTTAGGGCATCCAAGATCTGAGGCGTGACGCCTTTATCCTCTGCGGGGTTTTCGATTAAAATTTTGGTTGACAAAGGCGTATTTGGCCGCGCACTGTCTTTGGCGAGCCCCCCATGTATAGAGACCACACCCTGCACCGGGAGACCTCCTCTGGCAGCTTCCAAGGCACCTGTTCCACCAAAGCAATATCCGATTACAGCAATTTTATCAGTATGCGCCCCTGCCTTTTTCAGCTCCTCCAGTGCCAAGTGTATACGGTGCTGATAGGCTTTGTAATCACTTTTGTATTTTCCCGCAATCTTCCCAGCGGCCGCATTATCTTGCGGAATGTTTCCTTCCCCGTAAATATCGGCGATAAAAGCGATGTATCCTTCTTTTTCCAAAGCCAGAGCAGCGTCTTTGGCTTCCTTGTCGATGCCTTTCCATGCTGGCAGGATCAATACTCCCGGTTTGTTTTGCGCTCCTTCAGCTGCCAAGAGTCCATTCAATTTCTGTGTACCGTCGGTATACGATACCGTTTTTAATTCTTGCGCATGCAGGCCATCGACCAGAGCAAAAAAGCACGCTATTATTAAAAGCTTATACATATCTAACCTATTAACTAAAGGTAGTAACGACTATTTGGCTCGATTGTTTTTGTTTTATACGATTCATTCGAAAAACAGCGCTTGCCCATTGCAAAGCAAGCCCCTTATTTAAAAATAAGTCCGTGTATACTTGCGGCAAACTGTGCGCTCCAATTATGCTTCCGAGCGAATATCCCACTATTTTCCTACGCCTGCAATACGGTAAAGAACAACGGATTTACTAACTTTGTAAAAAATTATCGAATACAATGGCAACAAACAGAACTTTTACGATGATAAAGCCAGATGCCGTAGCAAATGGTCACATCGGAGCAATTTTAAATGATATTATCGCTGGCGGGTTTAAGATCGTCGCTATGAAATACATCCAGCTTACTGCTGAATCGGCAGGAAACTTTTACGCCGTTCATAAAGAAAGACCATTCTACGGTGACTTGGTAGCGTTCATGACCTCGGGACCCATCGTTGCAGCGATTTTAGAAAAAGAAAATGCGGTTGAAGATTTCCGTGCCTTGATTGGCGCAACTGATCCTAAAAAAGCAGATGAAGGAACAATCCGCAACAAGTATGCAGAATCTATCGAGGCTAATGCGGTGCATGGTTCTGACTCGAACGAGAACGCCGAAATCGAGGGAAACTTCTACTTCTCTCAATTTGAGCGTTTCTAGTATTTTAAAAGACAGCAAGAAAATTAGCGAGGTCGGACGAAATTCCGGCCTTTCTTTTTCTTACACAGATTAGATCGCTGGCCTTTGGTAACTCAAAGTTTGAGCTGATGGTGGATGGATAACATCAAGTGAATTGCAAGCTGGTATCAGAAGATGCGCTTCCCGAGATACTCATTTTCTTTATCGGTCATCAGTGCCTTATCTTCCTTTTTCTTGTCGTGGAAGCCGCACAAATGAAGAACACCATGGATAATAACACGATGCAATTCATCGCGCTCAGAAACCGCAAACTTTGCTGCATTTTCCTTTGTACGCTCTACCGAAATAAATATATCTCCCGCAATGGTATCGTCCATTTCCGACGAATCGAACGTGACGATATCCGTATACGTGTCATGATCAAGATATTCTTTGTTTATTTCAAGCAAATAGGCATCCGAACAGAGTATAAAATTAAGTTCGCCTATTCGCTTGTAACCTTCAGCCTTGATCGTGTCTCCAATCCACTGCCGAATTTTTTGTTTATCTTTCAGTTGGTATGTAATGTCTTCGTTGAAGAACAATATGTCTTTCAATGCCATAAGTTAAGATCTAGTTTCCATAAAAGTCTGTAAAATAATAGCCGCCGATACGGTATCTACCAATCCCTTTTCTTGGCGCTTACTTTTCTTTTTCCCGCTTTGCGCGATAACGCTAGAAGCCATCTTGGATGTAAAACGTTCGTCAACCTCTACGACCTGTATGCCCGGAAATGTTTTACGCAATTTACGAACAAAGCCGGTGACATGTGGTGCAGATTCTGATGCTGAGCCATCCATTTGCACAGGCTTTCCAACGACGAATGTCTCGACTTGTTCTGCAGACAAATAGTTTGTTAGAAAATCCCATATCTTTTCCGGGTGCACGGTCGTCAGTGCAGTAGCAATAATCTGCAAAGGATCCGTAACCGCAATACCGATCCTTTTTGTTCCATAATCAAATGCCATTATACGCATACGAGCAGTTCTTTTAACAAAAATACGATTCCGCTCGCAGCATCCACTTAGGTGATGCAAATAAAAAATCTATATATTTGATAGATTAAAGACAACAGCGATGCGATATACGTATTTTTTGGTTTTACTTTTTTTGGGCACGAAATTGGGCTTTGGACAAACGTATCCACAGCAAATTAAAAACTTTAGAAAGCAGCAGTTAACGAGTTTGTCGCAACAAGCGAAAGGTCCTATTGCCGAGCAGAATTTACGATACCTAGACTATTACCTGCCGGACGAGACGTTCAAAGTGCAGGCTACAGTGGAAATGCTCTTCGATGAGCCGACTTTTCGTATGCCTACTTCCGACGGCACGAGTAAGGAGTTCAGGCGCTTTGCCCACGTACACTTTAAGCTGAAAGGCCAGCAATTCAGCGTACCTATTTATGAAAATGTCAGTTTGTTTCCGTCGAAGATGCAATCATCCTATCTATTTTTTCCTATCTTAGATAAAACGACCGGCGAGACAACGTATGAAAGTGGGCGGTATATCGATGTGAAGAAACAAGATATCAGTCAGGGGAAGTTGACGATCGATTTTAACAAGGCATATAACCCGTACTGCGCTTATAGCACGGGATATCGATGTCCGCAACCACCACGAGATAATTACCTGGATATAGCGATCGAAGCAGGCGAAAAAAAATACACGGGTCCAAAGAACCAACGCGAACAGGACAGTACCATGGCGAAGAATTTCACAGAGAAAGAAAAGAGACTGATTCAAGCAGGAAAGGCTAACGAGAAAATGTATGTGCTGCAGACCACGGTGAAACGTGACTCGGTGATATTGCGCTCGCAATGTGACGATGTAAAGCACGATGATCCAACGCTACCCTTATTGATATCGCGGATGCTTGCCACGGTCCAAGATCCGGCGCATCCCGGGGTAGGTATCGCCGCGCCGCAAGTCGGTGTGAACAAAAGCTTAATATGGGTTCAGCGATTTGACAAGGAATCGCAGCCATTTGAAGTTTATATTAATCCCAAAATCATATGGCGTTCGAAGCTTTTGCGAAAAGGTGCTGAAGGATGCCTCTCCATCCCCGATCGGAAAGAGGATGTTATTCGAAACTACAGTATCAAATTACAGTACTTGGACAAGAAAACCGGAAAAACGGTGGAAGAGCTGGTCGAGGGATTCACATCCGTCATTTTTCAGCATGAAGTCGACCATCTTTATGGAATCCTTTATCCCGACCGATTGGAAGAACAAGGGGCGATGGAGAATATCCTGCTTAATGAGCATGTCGAGTTCTATACAAAGAAAGGTAGCATCGTACCCTGAGATAGGCGAAAATGCAGAAAAAAGAGCCTTCCAGCTCCTTTTTATGTTATCGCGCAACAACGTTTATCTCGTATAATTTATCCCATTGCTTTCCTGTAACAAACAGTCTTTTGCTCGCCTTATCATAGGCAATACCGTTTAGCTCCTTATCACTTTGTGATGCATGTGTGTGTAGCCCCATCAGATTGAGCTGCCCTTCAACGGCACCCGTTTCTGGATCTATGATGACGATAATATCTTTTCCATATACATTCGCATAAATTTTCCCATCAATAAACTCTAGCTCGTTCAACAAATCCTGTGGCCCTTCGCTTCCATAGACAGCGACCATGCCAATCTCTTGGTAACTCTTCGGATCTAGAAAATACAGCTTATTGGAACCATCCGATTTAATCAGTCGGGTTCCATCGTAACAAAGCCCCCAGCCTTCTTTACTGTTTTGGTAAGCAAAAGAAGAAACTTGTTCAAAAGAGGTTTTATCCAGCACGAGCCCCTCGTTATTCAACCAAGTCAACATAATGATGTTGCTGCCGACGATAGCCATCCCCTCGCCAAAATAATCTTGCCCATTTGCACTTTTGCCCACAAACTCCTTTTTCTGCAATACTTCACCCGTCTTCAGGTTTACACGCCGGATGGAAGAGATAAGCTCGCTACCAGCCCCTGTCGATTCATACAAGGTTCCATTAGTGTATTCTAAGCCTTGGGTAAAGGCTTTTGTATCGTGCGGATATTCATTGACCTTTTCGAACGTATACTGCCGCGGCGACTCGGGAACGATGGTGACATTGCTGTATGCCACATCTTCCTTTCCGGCTTTGTATACCTTCGCCACTAAATTACGGGCTCCCAAGCCAATCGATTCGGTGTCTAGGGTAACGACGGAAGTATCTTGCTTCTTTTCTATAACTTCACCGTCTATTGCGTATACAACAGAATCGATCGTGGTATCGGGAAAATGCATGCGCACGGCAACTTTTTGTCCGAGCACAATCGTTTCTCCAGTTTTAGGCGATAAAAACTCGAACTTCCCTTGTTGCGATTTACATCCTGCGAACAACAACGTACCTATTGCGAATACACTTGCCAGTTGATTTATTTTCATGGTATATCTAATTACTCCAAAAAGCATCTTTAATTAATTCAATATGGTTCTTTTGCCCTAAATATACGGAAACGATATCAAAACGAATCTCTCCTTCATGTCCAGAAACGTGGAGGTAAGCATCCGCCGCGCGGATGATCAATTGTTGCTTTCTGATGTCCACGAAAGAGTCAGGCTCTCCAAAAAGGGTAGATGTCCGCGACTTGACTTCCACAAAAACCAGCGTATCTCCATCTTTTGCGATAATATCGATCTCACAATACCTGTCCCGCCAGTTGGTCGTTACCGTCACATACCCCTGGCTCCGCAGATAATCTGCCGCTAATAATTCACCCCTTTTGCCATCTTCTAAATGTTTTGCCATACCTTATCTGACTACAATATTTCCCAAAAATGTCCCGAGCAGCTTTTCGGCTTCTTTTAGCTTTTGGTATCTAGAAAGCAAAATCTCTAAATCTTCGGCGGTGCCCCCCGTTTTAAGTTCATCTCTGATCTTGACCATTTCGCGCTCCACTTTGCGCTTTTTAATCCGGTAAACGGCTTGGATAGTTAGCTCTTTTAAGTGTTCCCGTTCTTGGGTGACGTAGATCTTCCGCTTGTCATCATTCCAATTGGGACTAAGCTCATAGGGTGTGGAGACGCAGGTTATAGCTAGATCCTGCACATCCTTATCGGGATGGGAAAAGAAAAATTTAGCTTCAGGAATCTCGAAATCTTCGGCCTTTTTTTTAAACACATCAACAATAAATGCACTGGGCTTATCTTCAAAACTGATATCGTCGAGCGCGTTCAGCAATAGCGGGGCTACAGGCACGTCTCCGTCGCCCTCCCAAGTGGCGAGTTCAGCGCCATAGTTCAACAGTATCCGTACAATTTCTCGTTCTTGCAAAGTTTCCGCCGTAATGACTTTGGGGCTTTCTACCGGTGGAAGGCCTATTTCAGATCGCTCCTGTTCTGTCAAAAAGAAATCCGCAGGCGGCATATCAAGGGCCGGAATATCCCTTCCGGATGACGGCTTTGGTTGCGCATGTTCCTTCCGCTCTTGCGTCTTCGCCTTTTGCAGCCGCATTTTATTCAGTTCTGTCAAAAGAACGCGCTCTTCAATTTCCAAAAGACGCGAGCATTGCTGGATAAATACGGACACCTTTATCTCATCAGGTATAAGGGCAATGCTTTGCACGACCTCCCTGATGACTTCAGCTCGCTTGATGGGATCGCCACCTGTATCCTTTAATAGGATATTCGTCTTATAAAAGATAAAATCCTCTTGATGCTTATCGATGTATTCTTTGAAGGCTGAAGATCCAAAATTCTGGACATAGGAGTCAGGATCATTGCCGTCCGGAAAAAGAAGTACTTTAACGTTGAGGCCTTCTTCCAACAGCATATCGGTACCGCGAAGCGATGCTTTTATCCCCGCCGCATCGCCGTCGTAAAGAATAACAACATTTTTGGTAAAACGAGAAATTAAACGAATCTGTCCTGTCGTCAAGGACGTGCCCGACGAGGATACGACATGCTCTACGCCTGCTTGGTGCATAGAAATCACATCTGCATAACCTTCCACGAGATAGCAGGTATCGTTGTCCATAATGGCTTTCTTCGCGAAATTTAAGCCATACAACACATCAGATTTATGGTATATCTCACTTTCGGGAGAGTTCACGTACTTTGGAACGGATTTTTCGGTTTTTAGTGTTCGGCCACCAAAACCAATAATTCGGCCTGTCAGGTTATGAATAGGGAAAATGACTCTCCCCCGAAAACGGTCATAGACTCGACCATCGTCACGCTCGATGGAAAGGCCGATCTCCTTCAAATAATCTTGATGAAATCCCGCAGCAACAGCCGCGTCGGAAAGGACAGTCCACTGATCAGGCGAATAGCCCAAATCGAATTTTTTAATGATTTCTTCGCGGTATCCACGTTCCTTAAAATAGGATAGTCCAATCGATTGCCCTACTTCCGTATTCCACAATTGCTCTTTGAAAAATTTGCCGGCCCAGCTACTTAGTACATAGAGGCTTTCCCGCTTATCTTGCGCGGCAAGCTGCGCGGGCGACCGTTGTACCTCTTCGATTGGGATACTGTATTTGTCTGCGAGGTAGCGAATCGCTTCCGGATAGGAATACTTTTCCAGTTCCATCACAAATTTGAGCGAATCACCACCAACACCACAGCCAAAACATTTGTATATACCTTTGGCGACGGAAACGTGAAAAGACGGCGTTTTCTCATTATGGAAAGGACAATTACCGATGAGTGATGTTCCGCGCTTTCTTAAGTCCACAAAATCGCCCACGACCTCTTCAATACGAGCCGCATCCAATACCTTCTCAATGGTCTCTTTTGCAATCATAAACTACTCTTTATCGCCTCCCGATATATAATTCCTTTGAAATGCCACGACTAATTTAGCAGCAAGTTACACAGATCGGCAATAAAATGCAAAAGCAAAAACCTTTATCGAAGATGAGATTGTACATGCTGCGACGACCATGCTGTGCCCCGCATGTGGGATCTTCCCTGGAAGACAGAAAGCCGCATTTATTACCGAACGAAAATTTTTTAAAAAAATACCGAAGCATCGTACCCTTTTTGATGATCCGCTCGTACTATACATAAAATGATCATTCATCATTTTGTAGAAGTTACAATAACTAACTGACTAACCAACTTAAAAGGTAATGAAAGAAAAAAGAACGAAGCTACTGCTACTCCTTGGCTTTTTATTTTACGTATACGGAAGTTTGGCACAAGGGCAACAAGTTTCCATGGACTACAAGAATGAACCGCTCTCCAATGTCTTCAAACGGATAGAGAAAGCTTCGGGCGTAAAAATCCAATTTGCTTATTCAACTATCGCCAACTACAAAGTGAGCGGCCATATACACAAAAAAAGTGCGTTAGAAGCTGTACAGCAAGTTATCGAGGGCTTTCCGCTCACGTTCAGCGTCAAGGGAGATGGAAAATACATCGTCATTACCCCCACCAGGGAAAAAGCCAAAACGCAGTCCGATAGCGACCAAAAGCAATCTAAAGAGCAAGTGATGCTGTATGGCATCGTAATGGATGAGACCAACATGCCCTTACAGGGCGTGACGGTAGCTATTGCGAATAATGGCCCTACCGCGCTGACCAATGCAAGAGGCGAATTTTCCATTCCGGTAGAAAAGGGCGTCAACCTGATCTTTTCATCTGTGGGTTTTGATAAAAAAGAAGTGGTATACCTGGAGAAGAACAACATCAAAGTGTTTATGTCTCCCAGCGCAAACAAGATCGAGGATGTCATTGTCACTGGTATTTTTGATCGTCCAAAAGAAAGTTTTACCGGCGCAGTAACCACAGTTTCTGCAGAAGAGCTAAAGCGCTTTGCCCCCCAAAATCCTTTAATGGCTTTGCAACTATTGGATCCATCTTTCCAAATGCCGCCCAACTTGGAGGCTGGCGGAAATCCAAATGTCTTGCCGGAAATCAGATTAAGGGGACAGAACAATTTTCCGATACAACAAGGCCGTACCAATGCAACCTTAACAGCGCTGTACGGAGACAATCCCAATGCTCCGTTATTTATTATGGATGGGTTCGAGATTCCACTACAAACGTTGATCGATATGGATATGAACCGCATAGCACGTATTTCCATCCTTAAAGACGCTTCGGCAACCGCGATATATGGCTCCAGAGGCTCCAATGGTGTGGTGGTTATCGAGACGATCCGGCCAAAACCAGGAACGATACAGATTGGCTATACAGGAAATATCGGATTCGCCATCCCTGACCTGAGCTCGTATAACTTGATGACTGCAAGGGAAAAGTATGAATTAGAGAGGATTGCTGGGCTTTACAACGTGCGGAATACAGGAGCTTCCGTTCCGTATCAATTAACCAATCAAGCGATTATCGACAACATCTATAGCGAAGTTGTGCGAGGTGTGGATACGTATTGGCTTTCCCAGCCTTTACAGACCGCTATCTCGCAGTCTCATACCTTAAATATTATGGGTGGAGACCAAGCTTTTCGTTATTCCTTGATAGGCGGTTATAAAACCACCCCTGGTGTGATGATAGGCAACAGTAGACGCTCGTTAAACGGCGCGATAAATCTGCAGTATGTAACGAAAAAATTGACCGTTGGTAATAATTTGGAACATTACTCCACGAGAGGAACAGAGTCTCCATACGGCAGTTTTTCACGGTTCACGAGACTAAACCCATTTTTGACGCCTTACGATGCTAATGGCAACCTCGTTCGTTTTCTTGGCGATTTTAAAAATACTTGGGGTAGTGAACAGTTCCGTTTGGATGCGCTCACACCATTCCATTATCGACAGGAAAATCCGCTATATGCTGCCAGTTTAGATCCGGTCAAATATGACACGGATAGCCGATGGATCAACAACACCCAAATTCGATGGAACGTGACCAGCAATTTTTTTCTCTCAGGCCGATTTTCCTATACCATTAGCAATCGCGAATCCCATGACTTTAGTCCCAGCAGCTTGCCGCGTTTTGATGGGTTGCCCTTTGGACAACGTGGACAATATAGCTTAAACCTTCTCAAAAGTGATCTATGGGACGCCGATGTTCAAGGAAATTTTACGCAACAATTTGGCAAGCATCTTTTTTTCCTCTCCGCGAGCGGCTATCTGCGAAGCAATAATGACATTGGATATTTTCAGCAGGCGACAGGTTTCTCCAACGAGAATATGCGCAACTTCATATTTGCCAGTCAGTATGCACCTGGTTTTCGTCCCCAGGGCTCTCAGGCCACCGTCAGACAGGCCACCTTGCGAGGCAATGCGAATTATAGCTACGACAACCGCTATCTCGTAGATTTCTCTTATTCCACAGATGGCTCTTCTCAATTTGGGGCCAATCGGCGTTACAATACCTTTTGGTCATTGGGTGCACGGTGGAATTTACACCAAGAACATTTTCTGAAAGATAATCCGGCTATCAATAGACTTCAAATTCGAGGAAGTATAGGGCCTACTGGCGGACAAAATTTCCCTCCTTATCAGGGGATCACGACGTTTGTTTATGATATTGGCAATCCTTATCATGGTCTTCTTTCATCCAATGTTGCCAACTACGGCGATCCGAATCTCCAATGGCAAAGTACTTTTAAACAAAATCTGGGGTTGGATATGACGTTCTTCCGGGATCGCGTCAATATAACCGTGGATGTCTTCAAAGACAAAGTCACCAATATGCTGATGGAAATCAGCAGACCCCCTTCGGTGGGATTTGATCGGTACAGCACGAATTTAGGAGGCATGGAAAATTCGGGTTGGGAACTCAGTACGAATGTCGCGATTGTACGAAACCTGCAACGCAATATTACTTGGAACATCGGCTTTAACACGATGCAGTTGCGCAATAAGATCACGAGCCTAACGCAGATCCCCGGTGTCACGGTCCCCATAGACAATCGTGGCATTCCGAATCCTCAAAACAGGGTGCAAGAGCTACAGGTTCGTAATAATTCTCGCTATGTCGTCGGTGGTTCCATGGATGATATCTGGGCAATCCCCAGTGGCGGCATCGACCCTGTCACAGGTTATGAGCTTTTCATCATGCCGAACGGAGAATACACCTATTCGGCATCGAACGCCTTTGAGCAGCCGCTCGGAACAGCGCAACCTAAATTTTTAGGAAGCTTTATGACAAATTTCCAGTACAAGGACTGGACATTTTCCGCTGCGGCATCTTACCGTACCGGCGCACGCGTCTTTAATGTAAACCTACGAGACCGTATTGAGTTTACCGATGTGCTTCCGTTATATCAGAATCTTGATAGACGTGTAGCAACGGACCGGTGGATTAACCCCGGCGACGTGAAGCCGTTTTTAGACCTTCGGAGTCGTCCTGTGTATCGCGCTTCTTCCCGGTTCCTACAAACCGAACGTATGCTACAAATGCAGTCCATCTCGCTGGCGTACCGGATACCAAATGCAGTGACATGGCTCAAACGACTTAGGATGTCGAATACGATGCTCTCCCTATACTGGAACACACCGTTCGTAATAACTTCTTTAGAAAGCGAGCAACGGGGGCTGAACACCCCTTTTCAACGAAGTTTCAGCTTACAGCTTTCTACCACCCTCTTTTAAGACAATGCATTTCAAAATGGACCCAAACGATAATAATCAAGCAACCATGGCAAAAATAAACACAACATCACCCCTCCTTCACCGGAGACAGAAAAATCCACAGCAGCTTTTCGGGATGGCTGTCGTCTGCATACTTTTTTTGACGCTGTGCGCTGCGTGCAGTAAATGGTTGGATGTTCGTCCCGTTACCGAAGTTCCGGAAGAAACCATGTATGCAAGTGAGCAAGGATTTTTTGAAGTATTATCGGGCACTTACGTACAAATGGGAAGGCCGCAGCTCTATGGTAAAGAATTGACATTTGGACTGCTGGATGCCCTTGCACAACGCTACACAGCGGGTAGTGCTCGACAAATGTACACCGTGATTATGGGTACGCCGACAGGGGCTTATGATTATGAAGCCCAAGGTAGCCGGGCAACCTATATCGATCCGGTATGGCAGGGGCTGTACCGGATCATCGGTAATACCAATAATTTGCTGGCAAATATCGACCAAAGAAAGGGTATTTTCAGTGAAAACCACTATAACAACGTGAAAGGACAAGCCTTAGGTCTGCGTGCATTTTTACATTTCGATTTATTGCGGCTTTTTGCCCCTAGTCCGCAGACAGCCGGTGAGCAGACATTCATTCCCTATGTACGCACCTATGATCCAGTAAGCAGCCCAAAATTAACGGTAACATCAACGATAGCAAACTGCTTGCAGGATCTTGACGAAGCACAGCGCTTATTGGCTGTGGACAAAGATATGCGTGAAAATGCTGCGGATCGCTTTTTGACTTTCACCCGAAACAGGTTCAACTATTATGCTGTGTTGGGACTAAAGGCACGCATATACATGTACAATGGTCAATTGGATAGTGCCTATTCGTATGCGCGTAAGGTGATAGAGGCAGTTCCTGCACAGTTTAGATTCACCACGAAAGAGCGCGTAGTGAACGGCGATCGTACGTTTGTCAGTGAGCATCTGTTTTCCCTTCGGATACAAAATATGCGGAATATTTACAACGATGTGTTTGCGAACGCCGGATTCATCCGACTGACCGTAACGGAATCTGCTCTGCAAAGAATATATGAGGAAAAGACAGCGGATTTTCGCTATATAGATCATTGGCGATCAAGCGGTGCAGGGATATCCTTTATGAAACTTTCCCAAGACGGTTTGGCAGACACCTCTCGTTTTGCGGCACAGATGCCCTTGTTACGCCTTTCCGAAATGTACTACATCGCTGCAGAGAGCTCCACAAATATAGATTCCGCAACCTATTTCTTGAACCAAGTACGTGCACATCGCGGTATGGTCACAGGTCCGCAAGATGAGTTGCGCGGATTGAACCAACAGCAGCTTGCCCAAGAGGTTCAAAAAGAATATTTGAAAGAGTTTTATGGAGAGGGGCAATTATTTTACTTCTATAAGCGCTTGGGATACCCTTTTATTCCAGGATTAACGCCAGATGACGCTTCTATTCCGGCAACGTCCTCTGTCTATACTTGGCCTATACCGTTTGCCGAGTTGCAAGGAAGGTAGGGCGGAATAATTCGTTCAGCAACGAAAATATCAAGGACATGAAAACATACATACACTCAATTTTTCACCTTTCTTTTGCCATATTATTGCAAGGATGTGGAAAGGAAACGGTACAAACATTTGACCACGAAAGTGGCATTTATATGCGGTCAAGCGCACTTTATCCAAGAATCCTGCCAGAGCAGGTGAAGCAAGAAACGCAACAGGACATTCGGTACAATTTTGCCTTTGGACAGGATTCCACCCGTACACACAACATTCATATTCCCGTCAAGACGGTGGGCTTCTTATCCAACGAGATAAGGCCAGTCGCTGTCCGAATTGTGGATGAGGATGCCGCAACCACAGCTATTGAAGGGACGGATTTCCGCTTGCTACCGACAGTTATTGGTGCCAATCAGTTCGAAGGAAACATTCAGGTCGTACTGCTTCGCAACCCTCGGATTGCTCAAGAAGAGAAGCAGGTTACTGTCGAATTGATGACCAATGCTTTCTTCCCACGATATCTGTATTTAGATTCCGTTAACGTGTACAAAAGGGCTAAGATTACGTTTGTCGATATTTTTAGAAAGCCCGATGAATGGGACGGCATATTTTCTGGAAGCACCTTCTTCGCCGGCTATGGTTTGGGCCGTCAATTTGGCCCATACAGCGAGGCCAAATTCAGGTTGGTGATCGACGTCTTTGGCACCGCGATAATCATACCCTTTACACGAGCCCGCACCCTCATCAATAATCCCGTAAAGCCTCCTGGCTATTTTTCCGAAGACCAATGGAGGAACCTCATCATCGTCCTGCAGCAGCGCTTGATCGATTTTGAGGCTGCAAATGGCGAACCGATGCGTGACGAAAACGGAGATGTCATCCGCATTCCAGACTTCAATGTCATCTTCTAAAATCAGTGGAAATTGACAACTAAAAGCAAATCAAACGATGAAAAATATAACATTAGTTTACTGGCTCTGTATGATAAGTAGTTGCTTAACAATTACTGGGTGCTACAAAGATCTAGGCAATTATGACTACGAGGTATTAAATAAGTTTGCATTATCCAATCTATCGCAACAGATCGTGGTACAGGGCGACACCTTGAGACTGAACCCAACGCTTGAGGAAGATATTCCAGATTCCACCCGATTCGATTACAAATGGACATTTGAGTTGAATCGTGAGCAGATTGCTAAAATGTCCTTGGATTCCAACGCGATCATCATCGGCAGAAAAAAGGAACTGCTTTACGTTATTCCGATTAACATCCCTGCAGATACCTACATCCTAAAAGCCGAGGCCGTAGACCGAAACACCGGTATCCGAAAATTCACGACGACCTCGGTGCAAATCACGGTGCGCTATCAAAGGGGCTATATGCTTTTAGAAGAAACTGACCAAGGGGGTGATATTTCGCTCGTGGTCAATAAGGGTCTGGTATATCGTCATGTTTTTAGTGAAAATAATGAAGGGAAATACCTTCCCACACCGTTAAATCGGCTACTCACAGCCAATGCACTGATGGACAGAAGAAATAAAAAAATTCTATTTGTATCTGCAGCAGGTTTTAATAAGGAATTGGATGAGCAAAGTTTCCGCGTTATCCGGGATATAAACGACATATTTATTGCTCCCTACGGAAAGCCCTTAGTACCCATGTATCTGGAAGCGTTAAGCAACCGAACTTTGTACTCGGCTTTTGTTTGGGACAATGGTCTAATTTCAAATGTAGTAACAGGAAGCACCAATGTGTTGGCGGCAACATACGACTATCCTTTAGCCGGCGACTATAAGCTAGCGCCTTTTTTGGCACATTTTGGTGGAAGGGGTTTTATCGGGTTTGATGAAAAAAACGGACGCTTCCTAAGCTTCGACAATTGGCGGTCTACCTCCGGAATTACCATGTCTACTTTTTTAAATGTACCCACAACGGTGTTTGATATCAATAACATCAAGAAAAAAATGATCTATGGATCCAACATATTTCAGGACCGCTATTTTGTGGGCTTATTTAAAGATGTGTCGGGGAGATTGTCGATGTACGAACTCGATTTCACAGATATTCGAAACAAGGGTGCGCAACCCATCAGAACATATACCATCGATTTGACAAAAGTACCGCACATTGACAAGGCAAGCTGCTTTACTGCATCATACCTTTTACCTTTCTTGTATTATGCAGTAGATAACACCCTTTACCTTTTTGATGTACATAACCATAAAGCCGACCCAATTTACAGTTTCCAACCAGGCGAACGTATTACAACACTGGAATGGGCGAATAAAGAGGGTACGCGACAAATTGCTATCTCCACGTACAACGGCTCGGAAGGGAAGTTTTACGTCTTTTTACCGAGTGGTTCCGGTAGTCTGGAATTGCCTGCCCAAATCCAAGAAGGTGGATTCGGAAAAATTATACATACACATATCAAATTCAGTTCAGCCTCTCCTAATCCTAGGGGATAATAGTTTTAGAACAGCATGTATAGAACAAAAAGAAAATGGAATACGGGACACTTAACGGTTGTACTTTTGCTCGTTGCATTGAATGTCCACAGCCAAGATGTTATTTTCAAAGGAAATACTGGATCGAATAAGTATGACGGTTATTCGGTTATACTATACCACTACGACCGATCAGAAAAAGCAGTACAGGCGGAAGGAAAAATCCACGATGGAAAATTCGAAATCAGCGCTCCATATTACGGGCCCGGGGAATACCTGTTTCAAAATGGGTATGAATTGGCACTGAAAAGACGTCCTCCCGCTTTTGCAATTTTGGTCGATAAACCTGGGGAAGTAATAATTGATGCTAATATGGAAGCGTTAAACAAATCGATAACATCGGGAAGTGCGCCACAATTGGTAAAAGCAGAATTCGAACAGGCTTTAGAAAAGAAAAAGGGAACTTTCTGGAAACAGATGCGCAGAAAATATGGATCGGCTATGGTCGATGATCCCGAGACTTATGAACAGGATGCCAAATTTCCAGAATTTGTCCAGGAGTGGCAAAATTTCGAAAAGCAGGAAGCGCCAAAAATTAAAGGTGCCATCTTGCTGAGCTTTGCCAAACGCTACCCCAATTCCATGGCCATACCTAGATTGGCCAACGATCACACGTTGGGTGCAGATATGCAGCAACAGATCTATTCACTTTTGGGTACCGAAAACCAGTTGAGCCGCTATGGGAAAAAGCTTCTTGCTGCCGTACGCACAACCCGCATGTCGGCCGAAGGCACAAAACTTCCAAACTTCTCCCTTCCCCGTGCAGATGGAACGTCTGTTAGCCTAGACGAAATGTTGCAAGGGAAACGATATTTGCTTATCGACTTTTGGGCAAGTTGGTGCGCGCCCTGTCGTGCAGAATTTCCGGGAATGAAAGCCCTTTATAGCCGATATAAAGATAGGGGATTTGAAATATGGGGTATTTCAACAGATAATTCCAAAGAGAAATGGCTTGCGGCGCTCGAGCAGGAACGGCCAGACTGGCCACAAACATGGGAAGGAGGCATACCTCCGGATAAGAAAGCGTCCGGCAATTTCTTTTATGTCCCTTATCTACCAAGTACATACCTTTTAGATGCCCAAGGAAAGATCGTAGCGCGCGATTTAAGAGGGCAAGAACTGGAAAAGAAACTCAGTAATCTTTTTAACAAATAAAACCTTTTATGAAAATGAATAGTATACACGTAAAAAAATGGATCAGCCTGTCTCTTGTTTTGATCCTGATCGGTCTTGCCTGGCGGCAAGACAACACACAATTGATCTACGAGGGCAAGTTGGACGGACTCCAAGATGGCGATAAGCTGTACTTGGAAACCTACCTCCCGATTCCGGGAAACGTTTACAAGAAGAAAGACTCTATTTCTGTAAAAAACGGTTACTTCCGATTCGTCATCGAAAAGGCCGAACCGGCATACTACACCCTACAACATGGCACTAAAAAAATTATGAGGAATGTGTTGGGACCTGGCTTGTTCAAGATCTCTGGTGATATAGCTCTGTCAGAAAATATAACTATTGACGACAGCAAAAATGTTGTATCCGCTGATTATGGAAGATACCTGACAGAGATCAATGAGCCGATTTCACAAAAACAAGCAGCATTGCAAAAAGCCTTAAATGCTACTAAAGAGGCGTACGCTATGCCGTCTGAACAAAACAGGGAAGCCGCCATAAAAAAGGTAGAGGCAAATTTATTACATAGCAGACAGGAATATATCGACGCGAACCTTCAATACCATAGGCAGTGGTTTGAGCGATACCCGAACAGCCACGTAAATGCACTGATTATAAAAAATTTGGTGGCCGATGAAACTTTTCCGGTCGAGGTTGCCGCACCATGGCTTGAAGCCCTATCCCAACAGGATCAGGAAACAAAAGCAGGACAGTATGCTTCCCAGCGGATAAAATTGTTATCTGCACTCGCCGACGGTAAGGTAGCGCCTAATTTTACATTACCCGACAGCAATGGTAAACCCATTGCATTAGTAGATCTTCGTGGCCAATATGTACTCTTGGATTTCTGGGCTAGCTGGTGTGGACCGTGCCGCGCCGAAAACCCAAATGTCCTGGCAGCCTATAATCACTACAAAGCTAAAAATGTAGGATTTACGGTGTTAGGGGTGTCTTTGGATAACAATCGGGACAAATGGCTGAAAGCCGTAAAAGAAGATAATATGCCTTGGATACACGTTTCGGATTTGAAAGGGTCTGCTACGCCAACTGCCGCCTTGTATAACATCAGAGGGATCCCAGATAATTACCTGATTGATCCAAGTGGGGTCATTATAGCACGCAACCTTCGGGGAGAAGCGCTTCATAGAAAATTAGCCGAGGTGATTGGAAATTAAATGACTTAACATAATTAAATAGAATGAAAGCTTATTTTTCCCACAAGCTGCGATTATATGGCCTGGTCTTTATCGCGGCGACGTTCTTTGGCAAGCGGGATGCATTGTCGCAGACCAATCTAGGGTTCACCCTTCACGGAAAGATCACTGGTATTCCGGATGAACAGCAAGTGTATTTGACCCATCATCTTGATGTTAGAGATCCTAGCAAAGCGGTGGACAGTAGCCGAATAAAGGACGGGGCATTTACGTTGTCTGGAAATCTGCACTACCCAGAATTGTACACCGTAGTCATAAAAAAACCAGGTGCGAGCCTAGAAAATCGACAGGCAAAAGATCGCTTCGATTACGTATTACCGGTTTTTCTAACCGAAGGTACTATCAAGATCGAAGCAGACGCCAAGCCAAACATGACGTATCTTGAATATTCAAATTCAAAGAAATACCCTTACGATGAAGTAAAAGTAGAAGGCTCTGCTCCACATATAGCATACATGGATTTTTTAAGCGGCTATAAGCCGCTTATCGAACGCCGGTCTTCAGCCGTAGATAGGTATATCAAATTCCTGAATTCAAAAGAAAAAACTGCACCGGGCCATATCGCAAATGGTATCAGTTTCGTGAATCGGATTGATGAAGCAGATAGTATCTCGAAGATGTATCTACAGGCGTTCACTGAAAGCCGCCGATCGGATCCCGTAGGTGTACATGTGGCTCAAACATATTACCTCAAACGTGCCAATAATTTGGAAATAGCAGATTTTATCATGCAAATACCAGTAGACTTTGCTAAAACCGACGTTGGTAAAGCTTTAGTTTCGTATTGTAAGAAAGTAAAAGAAAGCGCTATCGGGTCGACTTTTATCGACTTTGCATTTAAAGACCACGAAGGTAGGCCTATTAAGCTTTCTGATAAGGTCGGCAAAGGAAAGTATGTCTTGTTGGAATTTTGGGCGAGCTGGTGTGGCCCCTGCCGATCAGATATTCCGCATCTCAAAGAAGTCTACGACCTTTATCATCCCGTTGGGTTCGAAATTATAAGTATTTCCATGGATAGCAAGAAAGACCTTTGGCTGAAAGCACTCGAACAGGAAGAAATGCCGTGGCTTCAGGTTTCTGATTTGCAGGCTTTCGACGGTCCGTTGTCGGATAGCTACCGCTTTAATGCTATCCCATTTTGTATGTTGATAGACCCTCAAGGAAAAATCGTGTCCCGCAATATGCGCGGATCATGGATGGACCGTAGGTTAATTTCGCTCTACGGTAACCGATTCAACGATGAAAGCTAGATGCCCTAAAAAGATCCGGCAATTCTAGCACGACCAAATTATCGGGAGACAACCTTATCACCCAAAGAGCATAGCGCTTTTTGGGTGTTTATTCTTGTGCAGACCAGGTGTAAGTGACTTGCAAAACACGGAAGACCTGCTGTGTGCTCCAACTTTTTACCATACGTTTTCAGAAATGTACGGAAGCAGGGCTAACGATTCACTTCCGCAAAAAGGTATGGCATCGCCACTCGTGAAACCGTTAAAAGTCTATTTGATAATTGAAAAAATATTTTGATATTGAAGTATATTTAATAATAAATACCACCACTGCGATCACTTAAATTAACATTGTGTTGATATGTTTAAAAAGCTTGTTAAGCGAAAGACATTTGACTCCATATTTCGTGAAAATTACACATACCTTTATAGATATGCTCTACATATCATAGGAGACGAGGAAGAAAGCCGAGATATCGTATCGGCTGTTTTCGAAGGATTGTGGAAGAATTTTGATCAAGTGGACGAACAACGTGTGAAACCCTATTTGATGGTGAGTATCCGCAATCGCTGCGTCGACTTCATGCGTAAGAACACGCTACAACATCAATACACGTCGGAATATTTACATACGCTTTCCGACTACTACGATGAACTAGGCGAACAGACAGCACAAGAAGATTTGGTTGATGCTATGTTGAATCAGCTACCCGAGCCCGGTAGACAGATTTTAGAAATGTGCTATCTTCAAAGGATGAAGTACGCGGAGGTTGCCGCAGCACTGGGAATAAGTCGGGACACGGTAAAAAAACATATGGTTAGAGCTTTAAAAATACTTAGAGCAGTGTATAGCAAAAAAAAGTATGATATTTAGCAATACCCTTTTTAACCGCGAGAACGTACTATAACTATAAGGAACTGTATAATGAAAGATTGGCAAAACGATGAAAACCCTCATTCTGAAGAGTTCAGCAAGGAAAAGATTATTATTCGTGAGCATTTCACGAGGAAATTCGGCCATCCTGAGGTCGAAAATGAGCTAGATAAATTCCACAACAAGAGACGTTTATCAGCTCATAAAATGCCAAAAGTATGGATAGGTGCCGCAGCTACCTTACTTTTAGCTATTTCCACCTACCTCTTCACGCTGCCTACTGAACGGACTGCTTCCGAACACAGGAAATTAGTATATAGCGAACGATCGGTTAATTCAGATGTATTGCTTCAATCTGGGGATCGAGATGCTGTGGTTGTAGGGAATAAAAACAATTATCCGCAAGTAGACAAGGAAACGTATCCGCAATTGTTGACCGGTGGTTTATCCTACTTGCATGTGAAAGACCGCGTCATATCGAAGGAAATTATAACCGTCCCTAGCGGGAAGATCTTCAAAATAGTTTTGCAAGATGGCACCGAGGTCTGGCTGAATGCCCAAACAAAATTTACCTTTCCCAATCGCTTTGACGAAGGAGCTCGTCGCGTAGAGCTAGAGGGGGAAGCATATTTTCGGGTAAGTAAAGATCCGCAAAGACCGTTTATAGTGAAAGCCAATAATTTGGAAACCAGTGTCATCGGAACAGAGTTTAACATTAAAAATGGATACGATAAACAATCGTCGGTAACATTATTGAAAGGAAAAGTGCAGGTGACAAATACCTTAAACGCAGAAAGCGAATTACTGGCTCCTGGCGATGAATTGATCAGTAGACCAGGTGTACCCCTGAAAATTCATAAAATAGATACAGACGATTATTACTCGTGGCATGAAGGCTATTTTCACTTTGATGACGTAGCCTTTTCAGAGGTGCTACGAGAAATAGGACGTTGGTATAATCTGGACGTTATTTTTGAAAATCCGAAAGCCAAGGGGGTGAAATTAAGGTTTACTGCTGACAGGGACGAAGACAAGAATGTTATTATTGAGCTTCTAAATGATCTGAATATGGCGAAAATAGCTATAGAGGGAACCAGCATTGTAGTCCGGTAACGTATTGATTGATCTTTCCGTATGTTCATACGATTCCATGCTGATGTTATGCGGTATCTATCTGCTGTTTAAATAGTGTCAAATAACAGCCTGCAAAGCGTAAAGTCAATGCGAGCTTTAAGAAAGCACCTTGCGGATAAAAAAGAAAAGCCCCTCCAGTTTCCTGAAGGGGCTTCGTTTAAAATTAGGCACCGACCTACTCTCC
>NZ_BNAF01000016.1 GCF_014653155.1 Sphingobacterium griseoflavum | reverse complement strand
TGCTAGTTCCGTCAAGGTCGGAGCAGGCGTATCGGTGATCGTCACGCTTACCTCCGTACGCAAAACGCTCTCACAGCCATCGCCGATCTGCGCAGCATAGTACATGCCGCTGCTCAACGATGCGGTCGATGGAAGAGCCGTGCCTCCCGAGGCAGCATCGTACCAGACCACCGTGCCCGTAGCACCCGCGGTATTCAGGTCGGCAACCGTAGCACTGTCGATCGCACAGAAGGTCTGTGCTAGTTCCGTCAAGGTCGGAGCAGGCGTATCGGTGATCGTTATGCTAACAGGAACCCGTTCGCTTTCACAGGCCGTTGACGAATTCAACTGCTGGCTAACGTATACAATACTCGTCCCAGCTATCGCTGTGTTTACCATTGGAACATCAGCCATCGGCGTATTGGTTGTTCCATCTGCATAGAAAAGCAGAATATGGTTGGGTAATGCCGTGACGTTGTAACCTATCATCGCGTCGGTCGGCGATTGGCAAACCGTTTCATTTACCACAATCGGAGCTTCCGGCAAATCATTAACAGTAATGGTTATCGGTGTGCGATCTCCTATCTCACAATTCCCGAACCGAACAGTCTGCACATATAAGGTTGTGTCGACGCCTGCAGGTAAACTAGCAACATCAACCACCGTTCCCCCTATTGGAGCATCGTAAATGAGATAAGTTGTACAGTTGTCGGGAACAGGGATATCGATTACATCGCCCGGACAAATCACAAAATTGTTATCACCGTCAGGCCCTACCACCACCGCAGGAACAACACGTCTGATCTCACGTATTTGTAACTGATCCAAGACACTCGCAATCCCACCATAAAGGATTTTTACCCGATCGAACGGTGCCGGGGCCACAAACTTTATGCTCGCCTGTGATCCACCACCTAGCAGCGAGATATTCAGCAGACTACTCGTATGACGAACAGGTTCGCCGACCGCAATATTGCCTAAATAAGGCTGGATCGTGAATGCATCAAGCAGCCCTACTGTTAACAGTGTTGCAGGCTTAGCCACATCAATAATCAACGTGTCTCCAGCTAGAGCCGGCGTATGATACAATAATTCCATTCGGCTATAGGCGTTCACACCCACGGCATTATTTAGTACCGCAGCTGTCGACGGGTCATTGTCGATGGCATTTAGCGGATTTTCAATCGAAACAAGGCCCGTTAGCAAGCCAACACCACCGATTGGGCGCTCAACACCGGTGAGCACATCCATCACGGTCTGGCTGTTTTCACAGTCTACCGTACCTTCCTGCTGATAATAAGCTTCATAGACATGGACGCGTTGTGCCACGTTCGCCAGTGCTTGTAGGTAAACGCGGACACCGTTATAGGCTATGGTTTCTCCGCTTTCATCCGTTGGCACGAAGGTATATTCTACGATATTTAAGCCTTCCACCGTGCTTGCAATGTCTGCACCGAGCGACTGGGAGACACCGACCGGCGCCCCTGCCGCATTGACGGCCTGAATGCGTAAACCACCGGCTACCTGCACGAGCGTGGATTGTTTTCCAACTTTAAGGGTTACTGCTGTCCCTGCTGGGATCGAATTACCCGACCATTTAATATTCTGATAGGTCTGTCCGAACAATCCCAAGACGTTTGCCCCTTCAGTTAATACACTAAAGGTCGCAACATCCTTGTCGGCCGCGCGCTCTGGAGATGAAACACTGCCTAATGGAATTCCCAAGAGGTTCGAAACACCGAATTGCGACGCATCGGAAGCGTAAACACGCGTGAAAATAGGTGGACATTCCCCCGGATTAAAGACACGGATAGTAATATTTGCTGCTGTGCTACAGCCTGCCGCATTGGTGGCAATCAAGGTATAGACATAAGTTCCCGGTGTAGCGAAGGGACCAAACACAGAACCGGTAAAATCCATTCCCGACTGTGTTTTCCAAACGTAATCAACGCCATCTTCTTGCATAAATGCTGGAACAGGAACAGACTCGTTAATTTCGATATTATAGGAAGTGGGGCCATTAAACAAGATTCGAGGAGCCCGACCTACGTTAACCGTAAAGGCTGCACGGGTTGCAGGGTCATTTTCACAGATATTTGCTCCAGCAACAGATACATAGTAGGTGACGGTATCCACCGGCGTAATATTGTATACAGGCCCTGTGAAGACTGGAGTCGTCGCCGTAGTACTGTCATACCAATAAAAGACTGGATTAGCGACCGTAGTTGAAGTCGCCGATAATTGAATGGCCTCACCTTCGCAACTGACGCTACGGCCATCCACGGAAATATCCGATTGCACAGCTTTCCTATTGACCACGATCTCAACACCGGCCGATGGCAAGCTCTGACATGTTGCCGCATTGCGTGCTACCACACTGTAGATTCCAGCATCCGCCAAACTTGCTGCGGAAATTTGCAATGTATTGGTGGTTTCTGCCAAAGGGATACCATCTTTAAACCAAATGTAAGAGGCAGAACCAGCGGTTGCCGTTAGCAGAAGCTCATCACCTTCGCAAACGTCTTCCGCACTGGCGGTTATGACAGGTGTCGACGGTACAGCAGAGACCACTACTTGAACCTGGGCAGGTGGATTATCGAAGCAATACAATGGAGATTCGACAATCGCATAATATGTTAATGTTCCCGGAGCACTAGACACAACATCTATACTTCCTCCCGCACCGAGTAAACCACTCACAGCGCCCGTAGCAGCGTCATATCGAGCATACCATCGGATAATCTGTGGATCAACACCAGCAAGCGTACCTTGAAGTGTTGCGCTAAGCGTGATGGTATCCCCCACACATATGTCCGCAATGGGATTAATCGAAATATCGCCAGCTACGACGGACGTACATGCTGTTGGCATGCTGAATGATGCCGCCTCGTACACCTCCGCGTTGGAAGCGTTAGCAGTATTGACAATCGCCGGAACAGCCACAATGTCAAGCGGATCGTCCACCGTTACCGTGAAGGAGAAACTAACCTCATTTCCAACGATAAGTTGCGGATGGGTCAGCTGCACGCTATCCTGAACTGCCACAAATGAGCTGGAGCTCGTAAATGTGCTGTGCATAGGTATTCCAGCCTTAACAAGTAGATTGTCAAGATTCTTATTGCCGTTATTGGCCAAAGTAAGGGTATAGCGGATATCACTTCCTGCTTGAGCTTGCCCTGACACGCCATTCGTATTGACACCTACTAAAGTAAGTTGCAGTGCGTAAAGATCGGTCACTGGAATAAGCGTAGGTGTACCTGGCGTCGCGGCAGGATCTGGACCGGCAGCAGGATTTTCTGGCTCCAATGGTGGTACTGACCCTAGATCTGGATCCGACGTATTGATCGTCACAAAAGCAACATTGGAAATGTTATCCAGTCCTGTCAGATTACTATCTATCTTGACAGTAAAACGTAATGCTTCTGTCTGCGCGTAGGGAATGGATACATTGGAGAAGTTTACGGTACCTGCGTCAAACGTTCCTCCGTTTGCTGCAGAAAGGAAGCTCGTTCCGGCAGGCAAGGCATCACTTATGGACAGCCCTGCAAGATCTTGATTGGCGTTGTTACGCACATAGATCGTGTAGGTCACTTCTTCGCCACCGGCTACTGTAGTTGTTGATACACCATTGGCGACGGAATATCCTTTCCATGCCACGACATCATCCGTCAGCAAAACAGGCACAAGAGTCGGATCGCCAGGGCTGGAACCCGGTGCTGGTCCTGCCGCTGAATCCGTTGGATCTGCGGGTGCCGTTCCTGTCGAGACACCACCAACATCAATCGTGGCCACATTGCTAATGGCATCGATTCCCGTCAAATTACCGTCCACCTGCACGGTAAAACTTCTACTTATGGTATCACCTACCGCTATATCGATTCCCGTAAACGTCACCGTGGTAGTTCCATTGTCCGGCAACGCTTTGGTGCCCACGGGAATCAAATCGCTAATCGATATAGCGCTTAAATCCTGATTCCCAGTATTTGTTACGTAAATTGTGTATGTAATGTCTTCACCACCGCTTACCGTCGTTGCAGACGTTCCATTGCCAATAGCAAAACCCTTCCAGGCAGCAACCGTTGACACGGGCGACACCGGTACATCGGTAGTTGTCCCAGACGGAACCATTTCGTTAGGTCCTCCATTAGGATTATCAAAATCAGCCGGCGGTACGGTCCCCGTCCCCGAATCATTAACGTCTTCTTTTACAAATGCCACATTACTGATCATGGTAGCGCCCGTAAGGTTACTGTTGACAAGAACATTAAAAGAGCGTACCACCGTATCACCTACCGCAATGGAAACATTGTCAAAAACAACACTATCAGACATCAGCATACCTCCAGAGCCAGAAACATAGGTTGTGAAAGCCGGGATCTTATCGACAATTCTGTAATTGGTTAGTTCTACAGATCCGGTGTTGACGACATGAACGCTGTAGGTCAGCTCCTCGCCTCCCACAACCTGCGGAACGGCCTGTCTCGAGCTAGTTTCTTGGTATGATTTCCAAGTTTTGAACATAGGCACAGTACAGTCTTTCTCCACAGAATAAACACGTAGCTCTGGCAGAACCCCAGCACTTAGTACACCTTTTAAACCGACGCTGATCCGATCATAGGCTACACCGGGAGCATAAGGAACCACACCACCCGTTGCATTATTCAAGATACCCAATACATTCAGTCCGTTGATCAACGCACTTTGTACATCCAAGGTATCGACCGGTGTTGCCCCCTGATAAGCTACTATTTCCAAGGCTCCGATGATATTGGCATTGAGAGCACCCGTACCATACTGCAATCTTAGATTGACCACTTCGCTTGGAAGCGCCAGCTTCCTAAATTCGAAGTATTGTCTTACAGATTGCCCGACGGCCAAATTGCCTAAACTTATTTCAGCGTAATCCGTGGTATTGTCATTGATTGCGTGTTCCGGATTGTTGACACCAGCGCCAGATCCTGCAAGATCGGCTGCAGACAAGTTTAATCCAGAAGCGTCAAACGACGTGGTAAACACCGGCTGGCAGTCGGACAGCGGATTATCCACACAGGCACCATAAACATTCATGGAATTGGGTTGCGCCACCAAAGGCAACGCTGTGTTCGTGTGATCAGTTATACGAATGGCATCGTATTCAGCCGTAGGTGTGACAGCCACATAATAGCGTCCTAACTTGTCTTGGACAAGGCGTAACCGCATGTTGTTGTTACCAAAATTATTATGGCTACCTCCTTCTAAAACGACAACACCGTTCCGTTTCGCTTGCACATTGAAATAATGGTTGCCCAACAGGAGATTGTCGACTAGTGTTGCCACAGCGCTTCCCAAACTGCCGCCGAGTAAGCGATTTAAGACGCTAGGATCAAAATCAATCCGTACATATGCTGTCTTATTGGCTGGAACAGGAGTATCAAAACCAAGTTCTACAAAACCGCTGAATTGATTGGGTTGTCCAGCAAGAAGCTGTCCTAACAAAGCATTAGAGCCAGAATTCAATGTCGCAAAGGAATCAAAATCGTCATCAAAAAGATTGGCGACGTCATTGGCGTTGGACGACGCTACCAAACTCGTCACACATACTGGATTCTCGAAAGGCGAAGGCGTTTTAGTGGTTGGACAACCGTCGCCTATCCGCGTCACGCTGTACAGTCGGATGGCCGGGGTCAACGCAACGTTCACCAGAGAACGCGCCACAATATCCACTCGATCATAAGGTGCTGCCGTTTCAAAAAACAGCGTCTGTATTCCTCCCGAAGCAAATAAATCTACGATATTGAGGTTATTGATAAGCGCATTCTGTAACGTAAACCGCTCCACCTCGTCACTGCCTTGGTAGGTGATAATATCATAACGGCCTACGAGATCGACGTTTGCTAAAGTAGCCGGATTCAGTTGCAGCCGGATGGCCAATGTATCGCCTGCAGCAGAAAGCTTATTGAAATATATGCGCTGGGCGACTTCAGCCGCGACAGCTACCGTCCCAGTACTGATTTCAGAGTAGTCCGAAGAGTTATTGCTAATGGCGTGGTCAGCGTTGCGTACGCCAGCTCCATTAAGCGCTCCCAGTGTCAAGCCAGATTGATCAAAAGACGTGAATTGGGCAGGAAGGCAATTGTCCACCCCCATCTCCACGCATGCTTCGTAGATGCGCATGGAAGCGATATCCTGTGTGGCGCCCACCAAGGAGGGAAAGTGTTCCGTTATACGGACATATCGATAATCGGCATTTGGCGTAATTGCAATATAATATCGGCCTATATTATCCTGCACAATCCTAAGGTCTCCGCCCAGCACATCGGTAAAAGCTGCTGCGCTGGATCCTGACAAGACAGGTGTTCCACCCGATGAAGTCATTTTAGCCTCTACGCTAAAATAGTGATTGCCCAATAGCAGGCCACCCGCGTTACTCACTAGCGTTCCCAAAGTGCCACTTAATAATCGATCCAAAATATCCCCGTCCATATCGATTCGCACGTAGGTAGTTTTGTTCGCAGGAATAGCCGATGGAAATTCGTACTCCAAAAAGCCGGAATAGCCACCTATTCCCAACAATGTACCACTACTGGCGGTCAACGTAGCGAACGATTCGTTGTTGCCGTCGGCTGCCAAATGGGGATAATCCGCGTGCTGCCAATCCACAATCTGCGCGTCGCAAGCGGGCACTTCGAATGGACCATCTGTGGGCGTCGGCAAAACAAAATCTGGGTCTTCACATCCCGAACCTGGAGGGCCGAAACGCTTCACATCGTAAACTTCGACCGCAGATTCTAATGCGCTCACCTGTAGCAGCGAATTGACGCGGATTTCTATGCGATCAAAAGCCCTACCTGGCGCGAACGTCAACGTGCCTGCCTGGCCCGAACCAAGGAGACCAAGGACATTTGTACCATTTAACAATCCTCCTGCGAGTGACCGCCGGTATATTTCCTCCGATCCGTTGTATGCCACAACTTCGTAGGCTCCTAACAGATCAGCATTGAGCGTCTGGTTGGCCTTTATGGCCAGTCTGATCTTGAATACCGAATGGGTATCGCTCAATGAATTGAAGTTTATAAACTGCGACATTGAGCCTGCCGCACTCAACATCCCTAAGTTGATCTGGGAGAAGGTAGATGGGTCATTGTCGATAGCATACTGAGGGTTCTCCACACCTGTTTTACCTAACTGCAGCAAAGACAAACTAATCCCACGACCGTCAAAAGAAGTCGAAAAAGCAGGGTTGCAGGTTTCATCACTGGCGTCGTAACAAATGCTGTAAACATGCAAGTATTGCGCTGGCGACAAAAGACCAACTGCTGCAGCTGTCCGATCTGTCAAACGGATACCATCGAAAGGTACCGTCGACGTTATGGCGATGTAAAAGCGCCCAGCATTATCCTGCACGATTTCAACCTGACCTGCCGCATTGTTAAAGAGGTCTGCGCTCGAGGTGTTCAAGAGCACATTTGTACCCGCTTTAAGCTGCAGTTCAAAGTAGTGATTGCCCAATACCAAACCGTTCAGCAGACCGCTCACCAAGTTGCCTATACTACCAGCCAATAAAGCCTGCAATACGTCGTTATCGTAGCCGATCCGTATAAATGCCGTTTTTCCCGCTGGCACGGCCGAAGGAAAATTGACTTCCAGATGTCCAGCTCTATCACCGAGTCCGATAAGGATACCTGCATCCGAACGAATCGTTGCATAACTGTCAAAATTATCATCTGTAGCAAACTGTGCGTCATCAACATTCCGCGAAGAGACAATGCTCGTATTCGCGCAGACAGGCTGAAAGAGCGGATTTGCCACGCCAGCAGGAGCCGGACAGGAATCGCTCACGCGCGAAACTCCGTAGATACGAAGGTCGGACGCGCCGAGATTCAGACCCAACGTATTGAACAGGCCGATCTCCACACGATCAAACGGGTTTGCAACCACTATGGGAACAGTGACAATGCCGCCACTACTGAATAATCCCAAAAGATCTAATCCGCTAATCAACGCATCGCCCAAACTGTTGTCGGAAACGAGCGTAGCCCCCCTATAGGTTCGGATGTGGTAGGCGCCAAGCAAGTTTGCATTCAGCGTAGAAGAGCTTATCTGCAAACGTACATTAAGGGTGGTATTGGGTTCGGAGACCGCTGGGAAATAAATACTTTGCGAAGCCGTGGCCAACACACTTAGTGCACCGGTGGATATTTCAGAATAATTAGAGGTATTTTCGTCGATTGCAAACGCCGGATTTTTTACGACTTGCCCTAAATTTACGGATATACCTGTCTTGATACCCGCATCGCTGTACAACGCAGACCCACAAACACTTGGATTTTCCAACGTGAAAGTGTCGTAAACATGCAGATTTATGCTTGCACCGAGCGCTATGCCCAACAAATTATTGGGATAGCGCACTTTTAAACTAACCGCATTGTACGCGGACGCTGAGGTTATGGCGACGTATATATTGTTCTGCGCATCCTGCACAATAGCCGAGGTTAGCCCCGCAGAAATTTTTGTACCCGATTCTATATTATTTGTTCCAGCGGCAGCCTGTGTCCAGACTTCGGGTGTGATGACATTATTGGTCAATAGACCTGTCAAGTCTCCCACAAGCCCCACAAGGTCGACTCCCACGCCACTCGTGGTCGGCAGATCAATACGCACATAGGTTGTCGTACCCGCCGATCGTGCAGAGGGAAAGATCATTTGTGACCAAGCTTCGCCCGAATAACCTACTGTGACCAAACCCAAATCAACCTCTGTAGCCTTGGCAGTAAGGGTCGCAAAGCTCGCTTCATTGCCATCTGCGGCTCTCCCTGCATTCGAAACCACTGCATAGGCATCATTTGTCGTAGGCGAATAGGTGGGTGATAAGGTTGTAGAAACGCGTCTGCCAGAATTTTGGGACTGCGCGTATTCTTTAGATTGTGCCTGCAATATGTGGGGAGCCAGCAACAGCATAAAATACACAATCAAACGAAACAGGTTACCGGTAAGGCGGTATCCTTCGCTGTCTACAAGTAAGTTAGTTTTCTTCATAGTTTCATAAGCTTGGTATTGGTTGGCCTAAGGAAGTGAACCTTAGGCCAACAAATAACATAATTTTCATAAGCATGGCCCTTCGTATAGCTACATGGGCACTTGACAAAACTACTGATTAAATTGAATAACCAAAATATTTTTTAATAAAAAATACAGTATAAATTAAGTTATTTATTTATTTTAAAAAGATATAAATATAATTTAAATAGAAACCAATATTTTTTTTAACATATTTTAACGTTTGAAATATCTTATGAGGTACGCAAAACGGCTGTTCCAAAAAAACTTGTATAATGAAAATTAAAACGTTACGGATTGAAATATGATAAACATCACTTTTTATGGTGATTTTCGTCAAATAATTTTCATTAGCGAAATTTGCTGGACAGATTTGTAACCGAAGCACAACAATTGGGAATAATTCAAAAAAAATAGGTGCAGGTACAACCAAAAAATTGTGGGATGCGTTCGACCAAATTTTTAGTCGCTAGTCTTATCATTGGCGGATTGACGTCAATTAAACAGCTACCTGCTTGAAACTTCTTCCTGCCTATCAGTACCGCAACTTGTCGTCAGGGACGAGCTGTAAAAATTGCTGCAGCGGGAATTTTTTCGCTATCTTCAAGCCATGTTAAAAAAATCTTTCCCTGCGGTTATTCCGTCAAATTGCCGATTGTTGATTTTGGGCTCGCTGCCTGGCGATCGCTCACTAGCTGAGCATCAATACTATGCACATCCCCAGAATAGATTTTGGCGCACCATATCCACGCTTTTAGGCAATGAGTTGCCGGCCAGCTATGCAGCAAAGTTAAGTCTGCTAGCGCGCAAAGGCATTGCTTTGTGGGATGTTTGTCAGATGGCATGGAGGCCTGGAAGCATGGACACCGATATCTTGCACGAAACTCCCAATCCGATCACGGCCTTACTGGGGGAACACCCCAGCATAAAAACAGTCTGCTTTAATGGCCAAAAAGCGGAAAAACTGTACGACAAATATTTTGAAAGACTACCAACTATTGCTTATCACCGTCTTCCTAGTACTAGTCCGGCGAATGCAGCCTTTAACCAGCAACAGCTTTTAAAATACTGGGCAATCATCCTTGCAGACCAATCCTAATTTCTTTTTCGTTTTTCGGTTTTAAGAATCGCATTGTGTTTGCTATTTTTGCAGGCAAGATGTCAGACTTAAAATACAACCAACGAGGTGTATCCGCTGGGAAAGAGGATGTGCACAATGCAATCAAAAACATTGACAAAGGCCTTTTTCCAAAGGCTTTCTGCAAAATCATACCCGATATATTAGGTGGTGACGATGCTTGGTGCAATATCATGCATGCAGATGGAGCGGGAACAAAATCGTCATTGGCCTATGTCTACTGGAAAGAAACAGGCGACATCTCTGTTTGGCGTGGCATTGCACAAGATGCTATCATCATGAACGTAGACGACCTGCTATGTGTGGGAGCGATAGATAATATCTTGCTTTCTTCCACCATTGGAAGAAATAAAAATCTGATTCCAGGCGAAGTGATTGCCGAAATTATCAACGGTACAGAAGAAATATTGGAAGAGCTTCGCAATCTTGGCCTCGGCATATATTCTACCGGTGGCGAAACTGCTGACGTTGGCGATCTTGTGCGTACAATTATTGTGGATAGCACGGTAACTTGTCGCATGAAGCGCGACGAGGTCATATCCAACCACAAAATTCAACCGGGCAACGTTATCGTGGGGCTCGCATCTTATGGACAGGCCACTTACGAAAAGGAATACAATGGCGGCATGGGTTCCAACGGTCTGACCTCAGCTCGACACGACGTTTTCCATAAATATGTAGCAGAAAAATATCCGGAGAGCTATGATCCCGCCGTTCCTTATGAACTTATTTTTTCCGGAAGCTGTAAACTTACAGATGATATCACTATCGGAAACGGGCGATACACCAGCGCAGGCAAACTGGTACTATCCCCCACTCGCACCTATGCGCCGATTATCAAGGCTATCCTCGACAGGCATCGAAACCAAATCGATGGCATGGTTCACTGTTCCGGTGGTGCGCAGACGAAGGTTTTACATTTTGTCGACGCGGTACATATCATTAAAGACAACCTTTTCCCCATACCACCTCTTTTTGATCTCATTCAGAAACAATCACAGACAGATTGGCAAGAAATGTACAAAGTTTTCAATATGGGACACCGTATGGAGATCTATACTACAGAGGAAGTTGCAAAGGATATCATCGCGATAGCTTCAACATTTGGCGTTGAGGCACAGGTTATTGGGCGCGTAGAGCGTGCACCAAGCAAGAAAGTAACGATCCGGTCACCGCACGGAGAATTTATTTACGAATAGTAAGGCTATGGTTGTCCTGAAAGAGAAACGTATCATTGGCAGTATAGAAACGGTAGATCTTCCAGAGCTAGGCTTATATAATATAGCCGCTAAAATAGATACCGGGGCGGAAACATCGGTGTTGCATTGCGAATATTTCGAAGTATTTGAACAAGACGGCCATCGGTATATACGCTGCTATATTGCGGGGCATCCGGAGGACGAGGACGCGGAAGTTTTACATCTGACCTTTCCTATACACCGAGAACGGGTAGTTAAAAGTTCTTTTGGTCAGGCCGAGACAAGGCATATTTTTTTAACAAAAGTAAAATTATTTGACACCCTTTATAACATCAAATTATCTGTACGAGATCGCTCTTCCATGTCCTACCCCATGCTTTTGGGCAGGAACTTTATCAGCGGTAAGTTTTTGGTAGATGTGTCCAAAAAGTACCTCGCCAAAAACACCATTTAAAACTTATTATCGATTTAACTGTTTATCCCAATAAAAAAATCTTTCAGTGAATATAGCCGTATTATCGACGAATAGAAATCTCTATTCCACAAAACGCTTGGTCGAGGCTGCCGAATCACGTGGACATCATTGCCAGATCATTGATCATAGCAAATGCTACGTCGGTATACAACAAGGGAAACCCACCATTCATTATAAGGGACAGGATTTATCCCACATCGATGCCATCATTCCACGCATAGGCTCCTCGTTGACATTCTACGGATCGGCTATTGTGCGCCAATTTGAGGTGATGGATGTCGTGTCAGCAAATCCCAGCCAAGCGATCACACGGTCGCGCGACAAACTGCGCTGCATGCAGATCTTATCTGGTGCAGGGCTGGGTCTGCCCATTACAGGGTTCGCCCGGTCGGTGTCCGATGTAGATGATTTGATCAACATGGTCGGCGGAGCGCCTCTAGTGATTAAGTTGCTGGAAGGTACGCAAGGAATAGGCGTTGTCTTGGCGGAAACGAAAAAAGCGGCATCTTCCGTTATTGAGGCCTTCTATGGATTGGGCAACAATATCTTGATTCAAGAATACATCAAAGAAGCCAAAGGCACCGACATCCGTGCTTTTGTGGTAGATGGAAAGGTAGTGGGTGCGATGAAGCGTACCGCCAAAGAAGGTGAGTTCAGATCCAATTTGCATCGCGGTGGCACAGCAGAAATCGTCAAATTGACACGCACGGAACGGGAAACGGCAATTTCGGCGGCCAAAGCCATGGGACTTACCGTAGCGGGAGTGGATATGCTACCCAGTGCAAGGGGGCCTCTGATATTGGAAGTAAACTCCTCTCCTGGCCTTGAAGGTATTGAATCGGCCACCGAAAAAGATATCGCCGCCGAAATCATTAAATACCTTGAGGGACAATACAATGCGAAGCAGACGCTAAAACCATCCATTCCGAAAAGAAAGGTAAAAAAAGAAAGTAAGTTATAGCATGTGGTAAACATCGGCGGCAGGCAAACTTGCCGCCCATATCATTTAACGTATACGCATCTGGTATCCGACATGGCGAATGTTGACAATGCTTATATTTGGATCCTCCCTTAAGTACTTCCGGAGCCGTGAAACAAAAACATCTAAACTTCGCCCGGCAGACAAAGGGTCGCCGTCCCAAAATTCCAATAGTATTTCGCGTCTCGGTATCACCGTATTTTTGCGTTCCACCAATCGCCGTAACAACTCGCTTTCTCGAAAAGACAATGCTATTTCTTGATCGCCAAACAATAGCAACTGTTTCGCTGCGTTCAACACATATTCTCCGATAATGATACGATCGTTAGGGTTGTATTTATTAGACATCTTCGCAAGCGAAACTACACGAGCGATCAGCTCCTCTATATGAAAGGGCTTTTTCAGGTAATCGTTTCCGCCGATATCGAAACCTTTGAGTACATCTTCAACCGACGCGCGTGCCGTCAGAAACAAAATCGGTACTGCTTTGTCATGTTCTCTGATTTTCGTAGTCAATGCAAACCCGTCCATCCGCGGCATCATTACATCAACAATTACGACATCCGGCTTCGATAGCTGAAAAGATTTCCATGCCTGCAGGCCATCCAGGCATTGACGAACCCGAAACGCTTTCGCGCGAAGCCGGTCCGTGACGATACGTCCCAGTTTTTCTTCATCGTCCACCAGCAAAACGTCTATCATTGTCTTTTAATTTTGGAATGTTTATAATAAATAAGGCGCCGCCACTTTCAGCATGCTTTACTTCTATTTTGCCACCGTGTTGCTCCAATATACGTTTGACATAGGGCAACCCCAGTCCAAATCCCTTCACTGAATATTGGTCACCACGTGGCACCCTGAAAAATGGTTCAAACACTTGCTGTTGATAAGCCGTAGGAATACCGACACCGTCATCTTCGATACGGAGATGAGCATCGCTATGGGGCTGATCACGAAGCTGTACAAGGATATGCTTAGCGCCATATTTCAAGGCATTGTCTAATAAATTACTGATCACATTTTTTAGGTGATGGGCATCCCCTTTGATAAACACCGAAGATACAGGCTCTTCAAAATCAATACTGACATCTTGCCAAACTTTCGCTAGCCGTACGTGTGCGACAGATTTACGAATCAATTGCGAAAAATCCAAAGACAAGCGATCTAAAATAGGGCCTTCTTTCGGATCAGCATCTGCGATGTCCAGTACTCGATCGATCATCCCTGAGAGATGATCTAGCTCTTCAACTGCCATCAGATGGTATTGCTCGCGCAACTCGACATCGCTCGCATCGATAGAATCGTGGAGCGCGTCTACAGCCAAAGAAACGGTGGTAACCGGTGTGCGCAACTCGTGCGTCAGGCTGTTCACAAAGGCCTTTCGCAGCAGATGCAACTTATTCTGTTTTAATATGGTAATGAACAGGTAGAAAAACGTGCCCAGCACCACCGCCAAAATACAAAGCGATACAACCAATTGCCAGCTCATGGAATACAGCAGGAATTCCCACGGTTGATCAAAATGCACGAAGATAAAACGCCCCTGCTGGGGATCGATCAACATAGGCCGTAGGGAAAGCATATCCGGATTTTTACTTTCCAAACCAATCGGAGAACGTTCACCATCAGAAGCATACGCTAACCGGAGTACGTAGCTTCCTTGCAAGCCATTTTCGCGCAATATTCCATCAAATCGATGTTTGATCTGCTGCAAAGCGCTATCTGTTAGCGTCGCGCTCTGCAAAAAAGCAAAAGGCATGATGTGTGACCGCCGTGCCGTCTCCTCCTCATCCGGCGTAAACCTATCGGTGTTTGCGACCACCTTCCTTTGCTGCCGAGAAAAAAAAGGACGTGGACGGTCGCTCGCGCTGTCAAAGCGGTGCTGCCGTTGACTACGCAAAATGGAATCCAGTATATTTTCTAAATCCTGTTTAGGTATTTCGGGCGCAGCAGCCCTGATTCCCTGAAGAAATGCTTTGTACCAAGGTGGCCGCATGGCCACATGCAGCCGATCTGGATATTTAACCTCCATTTCCTGCATCACGTCTTGTACAGACTCGAACAAAGATTGCTCGGCCGTCGCCCTAAAAAGCCCCATCCGCTGATGATAGCTTCCGTACAACCAGCTACCGAGCACCACAACGATACCGATGGCGGCACCTACCACCAGCAGCATCACCAACTTTAATTTATATTTCATTTGACAGGGCGAAAATAAAGATCAATTTTCGACATGCCCTTTTGCTTAACCTAGTTTAACAAAATGTAATGTTCATTAACATAGCGTATCGCCAGTTTTGCTGCATCGATTTGATTCAGTTTGCAGGTATGATATATTCCACGATTTTAAAAAAACGATTGCTGTTCGCAGCATCCATAGCTTTCCTCATCACTAGTTCTTGCACAAAAATAGAAGGTGTCGGCTTAGAGGCCGAGCAGAACCTACTGGCCGTAAACAGCTCCGATACATTTGCGGTAAGTGCGTCCACCTTTTTGCTGGATCCTTTGCCATCTGCTGGCCAAGGAGGATTGTTAGTGGGAGCCTTCGAAAACGAGTATGTCGGACAAACGCGAGCCTCTACCTATTTCAGGCTAGCTGTACCCGATCTATCAACGACCTTTACCAATGATGTCCAATTCGATTCGTTAACCATCAGTTTCTTTTACAATGGGTATAGCTACGGAGACACCACACAAACCATGGGTATAAGCGTCCATCGGCTTAGCCAAGCAATCGACCCTAAAGAACTTTCCATCGCACTAGAAGGTGATGAATTTCCTGTCTTCGCTTCGGGAGAAACGCTTTACACCGATCAAGAGTTTGCATATGCCAGAGAGCCCCTAGGCACCACGCGTTTTTCTCCAAAACCCCATTCCAAAAAGGATACAGTCTCCATAAAACTCGATCAGAATCTAGGGCATACGCTTTTTGGCATGGTGCTATCGAAAGACAGTAGACTTACGGTAGAAGATGACTTTCTGGACTTTTTCCGCGGATTGGCCATCATATCCGAGCCTGATGCAAAAGCAATCGTGGGCTTCAAAGACTCCATCGCATTCAGTCTGCATTACAGTTACGAAAGACAATCCGATGGACGCCGTATCACAGAAGAGCTGACCATCAACATGGGCAACAGCGACTATCAATATAACCGAATAGAAACTGAGAGGAGCAATAGTCTGCTTCGAGCCATGACCGCGGTTAACAGCGAGATTGTGTCGACATCGACCGATAGCAGAACATTTGTCCAAGGACTAACAGGGCTCGTTAGCCGCATCAGGTTTCCGGGTATTCGCGAAACACTTGGTTTAGGTGCAACCGCCATCAACAAAGCGCAACTCATTATTGAGACGGACCAGCTTGAGTATGGCTTTTACCCTCCTCCAGACTCGCTTATCTTATTTGTCGCTAACCGATATGGTACACCAACATCGTTGGTTAAAAATGCTTCCGGCGCTTCGCTTCTAGCCGTCTATCAACAAGGGAGTACGTCTGGCGGAATAGGAAGGGGAAAGTATGTCTTTGACATTAGCAACTACCTGAGCGCCTTGATTAAAACCCAAACATATGACGATGAAGAAAGTCTGCTTATCTCGCTCCCGACGACCACATTGCTGTCTAGAACAAATGTGCTGCAAGTCGCGCAGAACGACAACAAACCCGCTATTAAATTAAATGTACTATACATCAAAACACAATGAAAATGAAAATGAAATGGATAATCAAACTGTTCCTGTTGGTCACTCTTGCTCTACCTGTGGTCTCTTGCTCCTCGGATGAAGACGACGATCCGGACGAATGGACGAAAGGAGCCGATTTTGAAGGTCTCCCGCGCAGTGGCGCCGTGAGCTTTAGCATAGGCGACTATACCTATCTGACCACAGGTTATGGCACCAATTCCAATCGATTTGTTGATACTTGGCGTTTCTCGCCAGCTTTACAAAGTTGGGAACAAATGAGCACCTTCCCCGGAGAGGCGCGTAACAACGCCGTATCCTTTGTCATCGATGGTAAGGGATATGTCGGACTGGGCACAAATTCAACGACGATGTTCAAGGATTTTTACGAATATGACCCCAGCACAAACGTATGGACAAAAGTCGCAGACTTTGAGGGATCCGCACGCTACGCCGCAGTCGCATTCTCGCTCAATGGTGTCGCCTACGTCGGGACAGGCCGTGATTTCGACGGTCAGGATTTCAATGATTTTTACACCTTTACGCCAGATGCCAGCGGCGGCAAATGGACGAAGGTATCCAGCACGCCAAACAAGCGCTCATTTGCCTTCACTTTTGTTCTAAATGGATTGGCATACCTCGGTGGCGGCGTTAGCAACAACCAAAATGTAAGCACATTTTATGCTTTCGACGGTACCAACTGGATAGAAAAGGAGCCACTCTCCGATCGTGATGATGACGATTATACCTACAACTTGACGCGTCTAAGTCCCTCCGCATTCGTACTCGATGGCACGGCATTTATATCGGGCGGTTTGGCCAGTTACAATGGCTCTCCGACATCGAGCACTTGGCGCTATGTAGCCTCCGGCGACTATTGGGAGGAACATCAATCTTTCGCCGGATCGGTTAGGCATCAAGCTATCGCCTTTGTACACGGCAGTGTGGCCTATGTCGCCACAGGACGAAGTGGTACCTCTCCCTTTTATGATATGTGGAAGTTCATGCCGAATCCTTGGTAGCCAATCGGCTCCCGCTATCATACCTCGTTGGCATGCGCCGATGACAACGTTAAGCAACCTTGGTGTAAGCATCGAGGTTGCTTTTTTATTCCCTGAAACCTATACTTACTGCCGATCGCTCCTTTAAGTAAGATAGCATTTCTATTTTTAATGGTTCCAAATAAGTATTATGCTAGCATAGTATTAATCTGTTCTTTATATTTGTGATACCTGAAAAAATAGTTATGATAAGTCAAGTCATTTTTTTCTGTTTGCTGTTCGGTGCCCTGGCGTTTTTCACGATAAATGCGCGTCGCATCTATCGCAACATAAGATTGGGCAAATCCGATGACCGCCGCGGAGATGCTAAAGCACGCGTAAAAATGATGTTACTGGTCGCTTTCGGGCAGAAAAAGATGTTCAAGAAGCCACTACCTGCGGTGCTGCACCTTTTTGTCTATGTCGGCTTCTGCATCATTAACATTGAAATGTTAGAGATTGTTATCGATGGTATTTTTGGCACACATCGTGCGTTATCGTTTATGGGCTCCTTTTATGATTTTCTCATTTATGCTTTCGAACTATTAGCCTTCGCCGTGCTGGTCTCCTGTTTGATCTTTTTTATCCGCCGAAATGCCCTGCAGATCTATCGATTCAAAGGAAGAGAACTCAAGGGATGGCCAAAATCTGATGCCAACCTTATCCTGTTTACGGAAATTATCCTGATGGCAGCGTTTCTGATAATGAACGCCGCCGACTATAAACTACAAACGATGGGATTCTCCCATTATCATCTCGCTGGATCCTTTCCTATAAGCAGCTATTTAGCCGGCATCCTACCGGATAATAGCAATAGCCTAATAGCCATTGAACGTACGGCCTGGTGGTTGCACATCATCGGCGTGCTAGCTTTCTTAAACTACTTGCCCTTATCCAAACATCTGCATATTATACTTGCCTTCCCCAACACGTACTTCTCCAACCTGAAGCCCAAAGGAAAGTTTGAAAATATGCCTGCCGTTACAGCAGAAGTAAAGGTGATGCTGGATCCATCCCTTCCTCCACCATCAGGTGAAGTAGGACGTTTCGGTGTAAAAGATGTACAGGACCTGACGTGGAAGAACCTTTTGGATGCCTACACCTGTACCGAGTGTGGGCGATGCTCAGCCGCATGTCCGGCCAATATAACCGGCAAACTATTGTCGCCACGCAAAATTATGATGGATACGCGTGACCGGCTAGAAGAGGTCGGTAAACAAATCGATAAAAACAAAGCTTTCCAAGAAGATGGAAAGTCGCTGATTGACGATTACATCAAGCGCGAGGAGATATGGGCCTGCACCAGCTGCAATGCTTGTGTCGAGCAGTGCCCCGTTAATATAAACCCGCTAGAGATCATCATGGGTCTGCGTCAGTATGCCGTGATGGAGGAGTCACAAGCGCCCGCTAGCGTCAATGCCATGTTTAACAACTTAGAAAACAACGGTGCCCCTTGGAAGTATGCGCAAGCAGACCGTGCCAACTGGACAAACTCGTAATAACACCATGCCTATGGAAACCAACTTTCATATCCCTACAGCTGCCGAAATGCTGGCTAATGGCGACAGTCCCGACCTTTTATTTTGGGTGGGCTGTGCAGGCAGTTTTGACGAACGCGCACAGCGCATCACCAAAGATATCTGTAAAATATTGCATCATGTGGGCATCAAGTATGCTATCCTCGGCACGGAAGAAAGTTGCACTGGAGATCCGGCAAAACGAGCCGGCAACGAATTTCTGTTCCAGATGCAGGCCATGATGAACATACAGATTCTAGATGGATATGCGATCAAAAAGATCGTTACGGCCTGTCCTCATTGTTTCAATACGCTGAAGAATGAATACCCTAGTTTGGGTGGACATTATGAAGTTATCCATCATACTCAACTTATCCAATCCTTGATTGACGAGGGAAAGTTGCGCCCCGCCGATGGACATGACTTTAAAGGTAAACGGATCACCTACCACGACCCCTGCTACTTAGGCCGCGCAAACGAAGTGTATGAAGCTCCGCGCAAAGTACTGGAAACACTAGATGCCGATCTCGTTGAGCTTAAGCGCTGCAAAAGCAACGGTCTGTGCTGTGGAGCGGGCGGTGCACAAATGTTTAAAGAACCGGAGCCGGGCAAAAAAGATGTAAATACCGAACGTTTAGAGGACGTGCTGGATTCGAAGGCTACCATAGTGGCAGCCGCCTGTCCATTTTGTATGACGATGTTGCGCGATGGTGTCAAGATGAAAGAGAAAGAGCAAGAAATAGAGGTACTCGATGTGGCGGAAATTACCGTTCGTGCAAACGGCCTCTAATGGGTGCAATAAACAAATTATGGTGCCTCACGTTGCACAAAAAAAAGACTTCCAACATGAAAGTCTTTTTTTTTGTGCTCAGGAGCAGATTCGAACTGCCACGCCCATAAGGCGCCACCCCCTCAAGATGGTGCGTCTACCAATTTCGCCACCTGAGCTTGCGTTAGCAAAAGTAATGCTTTTAAGCCATTTCGAGAAAGATTTTTATAAATTTCAGCACTATTTACTTAAGTTACTGTCTATCAAAGTCTGAATAATTCCATCCACCAAACCGACACGCGGCGCCACAATGTTTTTTAAATGGCCAACTTTCATAATCGTCAGAAAAATCTCCGCAGCAGGGATAATAACGTCTGCACGATCCTGCTTTAGCCCGAGCACGTGGATCCGGTCTTTTAAAGAGTATGAACTTAAATATTGGTAGATAGCCTTAAGTTTCGCGTAGGACATTGGCTTATCCATTTTCTCGTTCGCAATGCGCGAGAGCTTGTTGATATTGCCCCCCGTACCAATTCCGTAGATATTCTTGTAAATTTTTGTATGCTCCCTGACCCACCTCTTCATCTCCTCCCAAGTCTCTGGATCATCTTGATTATCTAGCACGCGGATGGTCCCCAAATTAAAAGAACGTGATGCAATCAGTTTTGCATTGGCAAACAGCGAAATCTCCGTACTACCACCGCCCACGTCAATGTACAGATATACCTTGCTCTTATCCATCTTTTCCTGCAAATTGCTGTTATAGATAATGGCAGCTTCGCGTGATCCATCAATGATCTGTATGTCTACGCCAATTTTGCGGCATGCTTCGACGATCTGCGCACCGTTGTCAGCATCTCGCATGGCAGATGTAGCGCAAGCCATGTAGTCCTGAACACGATATACATCCATCAGATTACGAAAAGCTTGCATGGTTTTCACCATATTCTCGAATTTGGGTTTTGATATGTGTTGATGAATGAACGCGTCGTCGCCCAAACGAAGGGGAACACGAATAAGTGCCTCTTTCTTGAATTGGATCGGATTACTTTCTTGATTTACTTCTGCAATTAATAGCCTAACTGCATTGGATCCTATATCTATTGCTCCGTATCTCACAGATGATGGTTTTAATTTCCGTTGTTTGTTAAATTCTACAATAATAACAAATTGCGGATTAATAGCGTGTTAAGTTATTGTTATATTAACAAAAAAAAGGGATGTAACACCACATCCCTTTTATTACTTGATTGCAGTACAGTTTAGTGATGAGCGTGAGCATCTTCCTTACCGCCCGCGAGTTTAAATAATTCTTTTACCTTTTCCAGATTTTCCTCTGCAAAGGTACGTAGACCTAGGTCGGTATTTCGGCTTAATCGCTCTAGTTGATCCTTAATTGCTGCGGCTTCGTGTTGCACATGATGGATATAGGATTCATCCGAATAGACATCACCGTGTGTATGGCCGACAGCGGTATGGTTAGATAAGGTCGAATCGGCGGCACTGTGTACCTCTTCGGCTCCCTTATCGTTTGGGGCCGTGAAAACAGCCGCGCCTTTGATCGGAAAGTCCACCTGATTGACAATAGCGAGACTATCTAATGTCGGAATGATCGCTGTATATACTTCCTTTACTTTTGCAGCGAGCTGTTTTGCTTGCGAAGAGCTCGCAACGGTCTCTACATAGGCTGCATAGTCCGCTTCGTAAACCACTTTGCCACCAACTACTTGAAAAAATCGAAAAGCGTCACCATCTACCAAACTTGTGTGGGTGTATTTTAATTGATTTTCCTTAGCGGTCTGCGGGTTACAAGAAGCTAACAAAGCGCTAGCACATAGGCCTGCAACAAATAAAGTGTTAAATTTCATCTCTTTTCGTTTTATGCTACAAAAATAAAAAAATATTCGATTTTCCCGTTTAAAATAAACATTTTACGCCAAATTGCGACCTGCATTTACTACACCGTAGATGGTACGAGCGATCAATTTCCGGTAGATCGACTCTTTCTCTTCAGGAAGCTCTTTATCGCGTAAAGCACGAATGGCGTAGTGCTGTATAATTAACAGCGGCAACACAATCTTTTCCCGAGCCGTAATGGATGCCCGTTCAATTGGATAATGCTCCATCAATACGGTCGAATTGCTCAACTTTAACACATAGGATTTCGTCAAATCATACTCCTCCTTCAGCATGGACCAAAATGCAGCGAAGGTTTCATCATACTGCATATATGCTGTTACGTCAAAATTGGACTTGGTCATGGACATCATACAATTGTCTATAATCGTTTTAAACATACCAGAACTATCGTACAGATTTTTTACGTAAGACCAAAGATTGTTTTCATCGGCCCAGCGCAGAGCCGTTCCCACACCATAAAAGCCTGGAATATTTTGTTTAAGCTGGCTCCATGATGTCACGAAACTAATTGCTCGCAGATCTTCCAAACGCAGTTCCTTGCCCGAATTTCTTTTTACCGGACGACTACTGATATTGACTTCGGACAACTGTTTCAGCGGACTTAACGTTTCGAGGTATTTTAAGAAAAGTGGATGTTTTCGAAGAGCCATAAATTTACTGTGGCTTTCGTGCGCCATTTGATCAATTACCTCTTTCTGCTTTTTCGTCAGCGTATCCCCCTCTTTCTGTTGGATTTCCGAAATGATCCCGGCCTGCAGCAACAGTTCAATATTATGCTGTGCCGTCTCCAACGATCCATACTGGCTGCTTATGGTTTGCCCTTGGATAGTTAATTGGATATGTTCGTTGGCAATTTCCTTGCCCATTGACGCATAAAATCGCTGTGTTTTTCCACCGCCACGTGCCGGGGGGCCGCCCCGACCATCAAAAAACACCAGATCAACATCATACTCCCTTGCGATCGCCGTCAGTTCGATCTTCGCTTTGTAAATCGACCAGTTGGCCATGAGGTAGCCGCCATCCTTCGTGCTATCGGAAAAACCTAACATAATGGTTTGCTTGTTGCCTCGTTTCTTTATGTGTTGCGCATAAGCCGCGTTATCATACAAACTGCGCATAACATCCGCCGCGCGAGAAAGATCATCTACCGTCTCAAATAACGGAACAAAATCAATCGTTAACGCATCCTTTTTCCAACCTGACCATAAAAACAGTTGCATCAATCCAAGGATATCTGATGCCTGCTGGCAATTACTGATGATGAATCGTTGCGCTGCGCGCTCACTTCCGCTCCGTTGTATGGATTTCAACAGCTCGATTACCTCCAAGGTGTCGATCACCAACTTATCTGCATCATCACCAAAGCTTAAACTCAACTCCGAAAACGGTAAGCTTTTCTCCTTATCAGATTCCGAATCTTTAATTTTCTCGAGATCCATCGCTGTTTCGGGATAACGCTCCACCAGATAGTTGAACGTTTGGCGTAAAATGCTACTATCTTGGCGGATATCCAGCGTCGTAAAGTGACAGCCGAATGTGATTACTTTTCGTATTAGATCCTCAACAAGCTCAACAAATAGTCCGTTATGGCGTGTATTGAGCACTTCCTTAACAGCGTTCAGATTTTCCAAAATGCTGGCCGTTTCATCAACCGGGTTTTCAACTGGGTTAAAACTGTTATTGTAAAAGAGATTTTGGAGCACGTCCAAATACTTCTCTACGCCTCGGAAAGTGATACGCCTTCGAACGATACGAAAATCCCGGTAGTAACAGCGGAACAAAATCGTGCGCAACATGCTCGCAACCTTTTTGGTGCTTGCTGCATCTACGTTTGGATTACCGTCACGATCGCCTCCCGGCCAAAAGCCAAGCTCGATCAACTGCTTTACATCCTCCGTCGGAACCTCCAATTCACTATCGATTTTCGATTGAATTTCGGACGCAACTTTGTAGAACACATTTTCCAAAAACCAAGCTAAACTGGCTGCCTCATCCACAGGTGTAGGTTTCTCCTTGTTGATAAAGGGGGTCTTCCCAAGCTGTTGCAGCAGAGAGTGTATATTGGGTACATCATTCCGCTTTAAGGCATCAATGAGGTCAGTGATAATGGCCAAGACAGGCCCGGGGTAAAATTGTGTGGGATGCGCCGTGAGCACCAACCGAACCGAAAAATCACGCAGCTTATTTACAATTTCCTGTTTCAGTTCGGGGTTCTCTTGCGCCCGTTGAAAAAGACCATGTAAAATACCCGATTCATCCGTCTTTCCAACACTTTGAAAAGCAGAGTCTTCCACCGCATCGAAAAGAACAACTTGCCTCTCGATATACTGCACAATGCGAAAAAGAAAATCTATACGATCTTCCTCCTGCACATATTGTTCGTATTGTCCAAAGAAACTCTCGATGATATCCTCTGGCGTCAAATGCTCGTCTACACCCTTTTCACAATGGGTAGAGAAAAATGGTAAGATCGTTCCGGTGTGCTTTACCCGCTGAAAGGGCAAGGTTAAAAACAAACTTTTGTATAGGTCAAAGCGTGTTAGTACTTCGTTGTGAAAAACGGATTGTTTTTGACTGATTTTCATGCTTATATTTAATGGAATAACATAGGTTCGAGGTTGTAACCTAATCGAACCGCCCTAAACTATATAATATTTATAATAAATGAAAGTTTTCTGTATAAAAAAAATATTAAAAAGCCTATTTATTTAAAAAAATTAAAAAAATAAGCCTATTTCCTTCATCTGGAAAAGCGCGTATAGCCTATCCTTATGCCGCTCTCGGTTAATGGATAAACCATACAGCAAATGAATGGCCCGCACAAAACCAAACTCCCAATGCAATACGCCGGTAGTAGCCAATAAATATATAACAATATCCCATGGCGTACGAATCAATAACCACATTAATCGCTAAACTGTTTGATTATTTTCATTATTTATGACATCCTCCCTAAACATTGCCTAGCCTGATGATAATAGAAACTACGCGCGCATTTCGAAGGCATTAAAAGTTGGATATCCATGCAAATTTGTATAAGTTTGGAGACTTCTTAGCGTTTCTTTGTCATCACAAAAACAGTTGAGCATTTCATGGAAAAATCCAAAGAAATAAGTAATTTCTTTTATGGTCAGTACTTTTCAGAAGGACTGAAAATCACCGTCGGCTGTATTGTCCCGGTACTGGTATCAGCATACCTTGGTTATTTCAATATTGGAACGCTCATATCTTTAGGCGCGCTATTGGTTGGACTGTCCGACACACCGGGGGCTCCCTCCCATCGCAGGCTCGGTATGTTGTCAACAGCACTTTTGTGCATGTTGACCTACATCATCATCATACATGTCAACCAATCTATAGGACTCACCACCGTTACCGTAGCGATCTTGAGTTTTGTATTCGCCATGTTTGCCATCTTCAACGCACGCGCAGCTACGGTGGGGGCGATGTGCACGCTGATGATGCTGTTCAATGTGCACCACGAATTAGTCGACGAGGAACGTTGGATGTACCTCCTATATATAGCCATGGGCGGATCATGGTACATGTTAATCAGCATGTCGATCCTGCAGATCAGACCTTACCGGATTGCACAGCAGGAATTATCCGAATCTATCCGGCAAGTTGCAGACTATATCCGTTTAAAAGCCAATTTTTACGATCCTAACATTGATGTTGATGCCAACTATGTAAAGCTGATCGAAAAACAGATCGAGGTGAACAGGCACCAAGAGCTGGTGCGTGACATTCTGTTTCAAAGTAAACGCTCTATCAAGGACACCACTAAAATAGGACGATTTTTGACATTGATCTTCGCGGATATTGTCGACCTGTTCGAGCAGAGCATGACAACGCAATACGACTACAATGCGATAAAGACCGCCTATGGTCAACATGGCGTGCTGATGCCCTTCAAACATGTGCTCATCAAACTGACCCATGAGTTGGACAACATGGCCTATGCCATTAACGCCAATCGAATGCCCAAACCGATCTACAAGTTTGAACAAGATATAGACCGATTACGGGAGACTGTGGACCAGCTGGATAAAAATATTGGAAACACCATCCCATTAAAGAAAATCATCATTAACATCCGGGGTATCGTAAAATTTATCGAAGATATTTACAGCTATAGCTCATCGAAAATATCGGAAATCCCGCGGCAGGAAATCGACTCCGCGTCACAATTTATTACGCGCGACCAAATCGACTGGAAGAAATTCCGAAGCAACCTTAGCTTGGAATCTTCGGTCTTCCGGCATGCCCTACGAATGGCCATCGTCCTTTCGGGCACCTACCTAACACTTAGCCTGATCAATTTTAATCCCAATGGCATCTATTGGACTTTGCTTACCATCATGGTGATTTTGAAGCCTGGTTTCGGACTGACGCAAGAGCGAAATGTACAGCGCCTAGTCGGAACGCTTATTGGCGGGATCATCGGCGCTGCCATTGTTTTTACGATACAGGATCCAGCCATTCGTTTCGTACTCTTGATTTTCTTTTTTCTAACTGCCTATAGTCTTTTCCGCGTAAATTATATCATCGCGGTCATGTTTATGACTCCCTACGTCTTAATCATGTTGAGCTTTAATGGAATGAATTCCTTTGACATGGCGAAGGAGCGGGTGTTTGACACCTTTTTAGGCGGAGCCATTGCTTTTATCTCCAGCTACATCATATTTCCCAACTGGGAAAGCACGCAATTTCGAGATAACATGCGTAGCCTCCTTATTGCAAATTACAACTACATCGCCCAAGCTATCCAAATCTTGGCAGGCCATAACCTATCTCGAACGACCTACAAACTTGCACGTAAAGAGGTATACATCGCATCAGCGAATATGGGTTCGACTTTTCAACGGATGTTGACGGAACCCAAATGGCGGCAAAAGTACACCAAGGAGATCAACCGTTTTGTAATCTTAAACCACATCTTCTCCTCCTACTCGGCAAACCTACTGACGGAGGTGAACCAAGTAGACATAGGCACGTTTAATAGCGAACATGTCAAGTTGTTAAAAAAGATCTTGTCCGAACTTGGAAAAGCAATCGCCCTGCTTCCGGCACAGGAACATAGTGAGGAAAGTTTCCACACAGCAGCAGATTTCCCGTTGTTGGAAGAACATACCGTTAGTGAAGAAGACAGTGCATTAATTACAGAACAATTACAGTTTTTGAGTAAAATTTCGGGAGATTTACACCGTGTCACCGATGACTTGGTTGCTCGCTCGAAGACACTTGAACAAAATGAAAAAATCGGTTCGGTAGATGGATAATTTTTTTGATGTACTTATCATTGGCGCCGGCCCTATCGGGCTCGCCTGCGGTATCGAAGCGCAGCGATATGGCCGCTCGCATATTATTCTCGAAAAAGGGTGTTTGGTTAATTCCTTATACCATTACCCCGCAAACATGACCTTTTTTTCGTCTTCGGAAAAACTTGAAATTGGCGACACGCCATTTGTCACTACCTTACCGAAACCTAAAAGGGCGGAAGCATTGGAATACTATCGGCGCATAAATGATAAATTTAATCTAAACACGCATCTTTTCGAAGCGGTACTGTCCGTTCGCAAAGAAGTTGATATCTTTCATGTACAAAGCACCAAAGGCTTGTATCAAGCGAAAGCTGTTATTGTGGCTACAGGCTTCTATGATATCCCGATGATGCTCAATATCCCAGGTGAGAACCTGCCAAAAGTATCCCATTATTACGATGATCCGCATTATTATGCCAACCAGCGTGTGCTGGTCGTGGGCGCAAGCAACTCTTCTGTAGATGCCGCATTGGAAACATACCGCAAAGGCGCCAAAGTGACGCTCGTGGTACGCGGCAAAGAAATTAGCCCCCGCGTCAAATATTGGGTAAGACCCGATATCGAAAACAGAATAGCTTTCGAGGAAATTGACGTGTTTTTTGACAGTTGCCTTACGGCCATCACGCAAGAAACAGTAATACTTAGCACACCAAAAGGTGAAGTCACATTGGACAACGATTTCGTTCTGGCCTTGACAGGTTATCAACCCAATTTCGATTTCCTGACAGCCATGGGTGTACATGTTCCAGATGAAGCGCCTAGAATTCCCGAACACGACCCACAAACCATGGAAACCAACATCCCTGGCCTGTATCTGGCCGGTGTGGTGTGCGGAGGACTGAATACACACTTATGGTTCATTGAAAATTCACGCATCCATGCGGAAATAATCATGGCTCACCTTAGCGCCACGGTCAGGCCCGAAGCCCCCTAATAAAAATAGAAACCATCTTCTTCTGCTTGGACAAGATCAACTCAAATTCACCCGGTGTCGGAAACAAACAGTCGTTCAGATCTTTGCTCAAAATCCCAGTCCGCATACCCATCAAAGAAAACAACAGTAGTTCAGCAGTTTCTTCAATATCATCCACGATGATCTCGCCTTGGCGAACACCCTGATCGAGGATACGCACAAACTGATCGCGAACCCGATCAAAGAAAGGACCCAAGCTTTTGCCCATCTCACCGGGATTCTGCATGAACAACGATGTAGAATATTCGAAAAGATTATAGTTTTCGCGCATCAGCTCCATCCGGCTTTCGATAGCAAACAGTATCGCTCTTTCCACGCTAACTGCTTTGAGCAAATAGGTATCTACCTTATTGATCATTTCATTGATCACATATTCCAATACAGCCGTGTATAGACTGTTTTTATCGGGAAAATAATAGTAAAGCAGCGCCTTAGAAAACGAAAGATCTTTCGCAATCTCTGCCATAGTTGTCTTTGCCATTCCAAAATGTGCGAAACGGCGTTTCGCAACTTCCAGTATCTTAGCTCGTTTAATATCTACATTTTTAGACATCTCAATTTTATTCCGTTAAATAAACTGCTTTGTAGTATCTTTACCCCAAAATCATAAAGTTAATTCTTTTTTTGAATTTTTAAAAGAATTAGTCAGCACAAAATGGTAAACGAGATTCTACACGGCATTTCACTTCGACAATACAATACTTTTGCCGTTGAGGCAAGCTGCAACCAGTTTGTACAAATCACCCAGGAAAGTCAACTTCCAGATTTGTACGAAAAAGGCCTCCTGCGAGACACGTTTTTTATATTAGGTGCAGGCAGCAATGTCCTTTTTACGCAAAACTACCCGGGGCTAATTGTCCATATGGCCAGTAAAGGCATACAACATTTCATCGAAGGAAACTATATATTTGTGACGGCCAAGGCTGGCGAGGTGTGGAATGACTTTGTATGGTACTGCATTGATCACGGGTTTGCCGGCGTGGAAAACATGGCGCTAATACCGGGAACGGTCGGTGCTTCCCCCGTACAAAATATTGGAGCTTACGGCACAGAATTGATGGATGTCTTTTATTCCTGTCAGGCCTTTGACACGGAAACAGGAACGTTCACAACCTTTAATAATCAAGACTGTCATTTCACCTATCGTGACAGTATCTTTAAAACGAAGTATAAAGGTCGTTTCATCATCACTTCCGTAACTTACAAACTCTCCCTCCATCAAAGCCTGAATACCGCTTACGGTGCCATTGAGCAGGAACTTCAACGGAGAAAAATTCATTCGCCAAGTATTAAGGATGTCGCAGAGGTCGTTTCCCATATCCGTGTGGAAAAACTACCCGACCCCTCTACCGTTGGAAACGCTGGAAGCTTCTTCAAAAATCCGATCATCCCTCGCACTTTGTTCGAGCAGATCAAGGCAACATATCCCCAATTAGTTTCGTTCCCTATCGACGAGAACCGCGAAAAGCTAGCGGCGGGTTGGTTGATTGAGGCATGCGGATGGAAAGGAAAAACCGAGGGAAATGCCGCTGTTTGGAAAAACCAAGCGCTGGTAATCACCAACTTGGGAGATGCCACAGGTCTAGAAATATATACTATATCGTCTAAAATAATGAACGATGTGTACCAAAAATTCGGAATACTGTTGGAACGCGAAGTTAATGTTTTGTAAAAGTTTTCCACATTTGTTGAAGTTGACTGTCTGCAAGTAACGCATCGAGCTACAAGATTGGTTATTAACCTATTGGAATCCAACAAAAGTTCTTCTTTTCACATTTTTTTAATGGAAATTTCATTTAGACTTCATCCACAGGAGGAAGTTTAGCACGCCATTTGCATAATTTGTTGCAAAACCGTATGACATGAAGGGTATTACAACCCTACATGACCGATGCACGTCAGTTAAATCGGTACATTGAAAACTTTTAATCCAATCTAGTATGAACAAATTAGAATTCAACACGTTGGTTACCCAACAGGCGGACTCACTAAAGACGTATGCAAGAAATTTCACTAGAGACCAGGATGACGCAAATGATTTGGTGCAAGACACGCTACTGAAGGCTGTAACCTATTTCAACAACTTTAAAGAAGGGACAAACCTTAAAGGGTGGCTGTACACCATCATGAAGAACACTTTTATCAACAACTACCGAAGGGTAATTAAAACGAACTCTTTTATTACGAAAGAAGAAGAAATTACCAATGCTAACCTCGTTGTTTCAGCCAGCAGCAACAGCGGAGAAAACAAATTTGTCATGGACGATATAAACCGTGCTTTGTCAACGCTTAGCGACGATTATTACGTCCCTTTCAGCATGTATTTCGAAGGCTATAAGTACCATGAGATTTCGGACTACTTGGCCATTCCAATTGGAACGGTGAAGACCCGTATCCATGTCGCTCGTAAAGCCATGAAAAAAACACTGCATGCTTATAAATCCGGAGATTAGATTTACCTTTGAAAGGTGGACAAAAAAGAACATCTACCTACTTATTCGACTGCGCAGTTAGCGTTAAGGAATGGTCAAGATCGAAAAGAGATTTGGATCAGCTACAAGGGACTTATATACGATGTCGGAGGCAGCCGTTTGTGGAAAAATGGGAGACATTACGAACATTGGGCTGGGCAAGACCTCACGGCAGAGATGGAGGATGCGCCACATGGCGAGTGGGTCTTCGAAAGGTTCCCAATCATAGGCAAGTTAATTTGAGATTAACGATTTATTCGCTAATCTCAAATTTTGCTAAAGAAACAAATTGCTGTATCCTTTCTTTGATATCCGCCGCAGAAAGATGCTGCAATTTTTCCGTTCCAAATTTCTCCACACAAAACGAGGCCAATGCAGACCCATAAATTATTGCATTCTTCATGTTTGTGAAGTTAACGGATTTCACTTTCGCCAAATAGCCGATAAAGCCTCCCGCAAAAGCATCACCTGCCCCGGTAGGATCAAAAACGTCTGCCAAGGGCAATGCCGGCGCAGAGAACACCTGCCCGTCTCCGAAAAGAAGTGCACCATGTTCCCCTTTCTTAATAATCAGGTATTTAGGCCCCATCTTTAAAATAACATCCGCAGCTTTTACCAGTGAATACTCGCCCGATAATTGCCGTGCTTCCGCATCATTGATGGTCAAAACATCAACTTTTAGGAGCACTTTCTTCAGATCGTCCAAAGCAACGTCCATCCAAAAATTCATCGTATCCAAAACAACCAACTTCGGCTTTTGTTCCAAACGTTCTAACGTCTGCATTTGCACTTGCGGCGTCAAATTACCTAGCAACAGGTGGGTACAGTCTTGATAAGATGCTGGAACCTTCGGATCAAAGTTTGCCAAGACATTTAATTCGGTTACCAACGTATCGCGACTGTTCATGTCGTTGTGGTATTTTCCTGCCCAAAAGAATGACTTCCCACCCGCAACAATCTCCACACCCTCGACATCGATACCGCGGGATTTCAATATATGCATATTGTCGTCGCCAAAATCTTCACCGATAACGCTGATCAACTTAACATGGTCATAAAGGTAAGAAGCGGCCAATCCGGCAAAGGTAGCAGCACCGCCGACAATTTTATCTGTTTTTCCAAACGGGGTTTCGATGGCGTCAAATGCAACCGTCCCAACTATAACTAAGCTCATCTTGATAGACTTATTAGACAAAAAAAAACCGGCCAATCAGCCGGTAAACTTTAGCTCCTGAAGCTGGGCTCGAACCAGCGACCCTCTGATTAACAGTCAGATGCTCTAACCTGCTGAGCTATTCAGGAATTTGAACCTTAGCACGCCAAATGGTGTTTTCTAAAGTGATACAAAGATAGAAATTTGATTTTCATATTCAAATAAAAACAGAAAAAAATATGACTCGCCCATTGTCTGCGTAGCCAAAGTCTGCATAATTGCCCATCGCGATGTAGCGTAGGCATAACCCTTAAAGTTTGCACTATGATTAAAACATGTTATCAATACGCTTTGGCATCTTCCTGCCTTAAATATTCCAATATGGATTTTGCTTCTTGTTCATTTAGACCGACACTAACCATCATACTTTCATACTTATCTCTCAGGGCTAATGCATCCGGATCTTTTTCAAACATTTCGTCCGTATTCAGCATCAGGTTTAAAATCCATTCCGGCGTTCTTTTTTTCGTTACGCCTTTTAACGCAGGGCCAAGTTTATCTTCCGCATACTCGTGACACATCGTGCATTTGACAATAAAAAGTTTGTTGCCCTCATCTGCTACCTTTTGGTCAAAGGCAAGTTGAGTAAACGATGCTATAGGTCCGACTCCTTTATTGCCCTCCTTAAGGTAATCATGGATGACCATTTCTTTGGGCGCATCCGTTGTATTCGGCTCTGTTTGAGCTTCCGAACTGTTTGTTTTTGGATTGTTGTTACAGGCAATAGCCGTAGCGAGAACACCAACGGTTAACAAAACACTTAATCTCTTCATATCTATTTATTTTAGTAGTGAAATCAAAAGGAGAACGATACATGGGTCATAAAACGATTCTCCGCTTTTATACGTCCATCTGCAAGGTTTTGGCTGATCGGTGTCTGAAAGTTTCCGCCAATAGATAATCTGCCGACATTGACCTCTATACCCGCAATGCCCATAGTGGAGTGTCCACCGGACTGGGCTACGTCAAACCGGTTGTATAGCACGTCTTTGGGTTGTATCTCATAGAGTACACCTGCATTGGGAGAAATCCGCACCTTGTTCTGCATATTAAATTTATAGTAAGCCAGAGCATTTAGGGTAAACTTGTTGGCATAACGGTATTCGTGCTTATTTTCGGTATTGATCTTGTAGGTCGCATTCACGTTGATACCGGCATCCATCAACCGGATGTCGTAGGCGGCGTTGATCATAAAATCGGTACTCGCTGTCCCTAACTGGAAAGTGTTTGGTGCCCCCATCTCTGCACTAGATTGCTCGCTGGTATCATACTCGCCTGTAGGTGTCTTGATCCCAGCACCGATCCAAAGGGATTGCATCAGCAGTTTGTTGGAACCCGTCGTGCGGACATCATCCAAAAGTTTGTAATGCCCCATCACAACAACGTCGCCGAGACCGTTCTTACTTCCCGTTTCGGTGTTGCCGTTACCGATAGTACGCTCGTTAAAACTATACGGAACGATCGCCATCACGCGCCAGCGCTCCCCAAAGTTCCAAGCCCCCCAAAGTTCCATTGTACGATATGTTTCATTCGTTGAGTTAGGCGTACGGATGCCGTTTGAACCCAAGTGCGTCTGCAACCTATTCTGCTGATAACGTAAGCCAATAAAACGTTTATTAAAGTCCGGCAAGATGCCCATATAGTAGCTTCCTACACCGCATCCGCAGACATCACAGGCTGCCGACTGCGGTATATTTGCAAAAAGTGCAACAGCGGACAAAACCAATAGTATAATTTTCTTTTTCATATCCTAATCATTAATTGACGATAAAATCAGAACCAAATGGCTCTGCGAGTATTTTGTTTGACAGAAAGGTCGGGTCTTCCAGTGTTTTTAGGAAAGCCATCAGATCTGCTTTCTCTTCTTCGGTCATGGTGATGCCCAAGCTACCGTCCGCTTTACGGAACAAGGGATCCAATGTAGGGGAATCTACCATATCGTGACGGTAATGGTCGAGCATCCTGCTCACGGTCAGATAACGCCCGTCATGTGTGTATGGTGCTGTGAATGAAAGGTTGCGCAAGGATGGTACCTTGAATCGGTATTCATCGATCACATTTCCGGTCACTATCGCACGCCCTTTATCATCACTACGGCTGGGACGAATTCCGTTGTTGCGGTAGCTCAGATCCGTAAAAAGAGGTTCTTTGTGACAGTTTGCACAGTTATTCTTAAAGAACAGGTAACCCCGTGCTTCCGACGCTGTAAATGATGCACCATCTTCTTTGCGCATCACCTTGTCGTATTTGGAATCACTGCTGGTCGCCATCAGCATAAACTGTGAGAGTGCTCTAAAAAACAGGACGTCAGTAATTTCTTCTGTCCCAAAAGCCTTCTTGAAGAGAGCGGGATATTCCGGACGTGCCCTTAATTTTAGCAGGACGTTGGTTACGGTCTCGTCCATCTCTACTGCACTGTGTATCGCGTTTACGGGAGAAAAATCTAAATCAAATACACCGCCATCCCAAAAGAACTCCGTGTGCCAGGCTAGATTCATGATGGGCATTGGATTACGTGTCCCCAATCTGTCATCGATCCCATGACTTACATCATGCCCATGATGCGTAAATCCGGCACCTTGTATATGGCAGCTTCCACAAGCAATGGTATTGTTGCGGGAAAGCCGTGGCTCATAAAACAGCTTTTTTCCTAATTCGAAACCGTCTTTGGTCACTGGATTGCGAGAAAGGTCATAAGCAGGTTTCGGAAAATTGGAAGGTTGTACAAAACCCGCAAATATGTCCTCTTCCTCTATGATATCATTTCCTTTCTTACAGGCCCATATCAGGCCTAGAATTAAAGTAAGTACCCATATCTTCTTCATCTCTTTTTGGTATGGTTAGTTAGCGGATAGCTGTGCTTCACTTTTCACATAGTTTTCACTATGGTCGTGTGTAAATAGGGATGCAAAATTCCCGGCAATCTTACCGCTATCTTCTTTGTTGAACATCACATTGGGTTTATTCGCAATGCTCCATTGGTTCGGGCCATTAAATATCTGCATCACATCCACCATTAAATGTACATTGCTTCTTAATCCTTCCCGTACATGCGCCAGATGGTCACCACTTGTCTGGGTAAGATCAACGGTGATCACCTTAATATTATTCATCGCTTCCGGATCATCAAATGGATATCCAAAACCACCGATGTGATACTTGAATTGCTTATTTCCTGTAGGGTCACCTTGCTGATCGTCGGAAACCACGTTGCTATTCCCTTCCAGTTTAAAGAATATATATCCCTGGCTCCATGTCCAGAACATACCCGCATGTCCTTCTCCGGGATTAAAAGAAAGCACGCCCGTTCTACGCTCCATCGGCATCATATTGCGTTCCTGATCGACACCGATCATAAATTCGACTTTTGTATAATCGCCTTCCGGAACGCTGACCTTAGTAAAACGTGTGGTTCGATCATCTGCATTCACTAAAAAATAACTATCATCCTGTGGTACAGTATAGCTACTTCCATCTGCTTTGTAAAGTTTGATATTGCTGATATAGTACATTAAGATTCGTATACTAAACAGCTCGCCTTTAGCATTTCTATACAGATAGGTGGGGTCGATATAAAACCGGTCTTCACCGACGATGTGGTCAAATTCAATAGAAAACTCGCCCATCTTATTTTCATCGATAATATCATCGTCCTTTTTACAGGCTGATAGCAGTAGGCAACACGTTATGCATGTAATCAAAATGCTCCTCCAGTCTTTTTTTATCATTTTCTCTCTCATATCTTTTATTTAAAGGGATTTGAAAAGTCCCTGTTGTTTAAGAATTTTTCATCAGTCAGTGCATGCAGAAAAGCCTTAATCTCTTCGACTTCTTGGTCTGTCATGAGTATCCCTACCTGATTATTGTTCTGGTATAATGCAGTAGCGGTAACAGGTGTGTCTTTGATGCCAAAACGATAATGATGCAGTACTTCATCAATGGTGTTAAATCTCCCGTTATGCATATAAGGAGCGCTCACCATCACATTACGTAATGTAGGCGTCTTGAAAGCACCCAAGTCCAGTGGGTTGTAGGTAATGCGGTATCTGCCCCAATAAATACCCTCATGCGATCCATCGCCGAAGTCATTGTCTATTCCGTTATTGTGAAATCTGTTATCGGTAAATAATTCTCCTGCATGACAACTGCTGCACTTTTGACGCACCAGATTTAGCCCACGAAGTTGCTCGGGAGATAACGCCTCTGGCTTTTCTCCTCTTCGGTATAGGTCGTACGGAGCATCTGCAGAAATCAATATGCGCTGAAATTGAGAAAGAGCCATAGCTGTTCGATGCTCGCTTGGTAGTTCTCCAAATGCCTTTTGAAACAACGTTACATAAGTAGCGTCCGAACGCAAACGTTCAACCAATACAGGCAGATACATTCCCATCTCATCTGCGTGAGTCAGCGGACCAAATGCCTGAGATTCCAGATTGGTCGATCCACCGTCCCAAAAGAAACCCTTGTCTGTCCATGCCAGATTGATCAACGTGGGCGAATGCCGCTCCAAAGGCTTACCTGAAACACCAGCTGTGGTAATAGCCACTCCATCGGAAAAGCCTTTGTTTTGATGGTGACAACTTGCACATGACACTTGTTTGTTAGCAGACAAAAGAGGGTCGTAGAAAAGTCTTCGGCCTAATTCAACCCCCGCTTTGGTCAGTGGATTTGACGGTAGACCAGTCTTGGGATCAATAGCGGATTCGACCGCTTTTGGGAAAAAAGCAGGCTGACGAAAAACAAAAGGAGTCTCCTCCTCTTCGGTAACAGAAAGTTTATCATCCTTCGTGCAGGACAATAGGACGAACAATCCCACCAAAAAGGCGAAGACTCCAATGATCTGTATTTTTCTTATTCTTATATACATTAATTTGCTACCACGGAAACAGCACTTGCCTCTTTGAATGTCAACGACTTGCTCAAAAACGTATCCCGAAGAGCTATCATGAGGTCTTTTTTGTTTTGACTGATACTGTTATTGACCCACGGTAGATCGTTCGCCGATAGTAACTCTTTTACGTCCACGTTGAAAGTGATTTTTCCAGAATTTTGGGCATCAATTTTTAGCGGCGCAGTCAGTTCTACGGTTTTTTCAGCACCATCAAACAAAGCATTTGAACCCGTTTCCCAAGACAGCGCTTTTGAAGTCGGTGTACCACCTGCCCAATGAATAGTTCCAGCGACGGTTAGGAATTTGTAACTGGTGAACCACATCCACCCGTCACTAACTCCCATACCATTCAACGAACCCAGTTCGCCAGCAGTCAAAGCAATATTGTCATTATATTTTTGATCGACACCGACAGAGAATTTGATAGCTATATATTCTCCTGAAGGGATATCTTTGATCATCACTTCCTCTCGCTTTGTTGCGGGGTATTTTTCTCCACCCACCAAATGCTGTACAGCTATTTCATTGGTTTCCTCCACCAAATAATAAGATTCCGGTATCGCATGTTCTTTATTGTCTTTATCGATCAATTTGACATTGCTCACCCAATAACGTAGACGGCTAAATTCGAATTCCATATCATAGGTTCCACTCGAATTAATTAATTGATAGGGATATTTTTTATTTAGTTCAAAATCTGAATCGCCATATTTGGCATCAAATGTCAACGATAAAAATCCCGCTTGGTCTGCGTAGACAATCTTTTCAACTTCTTTAATTTCGGTTTTTTCACAGGATGTGAAAACCAGCGCAGCAATGGCTGCAAAAAATAAATTCTGCTTTTTCATTTATTTAATTTTTATTGATAGGCAATGAAGCTGTCATGATTGCATTGAGAATTTTTGAAGATCATGACGGTTTCATTTTTCTTGTTATTGTATATATTGATTTGTTAGTTAACTTCTACAGGAAATATCAGTTCCTCCTGTGATACTTTTTCTCCTTTTTTGAAGAGATTCACTTTGATTGTCCACGGGCCTTTCATGGTGAAATTGACTGTCCCACTGTACCGTCCATTACCTTTGCCTACGGCAGCCTTATTATCAGGAGAACTATGTCCCATATCCGGCATAAAAGGCTCTATTTCTACCGTATAATTATCCAGCGGTGGGAAAACCTCATGCGCCATCCTGTGCAGTGTGAAGTCAATGGGCTGACTTCCGGTTTTTACTTCATTGGGTAGCAATAGACTAACAAACACACGTCCATCATCTTTGGTACCAACAGGGATAGTCCTTGCATACTTTGCCTCTGAAACGGGCAGCAGAAAGGATAAACTATCTGTTTTATTGAGGACAGCATTCAATATCCAACCCTTGCCCATATCCTTCATATTGGCCATGATAAAGACTACCTCAGCTTTATAAAGACCATTACCGAGATCAACCAAAGGGTAATATGGTCCTCCGTGCGACATCATGCCCATATCCATGACAACATTATAGTCAAGCTGGGCGTCTGTAACTGGACTGCCGTCTTGACCCGTGACCTGAATGTAGATGGTTTCGTTTTTGCTGGTCAGGCTGTCCTGTACCAGTACACTTATCCTTTTGTCTGTCAGTGTCGTATCTGCAATTTTGGTTAAAGCGGCTATATCAACCAAAGCACCTGCCGTGTCAACCGCGCCCTCTTGCTGTTGGTTCTGTGTATTGTTTCCGCACCCGGTCAAACTATATATCAATGCCATAGCCATTACGCTAAAAAGCATGGATGACTTTCCAAAGTAAAATGGTTTCATGCTCGATTTTATTCAATGCCAAAATCGCTGTATTACCCACCGAGTTTAAAGCCTCTTAGGTCAATACAGCACTATTGATTCTTATAGAAAAAATTAGGCGTTGAATCGAGGAGGGCGGAAGTTATTCTTGAAATGTATAAAACTGTAGTAGGCTTTATAATAGGCTACGTATTTGTTTACTAACTGGATGGATATGCTTTCGGGCATTACCGGCCATTCCTGCATCACGCAGAGAAAAGTTTCGTGTTTTGCATTCTGCGGAAGACTTTTATCGGATGATTTCTCTTCCAATGCTTTGAGCTTTTTCATGAGTACGCATTGACCATTGCAATGCATTTCCGGCTTTGCACTGTTTTCACACAATACGTTTGCGATATAGGATCGGTTGCTTTCAAACCACACTAATACCCCCATACTTCCCAAACATTGGTAAGCAAGAGATAAAAGTAGTAGAAATGAAATAATCCTTTTCAATTTAGTTTATATCTTTAAAATTGCGCTAATAATTTACGGATGTCTGCTATCGCCTTTTTCGCTTCATCTTCACGGGTGCCATCGTAAACTCCTCTTACGTGTCCGTTAGTGTCCACCAATGTAAATGCACCGCTATGATCAAAGCCTCCGGGAATGTCGGGGTTTTCCTCCGCATACGAAAAGTAACCCTCTTTTCCTGCAATGTGATAGACAGCCTCCTGTGGGCCATTTAAAAAGTGCCAGTTTGACGGTGCACCAAGTTTAGTGGCGTAATCTTTTAGCACAGCCGGCGTATCGTGTTTCGCATCAATGGTGTGCGATAATATCACTAAACGCTCCTCGTTTTCAAACTCTTTTGCGATGGTCAACATATTTCTAGCAAGTAGCGGACATATAGTCGGACAACGTGTAAAAAAGAAATCCGCCAGGTAGATCTTATCAGCAACATCTTCATTGGAAATCCATACACTATCCTGGTCCACAAAACGGAATTCAGGTATGCTGTGGTAGATCGTGTCATTAAACGTCTTGCCATCTTTCACCATTGAAACGATTTCTTTCTCGCCCATAATAGGAAGATCCTTATCATCGCGTTGTTGACCACAAGAGGCGAGAAATAATATGCCCAATGGCAGGATTTTGAAAATTTGAAAAGACATTGCGCTCTGCTGCTTTATTAACTTTGCAAAGTTACCATACTATATGGCTTTAGTGGTTTACATAAGCGTGCTACGTGTTTAGGTTTTCGTGCATATCGGATGTTGTAAGGGACACTTGAGGTATTCAATCGATATTTAACAGCAATAAAATGTATATTTGGTATTTAAAATAGGATAGTATTTATCTCAATGAAATATGTAAGCTTCGTCTTATTCTTAGTTTTGACTATATGCTCCATGGGCTGTCAGCAAAAAAAACTTCCCTATCTCGGCAATCCGGTTACGGAAGGGAGTGAACTAATTTATCCTAAGATCGATGAATTTAGCATGCTTGATCAGGACAGTACACCCATCTCTGATCAGAGCCTAAATGGTAAGATCCATATTGCTTCATTTATCTTCTTGTCATGTCCAACCATTTGTCCACAAATGAACGCGCAGATGAAGGAAGTGTACGATGAAACGATGGGAATGGAAGATATTGTCCTCCTTTCTTTCAGTATTGACCCCAAGCGCGACACCATTCCGGCATTGAAAGCCTACGCTGACAAGATCGGGGTTAAAAGAGAGAAGTGGCATTTTCTATATGGAAGCCCACAAGATGTATTTCATCTTGCGGAGAAATCCTATTATGCTATTGCCTATCCGGATAGTACGGCCCCTGGCGGATTTACACACAGCGGTGGATTTCTTTTGGTCGATAAGGATCTACATATCCGAGGTGTATACGACGGAACTTCACGCGAAGAGACCAAGAGATTATTAGCAGATATTGCTATTTTACGAAAAGAAAAATAAATTTAATACATTCGCAGCATTTTGAAAAGATTCATGTACATATCGTTGCTTATAGCTGTTTTCATACAGTCAACGAGTAGTATGTGGATTTTTTTAAGCTTTCAGCTCAATCGGGACTATATCGAAAGCCAGTTATGTATCAATAGATTTGACACTATTCCAGTATGTAAAGGCTCGTGTTATTTAGAGGAAAAAATTAAAGAAGATCAGCAGCATAACGATGCACCTGTGAAACTTAAGTTGCTCGAAGTAACGATGATATTATCCATCTTCACTTCAAGTAATACGCCGCCTGTTCAAAAAGATATTGGAAACCTTTTAACGCAACCGGTTTCTGAGGCCACCTTATCAGATGGCTTTTGCTTTTCTATCTTCAAACCGCCTATTGCCTGATTTAACTGATCTATCGATTATTTAAATTAAGGTAATATTATTATGGTTGTCAAGACAGAAGAAATAAGAGTTTTGACACTGGAAGATTTTGAAAGTCCCGATTTAGGTTTTTTCATCACTTCGCTCCAATCTTATAATCAGCATTACTGTAGTCTTTTCTCGTTGCCAAACCAGAGAAGATTTTACACGATAATCTTTTTAGAAGATCAAGCCGGAAGGTTTGTTGTAGATCAGTCTTCTACACAAATCCATAAAGGAGAAGTATTGAGTGTAAGCCCTACCAGTGTCTGTACATTTGAAATAGATAAACAAGCCAAAGGCTGGGTGGTATTGTTTACGGACGCTTTTTTTTCGAAGCGATATAACGACAATGTTTTATACGATTTTTCATTTCTAAAAAGTAATAGCGTATGTAAACAGTTGGAGCATACGGAAGATATGCCCCGTTGGCGCATGATGATGGATGCAATGTACGATGAATTCAAGCGTTCAGGAGCTGATTCAAGAACGATATTGCGCTCCTACCTGAATATCGTATTGGGGATTATGGGGAGACACCATGGTATAGCTGTTGATGCTCCCTACAATAGAGAGAAAGAGGGTAAAGTACGACTTTTTGAACAATTGTTGGAACAGTACTACAAAAGAGAACGATTCCCTTCATTTTATGCCGAAAAGTTGAACATATCAACGAATTACCTAAACCGTATCTGCAAAGAACGGCGGAGCAGGAGCGTCGGAGAAATAACAAGAGACCGAATACGGATGGAGGCGGAAAGGTTGCTCTGTCACACGTTCAAAACGGTATCGGAAATATCATTTGAACTTGGCTTCGACAGTTCTTCTTACTTCATTACTTTTTTTAAAAAGAAGCATGGACTTAGCCCAGAAGAGTTTAGAAAGACACAGCGATAAGGAAATACTTTTGGTCGCCATATAGTATGGAGTAGGACCACTAATTCAGGACAGGATGTCCCAATCTTTCGTTTTGGCGGGCTAGATTACTGTTTTTCGAGGTCTATCCTGCCACCTTAAAAAGATCGATGGAATGCAAAACTAAAACATATCGACTCGGCTCTCTTGCGAGTATCGCATATTAGGATCAGGGCAGCGAGTGCGTACGTATCTAATTTTCACCGAAACAAAAAAGGCCTTTTTTAAAAAAAAGACCTTTTTTGTGTTGCTCCTGAAGCTGGGCTCGAACCAGCGACCCTCTGATTAACAGTCAGATGCTCTAACCTGCTGAGCTATTCAGGAATTTTAGCACCAACGTTTCCGTTTCGGTGATGCAATTATCGGAAGTTTTGGTGAGCTCTGCAAATTATTTCAGATAGAAAATTGCAACTAGCTCTAATACAATAAGATTTTTTTTATGAAACAACAAGATCACCAAGCACGAGCGTGGCTACCGTAAAATAGATAATCAAGCCCGTCACGTCGACTAATGTAGACACAAATGGAGCCGAAGAGCTGGCCGGATCTGCCCCTAAGCGACGAAGTACAAAGGGAAGCATGGATCCGACAAGTGACCCCCACAGAACGACACCAACAAGGGAAAAGGCGATTGCAAATCCATACAGCAGCCAAGCATCACCATAAGCATCGGCAAAAGCTTGATAAACCGATATACGAAAGAACCCCAACGTTCCAAGAATCAGACCGAGCAAAAAACCGGACAAAATCTCGCGTCGCATAACGAGCCACCAGTCGCGCAGCGTAACCTCCCCCATGGCCATCGCCTGAATGATCAACGTGGAAGCCTGCGAACCACTATTCCCTCCGCTGGACATAATAAGCGGCATCAACAACACCAGAATTGTGGTAAGCTTATCCTCGTAAAATTCCAAAACGTTAAACGTGAGCAGCTGCCCCAAAAAAAGTACGATCAGCCATCCACCGCGCTTTTTCACCAAATGGAAAATTGAAACATCTAGGTACGGTTCATCCAATGCTTCAGTACCACCTATCCGCTGCATATCTTCTGTGTATTCTTCATTGGCAACCCAAAGGATATCATCGATCGTCACCATACCCAACATAATACCTTGCTCATCCACCACGGGAAGCGCCACCCGGTTGTTCATCCGGAAAACATTTACAGCCTCCTCTTGAGGATCGTTGGCATGCAGAGAGATCAGCCGGCTGTCGATTAGATCCTCTACTTTCGTATCCAAATCCGAAATGAGGATATCCCTAATCTTGATGTCATCCATTAGTCGGCCTTCACTATCGATGACGTACAACACGTCGATAGTCTCCGAAGCATTCCCGTATCGACGAATATGCTCCAGGACACGGGTGATACTCCAGTGGGGTTTCACCGTGATATAATCTGGTGTCATAAGACGTCCAACACTGTCCTCCGGATAACCCAACAAAGAAAGTGCTTCTTTGCGCTCTTCTGGGGATAGCATGATAATTAAGTGCTTCACCACATCACCCTTTAATTCACTAAAGAATGATGTACGATCATCTGGTGGCATCTCATTTATGAGCTCACGAACTTTAGCTGCGGAAAGTTTTTTGAAGATACGCTCTTGCGTAGGGAAATCGAGGATACTGAAAACGTGAACCGCACGATTAATATTAAGGGTTTCGATAAATAGTGCGGCGTATTCTGGAAGTTCATCGATGAGCTCCTCGACATCGGAGATGTTCTGCTCATTAAGAAAATCTTGAAGCTCAGAAAGGCGATTCGATTCGATCCAATTCTCCACAAGCTCCACTTGCATTTCTAGTTCTTCCATAACAAACTTAAATTTTAATTCCTACATGGGTATTTTTGTTTGCAGCAAAAGTCGACTTTTTAGTTGAAAATAACTAATACTATTTTCAGCCACATACACCAACTATCGATAACAAATTCCATCAGGAACAGTTTTAATTTTTACCGAGCACTTTGCGTAAACATGCCAAGATGACAGCACAAAAAACCCTAGATATTGACAAGCGGATCAACTGGAATTCAAGTCTCCGGAACAAATCCCTATAAATCGATCGAACACGCTAGCATCAACCCCAAGTCATGCTGGCAAAAACAGGCAACCCTATATAGGCCACATCTTGCCGAACCTTTTCATCTGCGCTTCATGGCGTGGTGAAGGTGTGCGTCTATCCCTCGTAATGTAGCACAGAAAAGACAATTATTTTTTTTATCTTGTTGACGAACTAATAACCGAAAAAAAACGAAGCAAAACTTAGCTGGGATCTACTGAGGACATTGCAAAAAGACATTTTTTTAAGCGCAAAATTTAATAAAAAGACCAATTAAAAAAAATCATAAAAAAAAGATAATCAGTATATTGAACTTAAATATTAAAAGTAAAAAAACACATAAATAACCCAATTTATACTAATATTTTTAGTAAAACATACTATTACAAAGTAATCAGATGAATAAAGCAATTATTATCAGCATAATAACCATATTTACATCATTGATAAATACACGTTGTGCATTCGGTCAAATTATAGAAAATGAGCAAGCGCACTCCTCCATCAAATGGCATCAAATTAAAACGAAAAACTACAGACTTCTGTTTCCAAGCACATTTGATTCTGCTGCACTTAACTTAGCAAAGCAGCTACCCTCACTACGGCGATACAGCAGCGATGATTTAAACAAAAACACCCGCCCCATAACATTAGTATTGCAAGGGAATCACCTCAGTCAAAATGGCTATGTACAGCTTGCTCCGCGAAAATCAGAGTTTTACCCGGTCCCCTCCTCCACTGCAGATAATCAGGAATGGCTTCCCAATTTGGCCCTTCACGAACTAAGGCATGTTGCACAATTTGACAAATTGACAGGCCGTATCAGAGGCCCTTTTTTTGAACAATTGGCGCTTGGCCTCTACGCGCTGAATCTGCCAGCATGGTATTTCGAAGGTGACGCTGTACAAATTGAAACCATCCATAGTTCCGGCGGACGCGGCAGGTTACCGTCTTGGGTTATGCCCATTCGCGCAAATATATTATCGGATGAACATTATGATTTCAATAAATATGTGCTGGGATCTTTCAAAGATAATGTTCCCTCGCATTACACGATCGGCCTGTTGATGAATACATACTTGACGAACCATAACGGTATTGATAGCCATGAAAAAATTATGGAACAGATGCGAAAAAAGCTCCTTCGCCCTTTTAATTTTCAACGCGCTTTCAAGCAAGTATCCGGTATCAAACCTAAAAAAATGTTTGGTGAAACTTTGAAAGAACTGCAAGAAAATTGGTCTAATATGGACAATAAAAAATCTATAGAAAATGAAATAAAAACAACAACAAGTAGGTTTCCCAGCGATTATCTTTTGCCCCAAAAAAGTGGATCCGGCACTTTATTGGTGCTGAAATCAAGTCCAAAATTGGTTAACGAGATCATCCAATTGGACAGCATGGGAAACGAGATTGGTCTTGTCAAGACGGGCATTCAGATTACGCCCTATTTCCATTTGCGCGGCACGCAACTGGTCTGGGACGAATACCGAAAGGATCCCCGATTTGGCAAGCAGACCTATAATGTTATCAACATGTATGACTTAGATAGCAAAAAACTACGCACATTGACGCACAAATCGAGGTATTACTCCCCTGCACTTCACCCCACGAAAGGTATCATCGCCGTCGTTGAAGTAAACACCGCTAATAAAAGTAGCTTGCTATTGATTGACGCCAAAAATGGGTCGGTTTCGGACACCTACCGCCTCGCCGAGGGCTTGCATATACAGCAACCAAAATTTGATGCGGTAGGAAATAAAATCATTGCAATTGCAGTATCGCAGAAGGGAACGAATCTGATCGAAATAGACTTGCAGACACGGCAGCAACGATTGTTGCTTGATTGGAGCAATCAACAGCTCGAACGCCCGTTGTACCACAACGATGATATCATTTTTAAAGCGCATTATAACGGCAGGGATAACATCTATCGACTCGATCAGCACGGACAGCAATATCAATTGACTGATGCTCGATTTGGCGCGTTCAATGCCGCTATTGATGTAGAAAACAAACAGATGATTTACAACGATTACCGGTATAATGGTTACAAGTTGGCTTCGCAAAAGCTAGCTCAGGGAACAGCCGTCCTCGATCAGAGGCCAACATTGTTCATACAACCGACCCTGGATCAACTTCAGCAAAAGGATAATCTTGGAAAAGTGGAAGAGAACCTGCAGATAACACCTTACAACCCCACCACAAACCTCGTCAACTTTCATAGTCTGTCGATCAGCGGAACTAATTTTGAAAGCTTCAACAATTATATTCCCGGTCTTTTTTGGCTTTCAAACGATGTGTTGAACACCGGTCAGATTAAACTAGGCTACGAGTATGACCCCGACATACGCAAGAGCACCTACTCGGCAGAAGTGGCCTACCGGAGATACCTTCCCGTATTCACTGCACGTTATGCCAATCGTGGACTCGTGGGAAATGCAGTTGCGCAGAACAACCAGGTTATTATGTACGATTACCGTGACCATCATGCCACACTTGAAGTCGGCATACCACTGTCTATTTACCGGCAAAACATGGTTTATAGCTATGGTGCGAATTTCGGAACATCGTTTACGAAGCGATATAATGTCAGTATAGCGCTCCGAAATTTCAATGAAACCATTGCATTTCCCCTAAATTACCAAGCCTATTTCAACAGGAACAGTATGCGAAGCCGGCTGGACCTCGCCCCACGCTGGGGTCAAAATATAAGTATCACCTATCGCCACCTGCCCTTTGAAGAGCAGCTGAGCGGTCAAGTTTTTTCGGTAAGAACAAATTTTTACCTACCTGGATTGGTATCCAATCACAGTCTGCAAGTACGCTTCGCCGCCCAACGCAGCACCGGACGATATGAAGGCGTATACGATATCCCCCTGGTATCGGGATGGGGCAACTTCAGGTCGGATATCGTGCACAACACCGCGCTGGCGAGCTATCGCATGCCTTTATTCTATCCAGACTGGAGCATTGGCTCTCTGGCTTACATCAAACGCTTTCAGGGATTGCTATTTTCAGATTTCCAAAACATCCATAGATCTGCTACACCAAAGAGCTTTGGAATGGGGATATCAGCAGACCTCAATGTGTTTCGTTATGTACTGCCTGATATCAACGTAGCGGCAAGGATAACGTATATCAATGATGTATCGGCATCCCAAAAGCTGTTTCCGACTTTCGGGTTTAGCTACGCCTATTAAATAGTGAAACCTAGCCGCACAAAAAAGCCGTAACAATTTGCATGTTACGGCTTTTATGCTTATTACAATGTAGCTATTGCGTTAGTTGTTCAATGCTTGAACGCCCGGAAGCACTTTGCCCTCCATGTATTCCAACAATGCACCGCCGCCGGTACTTACGTAACTCACATGCTCGGTCATTCCAAACTTTGATACCGCAGCGGCTGAATCTCCGCCTCCTATAAGCGAAAAAGCTCCGCGCTCTGTTGCCGCTACAACTGCATCGGCGACTGCTTTCGTGCCTTTTGCAAAGGTATCAAATTCAAACACGCCCATTGGCCCGTTCCAAAGTAAGGTATTCGAAGCTCCGATCACTTCCGCAAAGTGAGCCGACGATTCGGGACCAATATCAAGCCCCTCCTTATCTGCTGGAATGGCGTCATTTGGCCCATCATAGGTTGCTGCATCATTAGAAAAGCCATCGGCTATCTGAGCATCCGTTGGCAATACTAAATTAACCCCTTTTTCTTCCGCTTTTTGAACAAGCTCATTGGCCAAATCCAACTTATCGATCTCCACCAATGATTTACCAATTTCTCCACCACGTGCTTTCACAAATGTGTAAGCCATGCCGCCGCCAATGACAAGGTTATCCACTTTGTCTAACAATGCCTCAATCAATTGGATTTTGTCCGACACTTTCGCGCCGCCCATAATGGCCGTAAATGGACGGCTGGGGTGGTTCATGACCTTCTCGGCATTCTTGATCTCTGCGGCCATTAAATAACCCGCATATTTACTTCCTGGAAAAAAATCCGCAACAATGGCGGTCGAAGCGTGAGCGCGATGCGCCGTACCAAAGGCATCGTTTACATAAACGTCACCGAGCGTTGCCAATTTTTTGGCAAAATCTTTATCACCTTTTTCCTCTTCTTTGTAAAAGCGAAGGTTTTCTAATAGAAGAACTTCGCCAGGCTGTAATGCGCCACTTTTTTCCACAGCTTCTTCGCCGATGCAATCATTGGCAAACTGCACATCAACACCTAATACCGTCGATAAATGCGCAACGATGTGCTTCAATGAATACTTATCCGTTGGCCCATCTTTCGGACGTCCTAAATGAGACATCAGGATCACCGAGCCACCGTCAGCCAATACTTTTTTTATCGTGGGCGCGGCGCCTTGGATACGGTTGTCATCGGTTATATTAAAATTCTCATCAAAAGGCACGTTAAAATCCACGCGGATCAATGCCTTTTTACCGGAGAAATTCAAATCATCAATTGTTTTCATAAATACTTTAAAATTTAAGTTGACCTTTTACTTCCAGCCATAAATATAGAAAAAAGGAGGGAAATCGAAAATCCCCTCCTTAACTTTATCGTATTTCAATCGTATACGGCATTCGGGCCTGTATGCCCGAAGATTTGGTAATCGTCCGTAACCGTTCGACATATTGCCTATACTCGCCCAGTTCGTCAGCCAGCATCCACGCCTTGATACGTTCCTTCGATGTCCCTAAGATCGACGAAAAAGGGTCTTTAACCGTGGGATAATAAGAAAGTTTGTACTGTTTAAGTTTGGCTTTGGCAGCAGCAGCAGAAACAGCGCGCTGCAATCCCCCAACCTCGTCCACCAATCCGTGGCCTTTGGCTTGCTTGCCGGTCCATACACGACCTTGCCCAATGCTATCGACCGCATTCGTCGTTAGCTTCCTTCCCTTCGCAACCTTGCCGATAAAGGTACGGTAGACGTTGTTCACATCACCCTGGATAATCGCCCGTTCCTCCTCCGTCAACGGCCTATCTGGAACTGACATCAAACCGGAAAACCGGCCTGTTCTCACCTCATCAAAGTGGACACCCAGTTTGTTGTTTAAAAGCCCTTGCAGATTCGGGATCAAACCAAAAACACCAATAGACCCGGTCAATGTCTCCTCTTCGGCGAAAATAGAGTCTGCCAACGCAGAAATATAATAGCCTCCCGAAGCGGCATAGTCGCCCATAGACACCACGATAGGTTTTACCTTTTGGGTAAGCTCTACCTCTCTCGCGATAATATCTGACGCCAATGCAGATCCACCGGGCGAATTCACACGAAGCACAACCGCCTTCACACGATCATCCCTCCGCAACTTTCGAAGCTCCCGGGAAAAACGGTCGCCACCAATATTGGTGTCGTCTCCTTCACCGTCAACGATATCCCCTGCAGCATAGAGTACGGCTATACGATCTCCCGTCTGTTCCGTCTCGCTCCCACCCGTATAATCCAACAAAGAAACTGCTGGAATATCCTTCTTTTCCTCTACCCCCAATCGTTTTTTGATTTCGCTCAGCAATTCATCTTTGTACAGACGATCATCGACAAACTTGTACGTTACGGCGTCCTCCGCATTTCGAATCAAGTAATTATCCGCTACATTGCGTAACGAATCGACACTGATATGTCGTGCCGTTGAAATATTTGACAAAAACGACCCATACATACTCGCTAAATAGGACGTTACCTGTTGCCTATTGGCAGGACTCATTTCATTTAATAGAAAAGGTTCAACAGCAGATTTAAATGTACCCACTTTCACCACTTGCATGTCAATACCTAGCTTCTCCAAGGCTTCCTTAATGAAGGCAATCGAACTGGACAAACCGTTAAATTCTAAACTTCCTTCAGGGTTCAAATAAATCTTATCCGCAAGCGAAGCAAGATAATAGCCTTTTTGCGTGTATGCATCGCTGTACGCAACGATAAACTTGCCCGATGACTTGAAGTCTTTTAGCGCCGCGTGAATGGCTTTTAAACTGGCCATACCCGTGTTTACATAACTCGGATTTAGGTAAATCCCTTTTATACGGTCATCTGTTTTTGCTGCAGCGATTCGACCTACAATATCATTTAACCCCAAGGATTTCATGCGACCATACCCCGGAACATTCAACCCATCCAACGGATTTTCACTGGTACGCTCTGTTATCTCGTGGTTAAGCGATACATACAGCACGGCATTGGAAGGAACATCGGCATCCTTATTTCCCGATTGACTGACCGTACTCAGCACTAATCCGATTACTAAAACAAAAAATAGGATCACCACAATGGTTATTCCGGTAACGGTGGCTAGTACGTACTTAAAAAATGATCTCATATAATATGATTGCTTGTTTCAAAGACCTAATTTAATTGTTTCTTTTGAAGAATGCGAAATTTATGTAGATATGCACTATATTTAAAGGATGAACGATGCTTTTATACTATTGGGCGCCAACTTGGGCGAGCCGCTTAGGCAGCTGCACATCGCTGCCCGAAAAATAGAGCAACAGGTAGGAACCATACAGCAAGCATCTTCTATCTATTCCTCAGCGGCCTGGGGTGTGTTGGATCAGCCGCCATTTCTTAACCAAGTGCTACTGATATCCACGAGGTTGTCGCCACCCACACTATTAAAAGCGCTACAGCAGATCGAAAGCGACCTGGGGAGGGTACGTTTGCAGAAATGGGGAGCCCGCCTGATAGATATTGACATTTTGTACTACAACAGCGAGATCATCGCCGAACCAAATTTATCTATCCCACACCCTTACATCCCTCTACGAAAATTTACACTCATGCCGCTTGTGGAAATTGCGCCGACCTACATACATCCCGTAAACAAAAGATCTAATGAAGAACTTCTTGCCGCTTGCAACGACTCCTTACCTGTACATCAATTAAATATTGCCGAATGACGAACAAATATACCCTTATTGATCCTGTAGCAATCCAAACAAATTTAATGCAAAACGCTGCGCTCATTAATCAGTTTCTAGCGCTTTATCTCGTGCAGATACCGGTAGACCGGGATGCGCTAGAGGAAGCGATGCGCAGCGCGCATAACCCAGAGATTGCCAGCAAGGCTCACCACATCAAGCCCACTATGGAATATATAGGCGCTACGAAACTTCAATCGGCATTGCAAGAACTGGAGACAGCTGCCAAACAAGGGGACAACATCGAAGCGTTAGAAAGGTTGTTTGCCGAGCTCTCTCCCCAATTTGACACGCTACTCACCGAAATACAAACCTATATGAACGAGCTTGCTCTATCTCCATAGCAGGTAAAAAGCCAAAGCTACCTAACCCCCTTGCCTCGGAGGTAACACCATTTAAATAAGCACTCAAGCTTGATTCGAACCATTGGCAAAATGAAGAAATGAAAGCAAGATATAAAGAAACAAAACAATCGGAAGTGCGGTAAATTTCAGGAAAAGAATTAAAAATATACTCAGCACGACGAAGATATACTTAAATTTATTCGGCCGCCAAGCCAACGTGACAAGCTTCATACTGAACAATCGAATTTCAGAGATAAGAAGAAAACTCAGCAGGATAACTAAAAACAATAACACGTATACGCTGCGTATGGCACCAACATCTTGAGAGATAAAGGGTAATGCGGCAATAACAAACGTATTCATAGGGGTATTTAGTCCTATAAAATCGTTGGTTTGGCGATCGTCCACATTAAATTTCGCCAACCGTAAAGCAGAGAAAACCGTCACAACGAAACCGAGATAAGGCACATAGGTTGATGAGCTTGCTTCTTGAAGCAGCATATATAAAACTGCGCCAGGCAAAAATCCAAAACTCACCATATCCGCCAATGAATCCAGTTCTTTGCCGATATGTGACTTTACGTTCAAGGCACGCGCCAACATACCATCAAAAAAATCAAATACGCCCGAAGCCAATACACAGTAAAACATCGGCAGGTATGATGCTTTCAAGGCAAACAGCACACCTAAGCATCCAGAAAATAAATTCAAGCAGGTGAGTGTATTGGGAAGATGTTTTTTCATGCAATAAAAAAGTTAAGCCATCCTTTTATGAAGGATGGCTTAAAAATATCAAATAATGCTGGTATTAACCATTCATACTTATCAAAAACTCCTCATTGGATTTTGTACCACGCATTTGCGTAAGCAAAAATTCCATGGCTTCTGTGGAGTTCATATCCGCCAGATGGTTACGTAGTACCCACATACGTTGGAGCGTATCTCGATCCACCAACAAATCATCGCGGCGCGTGCTGGACGCAGTCAGATCGATTGCTGGGAAAATACGTTTGTTGGCAAGCTTGCGATCTAACTGCAACTCCATATTTCCCGTCCCCTTAAACTCTTCAAAGATCACGTCATCCATTTTCGATCCGGTATCCGTTAACGCCGTCGCCAAGATAGTCAATGAACCTCCATTTTCGATATTCCGTGCCGCACCAAAGAAACGCTTCGGTTTATGCAGGGCATTTGCATCCACACCACCGGATAAAATTTTGCCGGACGCAGGAGCAACTGTATTGTAGGCGCGTGCCAAACGTGTAATGGAATCCAAAAGGACAACAACATCATGGCCACATTCCACCATTCTCTTTGCTTTCTCAAGAACAATGTTGGCAATCTTGACATGGCGATCCGCAGGCTCATCAAAGGTCGAAGAAATAACCTCTGCACGCACGTTTCTTGCCATATCCGTCACCTCTTCCGGACGTTCGTCGATCAACAAAATGATCAAGTAAACCTCCGGATGATTCTTCGCGATGGCATTAGCGACTTCCTTCAATAAATTTGTTTTACCAGTTTTTGGCTGCGCAACGATCAAACCACGTTGCCCCTTACCGATGGGTGTGAAAAGATCCATGATTCGTGTGGAATGGTTGCCCATGCCCAAATCAAGATTCAGTTTCTCATCCGGAAACAACGGTGTTAAATAATCAAAAGGTACCCGATCCCTGATCTCGGCCGGATTTTGTCCATTGATGGACTCCACCCGTACAAGTGGAAAATATTTCTCGCCCTCCTTTGGGGGACGGATACTTCCGCGCACATTGTCGCCGGTCTTTAAACCGAATAATTTGATCTGTGATTGGGAAACATAGATATCATCCGGTGAAGTTAAGTAGTTGTAATCGGAAGAACGCAGGAAACCATAACCGTCAGGCATTATTTCAAGCACGCCTTCATTCACGATGACATTGTCAAAATCTGTAGGCTGCACAGGTGCAGCACTCTCTGTTTTCGCAGGGGCAGGCACCTGCTCTGTCGGAGTAGCAGCGCGTGACCCTGGTTCGTCAAGCGTTAGGCTTTCGGTCCTGATTTCCTCCGTCGGTGTTCTCTTCGTAACGGCGACAGGTTCCGTCTTCAACGTACGAACGCGTTTCCGAGGGCGCTCAGCCTCTTCTGCCACGGCTACTTCTTTGGGCTCGTCCTGAACGGATTGTTGAGCGATTAGTGAAATACGATCAATCAACTCTTGCTTGCGTAGTTTATCGACATCACCGATGCCCAATACTTTTGCAATCTCGCGTAACTCCGACACGAGCTTGGTATTTAGTTCATTAATATCCATTAACTTTTTATTATGAGATATAGGATTTTATTGCAATTTGATATATCCGCTCTATTTTAGCTGATGTGGCTTCGAATCGAAAACCTGCCAAACGTAGTAAAGATTCACTTATGAAAGTTACATTAGATCACCTCAAAAAAGGATAAATCTGAGAATTGGCACAAAAATAACATAACATTTGTATATTCAAAGAAATTATATAATTTTTTTTACTTTCGAACGGATACTTTATTAACGTGTATTAAACAAAAATGTTTTATAACGGAGTTGAATTTAGATAAATTTTATTTTTTTTTTGGTTTCAGGTTACTCTCTCGGTATACGCATACAACGAACAACAGGCTGGTTATTGTACAAAATACACTAAGCTTTCAAAAAAAACGTACGCCAGCAAAACCAACGTTAGAGGGGTTTAGAAGCAGTTTTTTCACCATAATCTACCACAACGCTCTTGGAAATAAAGTTTTTTCGCTCGCGATATTCGTATTTATAAACTTAAAAATGTATTTTCGAAGAGCTTTTAGCTTTTAGAATCAGCAAGAAAACAAAAAATAACACAATAAAACCAAATCTATAATGATTATCATTGCGGACGGCGGATCAACAAAAACAAACTGGTGTTTGTTGGATGATTCAAACAAAAAAATATACTTCAACACGGAGGGATACAACCCTTACTTCGTTGACAGTGACTACATTGTTAATTCGTTGAAAAAGGGTCTTCCTGGAGACCTTCCTTTGGACAAAATTGAGGAAGTAAATTATTACGGTGCAGGTGTGCACAATGAAGAGAAAGCAAAGATCGTGGAAGTAGCTATGCAAAAAGTATTCCCGAGTGCCCGAGTGGAGATTGGGCACGATCTATTGGCCGCAGCCCGTGCGTTATTGGGCGACCAACCAGGATTTGCTGCTATTTTGGGAACTGGAACAAATACCTGTATCTACGATGGTCAGGAAATCACGTATAACATAGATTCGGCTGCCTATATCTTGGGCGACGAAGGAAGCGGGAGCTATATCGGCAAGAAATTACTCACGGATTTTATCCGCGGATTGATGCCGGAGGACGTTGCTAAATCTTTCTTCGAGACCTACAAACTCACGCCGGATGAAATAATGGACAATGTGTACACGAAACCATTGGCCAATAGATTTTGTGCAAGCTTTAGCAAGTTTGTCTATGACAACAATGTCAACATTCAATATACCCGTCAAATTGTAGACGATGCGTTTGAGGCCTTTTTTAGCAATCTGGTCAGCAAGTATCCAGATTATCAAAACTATACGTTCAATTGCATTGGGTCGGTTGGTTACAACTTCAGAAATGTACTGGAGGAAAAGGCCAACCACTACAACATGAAGGTGGGCAAAATTTTGCGGTCTCCGATAGACGACCTCGTCGTATTCCATATCAACAGAGCAAAAAAATAAATGCACCTGTAAAAAGAAAAGCCATTTCGTTTTCGAAATGGCTTTTCTTTTGCGCGGTTTGCTTTCCAGAAAGCTATAACGCCATCGACTCGCCGATTCCGGGAAGGAACAATTGCAGACCATTGCCCTCAAATTTTGCCTTAGCTTCTGCTGCGTCGATGCTGATCGGCGGAAATGTATCGTAATGTATACCAACTACATTTTTGCAGTTGACAAAACGAGCGGCTTTTATGGCATCATCAACATCCATGGTGTAGTGCCCACCGATAGGCAGGAAAGCCCAATCGAGTTCCAAGTCTTCCAAAAGCTTCATTTCCATGGTAAGTCCCGTATCTCCCGCAAAATAGATCTTCTTATCCTCCACGAAGAATACGTAGCCTGCTGCTACACCAGCATACTCGCCTGCTGGCGTGCTATTGGTATGCAAGGCATAAACCATTTTCACATCTCCGAAAGGGAGGCGCAATGTCCCTCCAAAGTTATATTCGATCACCCGCTCCTTTGGAACTCCCTGTTTACGGACCCAAGCGGCCGTTTCCACGATGGCAGCTACTTTCGCACCACTGTTCTGCTGTACCTTCACGAGATCAGCAACGTGATCTTGATGGCAATGGCTTAAAAAGATATAATCGGGACGCAACGTGTCCACATCAATATGTTTGGCCAAGTCGTTGTAAGAAATAAAGGGATCCAATAACACATTAGTCCCACCAAAATCGAAGGCTACACACGACTGCCCATAGTATGTTACATGCATAGGTTAACTGCTATTTGTTAAACAAATTCCCTAATCCACCTAATCCGCCAAGCAAATCCTGTGACATGGCCTGCATCTCTGACTGGCTCACATTTTCCGCTTGGACAAGGGTTTTATTTAATGCTACTACAAGGAGTTCCTCCAACTCTTCTTTATCCGCCGCAGCGAGAAATGCTGGATCGATCACGATTTCTTTGATCTCCTTATTCGCGGTGGCGATTACCTTGATCTTCCCACCTTCTGCCTCGCCTGAAACAGTGACATGGTCTAACCTTTTTTTAGTCTCTTCGGCCTTCTGCTGGGCCTCCATTAATTTATCGAACATATGTTGACTTCTTTTTTTCCAGTAAGCAATTTACAAAATATATGCCATTCATTCACATACAATGGATGGATTAGGTTCTTAAGCCTTGCTTCCGTAACTTTGCCCCAGCAAAAGATTAGCATGGCAGAACTTCATTTTTATACAGCCCTATTGGCCGAGAAACAACAACTAGCACCACAGGAAGCATCAGTCCTCGACGAAGAAATTAGTATCCTGCTCCACAAACTTAAATTCATTCCGCTCGAACAGCGTCCATCGGTACTGCTGGTCCGGCAAGATACGGGATTTCAACCGGTGTATAATGAAAAGTTTTCCGACATGGTGCAGATTGCAGGGGGGAAACTGCTCGCCGAAAAATTCGATAATCCCGATATCCTATTGATTATCCAAAACAATGAAAGCCTTTACGGAGAAATGGGCATACTAATGGAAGATGATCTTTTAAACCGGACAAACGCCCTTCGTTCCAATCAAATTTTCATTGTACAGAAAAGCGATCTTGGTGATCACAACGACGATTTTCTTCGTGATGTGGAAATCTGTGCAGAGATTATTCAGCCAAAATATTTTATTTACGGACGACAGGGCCAAGATTGGGTCAAATTTGACATTGTTTAACATCGATAAAAGACAGGCTTTCCGCTATGGAAAGCCTGTCTTTTATCCGTAACAACGTTACATAAATTTTTTACGAAGCACCGCATATAGCTTCTCTACTGTTTGAGGCTTGTCCCCCCAGTTGTTCTTCAACGCATAGTTTGTCTGTAGAAACACATCGGCCTCGGCAAAACTATTATACCGATTTAAAAGCTCGATGGCCTCGCTGTAGGCCAAAGAGTAACCATTAAACAAATCTTTGATAAACAAAAGCTTGTCATTGAGATTGATCACAGACTTCAGATCAACCACGCGCTCTTGGCTTTTTGATGGCTGGGAAGCAATGGTAGCCGATTGGCCGAGAGCTGCTGTACGCTGTTGTTGCAGCATCTCATTGAGCGTGAGGGGTCTCGCAGGCTTTCGTTCCTCTGCGGCGGGGCTATTTTCAATCACAATTTGCTTGGGCTCTTGAATCACCTCTTGCACAACCACACGTTCCTCAGATGGTGCTGGTGCCTGCGGCTGCTTCTCTTCCGGCTTTTGCGTTGACGCATCCCGTTCTTCTTCTACAGCTACCGGTTGATTTACGGGTTCATTATGCGAGACAGGTGGACTAAATAGCGTTTGTGATGTCGAATCTCTTTCGGCCTGCTCCGGTTTTTCTTCCACTTCGGATTCACTTTTTGCTGTCACCGATTCGCTGTCCGTAGCTGGATCCCCCGCTTTTTTATCCGTTTCAACAATTTCCTCTTCAATTGGCTGTTTATCCTCGGCATCAGTGGAAGAAACTACCGGCGGCGTAAAAACAATCTCCTCTTTCTGTTCCTCTTTTTCCTCGGCCGGCAAAACAGCTGCTTGCGCGTGATCCACAGTATGATCGACTGTTGGGATCGAAGCATTCGATGAGGCATGAGAACCGCTATCTCTTGAAAGCTGTCCGAAAACCTCGAAATGCGTTGCTAAAAATTTCGCTTGTGCTTCCATCAATACGATCGCAGTCGCCCGATCCTCTTGTTTGCCTTCGGACAGCCCTGCGTAGCCTTCATTAAGTTCAACCAACAATTCACCGATCTTCGAAAAAATAGAATCTTTTGTATACGCCATATTTGTCTTTTTTATATTTTGTAGGAGCAGTACCTTCAGGCCATTATAGATGGTCTGTGGAAAAGGAAAAGAACTGATAGCTATACCATTCCATGTCCAGGCTCATTTCCCTCCTTCAAATTTAAGATATAATTTCGATATTAGCACGGTTCAAGCAGAAGTTTTAGCCTCCGTTAATCCGCTGCTTATCACCCATTAAAACAAATAGATGCTGTTTTCCGAACATACTTTTATCCAAAAAAACACCCAGGTTGGGAGTATAGAGGTCATTTGTGGATCCATGTTCTCCGGAAAAACAGAAGAGCTTATCCGGCGCATGAAGCGCGCGCAGTTTGCCAAGCTGCCAGTCGAGATTTTTAAGCCTGCCATTGACATTCGATATAGCGATGCTTCTGTGATCTCACATGATAAGAATAGCATCCCATCAACGCCAATTTCACATTCCGCAGCCATTCTGCTTTTGAGTGCAGAAACGAAGGTGGTGGGCATCGACGAAGCCCAATTTTTTGACGATGAGCTGCCTCATGTTTGTGTGCAGCTCGCCAATAGAGGTGTCCGTGTTATCGTCGCAGGACTTGACATGGACTTCAAAGGCTTGCCCTTTGGCCCTATCCCCGCCTTGATGGCCATCGCCGAACACGTGACGAAAGTGCATGCGGTATGTGTGCAGTGCGGCGCTCCCGCCACCTATTCCTACCGGATCACGTCAAATGAAGAAAGGGTTTTACTCGGAGAAAAGGAAAGCTATGAGCCGCGCTGTCGATCTTGTTACTTCGGTTTATAACGCACAGCCGAATTCCACTAAAAACCTTAACAAAAACTTAACAGACAGTAGATTGGATGCGAGCAAACTCCTTGCTATCTTTGTTCGGAACAAAGTTAGCTTATAAATGGTTTAGACCATATACGCAGGACGGCGCACATTTGTACGCCGTCTTTTTTAATTACTATATCCACTTATTTGATATTGCTCGTGATGCTGGTATCCAAGGGATTTACCTTAGAGCGATAGCGATGCACCAATTTACCGTCTTTATCGATTAGAAATTTTTCAAAGTTCCAGTTGATGTCGCCGGTAAAGTCGGCATTTTCCGCCGTTGTCAAATACGTAAATAATGGGTCGATATCTTTTCCTTTCACGTCGATTTTTTCAGAAAGCAAAAAGGTTACGCCATAGTTCTTTTCGCAAAAGTCTTGAATCGCTTCGTTTGATCCAAACTCCTGTCCGCCGAAGTTGTCTGTCGGAAAGCCGATGATAACGAGATCTTTGCCATACTGCTCATGCAGCGCCTGCAGATCTTTATACTGCTTGGTAAACCCGCATTTTGAGGCAGTATTGACAATCAGAACTTGTTTACCCTTGAAATCGGATAAATTGACGGTTTTGCCATCTATCGATGTAAAGCTAAAATCGTAAATGGTGGCTGCGGGTGCAAACATGCTGAGCAGCAGCAAAAGTGTGTTCATTAGTGCCATACTTATCTTTCTTGTATTAACTTAGTTTCTCTATCAACAATAAAATGGAACAAATGTTCCATTGGACTTTTTAGTATGGAACCAACCTTAACGCCCAGTACCTCGCATACTTCGCGTAGCTGAAGGTCAAAGTGATAGGCAATACGTCCCACGAAGTGTACCTTATATTCCCAATAATCCGGATATGTCATCACATTGGTTCGCACAAATTCATCAAAACCGTTACGCAACAGGGAATCAATGTAGGGATGAAGCCTATTATCCGCCATGAATTCGGCAAAGGACGCCAAATATGCGTTTGGACGTTCCCGCTGGTAAACGTTTTTGATAACAATGTCTTTGTTCAACCGGTAACGCTCCGCAAACTTGACAGACAGGTCTTTGGGCATGCTATCATATAAGAAGGACGTGATAAGCTGTTTGCCAAACCATGCGCCAGAGCCCTCATCACCTAGTACATATCCTACACCGTGAACGCCGGTACGAAGGTGCTCGCCATCAAAAAAACCAATGTCCGAACCCGTTCCTATCGTTGATATATACCCTTTTTTATCTCCACATGTGGCATATGCACATCCTAACAGATCACTTTCTACCGATACGAAAGCGGTCGGAAAAATTTCGGTAAGCGCATTCGATACAATCTCGCGCCTATCCGGAGTGACACAACCCGCACCAAAAAAATAAACTTCATTTATCTCGTTCGCGTAGGGCAAAATTTCCGGCACCTCCTTCATCACCTTGGCAATTTCCTTCTCGTTTACGAAAAAGGGATTCAACCCTCTCGTACGGAAAGACAAAGGCTTGCTATCAGGTAAATTAAGCATCCAGTCCGAGTTCGAAGATCCGCTATCGGCCACTAAAATCATACGTTATATCCAAATAATCTATACTCAAAGATACAAATTCTGCCGTACAATTTTATCAGGCTTTTTGATTATCCGTTGGATGTCCGCTAGAATAAGATTAGTTTTGTGCACATAACTTAAAAAATCCACATTGCCCATGTCAACGTCCGCTATAGACTTTAGAATTTACTTTCAGGAACCGCAAGCGCATTATGCAGAGATCGAAATGAATATCGAGCAGGTAGAGCAGGATTATGTGGATTTAAAAATGCCCGTGTGGACGCCCGGATCATATTTGATACGGGAATTTGCAAGGCACCTGGAAGGTTTTGAGGCTTTCGCGGATGAACAGCCCGTTGCTTTTACAAAAATCGCCAAGAACACGTGGCGCGTGGAAAATCCCAAAAGGAAGCTTAAAATCCGTTACAGGGTCTACGGTTTCGAAATATCTGTACGTACTAATTTTATCGATGCAGACCATGCATTTATCAGCCCAGCAGGAACGTTTCTCTATCCGGACGGTTTGCTGCACCATGCCTGTACCGTTCGTATCGACCTGCCGGAGAGCTGGCAACAGGTGTCCACAGGACTTCGCAAACTTCCCATGGAGGCCAATAGCTACTTCGCCGATAATTTCGACATCCTGTTTGATTCGCCCATAGAAATCGGGAACCAAGATATTTGGCATTTCGAAGCAGCGGGCGTGCCCCATGAATTTGCCATGGTGGGCGGCGGCAACTATAATAAAAGGCAGCTGACCGAAGACATCCAAAACATTATCGAAACGGAAACTTTAATCTGGGGAGAAAACCCAAATAGCCGGTATGTTTTCATCACCCACAACTATCAAAACGGTGGTGGTGGATTGGAACATTTGAATTCTACCGTATTGGGCGCCAGCAGAAACGCTTACCACATAGATTCGTCCTACAAAAATTTCCTGAGCTTGGTTGCCCATGAATATTTTCATCTGTGGAACGTAAAAAGACTGCGCCCCATAGCCTTGGGTCCCTTCGATTATGAGCAGGAAAACTATACAGAAGGGTTGTGGATTATGGAAGGCTTCACGGCCTACTACGACAACTTGGTCGTCCGCCGATGTGGTTTCTTTTCTGCAAAGGAATACCTAAATGCCTTGGCCAACGAATTCAACCTGGTGTACAACCGTGCGGGACACCGCATACAATCAGCGGCGCAAGCTAGCCTCGATACATGGATCAAGCAATACCGACCAGATGAAAACTCCATCAACAGCAGCATTTCTTATTATAATAAAGGAGCCATGCTCGCCGCAGCGCTAGACATTTACATCATTGCGCAGACAGCGGGCAAAAAACGGCTGGATGATGTGATGCGCGCGGCCTACCAGCTGTTTTATAAAAAAGAGCAGCGGGGTTTTGAAGAATACGAATTTCAACAATTGGCAGAGGCGGTTACTGGCCTCGACCTTACCGATATTTTTGATGCTGCACACGACAATAGGGAACTGGATTACAACCGCTTCTTTAACGCGGTGGGATACGAGATGATCGATCTAAACAGAGATAGCCAAGATCTGTCGCTCGGTATACGCTACCAACAACAAGACGGTCGGCTATTCATAAAAAATGTGGAACGTGGATCTGCCGCTTGGGATGCGGGACTGAATGTCAACGATGAACTGATTGCTATAAACGGTATCCGTCTCGATACAGAGGGCAAAGAAATGGAATTCTTGCTGGGGCAAGCCCATGAACACGACATCATCGACCTGCTGGTCGCGCGTGACGGCCGCATACGTACCATCCACAGCCCCTTACGCAGGAGCAGCAGACAACTTTGGAGCATACAGCCCAGACAGAATGCCAGCGAACAGGAAACAGCGCTAGGTAAAATCTGGCTTTCCATAAACACATAACACAGCTAATCGGATGAGCAACGGCAAAGCTCATCCGACCTGTAAAATGGCTGTTAAAATTTATACCGAATGGTCAAACCCAAAGGATCGATTAGTTTGATCGTACTCTCCTGCAAAAAATCAAAATAAGGTTTTACATCCAAAGATACGGACAATGGTGTGGTCGGTATAGCATATTCCACACCGATAATACCATCGATACTTAATGCGAGCTCGGATTTTGGATCGGTCCTTCTCGTCGTGATGGAACCATCTGGATTCGTCGTGCTTTCTACCAACTCCTTGTACCGAAAACTTCCAACACTTCCCCCAAAGCCGTAAAACCAAGTAAAGTTTTCTGCCAAGGGCTTATGGAACTCATATAGGCCCACCAAACGAAAACGCCTCGATTTAGAATTGCTTTGCAAACTCATAATTCCTTGGACCGCTCTATCTTCGGCCAAGGTATAGCGGTACGAAAATCCCGTAGCACTCCCAAAACGCCCCCCAACTGCATGCTGCGTGTCCAGTTGCGCAGAAACATTTCCGTAGGAAACGAAGACAATACCCAAGGTCAATACCAGCCAATTTGCTTTCTTCATGTGTATATAAAGTTTTGATGTATCCAAAAGTAATATTTTTTTAAACGTTCAAAAGTTAAAATCTGTTATGATTTACTTACATTTTTTTCGAACAATTCGCTCTTTCAGCTGTAAAATATTATATTAGTAACAATAACGCATTTTATAAACCACTTAATTTTTGAGGCATATGAACAAGCTGATTAGATTATTCGACATTATAGACAGATACCAATCCCAGTATGCGCAAGACACCATGGTTGCAGGCAAACACGACGGAGCTTGGGTTAAATATAGCACGGACCGCTTCGTTACGGCTGTCGACAATCTAAGCAAGGCCCTTGTCAACAAGGGGATGCAGAAGGGCGATAAGGTCGCTCTTATGTCTGGAAACAGGCCGGAATGGAATATCGTCGATTTCGCCTGCAATCAGCTTGGCGTGGCTATCGTTCCACTTTACCCAACCCTATCGGCACAAGACTTATCTTACATCGTGCAAGATGCCGGTGCCAAGCTGGTATTCGTTAGCAATGCTGATCTGACAAAAAAAGTAGATCAGGCGATCGATGATCATCAGCTTGAAATTGACATATACACCTTTGACAAGGTAGCAGGAAAAGCCTCCTACGAGTCGCTCATCGATCAGGGCAAGGCATTGGATATTGACCTAGCCCCTATCCGCGCTGCTGTAGATAGCGACGATCTATTGACGCTTATCTATACATCTGGCACAACGGGCAAACCGAAGGGCGTATTTTTGACGCACGGAAATATTCTCAGCAATGTCGAAGCTTGCTCGCACTTGGTACCCAAACATGCTAAAACTGCGCTAAGCTTCCTTCCTTTATGCCATATTTTCGAACGCATGGTGGTTTATCTCTACCTCTCCAAAGGAATACAGATTTACTATGCCGAAAACCTGGACAACATCGTTGCAGACATCAATGACGTAAAACCTCAAATATTCACTACGGTACCGCGCGTGCTGGAAAAAGTATATGACAAAATTGTGGAAAAAGGGAAGTTGTTGACTGGTATTAAAAAGAGTCTATTTTTCTGGGCCTTAGACTTGGGGCATCGATATCAAGAACCTCCAAAAAACGGTTTCTACTACAATATACAGTTGGGGATCGCCCGAAAATTAATCTTCTCAAAATGGAAGGAAGCATTGGGTGGCAATATCGAATTAATTATATCAGGTGGGGCAGCGTTACAGGAACGTTTGGGACGTGTATTTTGGGCTGCAGGGATAAAAGTGCTGGAAGGCTACGGCCTAACCGAGACTTCACCTGTCATTGCCGTCAACTCCCATGTAGAAACGGACGTTAAATTCGGAACGGTGGGTCGTGTGCTCAAAAACCTTGAGGTTAAAATTGCCGGAGATGGAGAAATTTTAGTTAAGGGTCCCAGCATCACTACCGGATATTTCAAAAATGACGAAGCGACAAGGGAGGCGATCGACCAAGAAGGGTTTTTCCATACGGGCGATATTGGCGAGTTGACACAAGATGGATTCCTGAAAATAACCGATCGTAAAAAAGAGATGTTTAAAACAGCCGGCGGGAAATATGTTGCTCCACAGGCCTTGGAAAATAAATTTATGGAGTCAACGCTCGTCGCCCAAGTCATGGTAATAGGTGAAAACCAACGTTTTCCAGCCGCGCTGATCGTACCCGCATTTGAAGAGTTGGAAAAATGGGCTAAACACAAGGGTATTTCGTTTAGCTCCAAGGAAGAATTGATCAAAAACAGTGAGGTTATAGATAAGTATCAAAAAGAATTGGATAGGCTTAACAATGATTTTGGACAATGGGAAAAAGTTAAGAAATTTGAGCTACTTCCGAAAGAATGGACAATTGACGGCGGCGAACTGACGCCCAAACTGAGTCTGAAAAGAAAGGTAATATTTAAAAATTTCGAAGCAATAATCAATAAGATATACGAAGAATAGGAATCGATGGAAAAAGAAACACCTTGGCATAAATTAAAAGGGTTTGGGCTATTGCTTTTTGCTGCCATTACCGATTTTATGGACGATAAATGCCTCAAAAAAAGTGCTTCTTTAGCCTATTACACCGTGTTCTCTATTGGCCCGTTAATCCTGATCCTGGTTTGGGCACTTGGATTTTTATATGGCAGCCAATTGGAAGGGCCAACAGGGGCACGTGATGAAATCATGGGCGAATTGAACCAGCTTTTCGGTCGTGATATTGCTAATATGCTTGATGCCGCTATCAAACGTATATCCTTCGAAAACAAAAATAGCATTGGCGTCTACATCGGTGTGGGGGCATTGATGTTTTCTTCAACAACCATTTTCGTAGACATACAGAATTCTATCAATGAGATTTGGCGGGTCAAAGCAAAACCGAAAAAAGGCTGGCTAAAAATCATTATCGATCGGCTGATTTCATTTTCTATGATCCTAGGCTTAGGATTTCTGTTGATGACTTCGTTAATATTGAGCAGCATTATCGGCGTATTGATGAAGTACGCCATCGAGTATCTACCCGATTGGGATATACAACTCGTTGGCATGGTTAACTCCGGCGTTTCTTTCGTGGTTATTGCTACACTATTCGGTTTTATCTTCGCCTTCCTGCCCGACGCAAAAGTTCGTCTGCGTGATATTTTTTGGGGCGCTATCTTTACTACGTTATTGTTTTTGCTCGGCAAATCGGCCATATCCTATTACCTTACCAATAACGCCACCGCGAGTTCCTACGGCGCCGCTGGTTCGGTGATCATCCTGCTCGCCTTTGTGTATTATGCCGCGGCGATCTTGTATTTTGGTGCCGAATTTACGAAACGATATGCGATGAAATATGGAAAAGGAATTATTCCAAAATCGTATGCCGTCTTGGTTCAACAAACAGAGTTGGAAATCGACACCAACAAAAACAAGTGATAAAAATATAGCGCTCTGTTAGGTGTAACAGAGCGCTACCGCTATCCGCAAACAGCATCTAGCTTGACAAGTTAATTTACCTGATACCGGTAAACAGTTCGCCCAATCGATCCCGCTTGATCTTGGCCTTCCACCACCACTTTGTACTGCCCGTTGCCATCCGCATTGAAAAAATTCAACGTCACGTTGCCGGCATCGTCCAAGGTTACCTCTGGATTCCAATACACGGTGGTTCGATAGTCGTTTGTATTTTTACTGTCCGGCGTTTCATACTTCGGTGCGTAAAATTGTCGCTCTTTCACATAGCCCAAAGGTATCATATCGATGATATTGGTCTTGGGCAGCAAGCTTTCTATTTCGGCCAACGACATCCTTGGCTGTTTCTTCTGATCCGTTTTTTTCGTTATAATCGATACCACACCGTCGTTCTGATACGTACGGCTCACGGTCCCCAACTCGTCCCGCAAGAATATTTCAATAGCTTCAATTTCTGCTGGCTGTATAGAATTTAGTGATGGCTCGTCGATTGGCATACCATTCAGGAAGAATTGTACCGGTACCCGACTTCCTTGGTTGTAATTTCTCGACACATAGTACTTCAGCGTTTGGTTGTCAAACGTTATACCGGTCAATAACGTATTCAAACACATCGTTAGCACATTACAGCCCGTGATGCGCTCGCCATCGATACGATGCTCGGGCATCGAAAGTCCCGATAACGCCGAAAATTCTTTACTCGTAACCATTTTGCGCTGCACGCCTGTTACCTCCACCTCATCAATCAGAATCGATGTTCGATATTCATTCTTACTGTTGGTCAGGTAAGCTTTCATTTCGTTATCGATGTTTTGTACGTTGTTGCCTATATAGGGGTTTCCCTGATCAATGCCAGGAAACTCCGTACCGTCCATATTGATTACCAAACTACGGAAATTATCATTACCGCGAGCGCTGACGGTAACCTTTGATGAGTCTGGAAAAACGAGATTGTCAAAAGAAAAGCGTCCGTTTACGTCGGTATAGGTATCTTTTCTCAGGTTACGTGCAGGTATAGACAGCAATAATCCTCCGTTGGGGAAAGTGCGCCCTGTATTCAGCCTTAGCGTGCCGCTAATGGATATGCCCTGCTCCGGCAGAAAACGAGCCTGGGGCAACTTTTCCGCAAGCAGGTCTGCATAAGAAAAACGCCGAAAACCTTGTGTCATCAAAAGATTGTTCAATGCCTCTACACGATTTTCATTTTTTGCATTGAAGTAATAATTGGGTTGTTCCACGTAACCCTTCAGATCCGACGTTAATAGATAGTTACTCAATATCCCCAAATCCTGATCATCGTTATACGGTACTTTGGATTCATCGATCACTGCAACCGAATAGTTGCCCTTCAGCGAATCCTGCGGCGCCACGTGCAAGGATAACGCCACAGCTTCCTTTTGCTTGTAATTGGTTTTATCCGTTTTCACCGTAATATCCAATTGTGGCTGCGATGCATTGAATGCTAAACGCTCACTAATCAATTTACCATCAGGCTGCATGACACTGAGTTGAACGATACCATTTGGAAGTTTATCCTTCGGTATATTCACCAGAACTGATGAATTTTTTAATGTGGCTTGAGCCGCGTAAACCAAATGTCCATTGGATTGTCCCAATATATAGAACGGTTGATTTGTCATTTTCTCATAGAATGCATCATTTGCGACCAATCCTACCTGCAGATTGGCGCCATCATCATTCAATAGCACGACGTTAATACCTTCGGCTTTGACTTCCGGCAGATCAAAGGTCCGTTGCTCGCCATTCTCGAAAGAGACAACCGCCTTGTATTTCTCGCCAAGCACTGGAACGAAATCAAATGATCCCATACCCATTGTCAAGTCCGTAAAAGAAACCACCTCCTTTTTTTTGCTATCTATGATTTTCCCCGTCACTTTTAATCCCCTGCCTACGGTATTGCTTGCTTTGAAAGCTACTTTCTTGGCAATACCGGCCAACAAGTCTCCCCCTTCCGGAAAAAATTGCACATCGGCATCCCATAGCGACTGCTGCAGCGAATAGTTGCCCACCAGTGCAGGGTCTAACTTGGTCCCATCGATCTTCACGATAAGCCGACCTTTTTTCAGATACGCGCGATCTTTGATCGTGAGGTTGATCTGCACACGGCCCATATCATCGGTTTCAGCCTTCCCCTTGTCGAAAGGATCCCAGCCGTCAATGGCCTCCCAAGTAAGCTTCCGCCGGCTCAGCAAGTTACCCGACCGATCCCTAAATTGAATACTCGCCTTTGTTTTGTTACTCCCCTCCGGAATAAAATTCACTTCTGCGCCAAGTTTCTTATTGATGGCATCGCCAATGGGAACGATTTTATTGTAAAAATAGGCCGGATCAAAATTTGCCATCCATTTGGTGTAAGCACGGAAACGATAGTTATCCTGCGCAACGAATTGTGGATCCAGCACAAGCTGCCCTTTCCCACCATTATCTTTCAACGGCACGCGCAAGGTCTGTATCAAAGAGTCTTTACTGTTAAGCATCTCTACATAGATGATCTTGCTTGGGGCGTATTCGTAAAGATTATGGTTTAGATAAGCCTTAAACCAAAGGGTATCACCCACGGCATAATACGGCTTATCAAAGTGTAAATGCACTTTTTCCACCGGATAAACACCAAAATATTTCTGTACTTTTTCTACAACGGTATTAATAGGAATCGTCGGTAACTGTTGGCCGATAACTTGCCTCGACGCACACAAAAACAGCACGGCAAGTATCGCAATAGAAATTTTTTTCATCAATATACACATTTTCAAGAAGCTAAATATATTGATTTTTATTGCAATACTAAAGAATTTAACAGCTTATAACAATGGCGCCAGCAAACGGCAGACGGAATCAAGCCCGCGTTTCCAAGCTTTCCGCTTCTTCCATTCGGAAAGCGTCATCCGCTGGCAGTCCGCCTTGTCCAACTCAAACCGATCCTCCAATTCATGGCAGAGAACAGGATCCGAAACAACAGCGGCTATCTCATAGTTGATGTAAAAACTGCGTGTGTCTAGGTTGACCGTACCGATAAAAGAAAGCTTTCCATCAATATTGATTGTTTTGGCGTGTATAAACCCCTTTTGGTAAAAGTAGACCTTTACGCCGCGTTGCAAGAGAGGTTTGATAAACGATAAACTGGCGTGCTGCACGATGTAGGAGTCAGAAGTCTCCGGCAGCATAAGCTCGACTTCCAATCCTGCCGCAGCAGCTACCTGTAGTGCTGTCGCCAATTCGTCGCTAGGGATATAGTAGGGCGTTACGAGCTGTATTTTTTTGTCAGCTTCGCCAATGGCGATGAGCATGGCTTCCATATTGTACGGTGCTATAGATGCCGGATCGCTCGATACAAACGCCGTAGCCGCAATCCCCTTCTTCGCTTCCTTCGGAATGTTTCGCAGATAACCATCGCTCAATAAAAATGGATGTCCATCCGCCAGATTCCACGAATTCCAAAAACCGATTTGCAACATATTGACCGCAGGCCCCTCGATCTTGACAGCCGTATCGCGCCAGTAGAGCTGACGCGCACGATCAGGCCGATTTATATAGCGATCAGAAATATTGATTCCGCCAACATACCCCACCGCACCATCTATCACCGCTACTTTACGATGGTTTCGGTAATTGCTGTTGGCAAGCGAAGTGAACGTCACGGGCATAAAAGAACGAAAAGCGATAGCAGACGTGCCATACTTGCTAAGGTACTTAACCAAAGCAGGCGAGCCAATGCTATCTACCAATAACCGGACGTGTATACCGTTTCGGGCTTTAATCTCCAACGCATTTAAAATCGACAGGCCAATCTCGTCTAGCTCAAATATGTAATATTCAAGGTGTATCGAGTGCTTTGCCGCAGCTATCGTGGCCAGCAAATCTGGAAATTTTTGCTCCCCGTTGATCAGCAGTTTTACCCTATTCCCTACGGTCGGCGACGATAGGCGTTCGTTTTTTAGGAAACTGAATACACGCGCGAGATCGCCGATGCTGCTGTTGATCCGCGCAATGTCCTTGTCCATAAATGGCTCCAAATTTTGCCATTCCTTCTTCAACCGATCTGCCTGCGCCTCATTCACACGTTTGATTCGCTTAACTTTTTGGAATTTTTGACCAAATAAATAGTAAATTAGCAGGCCAATCACTGGCAAAAACGCAATAACCAGCACCCAAGAAATCGTCTTCGTTGGATTTCTGTTTTCAATAAGGATAGTGCTAATAACACCAAAATACAAAAAAAACAATGGTACCCAATACCATTGCTGGGCGAATTTAAAGGCTATTTGTACGTATTCCATCAACGGTCGGCCAAAACGAATTATTAAACACTAAATTGAATTACAAGCCAAATAGGCAACGTTAAGAATTGTTAAAGCGGCAACATTATGCCAATAAAAAGCGTTATACTTGCAATACATTATGTAACTAAACCGTTACAATTTTTACAGGTCATACAAGTTAATAAGAAGAGATGAATTTAAAAAATTCAAAATTAAAACACCTTGCTTTTGTTTGTACACTTCTCGCGGCTTCCATAGGCCTAACGAATTGCAGTACCAGCAAATCCGAAGAAAAAGAAAACAGCAATAAGCCCCTCGCATTACCCGTTCATACGGTCGACATCAGTGATGCGGTAACCGTCAAAGATTATTTGGGAACCATTGAGGGGAAAGTGAATGTGGAAGTGCGTCCGCAAGTGGAGGGTATATTGCAAGAAATTTATGTAGATGAAGGCGCTTTTGTACAAAAAGGACAGAAGTTGTTTAAAATAGATGCGTCTGCCTATCAAGAAGTACTTAATAATATGGTGGCAACGCAAAATGTCGCCAAAGCAAAATTGGAGAATGCGAAACTCGAGGTTGAACGATTACGGCCATTGGTAGACAACGATGTCATCTCCGAAGTTCGTTTGCAAACCGCTAGGTCAGAATACGATGTGGCCATGGCCTCATTGGACCAAGCGACCGCAGCTGTGCGTAGCGCGCAGATAAACAAAGAGTTCACCATATTGACCGCCCCAGTCAGCGGTTACATCGGAAGGATTCCGAAACGCGTAGGCAATCTCGTAGGCAAAGGGGATAGTGAGCCGTTGACGGTCTTGTCTGATGTACAGGAAGTTTTCGTCTATTTTTCGATGAATGAATCGGATTTTCTGTATTTCACCAAGTTGAAAGCCAAACAAGATAGTGCTGCCGGCATCAAGCTACGCAACAACCAATTGAGCTTTCCGGAGGCAACACTCATACTGGCCGATGGCGAAGAATATGTGAAGAAAGGAAGGGTCGATGCCGTAAACGGACAGGTAGATCGCACAACAGGAGCCATTTCGTTACGTGCATCGTTCGTCAATACCGAAAACATTCTTCGTAGTGGAAGCACGGGTACGTTGAAGATTTCTGAAGTAAAGCGTGGGGTGATCCAAATCCCGCAAATCGCGACAAGCGAGCTCCAAGACCGCACTTTCGTGTACGTCTTGAACAAGAACAATAAAGCCGAAAGGCGTTCAATTACGATAAAAGGGAAAAGCAAAGACAATTATATCGTGGAATCTGGCCTAAACCGTGGAGACCGTGTACTGCTCGCTGGTTTGGATAAGATAACGGATGGCTCGAGCGTTGTGCCTATCCCATAAAGAGATAGGCGCATTTTCCAATATGTTTATATTTGCTTGCCCCCCCCTAGCAGTTCAATGCGTAGTGGCAGGGCCATTCTCCCTATAAAAAACTTATATGTTAAAAACATTTGTCAATAGACCTATTCTGGCTACTGTCGTTTCGTTGATTTTGGTCATCTTAGGATTGGTTGGGCTAAAAACCCTTCCCATAAGCCGATTTCCGGAAATTGCACCACCGAGCGTGGTTGTTTCGTTGAGTTATCCAGGCGCAAATTCAGAAACAGTTGCCGAAAGTGTGCTTCTCCCCGTAGAAGAAGCTATCAACGGCGTGGAGGACATGACGTATATTCGCTCCTCAGCCAGTAACTCTGGCGCCGGTTCAATACAGGTATTTTTCAAAACGGGAACCAATCCCGATATTGCCTCCGTCAATGTGCAAACGAGGATATCCAAAGCAATCAGCACCATTCCGGCAGAGGTGAATGAAAATGGTATCACGGTGCAACCTAGGCAGAGTGGTGCCATTATGACGATCAATCTCTACTCGGACCACAAGGACTCTGTGTATGATGAAACCTTCCTACAGGCCTTCGCACAGATCAATATGATCCGCCCCTTGTTGCGGGTGGATGGTGTAGCGCAAGTCTCTCGTATCGGTGCCCGCGATTATTCCATGCGTGTGTGGCTTAACCCGGAAAAGCTTGCCGTCTATAATTTAGTGCCCCAAGATATTACCAAATCCCTAAGCGATCAAAACTTCGAGATTGCACCCGGTAAATTCGGGGAGACATCCGACGAGGTGTTCGAAACCGTCATTAAGCATAAAGGAAGGTTTTCCAAACCGGAAGAGTTTGAAAATATGGTCATCAAAACCAATAAGGATGGTTCGGTACTGTATTTAAAAGATATTGCGCGGATAGAATTCGGTGCGACCAACTTGGGTAGCGACAACAAAGTAAACGGATTTCCTGGCTTGACACTTAACATCACGCAAACCAGTGGATCGAACGCACACGCCATAGATATGCAGGTACGCGAAGTGCTGCAAGATATGTCTAAATCGTTCCCCAAAGGGATACATTATGAGATCTCCTACAGCGTGCGTGATCAGATCGATGAATCTATCAGCCAGGTAAAACACACGCTCTTTGAAGCTTTTATTCTGGTATTTATTATTGTATTCATCTTCCTACAGGACTTCCGATCGACGTTGATCCCGGCAATCGCTATTCCCGTTTCCTTGGTCGGCACTTTTTTCTTCTTAAGTTTATTTGGCTTTTCGTTGAACGTATTGACCATGTTTGCCCTGGTACTGGCTATCGGAATCGTGGTAGATGATGCCATTGTGGTCGTAGAGGCCATACACCAGAAGATGCATGATACCGGGATGAAAGCAAAGGCAGCAACCCTACAAACAATGTCTGAAATAACGGGCGCCATCCTCTCCATTACCATGGTCATGGCCGCAGTATTCCTTCCCGTGGGATTCATGGAAGGACCCGCCGGCATTTTTTATCGGCAGTTTGCATATACCTTGGCCACGGCTATCCTTATCTCCGCTCTCAATGCGCTTACGTTAAGCCCTGCACTCTGCGCCCTGCTCCTGAAACCGGTCAAGTCGGATGAAGATCGTCCGGACGCGCCGATAAAACAAAATAAGTTCAATCGGTATAAAAATCGATTCTTCCAGGCTTTTAATGTAGCCTTCGATCGATTGACGGCGAAATACATTATCGCTGTGAAATATTTAATCGGCCATAAAAAAGTAGCATGGCTAAGCCTTATTGGCATTACGGCCATAGGCGTATTTTTGTTGATCAAGACGCCGAAAAGCTTTATCCCTACCGAAGACGACGGCTTTGTAACCTACGCATTGGTGATGCCGCCGGGTGCTTCCCTTTCGCGTACAACCGCCGTACTGCGTAAAGCCGACAGCATTCTGCAAAAATACGATGATGTCGCGGGCATGACAACGGTATCTGGCTTTAATGCCCTCGATGGAGGCACGAGCCCCGCTTTTGCTGCTGGATATATCAACCTTAAGCCGCATCGAGAACGGAGAGATATTCCGTCCATAAACGCTTTCATGGATAGTGTTAGTGCCGATCTAGCACAGATAAATGAGGCCACTTTCAAAGTATTTCCCCGGCCAACCGTGCAAGGATTTGGTGATTTCGCCGGTTTGGAACTAGTGCTGCAGGACCGTTTAGGAGGCGACATCCGCGATTTCGATTTAGTGGCCGATACCTTTATCAATCAAATCAATGACCTTCCTGAGATAGCAAATGCCTACACATCCTTCGCTTCCAATTTCCCACAATATGAAGCTGATATCGACGTCGTGAAAGCAAAAAGTTTAGGTGTTGATATACGGGAAATGATGAACACCATCAGGATGTATTTTGCACGTATCAATGCCGGCGACTTCAACCGTTTCGGGCGAACGTATCGAGTTTATATGCAGTCTGATTTCGATTATCGTACCGATCCGGAATCGTTAAACTCGATATTCGTTCGAAACAAGGACGGTGCGATGGTTCCCGTTAGTACGTTGATGACACTCAAGAAGGTGATAGGTCCTGAAACGATCTCGCGATACAACCTCTATAACGCCATCACGGTGAATGCTACACCAGCGCCCGGCTTTAGCACCGGAGATGCCATGGATGCAATTGAACGGCTTGCAGATCAGCAGCTTCCCGGAAATTATGGCTATGAGTGGACCGGTATGTCATTTGAGGAAAGCCAGTCGGGCTCCCAGACGATACTGATTTTCGGTCTCAGTTTGCTGTTCGTTTATTTTTTGCTGTCCGCACAATACGAAAGCTACATCTTACCTTGGGCGGTGCTGCTATCCGTACCGGTGGGGCTAATCGGTGTTTTTGTAACAGTCTTTTTGGCCGGATTGCAAAATAATATCTATGTACAGGTGGGGCTCATTATGCTCATCGGACTGCTGGCAAAAAACGCGATCCTTATTGTCGAATTTGCGGTGCAACAACGCGATAAAGGAATGAGCGTTTATAACGCCGCCATCATGGGTGCTAAACTTCGCTTAAGGCCTATCTTAATGACATCTCTAGCTTTTGTTGCTGGCCTAATACCGTTGATGTGGACCGTAGGCCCATCAGCCATCGGAAACCACTCGATCAGCTTTAGTGCCGCCGGCGGTATGCTGGCTGGCGTGGTGTTCGGCATATTTATCATCCCCATGCTTTTCGTCGTCTTCAAGACGCTGGACGAAAAGGTAAAACAACGATTTAAAACGGAGGAGTAAGACATGACGTATATAAAATTTATTCATCTATGGGTTATTGCAATTTTGCTCTTTACAGTATCCGCCTGCAAAGTCGGCAAATCGTATCAACAACCTGAGCTGGGTCTACCCAAGGATTTTCGAGGAGACACGATTACCTATAGCAATGACACCGTTATCTTTGGACATATATCCTGGCGGGATTTCTTTCATGACCCTCAGCTCTTATCCCTTATCGATAGCGGGCTAGCAAATAACTATGATATGCGCACAGCGTTGAAAAATATCGAAATCGCCAACCGAAATCTACGTCAAAATCGCCTCGAATACCTTCCCTCACTCGATGGGAATATAGCCACGGTAAACCGGCAATATCGATCAAGAGATTTTTACGGCGCGCCATCCTCCAAGTGGTATACTCAAGAAGGATCTGAGGCTCCGGAAAAGCTGTTCAATTATCAATCGCAATTTGCCTCGGGTGTGGAGTTTGGTTGGGAACTGGATATTTGGGGGCGAATAGCCAATAGGAAGGATCAGCTCACTGCGGAATTTCTAGACTCTTACGAAGCCAAAAATGCGATACAAACCATGCTTGTGTCCGATATTGCAAAGGGCTATTTCAATTTGATCATGCTAGATGCTCAGATAGAGGTCGCCAAACGAAACTTGACATTGAATGACAGCACCCTTCGCATGATCAAGTTGCAGTTTGACGCTGGCGAGATTACTGCCTTGGCGATCCAGCAAACGGAGTCACAACGCTTACTGGCAGCCTCTCTTGTACCGGAAATCGAAAAGGAAATCGCTTTACAGGAAAACGCACTGCGGGTGCTGATCGGCCAAATGCCAGCTGCAGTAGGACGCAACAAAAGGATAGATAGCTTGATGAATACGGACAATGGCATCACATTGGGCTCCCCTGTAGAGATTGTTCGCAACCGTCCAGATATCAAACGTGCCGAATACATGCTTATATCAGCGAACGCGCAAATGAACATACAGCAAATTTTGCGCTATCCACAGCTTTCCTTAAATGGGGTGTTTGGTGTCAATGCCATGCTACCGAAAAATTGGTTCAATATTCCGGGTGCGCTTTTGGGTGGCATAGCTGGCAACTTGACGGCGCCGATCTTTCGCAATGGCCGGCTAAAAAACGAGTATGAAGTCGCAAAACTGGAACGCGACAAAGCGGAGATTGCCTTGCAACAGACCGTCATGGAAGCGGTCTCTGAGGTTTCAAATGCTGTCGTGACTGTGGAAAAGCAGGTGGAACAGCTGAAGCTCGCTAGAAAAAGGGTGGAAAATTCTCAACTAGCGGTCAGAAATGCTTCCTTACTGTTCAAAGGGGGATATGCAACCTACTTAGAAGTCATCACGGCACAAAGCAATGCGTTGGATAGTGAGCTTTCTCTGGTCGATCTCGGGGCCAAACAACTGCAGGCCTATGTGGATCTGTATCGCTCGTTGGGTGGCGGCTGGCGATAGATAGCAGCTACTTTAAAAACATGAAATGGCGGTACAGCAAAACAGCTCTTGTACCGCCATTTCTTTCTATGCGCAATGGATGGCTCCTTCCACATGCAACAAAGGGCTTAGATACGGAATATCCAAATTTGCCCCGCGCAGAATAAACCAAACACCCATCAAAAGATATAAAAAGGGCATTAGCCGAGTAAAGCCTCGCTTGAACAGCGATTTCGGCATGCCTGCGATAAAGGAAAACAGCACCAGTAAAGGCAAAGTACCCACACCAAAAAACAGCATGAACAAGGAGCTATCCATCATCGAGTCAGCACTCATTGCGGATGCCAGTGCCATATAGACCATCCCACATGGCAAAAGTCCATGCAGCAGTCCCGCTAAAAAAACGCCGCCAGGCATGTTCAGCCACCTCCCCATCAGTTTGGCGAAAGGAGCTAGTGCACGAGTCTGCCATGCCGCAACGGATGTATTGCGCTTGCCAAACAGAAATAATAGTCCTATAAGAAGCAAAACAATCCCCATCAGCATACTGAAACCTTGTTGCCAGCCCCGCATCACCGCTAGACTCCCTACAGAGCCAAGCAGCAATCCCAAAAGACCGTACATTAACACCCGTCCTAGCTGATAGAGCACACGATGCATAAATATCCGCCAGTTAAACCCCAGCTGTCTATCTATAGCCAAAATAAGGGGGCCACACATCGCCACACAATGCAGGCTGGCAAATAGACCCATAAAAAAAGCGAGATGATGGTAGGTCATGGCTTAAAAATATAAGCTGTGATCCGACAAATAGGATGTGTGGTCATTCTTCCAAGATATTTCCATCTGCCAATTGCCTTTCTCAAAGGAGCTAATTGCTATTTTGTAGCTCCCTTGAGTCGTCGCAAAAGGCAATGTCACATCCAAAGAGCTGTCCGAAGGACGTTTAAGCTTCAGGAACCCCTGGTTGTGCGTGTCTCTAAATTCCAAGCACAGGGTATCCCCTAAGACTTGAACCGTAGGTTCTGCGTGGTCTTTCAGCAGATTTTGCCTTTCGGCGTACACATGGTCGTAGGTTAAGCTTTTCTCATAGTAATCGCTTTCCTCTAGGCTATCCGTATCCTTGACGACCATATAAACACCGGCACCGACGATAAACAGCATAAAGCTTCCCAAGCCAATAATTATTTTTATCCCCCAGTTCATCTTCTTCTTATTTAGGCGGCAACGGGGCAATAAATGTCGTTTTCATCACATGTACCGATTGACCCGCCGACACGATTTTAACTTTCACATTTTGCTTGTACTGTTCCACCTCTTTCCGATCCATAAACAGGAAAAAACTTAACGTAGCCGCGCCATCTTTTTTCAGCGAATGGATTGGATTGACTTGCTGCAGCGTATAGCGAGCATCGACACTTTCGAGTACAAACACCATCTCTTTACCGGACTTGTTGACCAGCTCCAGCGTGTAGAGGTTTCCCACTGTGTCATCGTCTTTCAACAGGTAACTACTACCATTTGCCCGTAACAAACGTCCATCGATTGCAGACCGGTTAAACAACAGTAACGCAAAAACAGCGATAAGTACACACAACACAGTAGAATATGCTACTGCACGAAAGTTCCTTTTCCTGTAACCGTCCTTGTTCAATACTTTGGCCGTCGGATAAAAGCCAATCAAGCCAGCGGGCTTGCCGATCTTGACCATCACCGCGTCGCAGGCGTCGATGCAGGCGGTGCAACTCACACACTCCATTTGCAGGCCGTTCCGGATATCGATCCCTGTAGGACAAACATGAACACACAGTTTGCAGTCTACACAATCTCCCACCGTCCCCTGCTGCTCCATACGTTTCTTCATACGGCGCGGCTCACCACGCTTCACGTCGTAAGCCACCGTAATACTCTGATCGTCTAATAGAACGCCTTGTAGGCGCCCGTAAGGGCATATAGTCGTACAGACCATCTCCCGCACATGGGCAAACACGGCATAGAAGATCAATGTAAACAACAGGATGGCTGTAAATCCTGCAAAATGCGCAGATACCGGATCGAATATAATTTCCTGAAGACTTTCGACACCAATGATATAGGCCAGAAAGATGTTGGATATAAAAAAGGATAATGCGAGGAAAATGCCATGCTTTATAAATTTCTTCCAAGCACGCGCATCGGAGTCAGGCCCTTCGTTGCTTTTTTTCTGTTGTTGCCAATCTCCCTCTATCCAATATTCGATACGCCTAAACAGCAGTTCCATAAAAATAGTCTGTGGACATGTCCATCCGCACCATACCCTTCCGTAGACCACGGTGAACAGCACAACGCATACCATGACTATTAGCATGCCGAATACAAAAATGTACAGATCCTGCGGATAAAACAGCGTTCCGAAAATTGAAAACTTACGTTCCAGAATATTGAACATCAAGAAGGGATAGCCATTGATCTTTATGAAGGGACCTGCAAAGAGAAACAATAATAAGGGATAGCCGACCCACTGCCGATAGGTATAATACCTTCCTTTCGGCTTTTTAGCATAAATCCATTCGCGCTTTTCCGTTGGTTGATTATTTGTTTTTTCCATTAGTTCTGGAACCTCCGTCCCTGTGTTCGGTGTTTGACTGTACTATTCTGCCCCTGCAACGTTGTCCGCGACAGCCGTTTCGTCTGAAAAGACCTTTTCCCCTTGAGGCTCTTTGGCGTTGGGTGGGTTGGTGCCACGCAAGGAGTATATATAATTGCTTACCTCAGCAATCTGTGCTGGCGTAAGGGTTTGCTCCCAAGGGACCATCCCTTTTGCAGCAACGCCATATTTGACGACTTTGAAAATATCCTTAATATCCGCTCCATGCAGCCAATATTCATCCGTTAAATTAGGGCCTATCCCCCCTTCTCCGGCATTTCCGTGGCATGCAACACAGTTAGCCATAAAGATCGCCTTTCCGGACGCCGCCATAGCGCCGCTTTCATCCACGGTAATGGATGTCTCATCGATCAGATTGGCTGCCTGCGCTAGATATTCCTGCTTGGCCTTCTCTGCCAAAACCACTTCTCTGTTATACTCCTGCTCTTGGTTCAATCCCCATCCAAACACATGGTAAACCATCAAATACACCAGGCCAAAAGTCATCGTCGAGTAGAACAGCGCATTAAACCATGCCGGAATAGGATTGTCCAGCTCCTTAATCCCGTCATACGCATGATCGATTTCCAAATCTTTCTCCTCTGCCAAGGGGCGCAAGCTCAATAGCCGATTCCAAACAGCCTGCCAATCTGTTTTCTTGGCGCGCTTGGCTTCCTCTTCAGCCGCCAGCTGGGGCATGGTAAGCTTTATAATAGCCTTAAAAGCCCGGTGTACGACAATAGATGAGGAGAGCAGCACTAACATAACCACAATAAGTGCGATAATAAGCACATCGTTGTATATGTTCCCTGATCCCATATACCACTCGGCGGCCTTGGCCGTGCTATCTATGGCTAATAATACTGTATTCATAATTTCAATTTCTTTTCAGTGGTTCCTCATTTTTTTCTTCCGCATCATCAAACGGAATATCGCTCATGTAATGCACATGTTCCTTTTTCATCCATACGAGCATACAGGCCACTAGGATAAAAAAGACCAGAAAAATCCATAAGGAAGTGATGAGGTAAATCTCATCACCATGTAGGTTTGTTATTTGCTTGAACATAGTTACTCCTTTGTATTATTGGTTTGCGTTCGCCGTGGCTTCTTCTTTCGCTACAGCTTTTATATCGGTTCCTAAGCGTTGCAGGTAGGCTATCATTGCCACAATTTCACGATCAGGGCGCACCTCAACCTGATTAGCCGCTAAATCCTTGCTGATTGCTGCTGCTTGCTGCTCCAAATCGACGAGTGCCTGATCAATCTCCTGCGTACTATAAGGAACGCCCAAGGTGCGCATTGCGCGCATTTTTGCCTGCAAGAGTGTATTATCCAGCTGTTGGTCTATGAGCCAAGGATAAGCGGGCATAATACTTCCTGGAGAAGTGATCGTGGGGTCAAGCAAGTGGTCGAAATGCCATTTGTGCGGATACTTTCCGCCCACACGGTGCAAGTCAGGCCCTGTACGTTTAGACCCCCATAGGAATGGCCTATCGTATACGAATTCACCAGCTTTACTGTATTCGCCATAACGAGAGGTCTCTGATCGGAAGGGGCGCACGGTCTGTGAATGGCAGTTTACACAGCCTTCACGAAGGTACAGATCCCGCCCTTGCAGTTCCAGTGCGGTGTAGGGCTTCACCGAAGCAATAGTGGGCACGTTGCTGCTCACCGTGAACGTGGGTATCATTTCGACAATCCCACCTATCAGGATAGCGATCAACGCGAGCACCATGAAAAGCACAGGTTTGCGTTCCAATCGCCTATGCGGGGCATGCTCGATGGTTATCAAAGGAAGTAAGGCTGGTGCCTCAGCAGCTTCATCAGCCAACAGCCTGCCCTGTTTGATAGTTTTCACCAAATTATACGTCATGATGATCGCGCCACTTAAATACAAGGCACCACCAACGGCCCGCATCATGTGCATCGGGATAATCTCCAACGTCGTGGCCAAAAAGTTGGGATATTTCAGCACACCCTCTGGCGTAAATTCCTTCCACATCAAGCCCTGCACCACCGCGGCCCAATACATCGGGATGGCGTAGAACAGGATACCCAAAGTACCTATCCAGAAGTGTACATTGGCCAGCTTCTTGGAGTACAATGTCGTTTTGTATACACGCGGAATAAGGTAGTATAATATGGCAAAGGTCATAAAACCATTCCAACCCAAAGCGCCAACGTGTACGTGCGCCACAATCCAGTCGGTAAAATGGGCAATGGCATTCACCTGTTTCAATGACAACATTGGTCCCTCAAACGTAGCCATCCCGTAACTGGTAAGCGCTACCACCATAAATTTGAGCATCGGCTCCGTCCGTACCTTATCCCACGCGCCACGCAGTGTCAGCAAGCCGTTAATCATACCACCCCAGCTCGGTGCGATCAACATGATGGAAAACACCACACCTAAAGATTGAACCCATGAAGGCAATGACGTATATAACAAGTGGTGGGGCCCCGCCCATATGTAGATAAAGATTAAAGACCAAAAGTGCAGAATACTGAGCTTGTAGGAATACACCGGACGGTTAGCCATCTTGGGCAGGAAGTAATACATCATCCCCAAATAGGGCGTGGTCAAGAAAAAAGCGACAGCGTTGTGACCGTACCACCACTGCACCAAAGCATCCTGTACGCCGGCATACACATAAAAACTCTTCCACATGCTTACAGGAAGCTGTATAGAGTTGACAATGTGGAGGACAGCTACCGTCACGAAGGTTGCAATATAAAACCATACGGCCACGTACATATGCCGCTCACGACGCTTGATAATAGTACCAAACATATTAATTCCAAATACTACCCAGATCACAGCGATCGCAATGTCGATCGGCCACTCCATTTCTGCGTATTCATGCGAGGAGGTTAAGCCTAAGGGCAATGTAATTGCTGAAGCAACGATAACCAGTTGCCAGCCCCAAAAATGGACCTTACTCAGCACGTCGCTAAACATTCGTGCTTTTAGCACACGCTGTAAAGAGTAATACACGCCCATAAAAATACCATTCCCCACAAAGGCGAAAATAACGGCATTCGTATGCACGGGACGCACCCGTCCAAAGGTCGTGTATTGCGTAAGGAAATTCATCTCTGGCCATATCAATTGACAGGCCACCAACAAGCCGATGGACATACCGACCAAGCCCCATATAATTGTGGCTACCCCAAAGTCGCGCACAATCCTATTGTCATAATTAAAACGCTCTAACTGCATACTTTTATTATTGTTTTCTGCGGTAAAAGTAGAGCGTTTAACATGACATTCTAATGATAGACACCCAAGAAAAAAATGAGTTTTATCACTATCAAAAACGGCTATTTATAACGTTTTTAAATTAAGTGAAGGCATAAAAAAAGCCCTCGGGAGGGCTTTTTTTTATAGATATCCTGCTTTTACAGGAGGTTCTGTTCGTTTATATTTTGGTATTTATCATCCAGTTTGGCATAACGCTTATAGCCATGCTTATTCGGATTTTCGATAACCTGTTTCATGGAAGCCAATTTGTAGACATACGAGCCCGTTTCTTGGTTTAACCGCAATTTGTAATAATCGCTGGTGCCCTGTCGACGGATCGCTGCTTTGAGGCTACCTCCACCGATATTATACGCTGCGGCAACCAAGGTCCAATCGTTAAACTCGCCATATAGGCTTTTTAGGTAACGTGCCGCGGCGTGTGTCGATTTCACGAGATCTTTACGCTCGTCGAGTCCTGCTCCAACCTTCAAGCCATACAATCGAGCGGTAGCGGGCATAAACTGCCAATATCCACCTGCCCCGCGATGGGAAGTTATTTGCGGATTCATGTCACTTTCTATAAGTGGGATGTATTTAAAATCCTCAGGGATGCCGTAAGATTTTAAGATGGTTGCGATCTTCGGAAGATGTTTTGCGGCTTTCGCATGCAGCGCGTAGGATTGTTGCTTGCGATAGGAAAAGGTTGCTAGATACCTTTCAAATTTGGTCTCCACCGTATGTTTATGTAGTGGCAGACGCTTGTTGGCAAATCGAATAGAGCTGTAGTAAGCTTCCTTCTGTTTTTCCGGCGACATCGCGATCGCCTTTTTCTTTTTCTCTACTTGTTCTAGGAGAGCCTTCTTGATCGGGTCTCTCTTAGATGAAGCGTTTGCATTTGTATATAGTTTCGACAGCAACATCACTGATAAAACTATAGAAGAACATAGTACCTTTTTTTTAATCATTCAATCCCTTACTGCTACCTATCCACGATATGGAATTTCTTCGTTAAGAAACACCGAATCGATCAAAAATAGCTTGGTCCAATTTTCAGCCGACAAATATACAAACCTTTTCTATACGATCCAAACTTCCAAAGCCAGCCGCATGGACCTTCGTGTTTAAAAAAGCCGCTGACACCTCCTGCAACTGGAAATGACTGCTCTACATTTTTTTTTCAGTATTCCAATTAAAATACTACCTTTGTAACCTAATTCTAAAAAAATATGCCATTCAGCAATAATAGGAACAGTCGTGATGACAACTCCAAAAAAGGTAGAAGCAGCTCCGACAGCTTCGGGTCCAAGAGTGGTCGTTCGCAACAATCATCGTCAAAAAGTAGCTTCGGTAAATCTAGTGCTGACCGCTCAGCAAGGAAACCGTCCGACAAGCCATTTGGTAAATTTGACAAACGCGAAAAGAACGACACCGATCGTCCATACAACAAGTTCGAAAAAGGAGAAAGAAGAGATAACGATCGTCCCTTCAACAAATTCGACAAGCGTGAAAGAAAGGACAGTGACCGCCCTTTTAACAAATTTGATAAAGGCGAACGTAAAGATGGCGATCGCAGCTTTAACAAATTTGACAGAAATGACAAACGGGATGGCAATCGCTCTTTCAACAAGTTTGACAAGGGTGAGCGTAGAGATAATGATCGTCCGTATAATAAATTCGAGAAAAATGATAGACGCGACTCCGATCAACGGAGCAGCACAGGCCGTTCTGCGGGCAGAGATGATCGCGAACGCAAGCCATACGACAGCAACAAACGATTCGAAAAATCAGATCGCCCCTATAAAAACCGATTTGATGAAAACGAAAGTGGCATAAAAACTTTTCATCCAAGAAAGAAGATCGCAACGGCAGAGCCAAAAGACGATGGATTGATCCGTTTAAATCGATATATTTCCAATGCAGGAATCTGTTCACGCCGTAAAGCAGACGAACTTATTGAATCTGGTGTAGTTTCCGTTAATGGTGTCGTCGTCACAGAATTGGGTACCAAGGTAGATCCTGCTACAGACGAAATACGATACAATAACGAGCGTCTGAAACGCGAAAAGATGGTTTACGTCCTGCTGAACAAACCCAAAGACTATATCACGACCACAGACGATCCGCAAGAACGTCGTACAGTGATGCATCTGGTTTCCAAAGCGACAAAGGAAAGAATCTACCCTGTCGGACGCCTTGACCGAAACACGACAGGATTATTGTTATTGACAAATGATGGTAATCTTGCTGAGAAGCTTTCCCATCCACGCAATAACGTCAGCAAAATATACAATGTGGAACTGAACAAGAACCTTACGCAAGGCGACTTCAACAAGATCCAATTTGGTATTCAACTGGAAGATGGTTTAATTAAACCTGATGACCTGAGCTATGTAATGGGGGCTAGCAAACGGGAGATCGGCATACAGATACACTCTGGGAAAAACAGGGTCGTTAGGCGTATATTTGAATCTTTGGGCTATGAAGTGGTGAAGCTAGACCGCGTAGTTTATGCGAATCTTACCAAAAAAGATTTGACACGCGGCCGCTGGAGATATCTGGAAGAACGTGAGCTTATTCAACTAAAACATTTGATAAAGTAACCGAAGGCACTCCAACGAGTGCCTTTTTTCTTGCCTTAACTTTTTGTATTTTTAACAAAAAAATAAGAAACATGACAGACCCGAAAACATTAACGTCCGTAGCTGAATTTCACAAGACATTTCAACATCCTATACTTGAGGAACCAACTATTCCATCGCAATCCCGCTGTGATCTCCGTGTTGCTTTAATTGCAGAAGAGTTAAAGGAACTACAGGAAGCGATAGAAAATCAGGATATGATAGAAATCGCCGACGCGCTATGTGATATCCAATATGTACTATCTGGAGCTGTTTTGGAATTTGGTCTCAAGGATAAATTCAATAGCCTATTCGAAGAAGTTCAGCGCTCCAATATGAGCAAAGCATGCCAATCAGAAGAAGAGGCCCAAGCTACCCAAGCGCATTACCTAGCCAAGGGTGTACAATCCTATTACAAGGAAGTGGATGGTCTATTTTTGGTATTTCGAGAAGGTGACAACAAAACGCTGAAATCGATCAATTACTCCCCAGCAAATTTACGTGATATCCTAGCAGGATCCAAGTAGGACACATCGAATACGGCAAGAAAGGGGGATGTACCATTTTGGGGGCATCCCTTTTTCTATGCTATCCGAAATACAGGCTTCCCTGCTTCACGCCGCGACTTTCTAGGCCTTTATCAATATGGGTTTGAATCTTCGACTTCGGATATCCCCAATTTGGGGCGATCAACAGTTCCCTATCGGCGATGCCGAAGATGCGTTGGATAATAATATCTGGCCGCAGAAGCGGAATAAACTTCGCTAAAAAGTCGGTGTATTCCTCGATAGTAAAGAGCTTAAAAGGCTCACGTTTATATTTTACGCCCATAATAGACCCTTCCACGATGTGCAGATGGTGTAACTTGACAAACTTGATCTGTTTCTGCTTATTGATCTCATCCGCATAGGCTAACATCATTTCCTCGCTTTCCCACGGAAAGCCAAAAATAGTGTGTACACAAAGTTCCAGTTTGGTATGTTCCAGCATACGCATGGCGGCAAGAAATTCGTCATGCGAACAGCCACGATTTATTCTTTCCAAGGTGTCATTGTGGATCGATTCCATGCCCATTTCCAGATCGACATCTAAACGATCAGTATACGATTCCAATAGCGCTATTTTTTCAAAATCCAAACAATCCGGCCGAGTACCTACCGAAAGTCCCAATGTATTATCAGGATCTATACTCAATGCCTCATCATACATCATCTTTAGTAGATGGGTTGGCGCGTAAGTATTGGTGTTGGGCTGGAAATAGATGATAAATTTCTCAGCGGCGTAGGACTTCCGGGCTCTTTCAATACCACTCTCGACCTGCTCACGGATCGATGGTATCTTGCGTGCAGTATCTGGTGTAAAGGAATCAACGTTGCAGTATGTACAACCTCCGAAGCCCTTACTTCCATCTCGGTTCGGACAAGTAAAGTTGCCATCCACTATAACCTTAAATACGCGTTGCCCTTTATACTTTTCCTTTAAATAAGCGCCATAGTGATTATATGGTTTGACGCCGCTGTCTAATAATGTACTCATCGCCACAAAGATAACTATTATTATCCATAAGCGGTTGACCTTGTACAGCCCCTTTTCATTTGACGCAACCGCTTCCTCCCGTAGAAAGTGCCTGTTTACAATGCTAAACCCAATCTCAACAATCCAAGCATGGATATCAAAATCACATTCTCATCCGTCAATACGTAGTCAAGAGACATCAACGTCTCGTTACCAAACATCAGTGTTCCATTGTAGAAAATCAGTATGGCTCTGTAGGACATCAATGTTACCAACTTAAAAATCAATGTTACCTTGTTGAACATCAACGTCGATCCGCCGAAGATCGGCTAAAGAATGCTACGTAGCATTCTTTAGCCGATAATTCAATTAACTAAAAAAAACACCTATCCTCTCTAAACAACAGGTTGTCACAAACATTTTGTTCCCTTCCTGAGGAATGCTGAAGAACGCCAACAGCGCGCAGCCGTCCGTTCTCCCGATCGTGAAGCACGCTGCTGTCAATTTGATGCAAAAATGAATAACTGAAGTCTATGAAGATGCAATTAAGACATCAGTCAAACAAAACCTGATGCTGCGCAAGCAGATTCTGTTGTTCTCCGATACGGAAAAACCGGGCACGGAAGAGAACAAAACGTCCTACAACAGGAAGAAAACACCTGAAGGAGCGTTTCTGAAGCCCATCAAAGGAAAGTATTTGTTTGCCGATAAGCGAATGCTACGTAGCATGCACAGCTTAGAAAATACTAAAAAGTGAATTGCAGGCTTCCTGAAGGCCGTTTTGTTAATCGAAAGTAGTGCGTATTGGGTAATGCGAAATTAGATGGCGCATAAAACACAAAAGCCCCTCCAGTTTCCTGAAGGGGCTTCGTTTAAAATTAGGCACCGACCTACTCTCCCACCTGTTACGG
>NZ_BNAF01000015.1 GCF_014653155.1 Sphingobacterium griseoflavum | reverse complement strand
TAGACATCGTCGCCTTGGTGGGCCGTTACCCCACCAACCAGCTAATGTCACGCGAGCCCATCCATATCCTATGAATATTTAACTGTAACATGATGCCAAATCACAGTGTTATGCGGTCTTAATCCGGATTTCTCCGGGCTATCCCCCTGATATGGGCAGGTTGCTCACGCGTTACGCACCCGTGCGCCACTCTCACTGCCGTCGAGCAAGCTCTCCGGCAGATCCCGTCCGACTTGCATGTATTAGGCCTGCCGCTAGCGTTCATCCTGAGCCAGGATCAAACTCTCCATTGTAAAAATGAATTGTCCGATACCAAGCTATTTATCAATAAATAACCGGAACCGTTTTTTTTGTCTCTTACGTTCCGTGATTGACAGGTTGACTTTATTGTTATTGTATAACTTTCGTCTCCCGACTACTCGTTACGCTACATGATCATCTTTCTTAAAGAACTTTTCTCGCCGCCGCGTCGCGCTTTGGCTTTTTATATATCGTGGCATCACTGCCCGAACTATCTTATTTGTTTCCCTCCTTCTCGTTGGGACTGCAAAGGTAGAAGACTTTTTCGGTTCCGCAAAATAAAGTTGAACTTTTTTCAACGCCCTTTCGGGCCTTTTAACCGTGGAAACGCCCTTCGTTAAAGGCCTTTTCCATCTTCTGTTTTTCGCTTTTCAATCGTCCCTCCCTTGCGGAGTGGTGCAAAGATAGAAACTTTGGCATATATCCTGCAAATTATTCCAGCTTATTCATTCGCCATAGACCGCAACAAGCTGGTGTAGTGAAGGATAATTTACGATCGGAACCACCTTATCCCAAAAGCCTACAAAAAAACACCGTAAGTACGCCATTACATTTATCTACCTTTAATGTCTGGCAAAAACCAAGTAATTATACCGATCAATGGAAGATAAGCACATACTTGAAACACATAGGCGATACTTGTTTTATCAGCAAGATACCCTAATGATGCCGATCCAATACCTCCCATTCCGAAGGCAAAACCAAAAAACAAGCCGGCAATGGTTCCCACTTTCCCGGGAACCAAGTCCGTTGCATAAACCAATATTGCAGAAAACGCGGAGGAAATGATCACACCAATAAGCATGGCAAGCCCCACGGTAGCAATCAAACCTACATGCGGCAGTAAGAGCGTAAACGGCGCGGCACCAAGGATAGAAATCCAAATTATCAACTTTCGACCGTAACGATCACCCAAAGGGCCACCCAATATCGTGCCTACCGCAACCGCCGCAAGAAATGCGAACAAACAAATCTGCGATTGCTGAACACCTAAACCAAATTTATCGATCAAATAAAAGGTAAAGTAACTACTCATGGACGCCATGTAGAAATATTTCGAAAAAATAAGGATCAACAAGATGACAATAGAGAAAATTACCCTACCCTTTGTTAGCCCGGGAGCATAAACAGAGGAGGCGGGCGAAGCGATACGGCGTTTCCGTTCGGCCAAGTTTTCTTTGTACCATCGACCGACAATGGTTAAGACAACGATGCCCAAAACAGCAAAGAAGGCAAACCATCGGATATTAACCTGACCATAGGGTATGACGATCAAGGCCGCCAAAAGTGGGCCGATGGCACTCCCTGCATTCCCTCCGACCTGGAATATAGATTGTGCCAGACCTTTGCGTCCGCCGGAAGCTAATTGCGCCACACGAGATGCCTCTGGATGAAAAATCGACGAGCCTACGCCTATCAACGCAACGGAAGCCAAAATAAAGATGAAATTGCTGGCAACAGATAAAAGGAGCAATCCCAACAAGGTGAATCCCATCCCAATGGCCAGCGACTGCGGATTAGGTCTTCTATCTGTGTAATTCCCCACAAATGGTTGTAAAATGGAAGCCGACAGCTGAAAAACGAGCGTGATCAATCCAATCTGTGTAAAGCTGAGATTAAAATTCACTTTCAACATCGGATAAATCGATGGAATAACAGATTGCATCAGATCATTCAATAAATGACCGAAGCTAATAGCAAATAAAATACTGTAAATAGTGTTTCTTGTAATCGGCTCTGCCGATGGATGTAGTGCTTTCATAATAATGGATTAGACGGCTTCAATAATTTCGTGAAGAACAGCGCAAGCCTGCGAAACATCTTGGCGTTCGATGGCAAGAAACAGCTCCTCATGCGAATGCTGCGTTTCGACAAAGACAGTTGTATCGAGATACATGTGCTTGAAAGCAGTAACGATATGCTTAGACGAAGCTCTATACAGCTCGCTTAGCATGGAATTTCCACAAGCGTCAGCTATAGCTTGATGAAAGGCAATGTCGGCCTCAATACATGCCACTAGGGCATTTGCATCGGCTTCGATCTTACGTTTTTCCAAAGCTCGCGCTATCTTTGAGAGATCGTCATCGCTACGCTGTCGGGCTGCCTTTTCTGCTATACGCACTTCCAACAACTGCCTTACCTCCAACAAATCTGTTAAAGCGGCTCGCTCAAAAGCTTCACCGAGGTCCTCCCTTCCCTCGCAATCAGCGACAAATGTTCCGACCCCCTGCTGCACGTTGAGGTACCCCTGATTGGCCAAAATCCGTACAGCTTCGCGCACACTGGAACGCCCCACACCGAACATTTTCATTAACGCAGGCTCTATGGGCAGCTGACTATGCAGCGCCAATTCACCGGATTTTATTTTAGCTCGAATACGTTCAGCTACTTCTTCCGCTAGTGATGTTTTCTTAATCATAACTTAATTCATCTGATGATATGATGATACGGCAAAGATAAAAGAAAGTATCTGCCGGACAAGTAGCTTATGAACAAAAAAATCCTAAAGAATTTGTTGCGACTCTTTAATCGTGTTCATCACGAAAATACTCTTGGTTTGCCCAATACCGTCAATTTCTGATAAACGATTAACAAAAAAATCATGAAAATCGTCCATGCTGGAAGAGATAATCTTCAACATGAAGTCAAAGTCGCCGCTGATGTTGTAGAACTCTATCACTTCAGGAAGTTGCGCAACTTCCTGAATAAATTTTCCTGCCGTTTTCTTATTGTGTACGCTCAGCGCAATATACCTCGGCTTCCGCTGGACTTCTCTTGGTGCCCTTCAGTGTCCTATCGGCACTGATCGCTAAATTTTTGATACCGACACTCAGCAAAAAGCTAGTTCCTGCCAAGCTGGGTATCTTAGGCATGTGCTGCATGTTCTGCGGATTGAGCTTACTGCTAATCGCAACGTATACCCACCACCCGTTGGTACTTGTTTTGTGCGGCGCGGCATGCATCTCGGAGATCGGCATGACAATCTGCTTCACAAGTCTATCGGTCTTGGGTGTCAAAGATGTAGAAACACAACATTATGGGATGGCCGCCAGCTTGACCAGCACCAGTTATTTCTTGGGTGCAGGCATCGGGCTCTCGTTCTTGTCACTTTTGGCGCAATGGTTTCCCAGCGGACTTGCCATTGGGCCTGCCAGCCTGGTCGTTCTGCTTGGCTACGCTTTTATAGCCATATGCCTGCTCCTATACCTTACCTCCGCCGATAAACGTGTTCTTGCGAAAACATTACAAACAGCAAATACTTAACCGCTTGCAATTTTCCCTATTTTTACCTAAAAAATAGCTTATATATATGACTACATTAAAGGGAAAAACAGCCTTGATCACTGGAGGTGGACGAGGGCTTGGCAAAGCTACTGCCATTGCTCTAGCAAAGGAAGGCGTCAATATCGCTGTGACCGGCCGAAACGAAGAACAACTGAAAAGCACGGCAAATGAGCTTGAGGCATTCGGCATCAAGGCGACTTATGCGGCTTTCAATGTCGGAAACCAAGCGGAGGTAGAAGCTGGCATCAGGACCATTCATCAGACTTTTCCTCGTATTGACATCTTGATAAACAATGCTGGAATAGCGGCATTCGGCACCGTAGAGGACATGCCCAGCGAAATCTGGGAAAATATCATTCAAATCAATGTGCTCGGCGTTTACTATGTGGCCAAAGCTGTTGTGCCCATCATGAAAGCGCAGGGGCAGGGCGACATCATCAATATAGCCTCCACCGCCGGGCTCAAAGGGAGTGCCAATTCATCAGCCTACAGCGCCTCAAAATCTGCCGTCATAGCGTTCTCGGAATCGCTGATGTACGAAATGCGGAAAGAAAACATCCGCGTAACGACGCTGACACCGAGCACCATCGCGACCGATATGACTATGGTGGATTTAAAAATTACCGATGGAAATCCGGAAAAGATCTTGCAGCCAGAGGATTTTGCAGCACTTATCATCGATGTATTGCGATTCAATAGACGTGCGCTCCTTGCCAGCGCTTCTATATTTTCAACTAATCCCTAAAAAATTTACAAGTATGCTAATGGCAAAAGCTAAACATTGTAATTTTGGCATAGATTTTGCTTCTGAATTACTTCATAATTTAGGTTAATAATTGGTTTTGAAGTCCCAAAGTCGCCCGACTTTGGGCTTCTTTTTTGTTATCAAGCGACGATGCATGCCCCTTACCGACGACGCTTGCGTTCCGACATGTTGGATGCGATCCCGCCGTCATCCCTGATAGGAATAAACGTTATACGAGCATATTTTCTTGGAGAGCATATAGGCCGAGAAGGCTGCCATTCCCAGCGGGAACAACAATTGATAGCCATTCGGCGCCAGACTACAGATCAAAAATATGGCGGTCATGGGACCATGTATAGCCGCTGCCAATGTCGCTGCCGCCCCGATAAGGGCAAAATTGACAACCAAAAACTCGAATCCCAAATAGGTGTTACACAGGTAGGCAAAGAGAATACCGAGAAAAGCTCCAGCGACAATACTTGGCGCAAAAACGCCACCATCACCACCCGCACCTAGCGTCAATGATGCGGCAATTGGCTTTAACAAAAACAGTGCAGCAAGCGTGAGCGGAAGGCTGCCTGGAAGATGTATACCGCTAAATGTAAATGTTCGCAGCATATCGACCAACCCATGATAGCTATCGCCATAAAGGCTAGGGAAGCCTACAATCAGGATACCTACAGCCAACGCACCAAGATTGACACGCAAAAAATTGTTTGATATACCTGAAAACCAGTGCTTACAAAAGATGACAATCTGTGTAAAATATGTCGCCAACAAACCAGCAAGCACGGCTAGCAACATCATGTAGGGAAGCGCCTTCCACTGCCACACCGCAGCAGACATCGGAATTAAATAAGGTGATCCGACGTACTGAATAAAAAAAAACGCGATTAAAGCGGACACGGTTGCGCTAACCACTACCTTTTTCTGAAATTTCTTGGCTATCACTTCGATCGCAAACAGCCAGCCTCCAATGGCACTTCCAAATAGTACCGTCACGCCAGCGACTACGCCAGCGCAGATGCACGCTTTCTTAAACGCCAACGGCATCAATCTCCGTTTGTAAATTTGGTTGCCAATCGTTGCCGTCGATACCACCGTAGAAACCTCGATTCCAGTTGATCCACCAAATACCACCGTCAAAAATCCGTTGATAAAATGAGAGGGGATTTTAAATACCGGAAGGTGGTCTTTTCGCGTCTCCAATGTTGTATAAATTTCTTTGATACCCTTATTCTTCCTATTATGAAAAACATATTTACGCAGAAAATAAATAGCGGTGATACCCATAGATGGCAGTATCACAAACAGATATACATGCTGTTGCTGCGCGCCGAGAAAAAAAAGATGTTGTGTATACTCAGTGAGTTGTTTCAACAAGAAAGCAAGTAAACAACACAAGAAGGCGATGACGGAAGAAGCCAGGACTAATTTAAAATAGCTAAAAAAAAGGATTTTATTTCGCATAACGATCTAATTGCGATACAAAGGTAGAAACAAATCGATTGATTAGCGATAGCTGCTCGAAAACATCGCATCAGACGGTACGTTTTATTGCGCGAACTTTGCGTTATAGCGCCGCGAGCGGAGAAAGATATGGAACGCTTTACGAAATTGGAAAAGGGGCCTAGGATGTCCTGACCCTAAGCACCCTTTTCTCGACTAAACTACTTAGCTACATCGACACTGTACAACTTGCTATGTATATTTTTGAGGGTAGCCTCTGGAATTTTGATCACTTTCCTGTCGTAGGTCATGAGCCCGTTTGTTTCTACCTCGACATCCGTTGTCTGCGTATAAACACCGGCAGATAAGCCAAGGGGAACGAGGCTTGTCAAGTTAGCAATGACCTCCTCATAACGCTTCTGTAGTTCTTCTTTGTTTTTGAAAGATTGGTAGCCCCAATTGTCTTTCTGTTGCCAAGTATGGCCCTCCACGGGCAGCCCCAGGCCACCAAACTCGCCCAAGGCCAGAACAAATTTATCACCGAAGATAGTGGGATCTGGCATGGCGGCATCGGGATAATTGTGGATATCCAAAATATGGCCGGTATACGAAAAGTTACCGCCACTTGCACTGTTCACGAGCCGCGAAGGATCAGCTTTCATCGTCCATTCCGTAATCTCTTTGGTTTTAAATTGCCCCCAGGCTTCATTAAAAGGCACCCAAATCACGATACTAGGAAAGTTGTGCAGTGCCTCCATGATGCTTTTCCATTCTTTTTTATAGATTGCCTCCGATGCGGCACTCCGCTCTTTATCGTGCTTACCGTTCGAGATTTTGCCTGGTTGCATGTCCCAAACATTTCCGCCAAGATCGCCGCTAGGCATATCTTGCCACACCAAAATTCCCAAGCTGTCACAGTGACGGTACCATCGCGCTGGCTCTACCTTGATATGCTTACGAATCATATTGAATCCCATTTCTTTGGTTTTCACGATATCGAATTTCAAAGCCTCATCCGAAGGCGCAGTATGCAATCCATCAGGCCACCAACCTTGATCGAGCGGACCGTAATGAAAGACGAATTTATCATTTAAGAACATCCGTTGAATGCCTTTCGCATCTTTGCCCACGCTCATTTTACGCATGGCAAAATAGCTATCTGCTTGATCGATGACTTTGCCCTTGCGCATTACTTTCACTTTTAAATCGTATAATTTGGGACTGTCCGGGCTCCAGAGCTGTGCATTCGAAATTTGCAGCGTCGCATCATTGCCCGCCGTAACGGACTTCTCTGCTATTTTCTTTCCCTGATCGTATGCTTCCAACAAAACCAGATCGCCGGCCTGCGCCCCCTCGACGTCCGCTGCTACGTGCAACGAGGACGCGTCTACATCTGGGGTTTGTTTTGTTTTCGCAATATAGGTGTGCGGAACACCTTCCAACCATACCGTTTGCCAGATTCCCGTCACAGGCGTATACCAGATCCCATGTGGATTATTTATTTGTTTCCCGCGAGGCTGTGGCCCATCACTTGTTGGATCCCAAACGCGAACGCTCAACTGTTGCTTTCCTCCTTTTTTCAGGACAGTTGTAATGTCAAATGAAAACGGGTCAAATCCACCTTCGTGTTGCCCCACGTGCTGTCCATTAAGGTATACGTCGCATTGCCAATCCACAGCGCCGAAGTGCAAAAGCACTCTACCCTTCTGCAGCTTCTTATCGACAGAGATTTCGTTGTGGTACCATAGGGCCTGATCTTTGTTCACACTTTTACCTACACCTGAGAGTGCAGACTCTACCGCAAAAGGCACCAAAATATCGCCGTCCCAAGAAGAAGGGATCGTTATTTCTCCTTTGTCAGCAATTTTGTATTTCCAAAGCCCGTTTAGGTTTTGCCAATTCCCCGTACGTTTCAATTGCGGACGGGGATACTCTGGATGTGGTTTCGAAGCATTTAGCTGCTCGCCCCACGTCGTTAAAATTTTGTCTCCAGCAGGCTTCCATTGTTGTGCAAAGCTCAGGGAAAAGGAACTGGCAATCACACATGCCAAGGCCATCGTTTTTTTCATCATCTTATTTTGTTTTCTCTTCAAATTTCACTTCTCTCTTCACGCTTTCCGGACGGAATGGTGCCGGTCGAGGCTCCAGTTCCAGAGCCTTCTTCAATTTTAGGAAAGCTGGATGATCCGCACGCCATGTATTCTTCTTCTCCACCAGTCCATTTTTATAATCATACAATTCGTAGGTCGGCGTGCCTGCCCCCCCAAAGGATTGCCAGGCGATCAGTCTATATCGATCATTGCGAATGGCCCGACCAAGTTTTCCATCGCGTGGAAAACAGTGGTATACATAATCTTTTGTTTCCGTTGTCTCGTTCATTAATAAAGGCATGAAGCTTTTTCCATCCAGTGGCTGTTGGGTCGATTCGACATCGATTCCGCAGAGCTCGGCTAAGGTCGGATAAATATCCACGGTTTCGATCAATGCTTTAGTTTTCACTTGGCCTTTCAGCGTTGGATGACGGATCAACAAAGGGATACGATTGGCGAGTTCATGGTTGACATGTTTGGTCCACATGCCCATCTCGCCCAATAAGTAGCCGTGATCCCCCCACAGCACAACAATCGTGTTCTCATCCAAACCCGTAGCATGCAGTTGTTGCAGTACTTTTCCGATCTGTTCGTCTACATAACTCACCCCTGCATAATAACCATGGATGAGCTTCCGTGTCAAACTATCTGGAAAAGGGTCGCTCTCTTCCGATGAAGGAATCCCCAGATACTGCACAATTTCTCCATCCCTTTTATTGGCATAAGATGGAGATGCTGCGGGATTGGTCTGTATGGCAGGCATGGGCAGATCATTCACGCGATATCGATCCCAATATTTCTTAGGCACAGAAAACGGAAGATGGGGTCGTGCAAAACCTACGGCCAAGAAAAACGGTTTATCCTGCTCCTTGAGATAGGCTAAACGTGTTGCTGCCAATTGCGCTACCCTTCCGTCAGCGTAGGTTTCATCCGGAACATCCAGACATTCCCAAGGCGCACCTTTGCGCAATTTATTTGCTTCGGACCAAGGAATATTGGCGAAAAGCGCTTCCTCACGCGTTTCTCCTTTCTTTGATTTGTCGGCATACTCGACGACCAGATCGTACGCATGTGCGTCTGTCCACGACCGCTCGTCGTTATACGTATTGTGTCCGATATGAAACACCTTCCCTATCGCCGCCGTGTAATACCCATTTTTTTTAAAATGTTCGGGCATCGTCGTGGCTTCGGGATAAAAGTCGCGAAAAGCGCGACCAAAGTCGTACAAACCTGTTGAGGTAGAACGTGATCCGAGCAGCAGGTTGTAACGCGATGCTACACATACCGCTTGGTTGCTATAGGCACGTTCGAAAACGTAAGCCTGTTGGGCAAATCGATCGATCTGTGGGCTTTTGGCCACGGCATCTCCATAAACCCCCAGTGCAGGCCGCAAATCGTCTACCAATAGAAACAGTACATTATACGGTTTTTGTTTCTTTGCCTTCACCGCCATCTTTCGGAGGCTTTTTGTTTCGGCATTTGCAACCGTTAGCGGAACGTCAGTTTTGGTTGCAGCACGCTCATCGAAAAACGGCAGTTCTGTATTTTGCGCCCGCACCCACCCTCCACAAAAAGAAAGCACCAAGCAGAGGCAAATGCTTGCGATCTTCTGCTTACTTGATCTTTTCAATGTGACTATCATATAGGATGTTTGTTACTCCATTTATTCCCACGCCCATTCACCATACGGGATGATGACAGCTGATCAGCGACATCTAAGCGTACGGTTAAATTTTCATGGATAGTTTCGGTCGTATGTTTATAATCGTGTAAACCAAAGGTAGGCTCTCATCTCGGGAAAATATTTTCAAATCAGATCAATTTATCAACAAATCGTATCATCGCTGTGTCCCCCGGCTCCATTTCCCAGCGTCGACGCTATCCCATGTCGGCTTCCTTTTTTTTCTTCCTACCTTATCTTGACTGGCCCGACGGTAGGCCCTTTCACCTGCAAACGACCGTCTTTGTTAATCTCTAGCGGGTCTATAAACACCAAACGCTGATCGCCTGTTTCTGTCGTACGTCCGTGATATACACATAAACGCTTCCCGTCTTTTGTCAGCAATATGCTATTGTGCCCTGTTCCAGAAACAACACCACCCTTATTTGTATTTTTCTCTAAAATGGGATTAAACGAAGATTTTACAAATGGCCCGAGGGGATGTTTGCCGGTTGCATAGCCTACCGCATAGTTTTCTCCGGCGAAATGATTCGCAGAGTACATCATATAGTAGCGTCCATCGTGCTTGAAAAGATACGATCCTTCGGTCCAACGGCGGTTTACTTCCCCCGATGTTACGGAACGACTTTCCCATTCCGCCTGTTGATCGTTCATAGCGACGGGAGGTCGCAAGAGCAATTTGGGCTGGCCAGCAACGCCCGAAAAATCAGCTTTTAGCTCGACCCCATATACCCAACTTTCTTCGATCTCTTGGTATAGCCCCTTGTCTTTGGCCCATTTTGAAATTTCGGATTGCACGGGATGCTTGTAGCAACAGCGCGAGTAGTACAGGTAACATTTTCCATCTTCGGCAAAATAGACATTTGCGTCAATGATTGGATAGCCTGGATCGAAAAGCGGCTTACCTGTCAGATCTTCGAAAGGGCCGGTGGGTTTATCAGCGACAGCTACTCCAATTCGGTAGTTTTCCAACTCATGATTTGGGTTTTCTTTCCAGTGGGCGCTGTAAAATAGATAATACTTCCCGTTGTAGGCATAGACCTCTGGCGCCCAAAAATCTTTCGTTCCCCAATTTTTAGATTGCGCGGAGGAGTAAACCACGCCTTGTTTTTCCCAGGTCTTCAAATCTGTGGAGGCATATGCCACGAAGCCGTTTTCCGTACCACCGGTACCATATAGGTAGTAGGCATCAGACACTTTATCGTAAAGAATATAGGGGTCTCCCAACGGAATGTCCAAAGGATTGTTGGTTTCAAGGTGTTGACCAAAGGCGATCAGGATTTGCAAAGCTAAAGCGATCCCTGTCAATAGGAGATTCTTTTTCATCATTTTTTGTTAAATAGAGGGATTTTGTTTTCTTTGGAACTAGGCGTACCTGCTTCCATGCGTGGCCAGCCATCTTTCCAAAGTAAACGGTCTAACATCAAAACGCGGCGGCTCGCTCCAGAGCTCACCTTGTCGTTTTTTTTCCATATGGCGTGGTACAACAGCCAATCTTGGTTTGCGTCGTCAGTAATAATTTTCGCATGGTGGCCCGGACCAACGAACAGCGCATCGCCCTGTAGCAGTAAGGTGCCATTTCCGCGTTCAGTGATACGTTTGCCAGCGCGATCTAAATAGGGGCCGGCAAGGCTTTTGGATCGGGCTGTAAAGACTTTATATTGGCTGTTAGCCCCTTCGCAACAACTTCCTTTTGATCCGAAAAAATAGTAGAAACCATCCCGATAGTGTATCATAGCAGCCTCCCAATCGCCCGCCGCGAGCTGAATCTTCTTTTCGGCGGGCATGACTTCGCGTCCGTCTGACGAGAGCTCAATGATGTGAATCCCTTGGTTTGGCCCTTTCCCAAAACTTCCCCAAATCAAATAGGGTTTACCCTCCTCGTTAAAAAATGAAGGATCAATAGAATTCGGGACACCCATCTCACGCGAAGTAAACAACTTTCCCTGATCAACGAAAGGTCCATCAGGTTTGGAAGCTATGGCCAATCCGATGCCGGGGTCAGGATCTCCCCAAAGGGAATACGAGTAGTACAGGTAATATTTCCCATCAATAAGGTTGATATCCGGCGCCCACAGGCCGCCATTTTTCTTCCAATCGGGCTTTTTTGTGAATACCTCGCCCGCGTACTCCCAATGAACCAAGTCCTTGGAACGCAGCATAGGCATAAGGCGGCTCCCCTTTCCATCACCCCAATTATCTTGCGTTCCATATGCGTAAAACACACCTGTCCCAGGCTCGCGAATCACTGTTGGATCGGCCAAAATAGGTTCAAAAACAGGATTTTTATACGTAGAGCTGGTATCCAACACCGGCCGCATATTGTTGCCCGCGACTAGCGCACCCTTGCCAAAAACACATATTACAACCAATAGAACAGCCAACAATAATAACATATGGTAATGACCACGAGGTTGCCGCGGTGCAGCCACACCTAGGTTTATTTTCATCTATCAAATTTGTAAAATGATTTTGGCAAAGCATTGCTTATTTATTTCAATAAATCACTATTTTGTCTCAAAATGTAGGTATAACCAACTGAAACCATGCCAAAACAACTCCTTATTATTGTTAGTTTATTTCTCTTTGCAACAATTGGTAGAGGGCAAAGCTACTATTTCAATCATTTCGGGGTCGACGAGGGGCTATCAAACAACGCGATACTGTGCAGCGTTCAAGATAAAAATGGCTTTTTATGGTTTGGCACAAGAGATGGCCTAAATCGTTTTGACGGCTACACCTTCAAACAGTTTTATAGCGACACCGATAGCAACAACGGATTAGGCAGTAATTTCATTCACAGCCTGATGGTGGATCGCAACAACCATATTTGGGTAGGAACCGATCAAGGAATATACATTTTTAACCCTTTCCTCGAACTGTTTTCAGCTTTCAGAAGTGAACATCAGGGCGAAATACTTCAGATCGAGGAGGACACAAAGGGCAATGTGTGGTTTATCTCCAACAACCGGCTGTTCTGTTTTCAACCCTTAATCGGACAACTGAAACAACATACGGACATCAAGGATCAGGTAGTATCGGCTTTCGGTTTTGATCAATACGGTGACGTATGGATCGGCGGCAATCGGACTATCAAAAACCTAAAAACAGGCGCCTCTTACGTTCTTCCCGTAAAGCACGACGCACCCCAGTGGATTGAAAAAATCTATAGGGACGATCGGCAACAACTTTGGATCGCGACATCCAAGCACGGGCTCTACACATTTGATCCCAGTAGCGGCACAATCGTACATACACTTCCCGCTATCGATCGAAATCCATTATTTGTAAGGGATATCCAACAGGCAGATGCCGAAACTTTTTGGATAGCGACAGAAAGCGGTGTTATGGTATACCATCGCAGTAGCGGCAAATACACCAGGCTTCGTCAACAGGCAGACCACCCTTGGAGTCTTTCCGACAACGCGGTATACACCATCTGTAAAGATCACCAAGGCGGATTATGGGTCGGAACATTTTTTGGTGGACTTAATTATTATCATCGGCAGCACAATATCTTTCAAAAAATCTTCCCCCGCTTTTTACAAAGTTCTATTCAAGGGCATGCTGTCAGAGAGATTACACAGGACAAACGGGGACAGATATGGATCGGGACAGAAGACAATGGGCTTTACGCCTGGGACAAACGCCATGGCATATTTCACCGCTTCAACACCGAAAATGGGCTATCACACACGAATATTCATGGCTTGGCGCTTGCTGGCGATAGTCTACTGGTGGGCACCTTTGACCGTGGACTCGATATACTGGATACTCGAACCCACAAATTGATCAAACATTTTGATACGCAAAACAGTCCTGGTCTGAGCAACAACTTTATCTACCAAATTTATCGCACAAAAAAAGGACGTATCCTGCTGGCCACTGCGCGGGGCCTCTGCGAATTCTTCCCTGGAGAGGATCGATTTGCGTTGGTGAAACAAGCCCCAGAATATATATTTTACACCTCCATCTTTGAGGATGCACAGGAGAACATTTGGCTTGCAACGTGGCGCGACGGTCTTTATCACATCAATCATGAGACTGGGCACACCAAGATCTATCTACATCAAAAAGATGATTCGACAAGCTTGAACAGCAACCGGGTCAATCGTATTTTCCAAGATAGTTTTGGACATATTTGGATCGCTACCGAAAATGGACTCGCGCTATGGACCAGCGAAGGAAAATCCGTACGTCGGTTCACAAAGGCAGATGGCCTGCCCAGCAATCTCATTTTGGCCCTACAAGAAGATAAAAACCACAACCTGTGGATATCGACCACCCGTGGATTGGTACGGATGCACCTTCCGGACTTCCGTCTTCACATTTATGACAAGGAGTCTGGACTGCTGGACTTACAATTCAACTACAATGCTACGTTCAAGGATACTGACGGACAACTCTATTTCGGATCCTCGTCAGGCCTCATTCAATTTCATCCAGACAGTCTGCTTAACAACAGCTATAACGCTGCCCATAGCCCGATCTACATTACCCGGATTCAAGCACTACAGCGCGATCTACGTGTTGGGGGGCCAGGGCCTGCCATCGATTCATCCGTCACGTATCTGCATAAAATTGTGCTTGAGCATGATGAATCCACTCTCCGTATCGATTTCGCCGCCCTTCACTTTTCTGCGGCACAATCCACAGCCTACATGTATATCTTGGAGGGCTTCGACAAGGAGTGGACACTCCTTCGCAACAGCCATACTGCCCACTTTACCAAAATACCTTCTGGCAAATACACCTTTCTCGTGAAAGCTGTCGATGCAAATGGACAGGCGCTGTCGGAGGAAAAAAAGCTACAAATCGAAGTTTTGCCCCCCATCTGGGCAAGTATACCGGCTCTTATTGCCTATGCGTGCATAGCCAGTATGGTTATCTACTACATATTCCGATCCTATGACAGGAAAATCAAGGATCAAAATCGACGTCGCTTGGAAGTGATCAAAACCTATCGGGAGCGTGCGCTATTTAAAACCAAGATGGATTTCTTTGCTCGTATTGCGCATGAGATCAAAACGCCACTAACGTTGATCAAGGCACCATTGGAGCGCATCATGCATAACGATCAGACGGATGTAAAAACGGAAAAGCTTTTGAAAACCATGCAGCAAAACACCGAAAAACTCGTCAACCTGACCAACCAACTGCTGGACTTTAGGCAGATTGAAAGTAGCGAATACAACCTTAAACTAGCATGGCATAACATCAACCAACTTGTTACCGAGCGTCTTCAAGAGTTTCAACCGGTCTTTAACCAACGAGACTTGAACCTCAGCTACCAGTGCCACGCCACTATTGATGCGTTTGCTGATATTGACATTTTGGGAAAGATTCTCGATAATCTTCTAACGAACGCAAGCAAATATGCCGAAGCGATGGTCATTGTTCAGCTAGGCTTCACGGCGAGCCAAACTCATTTTCGCCTAACGATCAAAAATGATGGGCGGCTCCTTTCCAAATCCGAAATAGACCATATCTTTAAACCTTTTCACCGTGCTTCGGAACACTATCAAATAGAGGGATCGGGACTTGGACTAGCATTGGCCCATTCCTTTGCAGAGCTACATCGAGGCAATTTAATTTATTTAGATAACTCCGAAAATTTAAATATATTCGTATTGACTATACCGATACGAGGAACCTATGGCTAATACAAATCAACTGAAGCCCACGATTGTGGTTGCCGATGACCACCAAGAAATTTTAGATTTTATCGCGGATGATCTGAGCGATCATTACCATGTCCTAAAAGCGCTAGATGGTGCCCAAGCTTTGCAATTTTTAGAAAGCCACCCCGTCGATTTGATCGTAAGCGACGTGATGATGCCGAGGGTTGACGGTTATGAACTGTGTACGCGACTGAAAGAAAATTTACATTTCAGCCATATTCCGTTTATTATGTTAACGGCTAAAAACAGCCTACAATCAAAAATCGAGGGACTGGAGTATGGTGCAGATGCTTATATCGAAAAGCCCTTTTCACCCACTTTTTTGCAAGCACAGATTACCAGTTTGCTACGCAATCGACAACACGTACGTGCCCACTACAACCATTCACCCAGCAGCCCGATGCAGAACACGGCACTGAACAAGTCCGACAGGACATTTTTGGAAAAGATTAACCTTCTCATCCTTGAAAACGTCACCGAACAGACGCTTTGCGTCGATCTGCTGGCCGACCGCATGAACATGAGTCGCCCGACGCTGTATCGTAAAATCAAAGCCTTATCCGATCTCTCACCAAATGAGTTGATCAATGTAACGCGCCTGAAAAAGGCTGCAGAATACTTGAACGATGGCAACTACAAAGTCTATGAGATCTCCAGCATGGTCGGTTTCAGTTCTTCCTCCCATTTTATCCGTAACTTTCAAAAACAATTTGGCATTAGTCCGAAAGAATGGAGCGAGCAACGTAGGCAATCATCCTAAACACGAATTTTTGGCTGGCTGAGGGCAAGTACGACAAAAATCAGCAGATTGTTGCCCGAACTCGCTTAACTTTCTATTTTTGCGGAGATCAAACGTGAAGGTCTACTATTTATGGAAGCACTTATTGCATATTTTTCGAACATACACCCCGTACTAGCGGCTTTTTATGCCTCCATCTTTACTTGGCTTTTGACTGCCCTAGGCGCCTCAATTGTATTTTTCTTCAAAACCATGAATCGCAACTTTTTGGACGCCATGCTGGGTTTCACGGGTGGGGTTATGGTAGCGGCTAGTGTATGGAGCCTGTTGATCCCGGCCATCGAGATGAGTGATGGCGATGGTTTTTTACAGGTGTTGCCCAGCATTCTTGGCTTTCTGTTGGGGGCAGGTTTTCTCTTTGCTTTAGACAAGGTTCTCCCACATTTTCATGTAAATTTCAAACAGGTTGAAGGAGTAAAATCACCTTGGCAAAAAACGACATTACTGGTCTTGGCAATCACCTTGCACAATATTCCAGAAGGTCTTGCTGTCGGGGTGTTGTTTGGCGCGGTTGCCGCGGGCATTCCAGATGCCAGCATCGGTGGTGCTGTAGCGCTGGCTCTAGGTATTGGGCTTCAAAATTTTCCTGAAGGCATTGCTGTTTCCATGCCGTTACGTGGCATGGGGATGTCTCGACGAAAAAGCTTTTATTATGGACAGCTGTCAGCTATTGTCGAACCCATGGCTGCCGTGCTGGGCGCACTCGCTGTAGGGTTTTTTACACCTGTACTGCCTTACGCCCTTGCCTTTGCGGCCGGCGCCATGATATTTGTCGTCGTGGAAGAAGTGATACCCGAAGCCCAGCAAAACAAAAATTCCGATTTAGCGACACTAGGCTTTATTGGCGGCTTTATCATGATGATGACCCTAGATGTGGTTTTGGGCTAACATGAAGCAAACGGTGGTTTCCAAAAAAATCCTGAAGCAGGTGCTTCAGGATTTTTTCTACTAACCAATTATTAACTAACCTAATTTATGAAAAAAATTACTCTATTGCTACCTATAAAACGTAGCGGTATTTGAAATAGTATCATCTATTCTTGTTTTAACATCTTTTAACAGGCTGCGTTTCCACCGGAGACACCGATCCCTAAAGAAATGGATCAACGACACTAGAACGCATGATATGAGAGCATATTTCGGCAGATCATGCATGGTATCGAAGTCATAAAAATGCATGCCCATCAATCCTCGAACAGGCGTTAGAGGACTTCTGGGCATTCATTTGATAACTAAACAACATATATGAAAAAGCAGGCTGACTAACACAGCCTTCTACTTTCCAAAAGAAAAAATGCGTTTGAGATGATTAATCGACTTTTTCGGCACGTACGTGTATCTGCTGCTGCATGAAACCAATCTGAACGAAATCCTCTAAACAACATGGTTGAATGTAGCCGTCATCCTAACCGCTACAAAGTCTATAAAGATAGTATTTAATTATGAAAATGCAAATATAAACGTGTTAAATTTATAATTTTTTTTAAAATACAGCGTATGTATTATAATTGTTTAAACAATTATACCGCGATACGTACTCATCTTATCCTGTATTACCTAATCTTTCGTAGCTTTGCCGTCATGAAACTTATCATATTTGATTTGGATGGGACGCTTATCGATAGCCTCTTAGATTTGTCAATCTCCTGCAATCGAGCCCTGCAGATGAATCAATTCCCGACCCATGACACAGCTGCCTACAAATATTTCGTCGGAAACGGCGTCCGGACCTTAATTGAACGGGCGCTTCCTGAGGAATTACGAGACCGCGCGACCATAGAAAAAGTAAAAGAAGATTTCATGATCCATTATGGCAGACATGCTCAAGATAATACAAAAGCCTATCCTGGTATTCACAAATTACTTCACACGCTTAAGGAAGAGAACTATCTGTTAAGTGTTGCATCGAATAAATACCATGAAGCAACGGTTGCTTTAGTAGCACATTACTTCCCGGAAATCAAATTTGACTTAGTTCTTGGCCACCGTGTGGGGAAACCAGCAAAACCCGATCCAGACATCGTCCATGACACGCTACGTATGCTAGATGTAGATCGGAAAGATTGTTTTTATCTCGGTGATTCATCAGTAGACATGCTTACCGCAACACGGGCTGGTGTAACGGCAGTAGGAGTAACATGGGGTTTCCGAACAGAAGAGGAACTTCGCGCAAATGGAGCTGATCTCATTATACAAAAACCAGTTCAACTATTATCATTTATCTAAAATAGCCAAATAATTTATAAAAAATGCCGCTTTGAGACACTATAATCAAAAAAATGTCATTTAAAACTTATTTTTGTAGTGCTACTATGCGGTTTAGCAAAAAAAAAACGATATTTGTGTCATCATAATTTAGGTTTATAATTGGTTAGCTAAAGGTTTTCATTCTCCCCGTTTGAAAACCTTTTTTTTATAAAAAAATACGGGCAATTACGCCCGTATCTCATCATTCTATTACACAATTAAAGAAACGATATCATTATACGCGATAGTATTGTTCCCAACCTTTGGCCGGTGGTGGCCCGATTAATAATGCCTGTGCGAATTTGTCGTTCGTAACCTCTCTTTTGATGGGGTCAAAAGCAAGCTTCGCATTTAATCGCTGCGCAATGACGCCTAAGCAAAATACCTGACTTAATGGGCCTCCTATATCAAATGATGAGCGCGTTTTCTCTTCCCCTTTACATGCTTTTAGGAAATTAGCGAAGTGATTAGAGGGAGATCGCTGCACCTGTGGCAATTTTGCGGCCATATCCTTTGCTTTATCTTCTGGAATAATCTGTAAGGTACTGCCGTGCGAACCTCCTTTGAACGTCAATCCTTTACCATAAATTATCTTCCCGGGATTAAGCTTTGCAGGCTCCATTTTACCGGTGCTTGGTGGCGGGATGTTTGGATCGAGTCCTGAGACGCCATAGCCTTCGGGAATAGGCGGAAGGTTATCCAAGCCGTCATACCAATTGATATCCAAAGCCGGCATCTTTTTGCGTGCTGCAAACCGGAATTTCAGGGTAGACGACATGGGAAAAAAGAACGAGTTATGTCCATCCAAAGCGACTGCTTCCACCGCGGTCGGTAGACCTAAGTCCAAAAACTCATGGGCCGTATCCAAAATATGTGCTCCCCAGTCGCCCAATGCTCCCATGCCAAAATCAAACCAACACCGCCACTGTCCATTGATGAAATCCCTATTATAATTATGGCCTAAGGTCTGCATTTGCCAAAGTTCCCAATCCAACGTATCAGGGATTTTTTCGGCAGCAGGAAAACCCTTTATATTTGTATCCCAACCGTGCCAACGTCGTGGCATATTCATATGCGCATCAATACGGGTAACATCCTTGATTATCCCAGCCTCTTTCCAAGCTTTAAACTGGAAATAATTTGCTTCGGAATGCCCTTGATTTCCCATCTGTGTGACCACTTTAGGGAATTTTTTAGCCTTTTGCATCATGAGCTCTACTTCCCAAAACGTGCGTGCCATAGGTTTTTCCACATATACGTGCTTCCCAAGGTCGATCGCCATCATTGTTATGGCGAAATGCGCAAAATCCGGAGTTCCAACAGTCACCGCATCTATTTGATTCCCCATTTCATCGAACATCTTTCGGAAATCCTGATACCGTGGGACGTCGGGAAACATCGCGATAAGCTCTTGTGTGTGCTTCGCGCCCATATCCACATCGCAAAGGGCAACAATGTTACATAGGCCCGTTTTATACAATTCCTTAATAATTTCACCGCCGCGGTTACCGATTCCTATACCCGCAAGGTTAACACGCTCATTAGCGCCCGCCAACTTTACATGGCCCAGCACACTGTTAGATAACAACATCGCGCCGCCCGCCATAGCCGTACGGCTAATGAAGCTGCGGCGTGATAAATAATGATTCATTTTTTCCATTTTGTTGCCCTACTTTACTTTTTTCACTTTAATGCTGCGGAAGGACACTTCGTCGCCATGATCCTGCAACAACAAATGCCCTGTATTCGCTTCTCCGAATTTTTCCCATCCTTTATATTTGCTGATTGCCACCAGGTCTTTAAATGCCTGTGAGCCGCGTTCATAAGAAAGCATTTTTACACCATTGAGGTAATGGGTAACCTGATTGTCAGCTGTAACGACTACCCTTCCGCGGTTCCATTCTCCAATGGGGCGCCGAGCACGCGCATCGCGGTTAGATGTTATCAAATCATACAACGATGCCAAGGTACGATTGCCATCACGTCCAAGTTTTGCATCCGGATGCTTTTCATCATCCAACACTTGGTATTCCAATCCAATTGCAGAGCCTGAGGTTTTTTCCTTCAATGTTACAAAATACTTCACGCCACTGTTCGCTCCCGGGGTCAATTTAAATTCGAAAGAAAGGTCGAATACAGCAAACTGATCTTTGGTGATAATATCGCCTCCGTTTGTGGATTCTCCGCCGTCGGATCTTAATACTTTAATTTCACCATTCTTCACTTCCCACCCTTTACTTGGAAATGCGTCTCCCCCAACACTTCGCCAGCCCTCCGAACTGCTGCCATCGAACAACAATTTATATCCGGCCTTTTTCTCTGCTTCATTTAACACATTGGGCTTTAAATTAACTACATAGACATCTTTCGGGAAAGCCTTAGGCTTGAGATGCTCCGTTTGAATCCGAATATTTTTGAAATACACCTTTTTACCATCTTGGGCATCAGGCACACTATGTACCTGCAGGCCGATAAAACCACTTGCGTCGATTGTATCTACGACATAGGCCACCGGAACACCATTGATCCAGGTACGGAGTTCGTCCCCAATAGCTTCGATACGCATATGGTTAAACTGTTCCTTTTTGTATGCCGTTTTAGCCTTTTCATTTAAATCTAAGGGATAAAGCCAACTCCGACGCGCTTCATCGTATATACCGCCGGTCCAAGCACGTGCAGAAGGGTCTACTTCCACCTGTCTGCCGTAAACCCTACCCCTACCATTGTTGGCGGCAGCATCGATATGGCTCCTTGTTTGCACGCCCGAATTAGTCTGATCACCTTCTAATTTAATGTCCAGCTCTAAAATAAAATCACCGTATTCCTGTTCCGTTATCAAAAAAGAATTCGGTGTCCCCTTAGTCATAGTACCTACAATGGCGCCGTCTTGCACCGTGTAAGGGGCATTTCCTCCAACGGCTTTCCAACCCTGCAGACTTTTGCCGTCAAAAAGATTCTTCCAACCTTTTTTTGTAGTGGGCGACTGCCCTTGGCTCGTATTCGGAAAACAAAATAACACGAACATGCCACAGGCTGGCAGCAATTTTTTGAACGAATTCACGTAGTTCATTATCATGAAAATTTAGTTTGTATATGTTTATAAAAATTGTTAGCGCTTCGTCCATAACAAGCCGTGATCGATTTCCTCCGAAACCCCTCATACGAGCTATATTATGCACTTGCTATGGTTACAAGTATATCAATTATTTGCTAGCATCCCGAGTAAAAAAATGGTTATCTACGAAAACGTTTTAGCCCATTTACAAAAAAAACGTGCAAATAAAGGGTTTGCACGTTTGTTATAGTAGATGATCGGGTGCGTGTTTACGCTCTGTAATAGCGTAGTGCTATAATGTTACTCGGAATAGGCTGGCTATTCCATTCTTTATGGATGACCAATGCTGCTCCGATAGCCGTTGCTTGCGCCATCGAGGCAGCGTAAATCTCCATATCACTAAAGTGCCTTGCCAACAAATTCATAAATATGTTATTTTTGCTAAAACCACCGTCCACAAAAATACGTTTCACGGGCTGAGTGGAAAAGGTTAGCTTCGTTGACGCAACCTGTGCAGACACCAAATAGACCATCAAGGCATGATAAGCCTCTTCATAGCTTGCGAAATTTGCCAGATCTACCGTTTCAAAAGCACCTAATTCTGTCGGAATATCCCTGTCTTGCGTAAGACTTTCTATGACAGACCAGTCAATTTCTATATTTTTAAAGCGTGCGGTAGTGACGTTAAAGTATTCGGCAATACGCTTTGTCTGTACTTCATGTTCATAGCCAGCAAATAAACGAGAGGCTTTCACAGGCGTACCTGCGTACGTCATGTAGAACAAGCAATCCTTCGCCAACTCTTCCTGCGTTAACCCTTCATCGTTAAACGGATTTAAGGATATACACCATGTGCCGGTAGAAATCAACACAAAAGGTTCGTGAAAATTGAGTAGATAGGGTATTAAAGCCGAGGAGCTATCATGCAATCCTACCCCTACTTTGTACGTGCTTCCCGGAAACGCAGCTGAAAAGACCTCGTCGCCCTTTACAATCGGGGCGAGCTTTTGCTCAATTCCAGTATCCTTGACCCATTGGTGATAGCGCTTGTTTTCAAAATCCCACAAGGCAGTATGGCAACCGATACTGGTCATATCGGTATACATCTGTCCAGAAACCAAAAAGCTAAGGTACTGTGGTAGATGGACAGCATATTTTATCTGCTGGAAAACACCGGGTTGATGCTGTTGAATGCGATATACCTGCAGGCCGGAGTTCAGACTTCCCAATGCTGGTGATGCTGTCTGCAGGGAAAATGCCGCTACACCACCGTAACCTTCGTGCAGCGTGCGTTCCAAGTCTTTCGGATAATTTTTGAGGTAATTATAGAGCGGTGTCAACGGACGACCGCTCTCATTTAGATAGACAAAACTTGCTCCGTAAGAGGTAAAATTTATGGCTTTTATATCAAATTCATCGCGCCGGAAGACTTCATGCAGCGAGTCGAAAACTGATAGGCGAAGGCTTTCTAGATTTTCGCAGGCCTCACCGTCTTCATCTTCCGTTTCCAAAAACCGTGCTGAGCGTTCGAAAACGATCTGATAGTGCTCATCGAACAAAAATAGTTTTTTGTTCGTCTTTCCTACGTCGAAAACGGCGACAACCGGTATGCGTGCTTTCCCCATAAATGAAATGCTATAATCCTGTCGCTACCGACTGCGCACCACGCTCCTCAACCAACTTATTTCTAACGTCCAGCTCATTAAACAAGGCCACAGGGTTTAATGCCGCTCCGCGACGAAGACGTGCTTCTGCAACGATAGCCCGTACATCCGTGCGATAAGCATGTTGCAGAATTTCCTGTGCGGCAACAACGTCATTCCGTTGCTGCGCCTCCTTTAATGCGGTACGATCTACCAACAAAGCTTGTGCATAGGCTATCTTTATGGCGTCAACGGACTGCAGCAAATCGACCAATGGATCTTTTAAGTTGTGGGATGCATCAATCATCCAACCCAATCCGGTAGCATGATCTATGCCTCGCGCATCCATTCCATCGACCAACTCGTTGAATATCAAAAATAGCTGGTAAGGCTTAACACTTCCTGCTGTTAGATCATCATCCGCATATTTACTATCGTTGAAGTGGAAACCGGCCAATTTGCCTTCCATCAACAACAAAGAAACGATCTGTTCGATGTTTGCATTTGGTAAGTGGTGCCCCAAATCCACTAACGTATAGGCCTTGTCACCTAACTTATTCGCCAATAACAACGACTGCCCCCAGTCTGCAATTGTGGTGGAGTAAAAATTCGGCTCAAAAGCTTTGTATTCCACAAAGAGCTTCCAATCTTCGGGCAAATGTGCATAGATTTCTTTCAAGCTTTCCAAGGTATTTTGAAAGGCTTCGCGGAAATTTAATTGTCCTGGAAAGGACGATCCATCGGCCAACCAAACCGTTAGCGCTTTTGATCCCAATGCAATACCATGCTTGATTACCTCGATATTGTGCTGGATAGCTTGCCTACGCACTTTCGGGTCTACATGCTGCAACGACCCAAATTTATAACTGTGTTCTTGTCCGGGTTGATCTTGGAAGGTATTGGAATTGACCGCATCAAATGCCAATCCGTAAGAAGCCGCTAGCTCTTTGATTTTTTCAGCATCTTGAGGGATATCCCAAGGAATATGCAGGGAAATCGCGCCACTGGACTGATTTAGGGCGTGCAGCAAACCAACATCTTCGATTTTCTGTTCCAAATTGCCCGGCTCACCTTTCCCCGAGAAGCGACCAAAACGGGTTCCCCCTGTCCCTAAAGCCCAGCTCGGTATGGCGATCTGGAATTTCTCCAATTTGGCGATAACATCTTCTAGGTTAGCGATATCTTCGGCAATAAAGTTGAAGGCACGCTCATGCTTCGCGCGAAGGCCTTCGTTATGTTCTTCTATATCTTTTCTATCTATTCTCATTTGGAAAGTAAAAAGTCAAAATTAAAAAGTCAAAAGATAGCGTTGCATCGGTACAACGCTATCTCCCATTCATGTTTATCTTACAAAGGCCATTGCTACGCCACCATCTACGTTCAATACGTTGCCGGTAGATTTGCTTAAATCGCCTCCCACAAAAGTGAAGCAAGCATTCGCGATATCATCTGGCAAGATAATTTGATTTAATAAGGTACGTTTTGCATAATACGCAGGCAATTCTTCTACAGTAACACCGTATGCTTTTGCACGGCCTTCTGCCCAGCCACCAGCCCAGATATTGCTGTCGGAAATCACCGCATCTGGGTTGACCACATTTACGCGTACACCAGCGGCCCCTAATTCAGCAGCATTCAAACGGCTTAAGTGCAGTTGTGCTGCTTTAGCGCTACCATAGCCGGCATTGTTAGGTCCGCTTACCAAAGCATTCTTACTCACGATATTCACCACATCACCACCAACGGCCTGTGCTTTCAGCACGTTAGTGGCAGCCTGCGTAACCAAGAACTGTCCTTTCACCAAGACATTGTACAACAAGTCCCAGTCTTTTTGGGTATGATCTTCAATGGTTTTGGAGATCGATAAACCAGCATTATTAACAATAATATCTACGCCCCCAAAGACCAATGCTGCTTTCTTAAGCGCTTCTTCGATCTGTTCTTGATGGGTTACATCCAGCTCTGCTGTGGTCACAGTGTCCTTGCCGAACAAGTCTATGAATTCCTGTTCAGCGCCTGCAAGACGCTCGGCATTCATGTCGTTCAACACAACTACCGCCCCCTCGTTTGCAAATTTCTTGGCAATAGCTTTACCTATTCCACCAGCACTACCTGTCACCAACGCAATCTTACCCGACAACGGTTTTGGCTTCGGCATGCGTTGAAGCTTCGCTTCTTCCAACAACCAGTATTCAATATTGAATGCTTCCTGCCGAGGTAAGGATGTGTATTCACTCACCGCCTCCGAGCCTTTCATCACGTTGATGGCATTGATATAAAACTCCGCGGCAACACGGGTTGTCTGCTTATCTTTTGCAAAAGCAAACATCCCTACCCCCGGATATAGGATGATCACCGGATTGCGGTCGCGGATAGCCGGACTGTTCTCGTGTTTGCAGGTCTCATAATACTCGGTGTACATTGCCCGGTAGTCATCGAACAACGGCGCTAACTGTGCTTTTACAGCTTCCACATCGCTCAAGTCTGCGGCTTTATCCAAGTGCAGGACAAGCGGCTGAATCTTCGTGCGCAGGAAGTGATCGGGGCAGCTTGTCCCCAAAGGAGCAAGACGTTCCAAATCATTGGAATTGATATATTCTAATACCTTCTCATCATCGGTAAAATGGCCGATCATGTGACGTTCGCTGGAACAGAAACCACGTAGTATCGGCGCCAATTTTGCGGCCTGTTCTTTTCGCTCTTCGGCAGGTAGGCTTTCCACCTTTTGACCGCCAAAAACAGGCCTGATTTTTCCATAGTTTTGCGCTAAGTATTCCGCGCAAGCTTCAATAACATCCAAGGAGTTTACATAGCTTTCATAAGCGGTATCGCCCCAGGTAAATAGACCGTGCGAACCGAGCATAATACCGCGGATTCCAGGGTTTTCCTCCAAACAGGCCCGCAATTGCAAGCCAAGGTCAAATCCCGGTTTCTGCCATTCTACCCACCCGATCTGTCCATTGAAAAGCTCCTGTGTAATCTTTTTACCGTCTTTAGCCGCCGCGATAGCGATTGCTGCATCGGGATGAAGGTGGTCGATATGTGCGAAAGGAAGAAAACCATGAAGCGGTGTATCGATCGATGGCGCCTTAGAGGCCAAGTCGAAAATACAATGGTTAAACAGCTGAACCATTTCGTCTTCATGCTCCATGCCCCGATAAACCTTCTCTAGATTGCGTAAACGCTCAACATACAATGCGGCTAAGCCTGATTTTTTTAGGGTGCCAATATCACCTCCAGAACCTTTGATCCACATCACCTCCACTTCTTCACCCGTCAAAGGATCTTTGTCGATCAACTTACAAGACGTATTGCCACCTCCGTAATTGGTAATTCGCAAGTCTGAACCCAATAGGTTGGAACGATATAACAATAGCGCAACTTCGTCGCCTTCAAGCGATTTCGCTTTGGTATCATCCCATAAGTAGTTTACGTGTTTATATTCTTTCACAATTCAAAATTTTTTATGTTTATTATTCTAATGTTTTTGCAAATCCAACGATACAAATGGAGAGGATAATCGTGACGATACCGGCAATGATCGACGTGTATGTCGATTTATTGACCCCTTTCCACTCTTTCAAAATAACGCCCCACGCATTGGAAATTAAAATGATGAAAGCCATATGCAGGATCCAAGAGCTGGCACCGTTTCCGAGGCGGCTTTCGCCCATACCGTAGAAGAAGAACTGTAGATACCAAGTGGTACCCCCCAATGCACAAAGCAATAGATTTCGGCCAAGCGGCGCCGATGATTTTCCATAATCCGAAAACGTCTTATTCTTCGTTAATAGATAAAGACACCATACAACGTTTGTCGTAAAACCGCCCCACAAGATCACGATATATGTTACGTTGTTTTGGTAAAGAAATTCGCCCTGATTAGGGTTGGCTGCTTTCCAAAGTTCATTAGCCACATCGGCCATTGGCTTACCAGCCTCAATTCCAAAATTAAAACAAGCGCTTAAAATTCCTGAAACGATAGCCACCGCAATACCGATACCGAAATTAAAATCAGATTTCGTTTCTGCAGACAGATTGGCCAAGTTCTTTTCCTTCAGCATCCCGGCGCGTCCACATAGGTAGATGCCCACCACACATACGGAAAGACCCAACAACACGCACCGCCCAGCATCTGTCGTTAGGAAGTAGTCGATGCCTTGTTTTCCGACCGTTTCATGAAAGAAATAGTATATAGCGGGCATCAGGGAGCCAAAAACCATACTTAATCCTAGAATCACGCTGCTTCCTAGCGATACACCCAAGTAGCGCACACCCAGACCATATGTCAATCCACCTATGCCCCACAATAGTCCAAAAAGATAGGTATAACCCGTCGTTGATACACCTGCTTCCCGTATAATAGCTATAAAATTTGGAATGGTAAGATAGGCTGCAATCGGCGGCACGATGATCCATGAAAACAGACCACCTAAGATCCACATCGCTTCCCACGACCAACCTTTGACCTTTTTATAGGGTACGTAGAAGCTTCCGGATGCGAAACCTCCAATAAAGTGGAATATAACTCCCGCTAATGCATGCATAATTATGTGTTAAAATAAGATAGATTCATATTGATGCTCTAAGGTAACATGAAAAATGGGAAAAACTGTTATGCACTGTCATGCTAACACCTTTTACCTTTCTCGGTCCATCTATACCCTACATGTTGTATTCTTTTTCTTCCAGCATATTGACCACATCGCTCTTCCGCTCGACAGGGAACACCTGCAGTTCAATCAGCTTTCCGTTACGTAATTTTCCGCTTACCGTGGTTTGTCGACCAGCGTGCAGTTTGAAATCTACATCCCAGCCTTCTGGCCAAGCAGGGAACAATAAAATTTGGCTGTCCACCGTTTGCAGTAGCATTTCTTGGAGGCCAATCATGCCTGATCCCCCCCAATTATGGTCGGGCACCCAGTCGAATCCTGGACCCCAAAATGTCGGGAAACGGCGGTCGGCATTGCATAGCTTTAACAGGGTCAATCGCTTGGCTTCTACTGTCAGACCGAGACGAGCGGCAAAGATGTTATCCTGTTTCCAGCCCACATGGCTCCTAAACTTCTGCACATCAGGATCATGCCAATAGGTGTTTCTTGCCAGCTCGATATTTGGTAACCCCACACCATATATGCCCCAAGGAAATACCGGATAGAGTTGGGGTGCCTCCGTATTATTTATACGAGCCCATACTTGCGCAGGAGCCAGCATTGCTTTTCCATCCAATGTGCGCGTAGGCAATGGCGGTATCTTTTTGAGAAAGGATTCGAAATAGGCACGTTGTTTTTCTTCGAGGTCTTGAGCGGGCAAGGCGAGCATGCGTTTGGTCACTTGTTGCAGTGCTGCGATGGTGGTTGACGCGTTGTAAGCCATTTTATAGGTCTCTGCCGAGGATCCAGGATAAAAAACAAGATGACCATCCTGATCCAGTATTTTGCTTCCCCGTTGTCGCGCGCGATATTGATAATGCTCATCAAAGAAACGGATGCAGCTTTCTACAAAAGGTAGGTAGCCTTTGATCGACTGGCCTCCGTAGTTATGGGTTTCAAGCATCATCATACAAAACTCCAGTACCGTATCCCACTGATACTCCAACCAAGCGTTGTATTCCAGTCCCGGATCGAAATCCTGTGGCCGCTTCCAGTTATACTCAGCTGGATTAGGCAGCCCAAAATTTTCTAGCTGTTCGGTAAAGCTTGCGCCGGCATGCCCCCAGTAGACTTTAGATCGCCATTCGGCATTCCGTTGTATGCGCTGGTAAAACTTAAACTGCGCTTCCATCATATCGAAGTCTCCACTTTTCAGCATCGGCCAATACACCAAGCGTTGGTTCTGCGCGGTATGCGTCCCCCCGCCCCAATTTCGAAAGTCTGGTGTGAAGGTAAAGCTGCTTTCCACGCGAGAAGGATCATAGGTAAACAGTCCACCGTTAAACTTGGTTGGATATTCGCCGTAGGCGTTACAGGCTAGCATGTAGCGAAAAAGCTGATAGTTTCTCCCGACTTGCCATGCCGCGTCTGTGGTATTCTCAGCTGACGGATTGATGGCGATATAGCTGCGCGACCAAAAATTTGACCACCATTTTTCGGCCTTTTGTTTCACTTGACGCAACGTGCTCCATGCTTCAACCTGTTGTTCTACTTCCTTTTTCCAGTCGGTCAGCTCGGCAGCTTGGCGTACCAACAAAGTCGCCTGCAGCCGATGTATCGTGGATGCCTTCTTGCTTTTTAGGCGCCAGCCCATAAAGTCGGTGTCTAGATAGCGTCCGTGGTGATAGCCATCGAACAGCATATGCTGCCCCCGCAAGATGCCTCCCGAGATGAGGGGGTAGAGCGGATTGAAGAGCGAGTCTTTTACCGATTCCAGCTTTTGCTGTCCAACGACAATATCAAAGGCTGTTTCCGGTTTGTTTTGGTGAAAGAACAGCAGACCGTTGGATATTGCAGAGATGCTGTCCCGATGCGTTACCACCGGTTTCGGCGGCGCCCATTTCCACGAGTTGGCATTGTTTTCCTTTTTTTGCGGATAAAGATCTTTGTAGCGCCAATTTTCATAGGTTGCTACGAGCTCCACCTTCTTATCGGTTTTTAACTCAACATGCACATTGGGTGCGTGGACATCCACCCAAAGGAGCAACTCGGCTTTGACACCATTGCTCTGCCCGGCAATAACTACCTGCCCCTTCTCTAGCAGCAGTTCCTGCCGGAACGTTACGCCTTGAAATGGATTCGGTGATATGTTCAACCGCACACGTCCCAGTTTCAGTAAGGTATTATTTTCATCAAAAGCACCACTCTTGCCTAGGTAAAACAGGACATCGCCATTTTCTACCCACACATTCAGGCCGATATCGCCAGCACCTACAGGCATCGATTCCGATGAATTTTTACTTGGGCTTGTCCAACGAACGTTGTAATTTTCCCAAGCAAATGATTGCGCCTGCAAACGCTCAACAGGTGAGAGGAAGCATACGATAACAACAGAAAAACAATACAATATGAACTTCATGCGCACAGGGTTAAAACGACGTTTTGCATTACCAATCATCCGTACGAAACGAACTTACCGGAAGACCGTTAACACCAAATAAATCACCGACAACAAAATCTTTAAATGCGTAACGCACGGCTACAGGATGCAAGACACGCGGTGAAGAAGCCACAACTACTTTTCCTTGTATATGGGCTGTTGCCGGGTAAAAGACCTTATCTGCTCCGGCAATTTCAACTGTTGCAATTGGTTTGCCAAATGAGGTGAGCCCCAAGGGCGCATCTTGAAAACGAAGTACGGCCGTACTGCCATCAATGGAAAGGCTATCGAAGCTCGGGCTACGGTAAGCGACAGCGTCGAAGCCGTAATTACTGCCCAAAGCCAGTAAGGCTAAACGTTCGCCACCCTCCTTTTTGCGCGCAGGATGGATACAATTTTCTTCCCCTAAATCCAATGTCACGGCCATTCCACTATGTGGAATATGTCTTAAAGATTTCCGTTGCGCGTCGCGCAAATAGGCCGAATTGTATTTGGATCCAACATGAAATGGAGGTAAACTAGCATAATGGAAAGGTGCTATTTGCGTAAAATAAAAAGGCATCTCTTGCGCATTCCACAACGTTCGATACTTTTCTACCATGCGTGGAAAAAGATGTTCGTAAACATCTGGACGCTCATAATTAGACTCCCCTTGATACCATATCATTCCTTTTATTCCAAATCCTATCAGCGGATGGATCATGCCGTTATACAGCATAGTCGGCACGCGATTCTTATCTTTTAGTCCTTCTTCCTGCTGCGGTATCGTGATGTCTTGTTGATCGGCAAGCCAAGCGGCATCCATCCAAGCTTCTACATTGGAACCGCCATAACTGCTCACAATCAAACCTACAGGTACATGGAGTTGTTGCCGTAAGCGTTTTCCGAAGAAGTACGCCGTCGCACTGAAATTGGCGACCGTTTGCGGCCTTGCTACTTTCCATAAGGAAGGCTTACTATCCGCTGCCGGCTTCAGTTGTGTGTTTCGGGGAACGGTATATAAGCGCAATTGCTGATCTTCACTATCTAGTATCGCTTCGGTACTACCGACAATGGGCTGCGCAGGATATCCTTTCAAAGGCATCTCCATATTGGATTGACCAGCACACAACCAAACCTCACCTAGCCATACATCCGTTAGCGTGATATTCGTATCTGCTGAAATGCCGATCGTATACGGCCCTCCGGCCTTTGCTGTTTGCACATCTTGGCGCCATTTGCCTTCTTTATCAGCTTTCAGCTGATAGGCCTTATTATCCCAAGACGTGCGGATCTTAACGACAGATAAGGGTTTGGCCCAGCCCCAAATAGGCACCACTTTCTGCTGCTGCAAAACCATCCCATCGGTAAAGATAGCCGCGAGACGAATTTCAGCTTTCAATAATACCGACAAAAAAAGTAACTGAAGGGTTAGTAGATTTTTCACGCGAAACAGTTTAAAATTTTAGATGGACTTAGTTTATCGAACCGGAAGCCAAACGGACATATCGCCATGCTCCCGATTCCCCCAAGCAAAATACGGAATAAGCCGTACCGACACGGCTTTCTTTTCATCTTTAGACAGCTTACGGTATAGACTACTCCATTCCCCAGCATCGTCGGTATATGCCTTTCCTTCTAAGAATACCAAATCCTGTCCCAACACGGCATCATGAACCGGTTCAAATCGTTCTGCGGTCTTGATTTTTAATGCAAAAAGATCTTGTTCATCAGCTAAATCTGCTTGCTCCAGGCAATAAACGACAGGACCCCGTTTTACAGCTAACTGATTACGTGTTTCCTCGACCAATGGATTTGCCTCCATAAATTCCACCTCCATTGGCAGGTGTAGACTGAATTGGTCGCCTTTTTTTATTGGTTCTGCAATGATCGCATATCCTTTTTCCATTTTAAAAGCGGTCGGTTGGTTGTTTTTCTTTATTTCGGCAGTAGATGCCCAACCCGGAATGCGAAATTTCAACCGGTAATCGCGAGGGACTTCCTCTACGGTAAAAGTGGCGTCACCATCCCAAGGATAATTGGACTGCTGTTTAATCTTAATGGCTTTACCTTGAATATTTGTATTCAACACGTTGCCGCCATAGAGGTTCACCCAAACTGTATTTTCGGACAGACCGTATGCGTAATTGGCGACCTCTGCAATTGTCCGTACAACATTCGGTGGACAGCAATTCGAAAGCGAAATATAGGGCACACGTTTTTTCGACCAGCGCTGTTGAAACGGCAAAGCATTGGAGAAGCTAAGTGGATTGGTATACAGAAATTTATCACCGTCCAAACTTATACCGGACAGCACCGAATTATAGAGCGCCAACTCCAATACATCCATATATTTGGCATCGCCTGTCAAGTTGGTCATGCGCCAGTTCCACAGCATATTTCCAATATTGGCACAAGTTTCGTTATGTGCGGTCAAATTAGGAAGCTGATAGTCGCGACCGAAAGCTTGATGTATCTTTTGCACTTCCGCTGGATCGTAGGATGTACCATCAGGGGAAGTACCGTCATACAAGGCACCCAATCCACCTGTGATGTACATTTTATGTTGCACGACATCATTCCAAATATTAAAAAGTCGATTACTCAATGTGGTATCCTGCAATTCGGCACAAAGATCGGCTACGCCAGCATACAGATAGCTCGCGCGGACGGCATGTCCCATTGCTTTATTTTGCTCGCGGAAAGGAATGCGATCCTGGTTATCATCCGTTCCGTCTGCAATCTCGCCTTTAATATCCACCAAATGTTTAGCTAACTCGAGGTATTTCGGCTCTTTGGTCGTCCGGTAGAGTTCGACTGTGCCCATGTAGTGCGAAGGGCAGATAGCATTGCGTGCCAAGGTTGGATTGGATTTTTTATAGAATCCATACAGGTAGTCGGCCGCTTTTATGGCAATATCCAGTAGATCACGCTGCCCCGTGACGCGATAGTGGATACATCCGGCAGTCATCAAATGTCCAATATTATACGACTCAAAGCTCAGCCGATCCTGAAATTCGATGTTCGTTCCAGCATTGCGCTGATCGATCGTTGCCTTGGTATAGATATAGCCATCGGCGCGCTGCGCTTTAGCAATGACCGGGATCACCTGATCGATCATCTGCAACAGCTTCTTATCTTTCGTCTGTGCATAGAGTGCGCAAACGGCTTCCAACGTTTTGTAAAAATCGCCATCGTGGAAGGAAGGGCCTTTGTGCTCGCCTTGTTCAATTCCAGCGGCGATTTCAAAATTCCGATAAGCGTGGCTGATATCTGCCCGCGTGTAAACCTCCCACAGATTGGGCACCATGTGCTGGTAGCATGTTGCCGTCCGATCGGCCCAAAATCCTTTTGTCCAGGTTACATCGCCCATATCCACAGCCTTCTGTAGCGCAAATGGGCTAGAACTCGTGTTGGTTATCGCACGCTCCTGCGCGGACAGTCCCTTGCTTAAACAGAGCAGCGCAAGGCCTATACCGTATATTTTTTTATTGATCATTTTTATCCTTCCCTGTAAAAAATCTATTTTTCCCCTTTTTCAAACCAAAGCAACTGCACATCTCCTGCTAATCCCGCCGGTTGTAACGCTTTCAGAAATTTTGGCGTCGCCGTCGTCTGTATCATCTGCTGCTCGGCCTTGCCACTTTCTTCATAGCCAAATCGATTGCCCCAAGTATGATAAACGTTGATTTCCAATAGATTTTCACCTTTTTTCAAGTAATCAGTGACATCCATCTCATAAGGTTTTGCCCAAATTACGCCCACTTCCTTTCCATTCAATAGTACTTCGGCCATACCTTCTACATCCGCTAAGCGAAGTACTACGCGCTTGTTTTTTATTGTATTGGACTGTTTAAAGCGCAAGGAATAGGTTCCTTTGCCCGCATGGTAGCGAATCGCTTCTTCATCTGACTCCGTCCAAAATGCAGGAACTCCCTGTTCCATTACTTTGGCCTCTTGCCCTTCGAGCTGCAGTGTCCACTTGCCCTTTAAAGTTTCGGCCCGTTGTTCTTTCCAAACCGGCAGATCTAGCTGTTTGTCGCTCAAGAGTATAAACAACGATTGATGAGGAGCAAAATCTATGGAAACGGCAATACGGCCATCGTCATTTCTTGTTTCTATAGCACGTATTTTATCACTTACCGCATCATACAAATAAATATGGGCCGCTTTTCTGCGGAAAGAAAGCGCTACTTCACGCGCTGAACTATCCTGATTGCTCAAGAAATAGCTGTCGATTCCATCTAAATGTCGGTGGTTCCAAGCAATCGTTTCGTTCTTCTTGCTGTCGATAATCAGATCTTCCGCAATACCTAACGCGTTAAAATCGCTTCCTTCATAGGCGCCTAAATAAACCTTTCCTTTCCCCAGGCTTTTGACCTGCAAACCATGATCTGTATGCATCTCATCAAATAAGCGTCCCAATAGCGTCTGAAAAGCAGCTGAATCCGGTGCTGTCACAATTCCATTGAGTTTGCTGGGCTTGGTTTGGAACAAGATCGTCGCTCCAGCTTCCACCAAATCGGCAAATTTCGAAAGCACGGCCAGTGAGCTCGCTTCCGGGTTCGGATTCAACAGGTGCTTACCCGGCACGACCAATAGCTTGTAGGCAATATGGTCTGAAAACTGGATTGCACCATCAACCACTTTTGCGCCCTGTAGCAATGCATGTGGGTTAAAAGAATCATACGCATATCCGCGTAGCGGATCTATCCAATCTACCGGATTGTACATATTAGCGGAGGTCGTCACGCTTGCTATTTTCTGCAAAGGTTGTCCTTCGTTGGCCAATTTTGTAGCCGTACGAGCGACACGATCTGCACCAATGATGCCGGGCAATACGTCGGCCAATCGATCGGGCAAAAGCGCCCTTCGTGGTATTTCTTCGCCGATAAATACCGCCACATCACGCACCGGCTTACCTTGTTGAAGCAACTGCTGGGTACGGATGGCATAATTAACCCAAGCTTTGGCCGGCTTCCACCAGATTTGATCGCGCTGGAAGTAAGTCCCCACGCCGTCCAAGGTCATGCCGGGCTTGCGATCCATCCAGGGGTTGTGCACATACACATGGTAAGCCAAATTATTTACGCCCAAGGCATAGTTTAGATCCTGCACGGGCTTTAGTAACCGTGGGTGCTCGTCCCACTGCATCCGAATCTGCGTAAACGCTTCGGACATCACGACATTCTTGCCGTAAATATGTGCACCAGATACGGCATCCAATACATCGTTGGGTTTATCGTGCGACGGGCTTCTGAACCAAAATTCGCCCATGGTGCGATCGGTTAAACTAAAATGGGAAAGCCCATCACTGGTCATGACGGGAGCCGTCGTTTCCGCTGTAAGTTCCACGCCATATTTATCTGACATTCGGCGCAAGGTTCCAAAACCTTTGTCCAGCAATAAAGCAGCAATTGTCTCGCGATAGTCGTGCAAAAATGCTTCGGAGGCTTCCACACTGTTTACGACATAGCCCGCCAGCACAGGCAAATAGTCTTGCAAGGCATAACCGTTTCGTTTTTTAAATTCTTCAGGCATGCGCTTTGTCCAGTTTTGGCTTCCCGATTCCCAAGAATCGATATGAAATACCGTCAGTACCTCTTTCGACAAGCTCGGCTCCACAGCTTGCTTTGCCTTTCCATACCATTGTTCGAACTGAAAGGCCACGACTTCGGCATCGAGCTTATCACACTCCAATCCTTTTCCGGCACCGGCAGTTTCATTTTTGTGACCGGTACTGGTATGCCCTACGCGAAGAATTTTCCATAATCCTTTCGGTAAATCCAGTTCTATTTCGCCACTGGCGGATGGTGCAGGAAGTATCCGAACGTCTTGTGCTTGGATAATTTTTTCTTTCGGGATATCGGTAGGCGATGTGGGTAGCGAAACGCGCCAGATCTCGCCCGTTTTTCCTTCAAACTGATTGATCTTGGCTTCTTCAAAGAGCGTAATGCCCAACAGCTTCAACGAAGCCTTCCATTTGCCGATATCCAGATCTTCTGCTCCCGGCTGCGAGCCTTTGGGGTCATACACGAAACGGTAGAATTTCGCCTTCGTTTGCGGCAAGGTATGCGTAACGCCATTGTCCCAATCGAGCCAACCCATCCGAGGCGATTGCAGCTGCGTCAGCAGTTTGAAGTCTTTACCATTTTCGCTCACCAAAACCTGTAAGCGGTTTGCTTGGTAATTCGATGCGTTCCACTCGATCTTGAGTGCATTTGCTGCAAAAGGTTCGTCAAACTCATATTGTATCCAGCCCGGTTGGGAGCTTGCAAAATGTTGCTTGTTTCCTTTAGTAGCCAAGCGCTGCAGATCTTCGCCATAGCTATTGCTCACCTTGGGTATATTGGTCTCGCTACTTTTGTACCGCTGTCGCTGCGAGATGGCATATAGCTTGATGTCTTGATAATAACTTTCATTTCGCTCAGGATCGGGTAACCTGATACGTACTTTGGACGATCCATCGATCGAGACAACCGTATCTGCTGCCACAATCTTCTGCATAGACTTATCTGCTGTAATCCAAGGACCTCCAGCCGTTGCAAAACCATCGTTTGGAAAAAGCGCAATCTTAATATTGTATTTCTTTGCTTCGCTTACCAAATAGCGGAACATTTCCCACCATTCGGGCGTCAACGTTTCGATAGCCGGTTCGAACAAGGGTGGATCGGTCTTTCCTTTGATGGGCGTAAAGTACGCCCCTGCAATATTATTTGCCGCCATGGCTTGCAAATCCGCCGTAATGCCTTCTTTGGAGTAGCTGGCATGCATAAAATACCAAACGACCCAAGGTTTTGCCTGTTGATAGGACTGCTCGTCCAAGGCGATCAGCGAGGCCGGAATACCTTTAATCTGCGCATTAAGCGTCGATATGCAACACAGCAGACATCCCAGTATATAGCTTTTTATCTTCATGGGTAACTTACTTTTTGCCTACTTCAAATGGTTTCAAACGGAAAGAATACTGATAATCTTTAGCAGGAATCTGATATTTCTCTAAAGGCTGCGATACATCTGTCCACGTATCATTTCCTCCTATGCCCATCTGCAGGTAATCAATATTTAACGTAATGCGGCTCTCCTTCTTCAACTTATACCAGTGTTTTATCTGGCTGATCTGCGCTTGTGAAAAAGGCCAAGCGCTCATTTGCAAAGGCTGTTTGCCCGTTACCATCAGACCATACTTTTTGTTTTGCAGGCTAAACCAGCGGACATCCATTCGGTTTCCGTTTTCCTGCGGATACAGGTAGGGTTCCATAAAATCGTCGATGTTGCTACTGTAAACACCTAAATCAAAACCATAGGCCCTATCGGCGTAATTTTCCAAGGCGCCCAATCCGTAATATTGGATACTGTCAAACTGCGGATTAATGCCGAGTTGCATCCCGACCTTTGGAATGTTGGGCAGCTGCGCTGTCGTATGCAAGCGATAATCGACGCCGACAGTTCCGTCCTTATAAACCGTATAGCGCACATGTAGCTGTGCAGAATCCCCAGACAAACGGTAGCGGCTTTCCACGCTCATGCTGTCAGCATGTTCCTTTACGGCTATATCTTCGAACGAAACAGGATTGTACCAATATTTAAGTTTCAGTTGCGGCTTCCATCCACGGCGGTCGTTGTCGGTTGCTGGTCGCGTAAAATTAGGCAGCAAATCGCCGTTTACAACCGTCTCGTTCTTATAAACAAATTGTGTCAATGCGCCCGATTTTTTGCTAAAAGCGGCCTCGAAATCTTGCCCTAATACGCGATATAGACTATCTTGCTGTTGCAGCTGCAAAGCTTTGCCTTTATTCTTCGTTACCGTTGGCCAACCTTGCACTTCCTGCCAACGGAGCTGGCTAGAGGAAACTACAAAACCTTTAGCCGCCCAAGCGGCATTTTCTTTCAACCGAAATTGCACATCCAACTGGTACTCTTTTTCCGCTACCCGTTTTATGGGAATATACGGAAGCAGATCCATTTGCAGGCTATCGCCGGCAGCAAGGTTGATGGACGGTAGGTTGATCTCACGCACAACGCTTCCGTTCTCGCGGACCTGCAATACTGCTTGGTAATGATCCAAGTTCAACAAACTAGAGCGGTTCTTTATCGTTATGCGTGCGTTCTCCGGTTCCAGCAGAGTTACCTCGGCTGCTTGGTATATGCGCCTATTTTCATACATCGCCGCTTTGGGTCTGTTCCAAGCATCGACGATGCCGTTCAAACTAAAGGATCCATTGTGTACCTTTTCACCAAAATCGCCGCCATAAGCCAGTACCTTCCCATAGACGGAATCTTCGCGAACAAGCGCTTGGTCTTTGTAATCCCAAATAAAGCCGCCGATGAGTCGCGGATGTGCACGGAAGATATCCCAAAAGTCCTTGATGTTTCCCGTGGAGTTTCCCATAGAATGGGAGTACTCAACAAACAAAATAGGTCGCTTATCGCCGTTTTGCTGGTTCAGCAAAAGTTCCGGAGTAAATATACCCGGGTAAAAACGCGATACGATATCCACGTAATACTGATCTTTATTATTTTGCAGACGATGGGCATGATCATTAGATTTTGGATAACGCGGATCCGAAGGATCGATATAGTCCGGAAGCTGATGACTTCCCATGCCCGGTTCATAATGTACCGGTCGGGTGATATCAAAATCGTGGATCCAAGCAGCCATTGCCGCAGTCGTAGGCCCGCGTCCGGACTCATTGCCCAACGACCAGATGACGATCGATGGATGATTCTTGTCGCGCTCTAGCATCCGCGTTACACGCTCCATATGCGCGGCAAGCCAAACCGGATCATTCATTAATTTACCCCCAAGACCATGTGTTTCCAGATTGGCCTCGTCCATCACCATCAGTCCATATCGATCGCACAACTCGTAGATGTACGGATCATTGGGATAATGCGAGGTGCGGATGGCGTTGAAATTAAACTGTTTGATTTGCCGGATATCGGCCTCCATGTCTTCACGCGTCAAAGCCTTCCCCCGCTCGGGGTGATGGTCATGCCGGTTTACGCCATAGAGATAGGTTTCTTTACCGTTGATGAGCAGCTTTCCATTTTTTGGGGAGAAGGCGATATCGCGGAAACCGACGACACAGCTCTTCGCTTCCAAGAGCTTATTGTCTTTATCGTAGAGGCTGAGCACCAAGGTGTACAGATTCGGATCTTCGGTCGACCATTTCTTTGGATTTGAAATCGTAGTTTCCAGTAGCCCAAACTTCACGTTATCCAATCGTGGATAGATCTCATTAAAGATCTGATCGGCGTCCTTTTGGAGATCTTTCTTTAGAAGCGGACGATTTGTGGCATCATAGAGTTGCGCTTTGACGACAAAGCCGCGGATGCTATCTCCGGAGAAGTTATCGATCTTCGGGCGTAAAGAAAAAATGGCATCTTGGTGGTTTTCATCCAGTTTCGCCTGCCAATGAAAATCAGCAATACGCACCTTCGGCTCGGCCATGAGAAACACCTCCCGGTGTATGCCGCTCATGCGCCAATGATCCTGATCTTCCAGATAAGAAGCGTCGCTCCAGCGGATCACCTGCACCGATATCCGGTTCTTACCGGCATGCAGATAGGGTGTTACGTTAAATTCTGAAGGCAGGCAGGAATCTTCGGCATAGCCGACGTACTTATCATTCACCCACAGATGATAGGCAGAGATCACACCACCAAAATGCAAGGTGATATTCATCCCCTCCCAATTTTTAGGCAGTTCGAAACTGCGCTGATAAGATCCTACAGCATTGTAGTCTGTCGGTATTCTTGGCGGATCGATGGGTTGAAAAGGATAAACCGCCGATCGGTAAATCGGAATATCGTAGCCCTTCATTTCCCAATTGGAGGGCACCTGAATTTTGTCCCATCCCTTGACTTCATGCAAATGGAAGTCTTTAGGCGCATCGGCAGGTTTGAAGACAAATTTAAAATCCCATTCGCCATTAAGGAACAGTAACCTATCGTTGTTTGCTCGATCGTTTTTGAGCGCTGCCTCTACCGATGCATAGGAATAGGCCGTTGTGCGTGCGGGATCTCGGTTGATGGAGGTAATCATGGGATTTTCCCACGCAGACGCAATTACGCCATCCGGCACCGGTGGAATAACGGCCGGCTTCCCATCGACTGTTTGTGCCCGCGAGGAAATGCTAAGCGCTAGCAAGCTGAAGATACTTGCCAAATACACCGATAAACTACGCTTCATAATCCACTTCATAGCTGATTCCTTTTTTCAATTCCACGCTGTACGTATCATTTTCCAGTTTCTTTACTGTTCCCTGTTTGCATCGTGGCAAAACCTTACTTTTGATGTGCAGCGTCCCCGTTCCGATGGGTGATTGCACCTTGATTTTCTTTTTAGATACATGGATTGCTATATCGCCTTGAGGTGTTGGCACTTTCCCTTCCATCCATTCCAAGGAAGCCAAATAAGGTTCGATCGTATATTTTTCGTAACCTGCGGCTGTAGGCGTTACGCCCAAATAATATTTCCCTAATAGGTATATCGGGCTAGCGCCCCACGAATGGCAAAGACTTTTTCCAAATTCGCGTCCATACATCGCATAATGCTCTGCGCCTTTTTTGTCGGGATTGTACTCTTCCCAAAAGGTCGTTGCTCCCAGTTTTAACATCCCACCCCAATATTTTTTCATTTCCTTCATCACATAATCCTTCTCTCCGAGCGCACAAAGTGCTTCCAGCTCATAGTAGCGCATGTAGGGAGTCATGATCTTTTGAATGGCATCGTTCAACAATACCTTATCCTTTACCGCTGTCCGCTGCGCCTCAGAAAGGTAATCGAAAAATATCGCAAACATATTGGTGTAGCGCGTTACATTACCGGTTTGCTTACCATCGATCCGGCTATGGGCAAATGCGCCTTTTTGTTCGTCCCAGTAATAATCGAAAATCTTGGTTTTTAATTTTGTTGCTTCCTTTGCGTAGTGCTTCTGATCGTCCTGTTGCCCAATCAAGTCAGCACAGAGCGTCATGGTTTCCAAGCTACGGCATAGCAGCAACTGCTCGAAACTGACTTCGCCTTGTTTGCTTAATCCATCGGCCCAATCAATAAACACCCAGTCGCCCGAAAGCCCTTGCATCAAGCCGTCGGCATTTCGACGATCCAAACAAAACTGCATCAGTGATTGCATGCGCGGGTAAATACTCGCAATAAACTCTTTATCGCCCGTATATTGGTAATAGTCGTAGATACTCAAAAACCAATAAAAGGTGTAATCCATAATGGTGTTGATATGGCTCACGGTAGGCTCTTTTCCGCGCAGCGCCAAAATGGTACGCTTTACCGTTTCCGAATCAAAACCCAGATAGTAGTTCATGGCGTAGGACTGGTAAGCATCGCCACTCCATATCCAGCGATCACGCTTAATTCCATCGATATAAAACTCTCGAGAGGTAAGCTCCATCGTATATTTGGCTACTTCCCAGATCTTGTTTAGCTCTTCGTCTGAACTTTTGAATGCACCGCGGTCTTCTACCGGAAGGTATTCATACTCCATCGAAACCTTATCAAATGATACATTGCCTTTAGATTCGATGTATACGTAACGGAATGCCTTCGACAAATCAAGCGTGCTATCTTGTGCAGATTGCTGGTTGATGCTGAGCAGATCCAGTGTTTCACAAGTCGCCGTAGCCAGTGCTTCCTCCTTGGATTCGCCATAGTAAATATTTAGCTCTCCGTTTCCGTTTAATTTATGTAGCGTTAGAAAACCAAAGGTATTTTTGCCAAAGTCTATGAGCGTTCCTTTGCCTTGCGTTGTGCTGGCTACGGATTCCTCGTGGCGCGTGGGCAGCTTGAACGTCGATGGTCGCTGGGCAGCTTGATCAAAATTCCAGTAGCCCGCCTTTACATAGGTGGTGCCGGATTGATCGGAAGCTTTCCCGGTTTCATCGATCCACTCTTTATCTTCAAAAGTCACTAACCAGTCCTTATCGGTTTTGACCTGTTTACCTTCGACAAACAGTGCCGGAACCTTCGCCTGATTATACACCTTGACATTGATTTTTTGCTTTCCTTTGTCCAGCTTTACACGGGTAGGCATGCCGGGAAGCATCTTGCCGTTTACTTTTACGTTGTATTTGCCTTCGGCATAGATAGCAATCTCCTCTTCTTGCTGCAGATCGAATTCTTTATGAAATTCGACCAAAACGTAATGGCTATCCATTTTCCAAAAAGGCGGAAAAAAGGTACCTCGTTCTGTTCGCCTGTTTTGCATGTCATTGCTTAGCCATACTTCAAAATCGCCCGGATACCAGATCCAGGTACCGCTTTGCTGCGCAAATAAAAAGATGGCCGTACACACGAAACCTAGGGTTAAGATTATTTTTTTCATTCCGATGTCTTGTTTGTCAAGGGTAAGTGCGTGATCACGGTTTTATTTTTGAACAATGAACATACGTATTGTCTCAGTTAGCAGTCCTATTTGCTTATCGATTGATGCACGATACCAACTACAAACATACCGGAAAAGGCTATTTTGTATTTATAATATTTTCTCCAGGTATTATAAGATATTGCCATGCGCAACGCTACCGTGGGAGATAGGAGAGCAAATATCTACAACAAAAACAGCGCGTTTATCGGTAGACGTTAAACTCAAATCAGGATAGACAAAATTGATTTAATTTTCGTTTTTCTAATCAGATAATACCTCTTCTTAGTTGTCCATCGATTTGTTTAGCCAATTTTTTATATTCTCTATGATTATTGAAGTTTGTGGGCGGATATTTCCACGCTCCACGTGGCTATCTATCCATTCATAAATATGAGGATTGTCCATGAGTGCTGAGAATTCAGCGACGAGATATGCTTTTACTCCATCATCACAAGTTTCCAATTCCTCCCACAGTTTTTCTCTGTTTTCCAATACAAAGACAATGTCTTCAAAATCATGGCTCAATCGGCCATCTCCACCGCCGCGTCCTTTGAAAGCTTCCAGTTTTGTTGCGAGAAAATAGGGGGCAGTCAAAATTCGGATTGTCTGATCATCATCAAGCGTATAATTTTCGGCATGTTCATAACCCTTTGGATACCATTTATTATGGAATCCTATAGATGGATCATCTGTGGGCATAATGTCCACGATGATACCTCTGATTTTGAATCGACAGATTACCCCCGATTCGACATCATTTGAAAAACCGATCTCTCTCAGCCGCTCTTCCAATTGCTGGCGCTGTTTGTAGTTAAGTATCTCGACAATCACATCAATATCATCAGTCGGCCTCACTTCAAAGACAGGTCGGTCGGCATATAAAGATATTGTAGCTCCTCCTACGAAGACCGCATGGTGACGTAACTCTTGTAGCGCATTATTTACGGCTTTGATCCGTACGATATTAGTATGATTTGACATGGGCTAATCGTTCTTTCAACTCTTTTTCTGCAATGGCTTTTTCACGAAGTTTGCCCACCCTGATCACATCCACTAGGGCTAGCAATCGGTATAGTTCTTCATCTTCCGCTATGGCTTTAACCTGATTGGCGTAGAAAGGTTCTATGGCCTGCCCCAACACTGAGCCGGAAGAAGACGGCCAGACATAAGCTTGTTCGCTACTGATAAAAGACTGCATAAAGGGATGTGAATGTGCTGTAGGCACACCCCTGGTCAATATTCCTACATGTGCCGGAAACACATATTTTATGCCGTGAATAAGAAACTCCAGCAAATTCCCCCGATGGACGTTGCGCTTCTCGAAATCAATCAAATTGGCATATACACTTCTTTCCAATGATTCAGAAACCTCTGAATTGCTGACATACAGCGAATTGGCTAAATCTTTTAGATACCAATCATTGCTATACATTGTTGTGATCTTGAGCAGGATAACGATATCCTGTGGTCTCATGCCGTTATGTTTGCGCCCCATGGAATAAAGATAATACTTTGTTTTGCAATTTGCAAATCGCGAATTGCAAAACGACCATCCTAGTATTACACCTTAAGATTAAGACTTAAAGCTGATGTATCGAAACAAGACCATTTTACCGATACGGCCTTTTCTATATATCTATATCATCTTTGGCCTGTGGCATTTTTAAAGCCCAGTTCATCGAGGATCAATACTCCCTAAATAATCACGCCACAAATGACGCGCTTTTTCTTTGGGAGTTTTTGAAAAAACCGATTTTTCGTAAAAACACAAAATCCTGCAAACAGCACGTTTGCAGGATTTTGTAAGTTTTGACTTCAAGTCTGGCAGCCTTATTTGGGCTTAACTACCGAGAATGTAATGTTGCACTCGGCTTTGATCCTTTTAGGGCATACCACAGGATGACAGCGTAACAGATCAGCGGTACGATATATCCGACCTGTGTATTGTCCTTGGCCATATCGATAATTCCTCCTGTCAGGAACGGGAATATAGCGCCGCCGACGATAGACATGATCAGCCATGAAGATGCCTGTTTGGTGTCTCTCCCTAACCCCACAATTCCCAGAGAAAAGATCGTCGGAAACATAATGGACATAAAAAATCCCAATCCGCCTAGTGCATATAAAACGACCATGCCGGAACCAAATATGGCAACCGCAGCCAAAAAGATAGATATGCATGCATACAAGGAAAGGAGCCGGCTTGCTGTGGTATAACGTAACAAAAACGTACCCACAAAACGACCCGCCATAAATAGCAAGCCATATACCCCCAAATAGTAACCGGCCGTTTTCTCATCTACGCCCGCACCTTGCTGCGCCATCCGGATAAAGAAGCTAGTTACACAAACCTGTGCACCGACATAGAAAAATTGTGCCACGACGGCAAAGGCAAGATGCCGATGCTTAAGGGCCGAAAAAAAGCCTGTTTTCTGTATGGTTCCACTTTCTTCTTCTTTTATTTCCGGCAGTTTAACGAATACGAAGATCAGCGCAATCAATAGCAATACCGCCCCTAAAATAAGATAGGGCAATTTCACGGACGAGGCTTCTTCGGCGAGGTAAGTCAGGCGTGTTGTTTCCGTCATGGCATCCATCTGCTCTGCCGAATAACTTCGCCCGGATAGGATAAACACGGTTCCGATTATTGGCGCCATCATAGCCGCCAAACCGTTGAACGAGGCCGCCAGGTTTAATCGATGTGTGGCGGAACTTGCCGGACCTAAAACAGCCGCATAAGGATTGGCTGCTGTTTCCAAAACAGCCAGCCCGCAGCCGATGATAAACAGGGCGATAAGAAAAAGTTCATACATCCGCATGTTTGCCGCAGGAATAAAAAGAAAAGCACCAAGCGAGAAGGCAAGCAAACCAATAATAATGGATGCTTTATATCCCCATTTTCGCAACAGAAAGCCGGCAGGCAGCGCCATCACAAAGTAAGCGAAGAACACCGAGGTGTCTACCAATGCGGATTGGCTATTGTCCAGTTCGCAGGCTTTCTTCAAATGTGGAATAAGGACACCATTTAAATTATGTGCAATTCCCCACAGGAAAAACAGGCAGACTACCAGTATAAACGGGAAAAGATAGCCTTTCGATGGATGGTGACCAACGGTTGTGGGCTCATTCGTATGGATATGCATAAGTTGGGTTCGATAGTAACTATTAAAAGATGCTAGGAAACTGCTTCTTTGCGTTTCGCCAGTAAAATATGATCAGCCACAAGCACGACTTCGCCGTGTTGGTTAATTATTTCCACATGCTCCACTACGGTTCCAAAAGCTGGATTTTTAGCATCTGATTTTTCGGAAATGGTGACCTCGGCATGGATGGTATCACCGATGAATACGGGCTTGACGAAACGTAGACGATCATACCCTTTAGAAAAAGCCTCTGGGTTAATGACCGAGGCCGTCAAGCCTATACCAATAGCGAATATCATGGTGCCGTGCGCGATACGCTGTCCAAAGGGCTGTGTTTTGCACCATTCGGCATCCATATGGTGCGGAAAGAAATCGCCGGTATGGCCGGCATGAACGACAAAGTCGGTTTCCGTTATCGTGCGGCCCAAAGTGACGCGTTTATCTGTTAAGCTGTAATCTTCAAAAAAAATAGATTCAAAATGCATGTCTTTTAAATTAAAAAGTAAAAATCAAAAAGTTAAAAGTCAAAATTGACGTGTGCGTGCGTGAAATCTGAAAAATGATCACGCGATCTCGTCAATTTTTTCACCGCCTGCGGCACTGCTTTTGTAGGCTGCTTCAACAACGGCCATCGTGTGGATGACATCTTCGGCTGCAGCTGGCAAAACGTCAATTTCTCCAAGCTTAAAACGCATCAAACTCCCCATACTTCCAATAAAAGCATCGGGAAACCAAGAGCCTTCGATCGGAAAATCGATCCACTTATATTTACCTTCCGGCGATTTGATGCAGTAAGAAAACTGATCGGGAACGCCATGCGGATAATCCATCAATAAGCCCATTTTGGCTTTGATAGCGCCTTTTGTGCCTTCCCATTTGATGAAACTTTCTTGGTAATCGGGGCCGAAATCGTGATCATGATTGGTATTCACGACGGCGTGCATCGTATCTCCGTAATCAAACAACAGGGTGGTGCGGCTGGAGGATAATTCCTTAGCCGGATGCTTCAATGTTTTGGCATAGACACTTTTGGGATTCCCTAAAAAGGATCGGATCAAATCGATATAGTGCACGCTATGGTATAAAATTTCAAGCCGTGGATGTACCATGACATGTGGAAAAAGTTCCCAGGGCGTATGTAAGGTAACGCGAACTTCCATATCGTACAATTCACCGATATGCCCTTGCTCGATCAGCCAACGCGCGGCATTGACAAAAGGCGCTTGCCGCAGTTGGCAATTGATCGCGGCGACGAGTCTTTTTCGCTTACAAACCGCTAAAATCGCTTCGCTATCGGCGTAGTAGTCGCCCATTGGTTTTTGGATCAGTACAGCAGCACCATCCGGCAATGCTTCTAGGGTTTCCAAAAACTGGTTGGGCATAATCGTAATATCGTACACCGTGTCTGCCGGTGCCTCTGCGACAGCCTGCTCTACAGTATCAAACACGTGAGGAATTGTAAAGGCATCCGCCAATGCCTCCGCTTTTGCTTTGGTGCGGTTCACTATACCATAAACGTGAAAGCCTGCTTTTTTATAGGCGGGCAAATGGGCATCCTTAACAATACCTCCTGCACCGATTATCACAATCGGCAACATCGTTTTCGGTAACACGGCTTTGTAGGGAATAGTTATCATGTTAATAGATTTATCTTAATCTGTGCTTCTTCTAAGAGTGTTCCACTAGTGTGTTCTGTCTGTACAGCCAGGTTTACCATTTCATCGATGATATGCGCAATTGCCGGCCAGTTGGCCAAACGGGGCAAGGTTCGGGCGGTTTCATGCAACGGTCCCAACTTTGAGTAAAAATCGATTCGCTCGTTTACCTCCGCCTCAAACCAGGTACTGTAGCGGCATCCGACGCCGCCAGCCAAGGTTAGCTTTTTATCATTTTGTGCAGAAACAGCATAGCGTAAGAAATCGTAAGCCAAGTTCTTATGCCGGCTACCTTCGGCCAGTGTGTACAGCCAGTAAACATTCAACGATGGTGGGATTATTCCTTCCTCCGCGGGAATGGCTGCAATGTCGACCTTACCGCGTACCGAGGAAAGCGCATCAATCTGTGCCCAAGAAGCAAAGCCAAACCAGTTGACCATCATGGCGACCTCTCCTCTTGCAAAAGCCTCTCCAGCCTGCACGGATTCGTAGGACAGCGATTGTGGATGTAGCACATTTCCACGCTTGAATAAATTTCGGTAGAAATCCAGCGCTTGTATAGCTGCAGCTTGTTGAAGTTGGATTGCCCCGTCGGTAGCTTGCAGTTCACCTCCGCGCGACCACAGCTGCAAACAAAAGTCAAACACCGCATTGTGCCCATCGGGATAGCCCGCAAAGACCGTCCCATAAAGGTTTTCATCAGGCCGATGAAAAAATTCTGCTACCTGCAGAAATTCATTCCAATCCTTCGGTACGGTAAGCTCCCGATCATAGCTTGCACGGAAATGCTGCTGTTCGGCAGCTGATTCAAAAAGGTCTTTACGTATCACCAAACATTCTGGTCCGTCATGAAAAGGAAGTCCATACAATCTGCCATCGAAAGTCTGCATATCCATTAAGCTTGGCGACCAAGCCGCTGCCCCACCAGAGGGTGGCGCAGCCTCTAGAAAACTGTTTAATTCGGATATACCGTTTTTCTGATACGCTTCTGCCAACCAATCTGTGTTCAGGTGAACAAGATCCCATTCACCGCTTTGAAGGCCGTTGTGCGTAAACATAGCGCTATAGAGTTCTTCCAAATCCATCGGCACAAACTCCATTTCCACATTGTTAAAACCTGCTTCCTGATAGGCTTTCCAGCAGGCTTCCAAATGACGCTCGAACGGCTCAAACTTGCGAACAGCAAAACGTAGTTTAACCATATAGCTCCTGTTTAATCTTATCGGTATGTTCGCCCAAAGCTGGCGAACCTTTCTGTGCTGTCAAGCGCTCACCATCAATACGAATCGGGCAACGTGTGGTATCATAGGCAAACCCGTCGCCCATGACGACCTGCTGCTGCATCTCCAAAACCTTAAATCCTTCGTGTTGCGTTAACCGGTCCCAGTTCAGCACATCAGCGCACCAAATATCCGCGGCCTCCAATATGTCCAACCAAAAGCGTGTAGGCTGCGTTACAAGATGCTTCGCCAATATTGCTTTGATGGCGGTGCGCTCCTGAAAAGCCTGCTCACCATCTTTAAAATCTGCCAAGGCGGGGCAATCCAGTAATTTGGCCAACAAAGGAATGGAACCCATGGCCAACGCGGCGAAACCGTCTGCCGTTTTATAGATGCCGTAGGGAGCGGCCAAATAGGCGTGCGCATTACTTACTTCGGTACGCTTTGGCAACTGCTTTCCATCTCGAAAATAAGTGGTTACCGTTTCAAACTGTATATCCACGGCCGAATCTAGCATGCTGATTTGAACATGCGCACCTATATTTTGCACCGCACGACGGTATAAACAAGCGAGCACAGCGCTGGCGAGATTCATCCCGGCAAACATATCGACGATAGAAAGTCCCATCGGTAACGGACCGTTGGGCGCGTCGCCGCTCAGCCAGGTCATGCCTGTCAACGATTGCAGCAAGAGATCTTGCCCGGGTTTTTTAGCCCAAGGGCCTATTGTTCCATAACCCGATATTTCGCCATAAACCACATTCGGGTTGATTTCGCGTACACGAGCGTAATCAAAACCCAAGCGCTCCATCACACCCGGCCGAAAATTATGCATCACGACATCCGCTTTTGCGACTAAATCACGGATAACTCGCCGATCATCTTCATCCTTCAGATTCAAAGCGATACTTTCTTTATTCCTGTTGATGGCATGAAAGACGGTAGATGTGCCGTTTAAAATCGTATCCGAGGTATACATTTGTCGGCAAATGTCACCAGTGATAGGTTTCTCGATCTTTATTACCCTAGCGCCCAAATCGGCTAACCGCAAACTGGCCAAGGGACCAGACAAAAACTGGCTGAAATCAATTATCGTAAAATCTGCTAATGGTAACATATTATTGCTTTAGGTAATCTAAACGAATTTTCTCATTGTGTTCGCCCACACGCGGCGCCGGCTTGTTCGCAAACAGATATGCTCCGTCAATATGGTAAACGCTGCGCGTCGTTGTCAAATTGTCGCCATCTTGTAGCTGAACATGTTGCAACATATTGGCTTCAGCAAATCCCTGCGTAGCAAAAAATGCGTGGTAGTCATTCACCTCCGCACACCAAATTCCTTCTGCTTCCAGCTTTTCCACCCAGATTTTTGCAGACACCTCTAGCAATGCGCTACCTAGTGTTTGCATAATGACATCTCTATCTTTAAACCACGTGGAACGATCTAAATAAGGTGCTGAAGGCAAACCCAATGCGGCGGCAATCTTAGGCAGATCGCCCATTGCCAAAGCGAGATAGCCTTCGGCAGTCTTATAAACGCCATACGGAGCACTTAGGTAAGCATGACCGCCGCCTCGGGTTTCGGCACGTTGCGGCAGTTGCCCTCCATCATTGAAATAGGTGGTCAACACTTCAAATTGCATATCCAACGCTGATTCCAACAAACTTACTTCGACCAATACACTTGTTTTTGCGCGCGACCGCTTTAAAAGAGCGGCTAATATGCCCTGTGTTAAGTGCGTTGCGCAATACATATCGATCACGGCCAGACCAAAGGGAACCGGATTATCTGCGGCACTTCCGGATAACCAAGTTAAGCCTGAAACCGACTGCACCAAAAGATCTTGACCGGGCTTTTTAGCCCAAGGTCCCTCATTGCCGTAGCCCGTCACAGTTGCGTAGATGATCGAAGGATTGAGCTCCTGTACGGCTTGATAATCCAAGCCTATCTTCTCCATCACACCGGGGCGAAAGTTATGCGTGATGACATCTGCCTTTTTTATCAGCTCCCGAAGGATTGCCAGATCAGCTTCACTTTTCAGATCGGCCGCATAGGATTCCTTATTCCGATTGATCGTATGAAAAACCAAACTGCTTTGATCGACAAAAATATTTTTGATAGCGATCTGACGACCAGCTTCGCCCACGAGCGGACGCTCGATTTTGATCACACGGGCACCCAAATCGGCTAAGCGTAAGCCTGCCGTAGGAGCAGCCATAAACTGGGCGAACTCCAACACGACTAATCCTTCCAGTGGCTTGTTATCCATGTCGCTCTTCCATTAACCGTGACTGCTTATACATTTCATTGAGCTTATCCAGCACAACTTGCTCCTCACCGCCATTTTTTAAATAGTCCACGACGACGTCACCGGCATGATCCTGAAAATGCATGTGTCCGAAATACCGTGGTCTTAAAAAAGCGCGTTCCAATGTGGGCAACGTATTCATAAAAAAGTTGGATGTGCGCCGGTTGACTTCCGCATCTTGCCAAGCTTTTAGATGCCCCGGTTGTCCGCCATTATCCACATACAGCGTAGCCTGCACACGCGGGCTACCCACAAATTGCGCATAGTCCATCGCCATCTCAACATGCGCACTGTGTGCAGAAATCGCTAATCCTGCACCACCTAATGTGCTGATCATGGGTTCCTGATTATGAAGCGTTACCAGATCGTGAAAGTGCAATAGCTTACGGGCATAGCCATCCCGCGCATAGTTAGAATAGCCATAAGCAAAAGGGCAATAGGCTATCTTGTCGTTATTGACCATATCCTCAAATACCATAAATGGATTTTTTTTGTAAAAGCGCGTGTCCACGCGATCGGCCAATGCTTTAAACAGGCTTAACGCTTGCTTGCCGATTAGCGGACTGATGACCTCTTCTTCTTTTTCGCAAGGAGCTTCGCCGAGGGAGCAGCAAAACATGTAAAAGCTCATCAACACGTCTATTGGCAAGAGGGAAAAAGCTACACGACCTTGATCGGCCAGCGCGAGGACATCATCAAACGTATGTGGCAGTGCCAGCCCAAGCGCAGACAAAAGATCGGGACGGCTGGCGGCAACCGGCGTTGCGGCATCAATAGGCAATGCCCATTGTTTATTTTCGAAATTGTAACTGACATAAGACTTGCCTACACTGTTTAAGCGTTGATCTTCCAAATACGTACGATCTAGATAATCATCAAAAGGAACGATGACTTTCTTGGCGGCAGCATGCCCGGTCCAAGGGTGGTCGATAACCAGCAAGTCGTATTCGGCGGCAAGCTGTTCAATAGATTTATCTGCAAATTCCTGAAGGGTACGCTTTTTCCAAATGATTTTCACATCCGGATGCAGCTCCTCATAACGTTGTGCTGTCGCTACCATCGGCAATAAACCGCGACTATGCCCCCAGGTGATACCCTTTAGTTGAATTTTTTGTGCCATATGTTTTTGAGGTATATAGAGTTTATGTGTTATTTAAAAAATAGGTATAAGCCAATCATGACGACAAAAAGAATACCCCAGGCCCATTTCACGGCAGGGCGCGGTTGTTCGATTGTGACGCGGTAGGCCATCTGGTTTTGCTCCTCGAATGCTGACTTGCCCACAAGCAGCGATATCACGATCCCTAAAAGCAGCAACGCGACAAAAAGGTAAAAAGAGAGCATCAGGTAATGTGGCCAAAAGCTGTAGCTGTCTTTCGGAAATACCCACAGGTAAAGCACACCGGTTCCTAAGCTTAATACGGCGCCAAAAGTTAACAACGTATTGACCGCAGCTCTGTTGGTCCTTTTCCATAGCACAGCTAAGAGGAAAATAACGGCCAAAGGAGGTGCGATAAAGCCTAAAATCGATTGAAAAACGTCAAATAAATTAAGTCCTTTGATTTGATCGATAGCTAGAGCAACGAGTACAGAAGCGAAGCAGCCGACAATTATGGTGTAGCGCCCGGTTTGCGTTATCGTGCGGTTGTCTGCTGTCGGGTTGATATGTTTCAGGTAGATATCCATCGTAAACACCGTGCTCAATGAATTTAGCGAAGAGCCAATTGTTCCCACAAGCACCGCGATCAGCACCACAATCACTAATCCATTCAACCCCGTAGGAAATAGATTTGTCACCATCGTCATATAAGCCAACGAAGGATCTTCTAGTCCTGGAAACAGGATGTAGCAGATCACGCCTGTTAGGATAAACAAAGGCAAGGAGAGAATTTTGAGCCAAGCGATAAAATTAACACCCAATTGTCCTTGTTTCAGATCTTTTGCGCCCAATACTGATTGCACCATGGCTTGATCGGTACAAAAGAACGCAATGGCCGCTACCGGATAGCCCAATGCAATAGCATACCAAGGATAATCCGGATCGCTCGCTGGGCGAATCAAGGACCAATAGCCGTCCGGTGTACTAGCGACCAAACCATCAAGGCCGCCGATCTTCGCCAATCCGAGTCCGGTAAGCAAGGCGGAAACAACAATCAGCAGGATCATTTGAAAGATATTGATCTTGGCAACCGTACGTAACCCACCGGTGTAGGCAAAAAGCCCCGCCAAAGCGACCAATACCGTTACGGATTGCCACATCGGGATACCTAAAATTTGACGCACCAAAAAACCTCCAGCAAAAAGGCCAAGGGACAGCCACGATATCAACATCTTAACCAAGGAATACCAAGCCAAGATTGTCTGCGTGTTCGGTCCAAAGCGCTTACCCATAAACTCCGGCAACGTACGCACGCCAGAAGCAATGTAGCGTGGCGCGAAGACTACGGCTAAAAGAAATAAAAACACGAAAGCGTACCAATCAAAATTGACCGCCACGATTCCCGTTGTATAGCCCACCGTAGCGAAGGCCAGCAGCATCGACGGACCAACATTCGTCGCCCACATATTGAACCCGATGCTGTACCAACTAAGCGATTTTCCGGCGAGAAAGTGTGCGGCACCTTCGGCGCGCTTTCGCGAGGAAAAAAGCCCAATTGCTAAAAGCGCTACCAAATAGGCAACAACGATGCTATAGTCGACAAAGGTTAATTTATCCAGGATGTTATTCATATCGACTTAGCGTTTAACCCCGTATTTTTGCAACAGCTCTTTCGGACTAACCGGCTTTCCGCTGCGTAAGGATTCATCCATCGCCTGTAAAAGTGCAACAGTTCCGATGCCTTCTTTCATATCAGGAAAAGCTTCCGTATTGCTACGAATGGATTGGGCAAAATACTCCAGATAGTTTTGGTATTCGCCTGCGTGGTGGCTTTTACCTTCGAAGCGAAAGTAATGTTTCAGTTTATGCTCCCAGGTCAGCATTCGTTCTTCACCGGTTTTATCGGTGATCGCATAACGCAGATCCATATAATCCGCTTGGCTACATCCTTCCGTACCGCGCAGGATACAGCTCATTTCGCTGTCGCGCGTCACGGGCTGCACCGGACCGGTGTAAGCACCGCTAACCCGCGCTATACGACCATCTTCTGCCTTGAAAATAAAATGCATGGTGTCCGCATTTTGCAGGCCTCCTTTTTGACCATTGGCACTCAACATACCGTAACCCATAACTTCTTCAATATCGGGCAGATACCAGCGTATAAAATCCACAGGATGACTCAGTCCGCCGTAAAGCCACTTAAAAGAAGCCTGTAGTGACCACGGCTTATCTAAAAACCAACGATGGTCTGCATGGTAGTAACCCTCGATGGTGATCAGCTCGCCGATCAATCCGGCTTCATAATCCTGGCGTTGCTTTTTCATCGGCTCAAAAAAACGAGAGCTTTGTCCTACGAAAACGCGCTTACCGCTCTCTTTAGCGAGCGCCAGCAATTCGTTGGCATCCGCAAGGTTATCGATAAATGGCTTGGTACAGACCACATGCTTTCCATGCTCCAAGGCCAAGCGGATGTGTGTGGCATGTAGATGATCGGGCGTGTAGATAGCTATTGCTTCGATTTCTTGGTTCTGTAACATATCCTCATACTGATTGGTATAGTGATGAAAGTCGAACTCTTTCATGCGCTTACGCCCCAGCTCTTCGTTGAGGTCACAAATCTGTACCAATTCAATATGTGCACTCTGTAGCGCGGCCGACATGGTGCTACGCCCTTCACCCAGACCTAAAATGCCTAGTCTTAATTTTTCTGTTTGCATGATTATTTCTTATAAAAAATCCAAGTTTCATTAGCTGCCGTTCCCTCAATCCCCTGTTGATAGCTGCCCATCAGTTTGTTCCATTCATCCACGCGTGGATTATCCTTTGCCGTTAAGGGATCTATCTCTTCAAATTTTTTGCCTTTCGGAAAGGAGATGTACAGCATCAATTGGCGATCGTTGCGGTAGAGCAATACTTCCTCAAAGCCAGCTCGACAAAAGCCCTTGGCCACTTCGGGCCACTGCAGATATTGTTCTTCATGTGCTTTCAGGTAGGCTTCCTGTTTCGCTTTATCGTCTACGAGTTGCGCGGTTAACAGCACATAATCCGTTTCTTTTGCGGCCTCGCCAACAGCGCAACGCGTCCTATCGAAGCTGTAAAATAGGTTGTTGAAAACCTTGTACTCCACCTCGGGGTAATTGGCTAACCAAGCGCCAGCCAGTTTTTTACCAAGCTCATCCGTCGTTTGCAGTACAGTATAGTTTTTCCAACGAAACAGCCTGGACGTAGCGGCACCTTGCCGGGCAAAAAAGGCTTCTACATCAGCAGGCTTAACACGCTGCTGTGGATCATAGATCTGAAAGAAAACAGGTTTTGTAAAGGGCACGTAGGCGTTAAAATGTGCATCGTCTTCTACCAGATGCTTCGCTTGATTTAAGTGCTGATAGGCTGGTTGCAGACCGGCATCGCTTACCAACTCCTGATCCACCTGCGGGCCGTTATTTTTCCATTCGACACTGGGGCCATTTGCGTTTTGCAAGATTTTGTTGGAAGGAAACCAGTTGTCGGACACGGTCATGTAGGCTGACCCCTCATCGGTGTAGAGGTAAAACCAATGATCAGGAATATGCGCATAGGGCGAGACATAGATACTGTCGATCACGTTATACTGAATCTTTGTTCCGGGCTGCGCTGATAAAGTGTAGATGCCCGCCACATCGTACATGAAACGACCATATCGCGTGATGAGGTTGTGTTGCACGCGATTATTTTTCATGCTGTTCACCGTCGGTGTCCAGCCCCAACCAAGGCTGATGCCGCTGTAGGGTAGATCAAGCAATTCGTTATGGACAATCTGTACATTGCGCACAAACCCGGCGCCGATACCCACCGTTCCCCAGTCTTCGTTGCCCACCCCTTGCACCACATTATTGGCGACGTAGGTACCATCCGTTAGCCGTCGCTCATCGCTCGCAATCAAGGGCAAGTGCGCTTCCATCTCTTGATCGGAGAAGGTTCCAAGCAGGAGGCCCGAGCCCGCGATATCCTGAAAGAGATTGCCCTGTACCGTATCTTGAAAGTTCCCTTCCTGATAATCCACACCCGTAGCTGCCAGATGTTGAAATACACAATTCACAAGGCTTGTATGTTGCGTATTTTTGAGCAGTACGGCCGCCGCCGGCCGACCTAACCAAGCTTGATTTTCGAGGCCGGCTTTATCTGCTGTACCCGGTTTTTTTAGCTTGTAGGCATCGACAAAATACATACCCGCCTGCAAAGCTACATGCCCGTGTGTATGTGGTCGAAGCCAAGTGCTGTGCTGAAATTGCAAACCATCAATCTCGACATGGGCAACCGGCTGTTCCAAAGTACCGTTTACCTGAAGAAGGGTTTCCAAGTATGGCACGACCACCGTTGCCGCCTGCATATCCTCGCCCTCCCGGGGATAGTAGTACAGCTTATGGCTATCTTCGTCTAGAAACCATTCGCCGGGCTCATCTAAAAACTGTAGCGCATTGACCAAACGGAACGCAGAATTGCCATGTTCCTTGGACAACCAAGGTTTTGGCCAAGGATGCTCATTCTGCAATTGCCGCTCTGGCTCTTGAAACGAAAGAACAATACTGTCGCGAAAGACTTTCGCATCTTGAATGCGTAACTGGGCAATAGCCCACCACTGATGGATAAAAAACTCCATGCCAGGTTGTACCTTAAATTGCGGAAATACATTGGGGATGGTGGCTGTCCCCCTATTAAAATCCCAATTTACTATCCGCGGTAGTTCTCTGTCGTTATGGCTTTCTGCGCGCACAGCCTTTTTATCGTTTACCCACATCTGCCGAAAGGCAAAATGCCTCCCCCCCGACCGTGGCGCATCCACGACAAACAGCTTTTTAGCTAGCTGCGCGGGCACGCCAGGCAATTTGTCTGCAGGTTTCCACCCATTGACAGATACGCCACCCGAAAATACCGCGTTTTTGCCCGCCGCTTTGATCCGCGTTGGGCTGTCGGCCGTACCGCTATCTTCTGGTCGGATCAAGATGGGTTGCGACGGTCTATACAAACCGTCGCTGACCCAAATGGTTATACCGCCAGCTATGCGCGGATCCTTGAGCCTACGCCACTCGCGCGCCTCGCGCAAAGCGGCTTCAACACTTCCGAATGGATGCTCTTGACTGCCATCTGCCTGTTCGCGTGCGTGCGGCATGACAAAGATATCGCCAGCCTTTACGCTTTCGAAAAAGGCGAATATGCCGATCAATGCGGCTAACAACATCCTTGTTTTAATACCCATCATTCTGTCCAAATTCTCCCGGATTTGTGATTGCATCTAAAAATTGTTGCGGTATAGGCCTATTCACATGATAAGGTTGCACCAACGTAATATCGGGGTTATACTGCTGCACATAATTGTAGAGCTTGCCGGTTCGTTTGAGATCAAACCAACGGATATGTTCGCCGCAGAGCTCACGGCCTCTTTCTTCCAAAATAAAATCGAGGTTAAGATCATCCTGCGCGATCAACATATCTACTTCGCGTCCCGGTTGTGATGCCCGCCGGCGCAAGACATTAACAAGCTCTGCCGCTTTGACTTTATCGCCTCCCGACCGCATCGCTTCCGCTTCCGCCGCGATCAGGTACATTTCGGCTAATCGCATGACGATCACATCCTTTGAGCCCACCTGCGAGCCAGCTTCCGGTAGGTTGGGGTCATCATATTTCTTCAGCGCCGGGAAATGGACATTGAAGCGGGCATTGCTACTCACTCTAGCGCCATTGTAGGTATCATCGATATCCACCAAAGCGTAAGGCAGGTTACGCTTCTCGGTATTCACCTTTTTCTTAGTAAACCACAGCGCTAGATCGCCCCGAGACAAGGAAGACCCAACCAAGCTAGCCGGCTTTTCGAATGCGGCCAGATCATCGGCCGTCCAACTATATTGATTGACATTGAGGTAATATTTTTCACGGAACCAATCTTCGTAACGGCGATCGATATCTTCGTTGTACAATTCCAACAAATGGCGCGTTGGCATAAAGCACATACCACCCGAGTTGGAGTTGCGATCGGCACCATATTCCAGGTCACGTACCATGCCCGCTTTCGCGGAATATTTAGCTTTGAACCAGATATGTAACCTATTGGGATTGTTCGGTTGCGGATTCAGCGAGTTTACCGTGGAATGTGTGATGGTAAACAAAGCCTCCCGATTGTTTTTGTTGTTTGCCGGCCGAAAGACTTCTTCGGGTGTCGTGTATAGTGACGTCTGCAAAGCAGCCTGATTATCAATCACATATTGCGCCGCTTCCGAAGCTACGCCATAGTATCGGTCTTTTTCTGATTGCGAAGTTTCATAGGCCACGCGGGTGAGCGCCACACGCGCTTTAAGTCCGTAGGCCGCCTTCAGGGTTGCTCGCCCAATGTCCGCGGCAGGGATAGGGGTAACGGGTAGGTTGGCAATCGCCACATCCAAATCGGCCAACATTAAATCGTAAAAAGCCCCTTCAGGTGATCGTTCTGCCGTTAGCAACGCAGTTTTTGTTTCCGACGTCCTTAAATCCACCGCACCGTACTGCTCTACAAGGTGCCAATAGGCATATGCCCGCAAAAAAGACAGCTCGCCCAAGCGAGACCGCTTCTCTTCTTCATTCGCAAAAGGGATTGCTTCAATACGTTCCAAACCCGCGTTGCAGTAGTTAACGATTTCATATAATCTGTTCCACGTATTGCGTATCTGACCGACCGTCGAATTGAGTCCGTCGTATTTCGTCATCTGCCGACCGTATCCGGAATTGGCGATATTTATCCAAAGATCGGTTCCGCCTTCAGTTAGCATCAACATATCTTCACGTCCATAAAATTGGGCACCATAATACACATAGGCCGAGTTGACCAATGCGTTGATACCGTCTTCTGTAGAAAAAACCACATCGGCCGTTGTACCTCCAGGATTATATTCTTCCAAACTGCAGGCATTGAACATATTGATCAACCCCAGTCCTACTATATATTTTATAATACTTTTCATCGTTTAAAAATCTAGGTTAACACCAAAAACAAATTGTCGCAACAGCGGACTTTTTGCCGACCCCCCGCGTTCTGCGTCGTAATTCTGCACCAAATCGCTCTTCGCCCAAGAAAACAGATTGTTACCTGTTAAATAAAAACGAACGGTATTCATCTTGAGCTTATCCAGCGTAGCTTTGGGTACGCGATAACCTAGGGTTACCGTCTTCAGCTTTATATACGATCCATCCACATAGCTATAGGTTTGATACCCTAGGTAGTTGTAGAAATTAGTCATACTGGGTTGCGGAAAATCGTTGCTGGGATTTTCGGGCGTCCAATAGTTGAGATAAGCCGCCTGATTTCCTCTGCCTTGCGGATCGAAAGCACCTGATAATTCGTAATCCATCATTTGGCCCCAACGAGCAATCGCATATACATTCAGGTCGAAGTTTTTATAGGAAAAGGTATTATTGAAACCTAAGGTCCAACGTGGCGATGTCGTACCGATATAAGTTACGTCATTAACATCATCGATCACAAAGTCGCCGTTCAGATCTGCCAGCTTGATATCGCCCGGTTTGAAAGGCTGTGTTTTCTCCGCATCTTTGAAATAGCGCGCGGCTTCTTCAGCTTCGTCTGCTTGCCAGACCCCCAGCCGCTTAAAGGTGTAAAACGATTGCAGCGGTCGGCCAATCAGCAAACTTTCGGTTTCCCGGCTGCGGGTACCAATGATATCGCGTCCATCAATCAAATCCACAATTTTCTCTCTATTTGTACCAAAGGTAAAGTCGGTGCTCCATTGAAATGCGCCCGTCAGGTTCCTGGTATTCAGGATAATCTCCAATCCGCGGTTATTGCTGCTTCCAATATTTTGATAGATCTGAAACGGAGTATTGTTTCCTGATCCCATTGATGTCGGCAACGTACGCGGCAACAAAATATCGGTTGTCTTGGTATCGTAGAAATCGGCAGTAAGATTGATCCGACTATTGAAAAACTGTGCATCCAAACCGATGTTCCACGATGCTGAGCGCTCCCAGCCAAGGTCCTCATTACCTATCAAGGTATTGTAGACATAATAGACAAATCCTTGATCTTGAAAAGCCGCGTTGGTATGTCCGGTTACACCCGACTGCGTTCCGTATTCGCTGATGCCCGAATTTCCGGTTTGCCCGTAGGTAGCCCGAATCTTCAAATCGTTCACCGGTTTCCAGTTAAACCAACGCTCATCACTCAGCCGCCAGCCTGCAGCTACGGAAGGGAAAGATGCCCATTTGTTTTCCTTCGACAGTCGAGAGGCACCATCCCATCGGTTGGAAACGGTTAATAGATAACGTCCTTGGTAGGAGTAATTTGCTCGAAGGGCATAAGATAGCGTTTGACTTTGGATATAGCCCGAGCGAATCACGTAAGAATCCTTGTCGTTTGCGCCGATGTTATGCCATAGCTGTTGCGGAACCAACTGCCCCGTTCCCTCCATGTATGAAGTACTTAGTTTTGACTGCGTCCAAGAGGTAAGTGCCGTTAAATTGATTCCGTGTCTGCCCAAATCAACACTATAATTGATAATGTTGTCCCAGTTGATAAAGCTTCGATCTTGACTTTCGATGCTCGCAATGGAATTGGGAAATTCGCCTGCACGGTCGATAGAACTTTCACTTTCAAAATCCCTATTTTTGCTATATGACAGATTAACTCCGAGATTGGACCGGAAAGAAAAGCCAGCGAAAGGTTTAATTTCCGCAAAACCGTTGGTTATGATATGGGTATTGGCTATCCGGTGTTGTGCTGTAAATTCATCTGCTTCATCGGCCAACGGGCTTACCTTGCCCTCTCTACCTAAAGGCCAGAGGACAACAGCGCCCTGTTCATCGTAGGGTACGCCCAGCGGCACGTTTGTTGCCGCTCGCCACAGTACATTGTTCGCCCGTTCGTTTCCATCATAATGGGTAATCTGCGAGGATGTTCCCACCTTGACGATAGACCCTAAATTCTGATCTACATTGAGTCGTAGATTAAACTTATCGAGTGCGTCATTCTTAAAAGAACCTAGCTCGCGATAATATCCACCGGAAAGCAGTCCTTTGGTGCTCGCATTGCCGCCGCTGATCGAGAGCTGATGGTTTTGTACCATTCCTGTGTGGAAGACTTGGTCTTTCCAATTGACCCATTGATTTTGCTGTAAAGCAGCCCATTCTCCTACGGTAAACAAGGTTTGATCATCGGCGGGGCTACTCCACTGACCAGCTGTTTTTGCTGCTTCGCGGCGTAAGGCAATGTAATCGTCGCCCGTCCGCATTTCGGGATACTGCGCCCAGCCATTAGCTCCCACATAAGCATTGTAATTTACCACAGGACGTCCCTCGCGGCCTCGCTTTGTGGTAACGATGATCACACCATTCGCACCTTGCGAACCGTATATAGCGGTAGATGAAGCATCTTTTAATATCTCCATCGATGCAATATCTTGTGGATGGATATCGCTGATATTTCCGCCTTGCATCCCATCGATAATCACAAGCGGGCTGTTTGCACCAGGCGCGCTAGACAAGGACCTTTTTCCGCGGATAGTGAGGTTGACGCCCGATGTGGCACTTCCCGACGATCGGGTGATATCCAATCCAGGAACCTGTCCCTGTATGGACTCCAAAGCATTCGATGCCGGCGACCGGACAATATCTTCCGGTTTAACGGAGGTCACTGAACCGGTTAGGTCTCTTTTTTTCACCGTTCCAAAACCGATCACGACGACTTCGTCCAATGCTTGATCGTCTCGCCGCATCACGACATCCAAGTTCTGGCCAATCTGCACATCTACTGTCTGCTCTTTATAGCCCACCGCAGAAAACAATAGTTGCCCTTGTGCATTGGTCAACCGCAGGGTGAACATCCCTTGTTCATCTGTCGCAGCAGATACCACGGCATTAACCAAAGAGACCGTTACGCCGGCTATTGGCTGCCCATTTTCATCCACCACTTTGCCTGTAAGCTCTTGTTGCTGTTGCATAGTCATCAGCGAGTGTGCGGTCGTCAAAGGTTCAGCGGCCACGGTGGCAGGCTGCAATCCTAACAGCAGTACCCAAGCTCCCCATCCGCCGGAGTGGCGCAAGGTCGGCCGAGGTAATCCAACAGATTTCCGTTTTACTTTTTTCAACATAATACCAATTCGATTTATAATTATTAGCTAATTCTGTTTATTTATTTTTTTCTAAAGAGAGCGCCAATTCCCCCAGCTTGGATTTGACAAGCAATGTTTTTGCGGTTGCCGCGTCCCTCACGCGAACAATAGCCAGTGCTTTTCCTTTAAATGTTTTCCGCGTTGGGCTGCTGAGCCCGTGCAAATCTGCCTGAAAACCATTATCTGTTCCTAAGACATCAACGCCTGCATTGCCGTGGAAAGAAATTTCGATATCCTCGTGCACAACAGCTTCCCCCTTGTCGTCGATAAGCTGTACCTCGACAAAATAAAGATCTCTTGCATCGCCGGTTTCGAAATCCTCATGTATGACGCGTGTTTGAAGTTTAGCCGCTGCCCCTGCCGTGCGCCTGACCTCCTCTTGTACAGCCCGTCCATCACGATACTTGACAACTTTAATTTCACCAACGGCAAAAGGCACCCGCCACAAAGCATGCAGACGGTCGTCCGTTTTAGATGATTTCCCTAGGCTTTTGCCATTCAGGAAAAGCTCCACCTCATCGGCGTTATTGTAGTAGGCCCATACGTCGACTATATCGCCCGATTTCCAGTTCCAATGGGGTAGCAGGTGCAGCACTTCTTTATCTGTCCATTCCGATTGGTACATGTAATACACATCTTTTGGGAAACCCGCTAGATCCACGATGCCGTAGTAGGAACTACGTGCTGGGTAGGGATAAGGCACCGGCTCTCCTAAATAGTCAAATCCAGTCCATACGAAAATACCTGCTAGGAAATCGCGTTTCTTCACTTCCAGCCAGGCGCGCTCATGAGACGTTCCCCAATAGGCGGCGACATTGTCATAGGCCGAGACCGTGAAATCGGCTTTGCCATTGGTCACAAATTTATCTTTGCTGGATGCCGGCCAAAACTGAATCGTGTCGTGCAATGCATCGTATACGCCACGTGTTTGTAGGCCCGATGTCGTTTCCGACGCGATCAAGGGCACGTTTTTAAATTCTTTTGGCAGTTTGTCGTAATCCTCAAACTTGTAGTTGAACCCCAGTACATCGAGCGCTTCGGCCTGTGCAATAAAATTCTTTTCATAGTTGGTTTCTGTTAGCGCCGCAGTCACTGGGCGTGTATTGTCCAGCTCCCTAACGAAGTTGGCCATCTCCTTAGTCAGCACTGTACCCGTGCTGTCAAACTGCTCCCGAATTTCGTTTCCGATGCTCCACATGAACACCGATGGATGATTACGATCGCGTTTCACAAAAGCAGCGAGATCCGTAAGATGGTGCTCCTTAAAATCCAAGTGGTAATCAAACTTATTCTTTCTTTTTTGCCACATGTCATAGGCTTCATTGTAAACCAAGATTCCTAGTTCGTCACACAGATCCAATACTTCTGTTGCTGGCGGATTATGCGCTGTGCGGATGGCATTAACTCCCATTTCTTTCATCGTCAACAGCTGTCGCTTGGCCGCCGATTTATTAAAGGCTGCGCCGAGCGCGCCGAGGTCGTGGTGCAGGCATACGCCCAGGATCTTGAGCGGCTTTCCATTCAGGTAAAAGCCTTTTTCTACATCAAAAGCGATGCTGCGGATTCCGACAGGTTGTGTCTGCGCATTAAGCTCGTTGCCCTGCATATCGCGCAGTAGCATGTGCAAACTGTACAGTTGTGGCGAATCCACATCCCATAATTGGGGCTTATCAAGCGTCAACGTGTGATCTATTTCGTCCGTTCGAAGGTCTACTTTACCGGTAGCCACAGGTTTTCCCGTTGCATCCAGTAGGCGTAGCTCGACCTGCAATTTTTTATTCCCCGGGTTATGCACCTGCGCCTGTACGCGTACTGTTGCCTTTTTGGTAGAAACAGTAGGCGTGCTCACAAAGGTCTCTTCGGGCAAAAAATGGGTTTGCTGTTGATAACGTAAATAAACATCACGGTAGATACCAGAACCCGAGTACCAGCGTGAATTGGGCTGTTGACTATTGTCTACCCGTACAGCGATAACGTTCGTCTTCCCGCCATAGTAGAGATAGGGCGATAAATCATGGGAGAACGAAAGGTAACCATTGCTGTGCTTGCCTAGGTATTGTCCGTTTATCCACACTTCGGTATAGCGATAGGCGCCACCAAAATGGATGGTGATGTGTTGTCCTTTGTCTTTTGCCGCTACTTGAAAGCTTTTACGGTACCAGCCCACGCCACCGGGCAATGCGCCCCCAGCATTGCCAGCCGGAAATTGCGACCCAAAATCGGAAAGAATACTCCAATCGTGCGGAAGGCTCACCTGCTCCCATTTGCTATCGTTGTAGGCCTCGCGGCGAAACTGCAATTCATCGGCAAGGCTGAAAGTCCAGCCCTCATTAAAGCTTATCTGCCGCTGGTTTTGCCCAAAAGATGCTGTCGACAGCAAAAAGAAAAGAAAAATATATAAAATTCGAGTCATGATCATATTATCTATTGCTAAACCTAGTTCTTGAATTGCAGCTTGCTCTTGCCTAAATCCTTGGACGTAGCGAGGGCTATACCGCGGTTTCCTGCGCTATCCACCGCACAGTAATAGTGGTAAACAGTACTTTCATGCTTCAGCACAAAAGATTTATGGGCATACTGCTTATCGAAGCTTTCGGAAGATTCCACGAGGTTTTCTCCTTCCCAATCGGTCCAGTGAATTAAGTCTTTCGATGCCGCAAAGCGGTTGAACGCACCGTTTCGATCCTTCCAAAACGCACCAAAATAGAACATCACCCAAGTATCGTTGATTTTCTGAATCATCGGGTCTCCCGTAATCCCCACCGGATGGTGCACCACCGGATCTTTGCCATAACGTGACCAGTTGATCATATCGTCCGAAACAGCCATCCCGATACGTTCATACCAGCGGGTAGGCTTGTTATTCGCCAGAGAATCGCCAACCGCATTGTAATACATGATAAAGCGATGGCCGGTATTCCGTTCCGTATCTTCGATGACATAGCTTTTAAATAGCTTATGCCTATTTTCCCACCAGCGCACATCGGTATCAGTATCTCCTAATACAGGTTCGTTCAGCCGTTGCCATTCCATCGGTTTGGTAGGCTTTTTGGTATTGAAGGCCATGCCTATGGACAAGGGTTCAGGCTCGTAGCCAGCTGTTGAACCGCCGAAATAGGACATCCAATATTTTCTGTTGAATCGGTGAAGCTTGTAGCTTCCGCCCCACTGGGTATCGATCAGGGCATTGTAACCCGCCCGTTGCTTTGCATCCCATTTTCCATCATCTTGCTTTGACATTTGCTTTCCCAGGATTTTCCAAGTCAATAGATCGCTACTTTCGGCCAACCAGGTTTCATACCCCTGCCCGTCAAACACGATGTAGGTCATATACCATGTTTTACCGTCTTTGTAAATACTGGGGCAGTCCATAAGATCTGTCTTCTTATCGGGTGTCAAGACAAGTCCGTATTTATGGGGAGTCTTTACTTCTTGATAGATGGCCTGCATCTCTTCCTGCGACACGATGGTCTTTTGCGCGCTCGACAACCGAGCGACAGCCAACAAGCCAAGGAGTATTAGTGTGCTCTTCATCTTATTTTCTTTTAACTTCTTTGTGGGTATAAAGTGCTGTGCTGGTGACCTGATAGACGCCAGATCCCAAGCTAAGTTCCAGCCCTTTTGGCGTACTCTTCGTCTTAAACTTTTCGATGGCCGATCCGTTGACGCTGTATGCGACATCGGCTGGCAATAAGAGCGTACAAAAGCTGTTCACCGGAATGGCCAGCTGATAATCATTGCCGTTTCGATGTACCGAAATCTTTCCATATGGGCTTTCGAAATCTAAGTGGCATTGTGCTATGCGATCCAGTAGGCGTGGTGCTATGCGTATATGCCTGTAAGCAATTGAAGTTGGCTCTTGCCTCAGTCCGCCCAAGCCGGCATGAAACCATTCCATGAGGTGCCCCAGCATAAAATGGTTGTTGGAGACATTGGGCAGCGCGGCCCAAGATTCAGTGAGTGCAGTAGCTCCCTTGCGTATTTGGTAACCATAGCCCGGCCGGCTATCATCACGGTGCATCGCGAAAATCAGGTCGTCGCGCTGCTGCTGCTGAAGTACCTGAAGCAGATAGCGGTGACCAATATCACCCGCGGTAAAAGCCGTATCCCGCTTCGCGATATCGGCAACGAGGTTCTCAAAAACCGACATAATCTGATTGCTATCGACCAAGCCGCTGTATAAGGGCATGGCCAAGGAGGTCTGGCTGCCAGAGCCATAGCTTGCTGAATCGGCATGGAAGAAAGCTTGCTGAAAAGCGTCATACACCTTGGTTTTCAACGAATCGTACAGCAACTTACCTTCCTCATCGCCCACTATTGTCGCGATGTTTGCCAAAACCTTTAAATCATCGTAGTATATGGCCGTGGCCGTAATTCCCGCAGGCGTCAACTGAGACACTCCCGGCCTTTCTGGTCCAAGGTCATACCAGTCGCCTAAACCTTGATAGAGGATGTTTCCCTTGGCTTTGGATTGTAGGTACGTGATGTAGCGCTTCATCATGGGGTAATTTTCCGTAAGGAAGGTCTTATCGCCATACCATTGGTAGGCATACCAAGCAAGCAGTACTGCACTCGATCCCCATTCGGGCGAGTCCCGAAACATGTCGCCTCCCCAGTCAAACTGTACATATTCCGGCGCAATTTCAGGTACCAAGCCATCCTCGGTCTGCGAGAATCGCATGTCACGCAGCGACTTCTTGAACAGACGTGCCACGTCATAGTTGTACTGCACCGATGGCCCCATGAGGTGCAACTGTTCCAGCCAGCCTAATTTTTCGCGATGTGGGCAGTCGGTAAACACACTCATCATGTTGCTCTTAATGGCCCAATCAATCAACCGATGAATTTCGTTGAATAAGCTATCGGAACTGTGGAAAGTCCCGATCTGCCGAGCGCTATTCCGAATATGCCGTGCCTTGACGTCTAGAATTTGGAGGCTATTTGGCGCTTTCGATCGTTTTTGCACTTGTGCGTAGCGAAAGCCGTAATAGGTAAAACGCGGATGCCAGGTCACTTCGCCCTCTGCACCAAAGATATATTGGAAGTAATAGGGGCTGCCCGAATGTTTTTGGTTGGGTAGGCCGTTTTCGTTTAACAACTCGGCGGGATAAACCCTAACGGTATCTCCGGGCTTACCTTTCATTTTTAAGGAGATAATTCCAGCGGCATTTTGGCCAAAATCATAAACCTCACTTCGTTCGTCGGATCTACTTTGTAACTTCTGGCCAGTAAATTCCTGCATTACGCGGACCGGATCCGTTTCCTGTGCCGTAAGTGCTGGTCCATCCACGAGCAGGGCATTGTTCCATTTTCTATCATCAAAATTCGGCTGGCTCCAAGAAGCAGGCAATTTCGATGCATCGTAATCTTCACCGCCATACATGCTGGAAAATGTTATTGGCGAAGACGCTACTTTCCAGCTTTCGTCGCTCACAATGGTTTCTTGCTGGCCATCGTCATAGGTATTGACAATTTTGATTTTCAGTTTTGGCAGGCCGAAGGCTACTTTATGTTTCTGAAAGCGCCCCTTGATCGGTGGAATATAGTAAAAGCCATTGCCCAGCAATACAGCCAAGGTATTCTTCCCTTTTTTCCATTGCGGGGTAAGGTCATACACCACGTAGTAAGCTTCTTTGTCATATTTCGTCCATCCGGGTTGCAGCAGGGCATCATCCACTGGTTTGTCGTTCAGCAACAGCTCATAATGGCCTAGTCCGGAGATGTAGGCCATGGAAAATGTTACTTTACGGTTGAGGCGCACATTTTTCCGAAAAACGGGCAGGTCGTAGGTCTTATCGATACGCAGTTTACTGGAGCTGAGCGGCAGTGGATTGATCAGCGAATCAGGCAAAATTTCCTTAGCAATCCATTTTGCTGTACCCCAATCCGAAGGCTGCAACAATCCCGTGTGAAAAGATTGGATCGCACTAACCGCAGTATTCCCTTGGTTGTCTTGCACATGCAGACGAACGTAATAGGTACTACCTGCGGCCAATGCAGCTCCTGCATAGGGTATATGCAGGGATTGCGCTGAGGTAATCCATCCGGAATCCCACAGCAGCTTACTCCCCCCAGCGATATGACGCTGTCTACTGACTTCTATTTTGTAGGCTTGCTGTTGTACATCGTGGCCATCGCTTAAGAGCTGCCAACTAAAAGAGGGCGCAAGGGTATTGATTCCCAGCGGGTTTTCTCTTCCGGCTATCAAGACCTTATGCACAGTTAGTTTAGTACTAGCGGCGTAGGCGTGCAGCAACAGCACATTAAATAGTGTCATAAAGACAATAATTTTTTTACTCCGCAGGATGTCCTCTCTCGCAAATTTTCGATTCGTTTTCATGCGCTTATTTAGGGTTTACTACGGTTACATTTTTTTGTTTGAGTTCAGCAACGCCTAAGCTATCCACCTCCGGCATCTCACAAATAAATTCGCTGTCGTTGATGAGCATGTTTTGCGCATCTTTCAGGGAAAGATAGCGTGTTCCCCGGCCAAAGATGCGTTCGAAGCGAACGTGCTCGAGGGGAGACTCCGGGATACCCTCGACTTTGATGCAGTCGCTGGATGATCCGATGTATATATTTTTCAGTTCGATGGTAGAGAAACGGGGTGTCAATGCATTTTTCTCGACCTTGAAATCCCGGCTCGCCTGTTGCCCCACATGCAAGGCTTGCCCTAGCATATCCCAGCGCAGGGCCGAGTGCTGCACATCCATCCGGATATTTTCGAAGCGGATTTTTTCACCGCCGCCCCCACGCGGTCTTCGCGTTTTAAAACGAATGCCCACATCCGTGCCAGTAAACACACAATCGTGTACGTAAACCTGCTTGACCATCCCTGCTGTTTCGCTGCCGATGGTGAAACCGCCATGTCCCTCTGCGGAAAGACAATAGCGCACGACAATATTCTCCGACGGTCGGTTTACGCGCAACCCGTCGTAACCCCGACCAGCTTTTATCGCGATGCAGTCATCCCCCGTATGAAGTGTACAGTATTCTACTAACACATTTTTGGACGACTCGATATCGATACCGTCGCCCCGCTGTATACCTACCGATTGTATCGTCAAGCCGCGAATCACCACACGCTCACAATAAGTAGGCACCACATTCCAAAATGCAGAACGCTCCAAATGCAGTCCTTCGATCCATACATCTTGACAGTTTATCGGGGCGATCAAGGCCGGCGGAAAGATAAAGTCTGCCGTCTTACCATCGTAAATCCGATTTTCGACCGGCGTTTTGCTATCTACAATATTTTCGATGACATCATGTGTCATCGTTTTCTCGCGCATCGTTCCTGCTCCAGGTCCTATCAGTTTTCCGCTTCCGGTAATCGCAATATTTTTAGCGCCATTCGCGTAAATACAAGCGCCCAAACTATACAGCTCCACCCCTTCGTTGCGCGTAAAGACCACGGGCAGGAAATCTGCTATTTCTGATTTAAATTCCAAAATAGCACCTTTCTCCAAATGTAGATTAATATTACTTTTTAACTGGATTCGGCCGGAGTGATGATGTCCCATTTGGAGTACCAATACACCTCCCCCCATCGCTGCAAGCTGATCTATTTTCAGTTGGATATCCTGGGCTCCCGCGAGTACGGTATCTCGTCGGTCGGGAAATATCGGCCGTGCAAAACTGTGTTTAAAAAATGGCGAATGCACCGGCTCAATGGCTACAGGAAGCTGATCTGCCCCCACCTGATCCGCTTTGCGCAGGCTACTATCCAGTTGCCTTTCCAAAGGAACTGATTTACACCCGTATAATAGCGCTAGCAATAGCAAGAAACCTATAGCCTGAACTATCCTCATTGAAAAATACGTTTCATGTAACGCGTATTCGCGCCAAAATTTTCTTTTACCATCCGGGGCGATAGACTGGCATCCCGCGAACGTTCGATGACCAGCCAGCCTTTCCAACCCATCTTATCCAAAGTTTGTTTTACCTGCGGCATATTCAAGCGCTTGTTATTTTCCAACCATACACCATCTTCATCGGTGCAATGAATTTGGCAGATGCGCTTTCTACCCAAAATTTTCAATTCACTGATCAAATCACGACCTTCCTTTAAGGGGTTGGAAAAGTTGAAGTAGATTTGGATATGCTTCGAGCCGATATCTTTCAGCAGCGCAACCTCACCCTGCGCATCGAGCGCCGTTTCGATCCCGACAATCACACCGGCCTTTTTGGCCATCTCGCCCACAACCTTCAACCGCTCTACAATCGCTGGACGTAACTCGGGGTGTTGACGCAAATCTCCTTGCACACCCAGTGGCAGAAAGGCGACCTTCACGCCCATTTGCTGACAGGTTGTCAAACAATCGCCGACCATTTGCTTATAAGTAGGCCGCGTGGCAAAGGACTGCGCATAGAACCCCGTCATGGCCAAGGAGCAGATCTCTACGCCTGTTTCTTTGGATTTATTTAAAAATTCTTCACGGGTGGCCGGATCAGACAGCTTGCTTTCAAACGTGTCGCGATTGCCTAGCCCGCCCATATCGACCTCCAAGCCATCGGCACCTATTTCTCTGCTTAACGCAAAGGCACTAAGTTTTTGCCGTTTCAAAATCATGAGATCAATTACCGCTATTTTGTAGCGTTGTTTGAGAGCTTGCTTTGCCCATAGATTCGTCGAGAACAATACGCCTCCACCAATCCATAAATTCTGCTGTATAAAACGTCTTCTACTACTATCCATATGCTATTTGCTTTTAAACAGTTTCTCCAGTTCTTCGTAGCCGTGCACGGCATTTGAAGGCAGCTTTTCACCTTGAGCCCCAAAGCTATAAAGTGTTTCTTTATTTTCTATCGTGACGGTTGATTCATCATACTCACCGTTTTGATTTTTCAAAGCTTCCGAGTTCAATTGGAAGTAACGCGCGACAAAGTCATAGACCGGCTTCCGCTTGGAGTAGCCGAAATCATGACCTTCATCGGGCAAGTGTACGTTGGCCACATCAGCCGCTTTCCCGTAATAGCCGTATATAGTCTGCAGGTAGCCGAAATCATGCTCGGGCATGTGCGCTGTCCAATCTTTCCCGTCCGATATCACCAACTGCGGACGCGGAGCAGCCATGGCCGCCAATTCCACATTGTTGGTACCACCTGCACTAGCATGTATGGGAAGGCCACTTTCACAAGGACAGCCACCATAGAAATAAGAAGAGAGGGAAACGACAGGGATACTCAAGGTAATTCTATCGTCTAATGCAGTCATCAAGACCGTATGGCTTCCGCCGCCCGAACCGCCGCAGATAGCCACCCGTTGGCTATCTATTCCCTGACCCGCCAACATATAATCCAATATGCGAATCGCGCCAAGCGTCTGCACGGTGATCGATAAACTTCGCCGGTGGTCGTCAGCTTTAAATTGCAAGAGCGATTCGCCCCAAGCGAAAAGGTCATAGCTGACCGCTACTGCGCCCAATTTAGCCAGCATAGCACAGCGAACCTGCGCATCCTTGCGATAGCGATGATCGGCCCAATGTCCGTCTGGACTTAAAACAAGCGCGCTACTCTTCTTTGGCTTTAATGGCCGGTAGATGGAGCCATTGACGTAAACACCGGGAAGAATTTCCAGTGCAAAATTCTGAACCGTATAACCCGTAAATTCCCTCTTTTTGGACAAAATAGCCTTCGAACCCGGCGATGCCGGCAATGGCGACAGTTTTAGAGCCGTAAACAAATCTGGGCGAATGGCCGCTTTCCTTTTCTCCCAGCTTGCCCTATCGTGATATTGTGCTGCCAGTTGGTCTAAATAATCCCAGCCGTCTTTCACCTCCCAACGGTAGTATTCGTATTCTTTGAGTTTATATTTCTTCTCGCCTTCCTTATTGACCTTCAGATCGAGCGGGGCTAATACATTTTTTAAGGTTTCATCCACATCAGGGCGAAAACGCCAGCGGGCATAGTTTAGGTATTTACCTGCAACCTGCTCTTCCTGGTATTTAATCGTAACACCATAATGCTGCTCGAGCAATCCCAACACTTCTTTTAGTGGTTTGCGGTATTGGTCGTCCGAGCTCTGCGCCCTGCTTTGCATAAACAAAACACTTAATATTGTGACTATGAAAAACGTTCTAAACATGGTCTATGCCTCCTTTCTTGGCTAATTTGCGGTTTGCCCGCCAACCGTGAAAGTACAGGTTGGGGTCTAGATCGGGCTTTGGATAAAATAGGCTGGCAAAGTAGCCGATGAAAATCACGATGAGATGGCTATAAACACCCAACATCAATTTGTTGTGCGTGAAGTTGAAGCTGCCTAGATCAAGCAAGATCATTTTCTGCCCGCCGATTTCGATCTCGGTACTGGTCAAGAAGGCATACGCTGTAAAGAGGATGCAGACAAAAATCGCGATATTAACGCCCTGCGCATTTGCACGTGTAGAAAACACACCGAGCAAGAAGATCCCGACAATCCCTCCCGAAAAGATAGCGTACAACGTGAAGATGATGCCCAAGATACTTTCGCTGCCCAACTCCACATAAATAAATCCAATACCCATTGAAATCAATCCAGCCAGGGCTACCATCGAACGGCTCGCTTTCAGATATTCGTTGTCTACGCGATTAGGGCGTAATTTTTTATAATAATCTTCAATGCCCACGGCAGCCAGTGAATTTAAGTCGGCACTTAAGCTACAGATGGCCGCGGACACCATAGCCGCCAAAATAAAGCCCACCACACCAACAGGCAGCTGACTCATAATAAAGTATGGAAAAACACTGTTGGGGCCGATTCCTTCGGGAAGTGGTTGCTGCCGGTAATAGACGAAGAGCGCTGTACCAATAAACATAAAAAGCGACCAAACTGGTACAGTTAGCAAAATACCCATCAAGGAGGCCCGAATAGCTGATTTATCCGACCGAGCGGTGAGATAACGCTGAATCACGGTTTGGTCTGTTCCATACTTCTGTATGGCGTAGAACATCCCGTTAATGGCCATCACCACGAAGGTAAGCCTCGTAAAATCGAGATCATATGGGCCAAATCCGGTTCGACCGTTTTCGGAGGCCACACGCCATACTTCCGGCAAACCGCCCTGCACCGAGAAAATAATGACTAAAAGGCAGAGAATACCACTGGCGAACAGCATAAAACCCTGAAATACGTCGAGCCATATCACAGCTTCAATTCCTCCCAAAAGATTGACCGTCACGATAATCAATCCGACAACGATGATAATCCAATAGGTATTTATTTCGGTCATGCTGGACAAGGCCACCGCAAGCAGGTAAAGTACCGTGCCCATACCCGAAAATTGCCTTAGCACGAATGCTATCGAGCTGTAATACCGAGAGAAATTTCCAAAACGCTTTTCAAAATATTCATAGGTGCTCAATCCTATAACCTTGCGGTAAAGCGGCACAATAAACCACACCGTCCCCAATAGGACAATTGGTACCATAAGACCTTGCACCAAAAGTATCCAATTGTGCGCATAGCCCTCTGCAGGATACCCCAAGAAGGTAACACTACTGATCAGTGTCGCTAAGAGCGACATGCCGATTGCCCAAGACGGCACCCGTCCTTTTGCTGAAAAGTAAGCTTCGGTAGATTTTTGATTTTTTGCATATCTAAGCCCGAAATACAGGGTGACCAGCAAGACTGCCACAATAATACCATAATCAAAAACACTTAAAATAGGTTTATTCATCATTCATTCGGTTTACGTTGTTGGGCCAAAAGCCCATAATTCCTCCGTCCAAGGATAGCTGCCCGGCTTCATCGTAATCGCCAGTTCCCGATGGGGAACGTGGCTACGGATCAGTCCGGGGGCATATTCCTTTAAGGGCAGAAGAACGTTAATTTGTAGTGCTTCCAGCACAGCATTCGCGGTTGCTCCTCCTTCAAGAATGAGCTCTTTGGGCATAAAATCCCCTCGCAACATACCTACGGAGAGAGCCATACTATTGCGGATTACCTGAGCTGGCTCGGTAACGCCAAGCCCTACGGCAAAGACAGCGACTTGATTCCTTTTTAATAGCGTACGTAGTTTTTCGGCGACTTCCCTTTCGCCTCCACGTTGCTCCCAATATATTATATTTTCGGTCGCTAGTTTGCTTATTCGTGTAACACTTTGCTCATGATTGGAGCCGCAGACATACAGCATCGGTTTTTGACGTGCAAACGCAGGTTCTGACGCTATCGATGCGCCGGTATTACGCTGCCGCAATAAGGCCTCAAAAAAGGCTGCCGCCCCAGCGCATAATGCCTTTTGAGGTATATGTGATGCCCATTCGTGCAGCTCTTCCCAGCTGGCAACGGCAGGTACAGCACGTTTAATCGTCGGTGTCCAAGCCGCGGCTGCTGGCAAGATCGTCCAGTGATCTCTCCCAACCACATCCAGCAGTTGACTGGAATGCACTGGAAACTCCGGATCTTGCGCAAAAGCGGTCTGGGCAATAGGTTTGCCAGCAACCCAATATTGATCGCCATGCACGACCCGATCCAAGTGTAAATTGACCGGACAAAAGAATTGATATGCTGCCTGAAAATGCTTGTGGAAAAAGGACAGCTCTTGCTTGATATGCCCCCGCAGCGCGGAATCAAATTTGAGGTATACCCAATCCCACTGTTGCGTGTTTTCGATCGGGAACAAACGTGCCAAGTGAGCAAGGGCCTCGTCGATCTTCAAGGATCTGGAATTGCTGTTGAGCACTAGAACATCTGCCGTAGCGGGATGTACGAGTTGATGTACAATTTGGCTGGAAAGACCGTAGCGCAGGGCGATGCCTGCAATTTCGGCGGCTCCAGTCAGATCATCTGCAATAACCAATATTGATCCTATTCCCATTTTTATGATTTGTTCAACGCCAATTGCACGGCTGATTCAATCGCTAAAACCATCGCATCTGGGCTGGCCACACCTTTGCCTGCAATTTCAAAGGCGGTTCCGTGATCGACCGAAGTTCGGATAATAGGTAGCCCCATCGTGATGTTTACCCCTTTGACGCTATCCATCTGCTTTTTCTCGGCATTCCATTTAAAGCCTGTCAGCTTAAAGGGGATGTGTCCTTGGTCATGGTACATCGCCACAATACCGCCATAGTGGCCGGTAGCTGCCTTGGAAAAAAGCGTATCCGCTGGCACGGGCCCATCGACATCAAAACCCCGATCCCGGGCTTCGAGCACTGCTGGCAAGATTTCTTCGTCATCTTCGGTGCCAAACAGTCCCGAGTCCCCGGCATGTGGGTTTAAACCGGCAATACCGATCTTGAGGTTGCTTTCGCCCAAGCTGATCAAGCCTTGCTGAAGCAGATCAACGACCTCTAGGATACGCTCTTTCTTCACCAGATCACAGGCTTGCCGCAAGGATACATGGGTGGATACATGGATCACCTTCATGTTGTCTTCGACCAGCAACATGGCATATTTCTTGGTGCTGGTATAGTGCGCGTAGATTTCGGTGTGCCCCGCAAAATGATGCCCCGCTTCGTTGATGGATTTCTTATTGATCGGACCGGTTACGGTCGCGTCGATGCTGCCCGCCAGTGCCAGTTCGATTACTTTGGTCACCGACTCAAAGGAAGCTGCGCCGGCTTCTGCGGAAATCTCGCCGAAGGTCACTTTAGACAGGTCTGTATTTTTAAGATCAAACACATCGGATGCGCCGCTAGCAAATTGAGCATCAGCGACTTTATCGATCCGATGGATAGCCAATGGTATTTGCAGTTGTGCCGCTATCTGTTCAAATACCGCTGCATCGCCCACCAAAATAGGTCGGCAAATATCTTGCACACGAGTGTCCAACAAAGCCTTTAGCGCGATTTCAGGGCCTATACTGGCCGGATCGCCCATGGTAATACCGACGATAGGTTTATACATGATTCACGAAGTTTAGTTTAATATTCTCCTTTGTTATCAGCACTTGAAAGGCATGGATGAGCGCCTCCTCTTCTTGCTGCCCCAGAGCATATAAAGGCGGCATCATAAAAGGTTCACAAAGCCCCAATTGCTTCATCAGCACCTTTAATGCCCATAGCGATTCACCCAGCGATTTATTACTTTGGTACAAAGCACCAAGCTCATCCGATTGTTTTTGCAGACGGCCAACGCGCTCGGTGTCCTGATTGTCGACTGCGCTACACATCTCAGCATAAATGGACGGAGCAAAGTTTCCCGAGCTCGGAATGATCCCGTCACTCCCATGCAACAAGGCATAGGCACAGGCTCCTGCCCATCCCATATAATGTTTGAAATCGGTTCTATCTTTCCAAAGAAGAAGCGATTGATCCAAACGATCCATACTACGTTCCGAGTCCTTTACGGCGACGATCTTAGGATGATAACTCAATCGATCCAGCAGATCCAGCGGAATAGACATATGGGTAGTGGCGGGGATATTATATACGATGAGGTTATTTGGAATGGCTTCGGCCAAATCGAGGAAGTATTTTTCCATTTGCGCCTCAGAAAGTTTATAATAGGTGGGCAAGGTTGCCGCAACGTCTTCCACACCCAAACTATTGGCCAAGGTTGCAAAAGCAATCGAATCGTCCAAGATATTGGATGATATACCAACGTAAAGCTTTTTCTCCACCGGCTTATTGGCCACCGCTACCTGCAGGTATTCCTCCCTAAATGCGCTGGATAGGGAAGCCGATTCGCCTGTTGTCCCCAAAATAAATGGGATGGCGCCATTGGCATACAGATAACTAAATATACGCGCCACGGCATCTTGATCCAGACTAAGGTCTTCTCTCAAGGGCGCAACGACCGGAACGATCGTTTCTTTGCTTTTCAATTCTTCTTTCATGTTAATAGGCCGCATGGTATAGGGTTATAGCATCCTGAAGAGTTACCTCTCTGGGATTATTAATTAGTAGTCTAGTTATTTTCAAGGCATCTTCGGCCATCTGTGGAATAGCTTCTCGAGGGATATTGACATCGCGCAGGCGAGCAGGAATACCACAGTCCCGGATAAGCTCCCGCGCCTTAGCAATACCGCCCCTCGCCGTTTCTTCATCGCTATCCTGCCGAGAGCAGCCCAGTGCGATAGCAACCTCAGCATATTTCTTTGGTGCTGCCGTGTAGTTAAACTCCATGATGTAAGGCAATAAAAGCGCATTGGAAAGCCCATGCGGCAAGTGAAACAGGCTTCCTAAAGGGTAAGATAATGCATGTACGGCAGCCGTGTTAACAGGCCCTAAGCAAAAGCCGCCCAACATACTTCCCATGGCCACTTCGCTGCGTGCCTGCTCATTTTCTCCGTTTTTCACCGCCTCGACCAAATTAGCCGAGATAAGGCGCATCCCTTCGATAGCATACATGTCAATAAATGGCTGCGAGAACTTATTGGTATAGGCCTCTAGGCAGTGTGTTAACGCATCAAGGCCCGTTGCCGCTGTGATGGCAGGCGGCACACCGAGCGTCAACAAGGGATCGACATACACCGCATCAGGCACCAAAAATGGGCTGATAATGCCTTTCTTCTGATTATCATCATCCACCAAAATGGCGTTTGGAGAAACCTCACTTCCTGTTCCTGCAGTACTTGGGGCACAGATTAACCGAATCGATCTTCCGTGCAGCAAACCATTGCCCACAATTTCTTCCAGCGATTGGTTGTTGTTGAGTTGCGCTGCAACCAGTTTGGCGACATCCAGAACGCTCCCGCCACCGATGCCGATAACGGTATCAGGCTGCGCGGTTCTATACTGCTCCAAAATAGTTTTAAAATCAGCGAATGACGGTTCCTGCTCGATTGCTGTATCAACGAGCAGCCTGACACCTTCACCCTCCAAATGGACAAAAAAATCCCTCAGCGCTCCAAGCAGAGGTTTGATCGTCATAATAAGGACTGTTCGACAGCCTTGTGCAACAATATCTTCTGCAAGCTGAGTAAGCACTCCATTTCCAAAAACGAGCTTACCCGGAAAATTTATCTTTAACATACGCGCTGATGACATTGTTTAGTTTTCGTTTTATTATTCTTCTTCGGCTTTGTAGCTTTCCAAGCGGGGCAAGGTGTAGCCCTTCACTTTTGGCCAAATACCATTTTTTATCTTTCTTCGCTTTAGTTTTGTGGGATCTACCACCACGTGTTTCATCTTTTGCCTTCTCCAGGTATAGACAAAGTGAAGCATGCCGTCCTGCGTCTGGATAACTGCAGGATAGGAATATTGACTGATCGGCGAATCTTCCAGGATCAATACAGCATCCCAATGTTTACCGTCTTTCGATACCGCGACATTCAGTGGTGTGCGTGCTCCCTTTGGGTTATCTTTCGGGGGCAATACGTGGTTGTATACCAGTACATGCATTCCATTTTTCGCGGTGACAGCATCCGTACCCGAGTTGTTATTCGGGAGATCGCTTTTCTTTAGCGGCGACCAGGTTTCTCCGTTGTCTATCGACCACGATTCAACAAGAGCCCAGTTACGGCTGCGAGCCAGTATTTGCAAGGTACCGTTGCCATGATCTAAGATGCTTGGTTGTATGGCGTTCAGGTTGTCATCGCTACGTGCTACCGGCCCTACCTTTCGCCATGTTTTCCCAAAGTCGGGGCTAATTTCGAAATGGATATTCCAGCCATTTCCTTCGGTGCTGGTCGGCGCTATTAAATTACCATTCGCTAGCAAAATAGGCTTATTCTTGACAGGGCCAATGTACCCATCGGGAAGCTTTTCTGCGGCAGACCAGCTTTTGCCTCCATCGTGCGAACGCTTGAGCATCCCCCACCATTCGGAAGGCTTAGGCCCAATTTTATAAAACAGCAGAAGCTCGCCTCCGGGTACTTGATAGAGCACCGGATTCCAGGTAGGCAACCTACTGCCATCTTCCTGTACACCGTCGGCGGCAGAAACCGGAGGCGTCCAAGCGCCATTTTCGAATCGGCAAATATAGATTTCTACATCGGGATGCCGCTCGCGCGTGCCGCCAAAAAAAGCGTACACTAGCCCGTTCTTCGTCTCTGCCAACGTAGCGGAGTGGCAAGAAGGAAAAGGCGCTTTATCATAGATAAATTCATCTTTTACAATCCCATTTCGCCATTTGTACAGCGCATTCTCCTGCGCCGCAGCCATGAAAGCCACAAGCAGCAGAAACATAGTCGTTATCCGTTTATAGAATATCATCATCTATTTCTATCGTTTTATCTTAAATTCATATTCGCCCGATCCTACCTCAAGCAATACCTTATCTTTCTGGATTTCCACATATCTAACACCTTCGATTTTGCCAAGCTTCTTTCCGCCTTCGGTAATTGCCGCGGGAGCCGAAGCCGGGATAAACACCCGAGCCTTGCTATTTGCCGGTATACGGATCTTCCATAATATTTCTCTTTTATCCACTGTCCACTGGGAGCAGATCTCTCCGCGTAAGCTTTGATAGCTTGCATCAACATGTCTAAGCCCCGACACGAAACTCGGATCCATTTTAATGGTTTCAAAAGCGTCGGTCTCGGTTTTGATACCGGCAAGGTTTTCGTAATACCATATCAACAGATCGCCCAACATCATCACGTGGTTCTGCGAATTCATCTTAGGATGTGCGGTATTTCCGTTCCAAAGCTCCCAAATGGTGGTCGCTCCGTTATCGATCATGTATCCCCAAGAGGGGTATGTTTTTTTTGTTGCCAAGGTATAGGCTAGATCTGCCCTGCCCATTTCGGTGAGCGTACGCATGATCCACTGCGTCCCGACTACGCCGGTACTGAGATGTCCTTTATTTTCCTGCGTTATAATCTCCACGATGCGTGCCGCAAGCCTATCCTTGTTTTCTTCTTCTACAAGCTGAAAATACATCGCCAAGAGATTATCGGTCAAACTGTTGCTGCCATAATATCCAGCGGCATGGTAAAACCGCTCATTGAAATCTTTCTTCAACTGCATAGCCTGCGCAGCATAGCCGAGGCTGTCTTGCGCGTTATTTGTTGAGACACTAAACCGCTCCATGATATGCAACAGATGATAATAGAAAGCCGAGGATATCAAGGCACTGGGATATTTCTTATCAGCAATTTTACCACGCCCCTCTTCGATGCTGGCCGGTGGAAAGCACCAATCGCCATAGCTATCCTTGGTAAGGATACCATCCTTGTCGGTGTACCGCAAACGCATGTAGGCCATCCATTTCTTCATCGCTGGATAATGTTTTTCCAAAACGCGAACATCTCCGTTCTGCTGGTATAGCATATCGGCAACAAAGAGGTATGTGCCGGGCCAACTGATATTATCGCTGTAATAGCGCCAGAACGCCGGTGCTACATCCGGGATCGCTCCATCTTCCTTTTGCGACAAGCGGATGTCCTCCAACCATTTCTCGTACAGCAGCGTATTATCAAAAAGGAAGCTTTCCCCGTAGGCACTCGTCGGGCGATCGCCAAGCCAAGGCTGCCGTTCATTGCGCTGCGGGCAATCTACTGGAATACCCTTATAATTGGATGCAATGCCCCACCATGCATTTTGGTGAATTTGGTTCAATAGTTCGTTAGAGGAATGGAAAGTACCAACACTGGTCATTTCATCATACACAAAACGGCCTAAAAAATCTTGCTTTTGTAGATCTCCAGGATAGCCGTCCACTTCCACATATCGGAATCCATGGTACGTAAAACGCGGTTCCCATTCCTCTTGGTCACCTCCTTTCAATATATACTGATCGGTTGCTTTGGCATCGCGAAGATTCGCGGTAAAGAGCTCCCCATCACTGAGCGACTCGGCGAAGCGCAACCGAATGGCCGTGCCAGCTGTACCTTTCACCCGCATCTTTACCCAACCGGAGAAATTCTGCCCAAAATCCAAAATATACCTGCCCAATGCCTTTTTGGTTATCGCTACGGGAGCAATGTTCTGCATCACTTTCATATCACTATTAAGCTGGGCTTCATAGCGACCACCGGGTTCTTGTACGTAGTCGGCTTTCATCCATTGTGCATCGTCAAATCCCGCGTTTGCCCATCCCAACATCTCTTTACGTGCATCATAACTTTCTCCATCATACTCGTTGTTTGCGGTGATGGGGCCATCCGCCGTGCCCGTCCAGGTATCATCGGTCTTGATCACTTCCGTGCTGCCATCCAGGTAGGTCAGCATCAGCTGCATCTGCATTTTTGGGAAGCCGAAAGTTTTGACCTTATAGGGTTTAGTCTGCCGCATGGCATAAAAGCGGCCATTCCCCAAAATGACGCCCAAGGCCTGCTGTCCTTCGCTGAGCAGCGCAGTGACATCATGCACATTATATTTGATATTTTCTGTATAGTCGGTCGGTGATGGCGCAAGCACTTGGTTGCCCACTTTTTTGCCATTGATGTAAAGTTCATATAGACCCAGCCCCATAATATAGGCCGTTGCTTCTTTCAGAGGTTTACGCAGGGTAAACTCCTTTCTGAAGTAACGTGCCGAGAGCTGTCCGGAATCTTTGTTGTCGGACGGAAAATATCCATCGAAACCAATCCAACGCCCCAGCCAGTCTTTATAGTACATCAGGCCCATGCGCCAAGACGACGGAGCAGACCAAGCAGATTCGCCCTTATTGGTGTAGACCTTTACTTTCCAAAATACCGCTTCGCGGGATGAAAGTCCTTTGCCGGCATAATAGACACTGATGCTATTTGACGATTTCGTTAGGCCCGAATCCCAAAGATCACCCACATTTTGGTTTAGCTTTTCCAAGGATGAAGCGACAAGGATGTGGTATGCAGTTTGTTTTACAGCTCTTTCGGATGCTTCGATTTTCCAGCTCAAGCGAGGCTGTTGCCTATCGATGGTCTGTGGATTATCGAGCAATTCGCAACGCAGATCGCGCACGCGCGTACTCGCCCGCAGATCAACAAGGATCAGGGTACAGACAAGGATTAACATATATTTCAGCACATTCATCTTCATTCGCTTTGCGGTCTACTGTCCAGAAAAATCAAAATAGAGTTGCATATGTAATGCCCGTATAGGCTCTTTCTCGAAATCGTAGTACACATGCTTCATGCCCATAGGGCCTGTGGTCTCCGGCTTCTGTGTCTTTGTACCGATGGCCGAGATACCGTTCATAAAGGAGATATCACCCGAAGGGAAGGTCGGTTCCATATTTTTCCAATCGGTATCCTGCTGCTCCTTTGGGGTGTACAAGCGTAAAAAGACATCCTCCCGGTCGGTGAAAACACGAAATGATTGTGATTTCAGCTTAAATGTCGCCCAGTACATATTGGCGTGATAGCCTTTAAATTCAGGATATTCGAAAGGCACTTCGCCAGTCGCGACATCGTTGTAGGCTTTTTCCCAGATACCGAAACGGTTACCCTTCATTCTGTTTTTCCACACCCGATATGGGCCCATCCCCATATATTCCACGCCTTCGATTTCCTTTTCAGGCAGATCAAAATTTACCCCCACAAAACGGGTGAAGTAGCTTTCCGGAAAATACTGCACGTGCATTTTCAACTGGCCGGAAGGATAGATTGTCCATTGCAGGGTATTGTAGCTTTCTTTTTTATCAAAAGCCGATTCGATGATCAAGGTATCGGCGAGACGACGCATGCTGAACGACTTGTAATTGTTTACCGCTTCCTGTAATACGGGACCTTTGCCAAAAGGAATCAGTCCTTTTCCGTTTTTCACTTCCTGTAACAAACCGTTCGTTTTATCAAACCGATAGTGGATGCCGCCTGCCTGTACCAGAAAGGCATCTGCGGTCTCTTGTGCTTCCACTTTATTACCAGCGGTTTTCAGCTTCGTCGCCGCAATGCGGCTGGGCAGGCTTATTGGAAAGCTCCAGATAAATATTTCCTTGCCATTGCGATCGTTGGCCTTGATGTACAGCGCATCGTAGCTGTGCCAATCTGCCGGCAGATCAACCTTTAGTATCCCCTTGGCATAGGGTGCAATATTTGGAGAAGCCATAGTGCCAGTTTTTGAACTCGCCGAAGTTCCTTCCAGCTTGCTTAGCTCATAGCTAAAGCTACAGTTTGCAGTATTGGTAAAAGCATAGCGGTTTTCGATCGTGAACTCGCCGTTGAATGCCGCTGTCATTTCTCTTTTTTCCAAGAAGATGGGGCTCCACACCTCTTTTATGGTGTAAAAACTTCCTTCCCGTTCATAATGAGGACCAACGATGCCATCGGCCCCGCGATTGCCATCAGTATCCAATATACCGCTCTTATCGGTGCGTTTTATGCCCTGATCCTGAAAGTCCCACAGGAAGCCCCCTGCAGAAAGCGGATTGGCCCACATGGCGTTCCAATAATCTTCAATGCCTGCGCCATGTCCGCCATCATACATACCATGCAGAAATTCGGTAGGCATCAAGATATTATGACCATGATCATACGTACCGATACCGTAGTTATATTCACGGTAGTGCGTGGTTTCAAACCCACCATATACCGCCCAAGGATAGATAAGCGGTCGTTTCTGTATATCTTGTTCGAAGAATGTCGTATCCAGCTCGGGGTTATGCCCACCTTCATTGCCATTTGCCCAAAAGATAATGGAAGGGTTGTTTTCGGACACGCGGATCATCTCTTTCAGCAATTTCGTTCCCGTGGGCGTATCGTAATGGCCATGCCAGCCTCCCAATTCATTCATCACGTATAACCCAAGCGAGTCACAAACGTCCAAAAAGTGGCTATCGGGCGGGTAATGTGCCATCCGTACGGCATTCATATTCATTTCCTTCATCAGTAGCACATCATGCACACTTATTGCCTTGCTTGTTGTACGTCCAGACTCGGGGTGAAAGGAATGTCGATTTACGCCTTTAAATTTTATTTTCTGCCCATTGATATATACGCCATCACGTTGCCTCACTTCGATCGTGCGGAAACCAATCTTTTGATTGATACGGTGTAATTCTTTTCCTTTGCCATAGAGCTTTACTTCTGCACGATACAGGTTTGGAAACTCCGAAGACCACAGCGCCGGTTTTTCGAAGCTTCCTTCCAGCAAAGTTTCGGAACCGATTACCGGTTTGCGGATTGTTTTACCGAATTTTTCACCCTCCGCATCATATAAGGTAACGGCTACTTCATCTGCACTGCCTTTCGACTGTACTTTTAAAAAAAGTGATCCATCTGCTCTTGCATCAACCGAAAGACGCTCCATATGATTTTGAGGTAAGATCTCCAAAAATACGGGTCTGAAAATACCGCCGAACACCCAAAAATCACCCTCCCGTTCAGCCGCATTGACGGATTTATTGGCCGAATGCTTAGCAACCTCTACTTCGAGCAGGTTTTCCTTGCCCCATTGCAGAAACTTGGAAATATCGTAGGAAAAGGTGTAAAAAGCCCCTTGGTGCGGCGCGCCCACCAGCTTACCATTTACCTTTACTTGTGCATCCGTCATTACACCTTCGAAAACAAGATTTACTTGTTTGTCTTTCCAACTGCGATCGACTGTGAAACGATGCCTGTAGCTTCCGATTTCCTTTCCCTTATCGGCTTCTTTGTTGAAGCCGTAATTGTATTTCCCAAACCCCTGAAGCTCCCAATTGGATGGGACGGGAATTTTCGTCCACTGTCCGGCCTTCATGCCTTCTGACACTTTAAAATCCCACAGAATGCCATCATCTTTCCCTTTCCCGGACAGGTATTGCTTTACCGATTGCTGGGCCACCGTGCGACCAGCAAAGGTAAGGAGTAGGCTGTACAGAAAAATCGTTGTATAAAACTTCATATGGGGCATGCTTTATTTTAGTTTAAGATTTTTATAAGGGTTATCTGTTCGAAAGGGCAGAGCCGGTATGCCCGCGGCATTCTGCAAATTGGGTTGCGCTGCTTCGTCCCAGGCGAAGCGAACCTGCTTGATCTTTTCGTTTGCGGGATGCACAAGCTCAACAGTTTTGCCTACAACTTGTGCAGACGCAGCAACATATTGTCCATCGGCTGTCGCCACTTCAAAACCGGTAAGCGGCTTCCCATCGCCTACCCGCAATCCGTCGGCATGCTTGAAATGAACGATGGCCTTGTGGTTTTTATACTGCACCTTAGTCAGTTCAGGCCCATCAGCAGCAACTGGCAGATGATAGGTCTTGCGGAGCGCCTGTGCTGCAAAACGCGCGCCTACGTCCCATTTATCGGTAGGGTGCAGATCTTTTACATTATCAACGAGATCCATGGTCACAATACGTCCTGTATACGGCAACTGTAACAAAAGATCCTGCGCTTCGCGAAACTCGGGCAAGACTGTCCGTGCCATACGCTCTTTCCCTTTCTCGTCCAACGAGTATTGAAAGGGCGCTATCTGGGTAAAATAGACAGGGAGCTGATCTTCGTTCCACAGCTTACGCCAGCTTTGGATAAGGGTTTTAAACTTATAGGTGTAATCGATACTTTCTTTCAGAAAAACATTCGTCTCACCTTGGTACCACAGTACGCCTTTTAGTGTGTATGGTGCCAGCGGAGCAATCATCGTTTCGAAAAACTTTCCCGGGTCGCCACTGACTTTCTTATCGTTGAAATATGGTTCTTGTTGAAAGGCTTCTCCTGCAATCCAAGGTTCAATACGGCTTCCGCTTACAGCGGAAGAAATAATGCCCACCGGCACACCGAGCTTCTCCTGCAACGTTTTAGCGAAGAAATAACCCGTCGCAGAGAACTGCCGTAATGCCGAATCGCGCGCAATGCTCCAGCCCGCATAGCTGCTATCGGGCTTCGCTAAAAACTTGCGACGCACGAAAAACAAGCGGATACTGGGATTATTAGCCTGCTTGACCGCATTTTTCGGAAAATTATCGCGCTGTCGATCCTGCGGTAGTTTTTCCAACTTACGCATTTGGAACGCCATGTTGGATTGCCCCGAACAGAGCCATACCTCGCCGATCAACACGTCTTTTAGCAGGATGGTATTATCGCCGCGAATTTCCAACGTTTGCCCTTGGGCATTGGCCTTCATGGGTGACAGCGTCACCTTCCATTTTCCTTCGACATCGGCTGGACATTCTTTCGTCTGCCCGTTGAAACGCACCGTCACCTGTTCACCGGGGCGAGCTGTTCCAAAAATAGCCACGGGTTGTTGCTGTTGCAACACCATGTGATGCGCAAATATATTGGGGAGCACCACCGACGCATGCACCGACAATACGCTCCAAAATATTCCTATTGCGAGGGCCAATCCTTTCATCAGTTCAATTTTTCAGCTTGCAATGAGGAAATACCGTAAGCCGCTTCGGTTATCGAAGTTCCGGCATCTTTCACGTCATAATCTTGATCGGTAGGGGTATCGGCATTTGGATATCGTCGTACTTCGCCCGTACGGAACGATACCTTGCTGATGTTTGCCACGGGCTGAAAGAACAGCTTCGTGCCTTTATCCTGTCCATTGATAGCCAGTTGGAAAGAGCGCGTAGACACGTCCGCGATGAGCGTAATATGGTATTGCTCACCTGCTTTGTAGGACTGCACGCCTGCATTTCTATAGCCGGCTTTATTTTTTATCTGCCCGTCCTTGTCGAAGATCAGGCGACAGGCCGCTTGTCCCCTGTCATCGGTTAGTTCGATCTCCAACAGGCCATGATCCGCCTGCTTGGGCGATACAGTAAATGTTATCTTCGTTTTTTTGGCCGATTGGATTACACGATCGACCTTTGCATAGTCAAAAGGATCTTTATCACGCAGCAACAGTTCTTTACCTTCGACTTTCGCACTGGCCCACAGCGGGCTATAAATATTCCAACGGCGGTAGGCTTCCGCCGCATTCGTTGCAAAATCATCTTTCACATTTTCTTCTACGCTAGAAACAACAGGAACAGGCACTTTTGCGACCCACATATCCTCTTTGTTCATGCTGTAGGAAATCCACATATCGCTGCCTGGAGGCGTACCATTTCCTTCTTGGATACCACGCACATACTGCGGACCATAGGATTTGTAATTTCCGCCATAACGCATGGTGCTGATCTCTCCATTTACCAACAGTAGATCGGTATATCGCAGACCGTCCGCGCTGGTAGAGATGGCCAGGGGCCAACGAAATTCGGACGGATTGTATACTGTGGCATATTTATTATCGCTGGTTTTCTGTCCCCATATCTTGGCATTGCTGTTGACAAAACCGGGTGCGCGCGAGGGCGTATAATCCCAAGTCTTTCCATTGTCTTTACTGACGGATGTCAGGGCGTGTTTCCACAAACCAACCACGCGACCGTCTTGCAGGTGATAGTAGGCAAACGCTTTGATGGGACGGTGGTAGGGCACTAAAGGATCGTTCCGATCGGCCTCTTCCACCCACTGTTGCATCATCAGCGGATTTTCCATCAGCTCTTTGCAGGCCGCGACAAAGGCTTTATCCTTACTCTTGCTGTAGAAGGGATATTGCGCGAGCTTTTGGTTGAACGAACTGTTGAAGCGAATAAAATAGATTGGCCCAAAAGAGCCATCTTTATTGATCTCGCGGACAACGCGGCCAATACCATTGCCGTCATTGGGGTCGTCCTTCGCATCGAGGGCCACGCCATAGTAGCCAATTGTCAGCAACTTGCCATTCTTGGCGGTATAAAAGCCCATACGTTGGTGCATAATGGCATATAGATTTTTGCCCGCTTTATCGGTACGTTCAGGCTTGGTAAAACCTTCGGGAACAAGGTAAGGTGGAAACAACTCCTGCGGATGAGACCAAGTATAGCCATCCTTCGATGTCTGTAAGAGGGTCTTTCCTTCAGCGATATGTTCGCCAATGGGGTTACTCAAAAACTGTAGGTAATAGGTCTTGTTCCAATACGCCAAAAATGGCTGGTGGTTGTAGGTAAAACCATGTCCTCCGGCAAGCGCTGGAAACTCGCGATTTGCACGAAAAACCTGTATGTTATGTGTCCCCACGGCTGGCGTCAGCTGTCCATGATGGTAGTCCACGTTGGACAATGTTTCCCCCACATATTTTACCGTATCTTGCGCCATCGCGGTTGATGCGGCGCCAAACATCAGTAAAGCAATTATTTTCGATTTCACAGCTAGTCCTTTCCTTTTAACAATCTTTTCAGGTCCTTTTTCGAAGCTTTAAAGATTGTTCCATGTTTATGTCCATCAGGCACAACGATCTTTTCGTTCACCATCTCAAAATGTTTAAAATCAGTGGTTGCCACGGCTTCATAGCTTTTGCTGCCATAGGAATCAAAATAGATCAACCATTGGCTGCCCACTTTCACGACGCTTGGCCCTTCGGTCAGGTAATCAGAGAACGGTGCGGAGACCTGCCTGAAAGGCCCTAGAGGATTGTCGGCAAAGGCAACTTTCAAATTTCTGTTCGGTCGTGTGTTATCCTTTAAAACCAGCACATAGTCATTCCTATCTTTTTTAACGATCACCGCATCAATGATACTAAATCCCGGATCAGCGAAGAGCTTCGTGGGTGAGAAGCTGTTGAAGTCCTTCGTGGTGGTGTAATACATGCGCTGGTTATTGTCTTCGGCCTCCGCACCTTTTGGGAAACGATGCGGAATGGTCGACGCCCAGATGATGACATAACGATCTTCCTGTTCGTCATAGAAAAGCTCAGGAGCCCAAACATTTATCGTAGATGGCTCATGCTCCATCACAGGGATGATCTTTTCGTCTTCCCAGTGTATAAGATCCTTTGATCGCGCATAGCCAATCCCTTTGTCACCTTTCCAAGCGATGGTCCATACCAAATGGTAAATACCCTTTTTATCACGCAACATGGAGGGGTCACGCATGATCTGCTGTGTGCCCAAAGTCGGCTTTAAAAACACACCCGGCACTTCCCGCCAATGGTAAGCATCTTTGCTATACAGGTAACGAAGGCCTTCGGTGGCCGGTTCACGAAAGGACGTGAACAGGTAAACATCCCTTTGGCAGGATGCCAAGAGGGATGTTACTAACACAAAAACTAAAGCCTTTATTGAAAATTTCATTATATACTATCTAATATCAGCACCCAATCGTTGCCATCTTGCTGCTGGCCTCCGGGCTTAAAGCGCTGTACGCCCTTATTCTCAAACTTGCCGATAACCTTTGTTTCTCCATTACGCGGATTAAACCAAGAAGCTTCGACTTTATCGCCTTTGATTTTACCCATATTCACTGGGATTTCTCGTCCATTATAGGTGTATACAAAAGCATAGTCTTCCGTACGCGTGGCCAACAAATTGTCGTATTTGTCTCCTGCTTCGGCAATGATGCTCTGATCGGGAACACGGTCAAAATAATGCCCCCGCGAGAGCATAAGGTCTTTCAGGTATTTCATTTGCGATGCCCCAGGCGCCTGCAATGCTTCTGTCCACAACTCCTTGGAGCCATAGGCAGTGCTGGTATCCGTCGCCGCATGCATCTGCATCACCGAGTTTTGACCGTAGGTGTAACCAAAAGCACCTGCGAATACCGACCAATAACCATATCGGCGCACGTCGTCTGCCGTCCAGCGTGGTTCCTTCACGTCGTGTAACCCCTGCGGAATCCCTTCATAGGAAGGTTCGCCATCTATGGTTGGTTTTACTGGTGTGCGTTTCCAGTCGGCCTCCATAAACCTCCAGTTATCTTCGCCGTAGTGTTTATCTTCTTTGGCAGAGGTATCCTGATCATAGCGCCGGTGCCCCGACTGCACCATGTTAAAATCTAACCAAGAGGCATCGTGAAACCAATCGGAGGAAGCGGTGCGACCACGCGGATGATAGGTCATGAGGTGATTGGGATCGATGGATTTGATCGTTTTACCGATTTCCTGCCACACCGCAATGGAGTCCGAACCTTTGATATCGCCTCCGTTTAGCCAGATGATATTTCTTTTATCCTTCCATCGTTCGGCGAGAAAACGTGCATACACTTTTGCCTGCTCGGGCGATACCTTTCCATCTTTTACCGGCGATCCCCACACCGGAACAAGAGCCATGTACAAACCTTTGTCGGCCGCTTTATCAATGATGTAATCGATATGATCCCAATAGTCGTATTCTTCAGCTACATCGGGATCGCTTCCAGCAGTGACCAACGGACGTGCGATATCTTTATTGCTAATGGATGAATCGCCGTAGACATTGACCGAGGGAACGGTATGCAGCACCATCGCCTGAATCACATTAAAGCCCTTTTTCCTACGATCTTCCAGATAGACTTCCGCCTCGTCACGATCCAATTTGTTGAATAAAAGCCATCCGGTGTCGCCAAGCCAAAAGAAAGGATCTCCGTTTTCTGTCGCTAGATAACGCCCGTTCTCTGAAATTTTCAATTGACCCAGCTCGTGCTTAGAAGTACAGGAGAACAGTATTCCCGCCAAAAGAATCGACATCAATTTTTTGCTCATCGCCATGCTTTATTTTTTTTTGATCCAAAGGATCTCTGTTGCGTTTTTATAATTGTTCACGGTCACCGTCTTTCCTCCTTTTAAGGCTTCTTTTCGGAGCACCTTACCTGTTTTTGGGTCGATATGCAACAGGTTGTATGCGCCCTTCAAGCTGGATAAATCAACCTCTGTACCCTTAGTGTTATTGCTATACAGGATAATTCCTGATTGCCCCTTTAATAGCCAAGTGCCCTGCCCTAGTGCCGGAGCCATCGTCGCGGCTGCCTCGTAAAATCCGGGCGCTTCTACTTTTGGCAGGTTGGCCATAGATCCACCCGCCATAAACACCGCCCAAGCCATTTCTGGATAATTGTCGCCGTGGTATAGCACGCCCTTTTCAGGATACTTCATACGGTACTCACTCACCGCACGGTATACCTGTTCGGCGGATGTCTTCTTGGGCTTTAATAGTCGTGCATGCTGGCGAGGAGCTAGATTTTGTCCACCCTGTGGCGCGTATGCAGAACCGTCGGCTTGGTAATGCCAATAGCGTATATCAATAAGCTGGATTTCTTTGGCACGTTTAGGATCGGCCAAGATTGCATCTTGCACATCTTTGGTGGTGCTCAGGGCGATGATCGGGCTTTTGCCCGTTTCTTCCTTCCATTCAGCAATGACATCGATCCAAAACTCCACAAAATGCAGCGGTCCGGTGTATTCGGCACTGATCATTTGTATCACACCCGTATTGTCTTTAAAATTGTCCAAACATTGGCGGATGTAGGCGCGATGTAGCTCCCGACGAACCGGATGGGTCACATCATAAAACTGCTCGGCCATAAAAATACGCTTATCGCCTGCGTAAGGAACAGGTTCAGGAAATCCTACCTCATTGATGTTATTTGCCGTTCGCCAAGGAAAATCCGAATAGTGGGCACCCGCTTCGATAATATTATGTTGGAAATAGTTTTGGTGGATCAGCACCAATCCTTTCTGATCGGCAATATCTGCAAATTGCTTCAACCTGTTCCAATAGAATTTATTGTACTTCGTCAGATCGTATTTAGATAGTCCGTCGTACGCCGTTCCCTGACCACTTCTGGCGAAGGGCAATTCGTAAAACGGAGGCCATACCTCACCGTCCATACGGCGGATACGTTCATGGTCATCGCGGCGGCGTTCATACCACAGTCCATAATTATGATCGATGCTTAAGGTATGCGTTGCTAACATGTTGTCTGCCGTTTCTTCCAGATCGTCTGTTAAGCCTAGACCCTCCTCACCTGGAACAAAACGCGTAATGTGTATTTTGGACTTCGCTGCACCATATGGACGTGCACTACCGCTCCACCATTGGATATCGGATTTTTTCCCAACCAAAACTTCCTCACCACGCACCAACCAGCCGCTTCGTAGTTCCATCGCTTTGGCATTTGCAGGAGCGGTTCGCTTTGCCGGCGGTAGCTGGTCAACTGTTTTCAATCCATCTAAATTATCCTGCAAGCGCTCTCGCTCGATAGCCTGTGCAATAAAGTCTTTTAGCTGCAAGGGTGGCTCCACCGCCTTTTTCGTCAGTTCCATCGCCACATCAACTGGAGGGCTACTTGATGCCTCCGTTAATACGGGGAGCAACACCGCCCTATCTTTTGCAGCAGCCCCTATCCGTTCCTGCAACTGTGCATAATAGAGGCTTCGCGGTTTGATATATTCGTTGGATTGATCCCAAAAACCATCACCCTGAAATTGTGCCCACACGCCGAACGCCCAGTTTTGGGCTGTGGGCGGTTGAAAACATTCCACTAGGGCTGCTGTACATTGCCAGAAAACGCTATTGGCGGCTGTCCAGCCCGCCCCCTGTCCATCTTGACCACGGTTTTTAAAACTAAGGGCTTGCGCGTCGATGTCTATCATATCGAAGAGAGCTCCTGATGACCAGCTATCAATCGCTCCGCTGAAGCTATGTGGTTCTACAGCTTGGCATTGTACGAAAGCATTTGGCCCGGCCGCGAGGTAACCCACGACAAAGTCGTGATAGCCCTGTTCGGCATATAGCCTTTGAAACAGCGTTTGCTGTCCTTTGGTGTAAAATGTATAGCGACGCTGTCCGCCAATCTCCGATACAGGATTAAGCGACAGACAATCTTCCACGGTTACTTTGCTTCCTGTTGGCAGCACATACACCGCTGATCCTGCAAAATACTTAACCTGGATGCGGCGCACCCACACATTACTGGCATTTTCGATACTTATCGCCATCCAGCGATGGTCCTCGTCTTTTGGATTGGCAGCATCAAATGCTGAAATGAGATTTAGGTTTTCTACACCGACCTGCTCTAGACGTTCGGTCCAGTAGTATCGTTGAACAGTGGATATTCCGAAAGTCTGATCTAATGCCGTGGTTATCGGCGCATCGATCAGCAGTTTGTTTCCTTCGATTGCTGTAATCTTGCGTTGCCACATCAGCTCGCGCTGCCCCGGCTTCCAGCCCAATGAAGTGATTCCTCCGCCGAAATGATCGGTACCAATCGCTTCTATCCATTCCTGGGTTGATGGGCGCGTAATGGCGATATCATCGCCCACGCTATAGGCCGAAGCATCAGCCACGGTAAAATGCATCGCATTTACGGGAACATAAGCATCGGTTATGTCCTGTTGCAGGCTATATTGGCGATTGTCCTTCCCCTGCACCTTAATTAGTGTTTCCCGCGCAACGCCATCACCAAAAAGGGTGGTTCCTGCTTCGCCAAATCCAGCTCCACGGAGCACTACGCCCGACGTATGTAGTTTCAGTGAACCATTTAAATGGTAGGCTCCGCCTTCCAACAACACGGCTCCTCGGAATCCATTTTTATCCAAAGGCAGCTGTGCGACATAGTCTATCGCACGCTGGATACGAAGCGTCGCATCGCCATCATGCAACGGCACCAGGATCTTCGCGGGCACGAAGGGTATGGCCTGCCCTCCCGCCATGTAGCCAGCATATGAGAAGTCAGGCATACGGTTCCCCTGTTCATCCGGCGTATAGCGCAAGGTATGATCTTTTTGCAAGCTGATAGGCGACGATTGCTTCTGCGCATATCCGAGAAGACATGCGCCGAAAACAACCAAAGAAGTGGATATCCACTTTCTAACACACAAACTACTATATACAAAAAAATCTTCCAATGTAAAAGCGAATCTATAAGGCTTATAATACGATGAACAAAGTGATTATCCCATAATTTACTAACCAACTTCTAGAAAAACAAGTGGGAGGCTCTATCTTTGTCTCTCGTACAAACATAGCTAAAAACGTATGCAGAAGGTTGTATTATTTTCTCTAGCTATTGTATCATTTTAGCGGCATAAAAGACGGGATTAAGTGTACAGGAGCTAAAACACCGCACTATCGTATAAACAAAGACACCGAGTGCTGCTATTATAAAACCATCACGGGGCGTATTGTATCATGCGCCCCGTATGATCAATGGAAAAAGAGCTATTGTTGATAATCGTAGCTTCCCATACCTCCAGAATAATCGAGCCACCCTTTTGTTTGTTGCAGCCACGAGTTATTGGCCAACACACTTGCAGAGAGCCCAGAAAGGTAATAATTTGGTCGGAAAAGAATGGTAACGCCCGCGTTGTTCACGCGATCCCACTCTTGGTCAAGCGGTGCCCTTGTAAAGTACGTACGATATACCTGCTTAAGCTTTGCGATTTCTGTCAGGAAGTTGGCTGCATCGGGATCGATCAAAATATTTCGAATTGCCGGGCTCAAGGGGTCGCTACCATAAGTCTTCGATTGCCAATAATATCCGGTTCTTTTTGTGCCGTTTATTGGCAATAATCCGAGTTTCTGAACGGAATTGCCGGACTCCTGAATATTGTCATACAGCATCCAGCGCTGTATATCCCAAAATCGCTTCCCTTCATAAGCCAATTCTACACGACGTTCGTATAGACAGGCTTCTATGGCCGAATATTTCGTACCTAGACTACCGACACCGTAATTGTTTGCGGATGGGATGCCTACGCGTTGGCGGACCTTACCTATATACGCCACAGCATTATTAACATCGCCTGTTGCGGCATAGCATTCTGCAATGTTAAGCAACAGTTCCGCATACCTATACTCAAAAATATCGGTACCGGAGAATGCAAAGTTTATGCTGTCGGCTGCGGGGTTCGACATCTTACGTACCAATGCAGGGCTGTTTACTTGGTTGTTTGCGTAAAAGGTCCCGCTGTTTGCTTCTGCGTTTGCTTTCCACCTGTAGAACCATGTTGATTTATTGTCGTTACCTTTGATGCCCCATTTCGAACCGGAAAAAGCAAAAGTCCGGTAGAAACGTGGTTCCCTATTTTCAAAGAAAAACGTATCTACATAATTAGCAACTGTCGGGCGACTTCCATCCGCAAGAGGAAACAGGTCAAGCATTTCTTTCGTCGCGCCGATGCCCCCGCCTCCTCGGTAAGAAACAGGCCGTACCGAATTCTCCCAGCTGTTGTTGTAACCGGCAGAACTGGCTGAATTGGTCGATAGCAAAAACACCATCAAGGCTTCTGGGTTGAACGCATTATCTGCTCGAAATGTCATCTCCGCCCAGTCCTTCGCATTGGATCCAAACAGGCCATATCCCGCAGCAGTCAGTTTTCTTTCCGCATCCAGACTCGCATCAAGCGCTTTCTGCCATTTTTGACTTCCGGTATTGTCCCAATCCTTATTGAACAGCGGACTTGCCGCCGTTAGCAACACGCGGCTTTTCATGGCCAATGCGCCTGCAGCGGTAAGGCGACCATAGTTTGTTGTGGCCGCATCCCAACGCATGGGCAATAGCAATGCCGCCGAATCCAAATCGCTCACCATTAAATCAAAACACTCGGCAGATGTTGCCCGAGGCTGTCTAACTGTTTCATCCGTCGCACTGTTTTGCTGCACGTTCGTCACCAGCGGAACGCCACCATATACACGTACCAAGTCAAAATATTGCAACGCCCGTAAAAAATACATTTGTCCTTTCGCGGTGTTACGGAAAGCCTCCGACAGGCCGGAACCAGCTTGATCAATGCGCTGTATTAAAAAGTTTGCAAAACGGATACGAGTGTAAGGATTGTTCTGAACGCTTGCAGATACTGGATTTCCGTAGTAACCATCTGCCTGCGAAGCCAATTGTAGATTAGTAGTAGGGTTGGTATAATTAGTAACGGTACCTCCAATTTCTTCGGTCATACGTGCTCGATTATCGTTGTATAATCCCACGATGGACTGTTGCGGGTTTCGGTAGTTTACGAAATAGTAATTATACATCCTATCAATGTACCATCCCGTCTGCAGTTCATTCTCTAAAATACTGTCATCGTATTTATCGAAACTTTTCATCTCCTCCAAAAAGTCGGTTTTACAGCCGGCAACGATCGCCAGAGTCAGTGTCGCAAAAAATAATATCTTCTTTTTCATTGTAATTTTCTTTATTAGCTACTTTTGTTACAAGCCTAAATTAACACCTAGGGACCAAGTTCTCAAGGTCGGATAACCGACATTAGGCACGTCGTACATATTGCGGAATCTCCCTGGATAAGGATTGTAAAAATCCCATAAGTTATTCCCAGAGATAAATATCCTTGCATTCACGAGTTTCGCTTTATTCACCCATTCTTTTGGCAGCGAATAACCTACACTTAAACTGCGCACAAACATGCGGAATGTGGGTAGCATGAAAAAGTCAGAATTCCGTCCTCCAAACTGGTCGAAGTAAGCAAGGTTTGGGTAAGAACCGTTGGGATTCGTGTCCGGATCGTACATATCTGCTAAGTAAAGGGGTTGCGACCATAGCGCGTGCGTGCTGCTGGTACCTTGTTTTATATAATCTAAATAATTGACACCACCCCAACTCGTGGAGATCTGCGCCTGCAAAGATATTCCTTTCCATCCTGCGTTTAGGTTGGTTGTTATTGCATATGTCAAATCCGATTTTTTAAGAATATCCAAATCCTGACCCGTTCCTTTCTCAATAGCACCATTAGGCCCCGCATAGGTTTTGTTGTCTGCATCCAACGCTCCACGTACGTCTTCATAAACCAACATTCCTTTTCGCATTTGAGATTTATCTGTAATATCAAAGAACCGCGGCGCGGCGCCTTCTACACCCGAATTAGCCGCATTTTCGGTCAGATAGGCCCAATACCTATCTATATCCTCATCGGTTCGCAGCATACCGTCGCCTCCAGAAGTATGTTTCCAAGTGCGATAGCCGTATACTGGATTATTATATCCCGTGTTGCCTACGGCGCGTCTAGTATCCATTTGTGAAGGATAATCAAATGGTTGGTCGAAGTAACGTGTCGTTTTGTAGTTCCCTACCCCAAAGTTCATCCCGACAGTGTAATTAAATTCATTAACATGACTTCTCCACGTCACGGCGACCTCTCCTCCCCACGCCTTTACACCCGCATAATTCTGTTCTGCAAACGCCCCTCCAACAGAGATAGGTACATCAATTGCTCCCGACATATCGGTCAACATATCTGTTGTGGTATTATAATATCCATCAAGCGTAACATTTAATTGCGATTTAACGAATGAAAGGTCTAACCCAAGGTTTCTTTGAACGGTACGATCCCAACGTAGGTCTCTGTTCGGATCGGGATCCGGTGTGATACCAGTTACATATTGTCCCCCATTGTTGCCAAACCCCATTCCCTTATCGGTCGCTGCCGTGTACAACCTGGTCCATCGCCATGGCTTTACGTTACTATTGCCCGTAATTCCTAGAGACCCTCTAACTTTTAGATAGTTCATCCACGTGATGTTATCTGCAAACCATTGTTCATCAGAAATTACCCATCCTGCGGAAACGCTTGGAAAGAAACCCCAATAGTTTTCAGGTGCAAAATTCGTGGAAGCGTCCGACCGGAAAAGGAATTGCAGAAGGTATCTACTCTTGTAGCTGTAATTGAAACGCCCCAAATAGGACAATGTACCACTGACGGTTCGGTAAGTAATTGTGTTGGACGTATTCAGCGTACCGGCAGATATCGACGTTCCGTTATATACTCCGCGCGTGGGATTGTCATAAATCTGATAACGGTCCTCCCAGTTTGCCGTAGTCTTTTCGACACTAAACATGCCTCCAATATCATGATCACCGAATGTCTGGTTATAATTTGCGAAAAAATTAATCTGATCATTCTTAGAGGTCGTATTGTCATAGGTCACACGCGAGCTGGCGTTATTTAATACCGGTGAATCCCATATTGTCGTGGATCCATATAAGTGATTTCCCGGGGTGTTCGAATTGCTAGAGCGGGACAATAGCAACGGCATCATTACTTGCTCCGTGTTGGTAGCACTTTGCGTTATCCCGTAATTAAACTTGAAGGATAAACCTTGAATAAATGGAACGTCATACTGTAGGGTAAAATTAGCGTTGTAATTGAAGTCCTTATTTGTCGTTTTGGACCCGTTATTCAATAATTCGTAATAATTCCAGTTGGACAACGAATTATTTCCCCGCACATTTCCCAATCTATTAGGCCCTAATGCTGGCGACACATATTGATCTACGCCATCAATATTATAGACCCAAGGAATGTATTTTGGCATATGTAGCAGAATATTGTAGTCATTTTGTTCTCCCCCTATACCGTAAGAACCGTCGTTGATGTTAATTTTCGTGAAAGACTTCTCTGTACTTGTGTTGGCAGCCGCTATGGTGGCTCCCAGACGAAAGTTACTGGCAAGCTTTACCTCGGAGCCCGCCCGAAATGTCCATCGATCAAAATCTTGAGCGCCGAGGTTAGGACTTTGGGTGTAGAACGATGCTCCTGTAAAGTATGTCGCTCTTTCTGACCCCCCGCTAAAATCCAGCGCGTGTTGCATCGCGCCGGCCGAGCGCCAATCATTCATCAACCAATCGTAGTTCAGGGATTCCATTTGCGTCAGTTCTGCATCGGAATAATAAAAATTGTCATTCCACCCTAATGCGCGACCGAATTTGTTGGCAAATTCTCCATATTGACGCGCATTCATCACCTTGCCATGGCTGACGGCATCATTGGTCTGAAACTTTCCGCTGTAGGATATACGTGGTGGACCAACTTGTCCCCGTTTTGTTTTCACGACAATTGCACCTTGCGATGCCCTTGATCCATAAATAGCCGCACTGGCGTCACGTAGCACCGTGATACTCTCTATTTCTGAAACATCTAACATGTTGAATCTTTCCAGGGTCGGCTGACCGTTTTGAGGATTTATTTGAATGACATCATCAATGATGACAAGCGGAACCGTTCCTCCTCCATCTTTACCCCAATTGAACTGCTGCCGAATACTCAGATTGGCCATTTCACCAGGTCGCGTGCTGCCCCCGGAAACATTCAATCCGGGAATTTGACCGCGCAAAGCCTCCGAAACAGATGCTACCGGCAAATCGGCCAATTGTTTCATGTCGACGGAAACAATCGAGCCCGTAATTTCTTTTGCCCGCTGTGTGCCATATCCTACGACAACCACTTCGTCCAGTGCGTCTAACGATTCCAATATAACCGTAACGGTAGATAAACCAGCCACGTTAACTTCTTGCACTTTATAGCCTACATAGCTCACCACAATGGTGCTATTCGCATCGGGCACATTGATGTTAAAAACGCCATCTTCCCCAGACTTGACACCAGCTTTTGATCCTTTAACGAGGATAGTGGCACCCGCTACCGGCTCTCCGCTCTCGTCGACCACCTTACCACTAATGCCGACGAATATGGTGGGGAGCACAATGGCTTTGGCAGACAGTCTAGACAAGGGAAAGATCGTCGCTGCCACTAGTACGATCAAAGGAAAAAGCAACTGTAGCCCATTTCGCAGCATCCCTTTTTTATTATAAGCTTGATAACTCATCGGTTTAAAATTGTTTTTATATAATAGGTTCAAAAAATTCATTCGCGTAGACATCGCGCTATGCGCTAGCACTTACACGCTATGTCTAACGTGGTTGTCGGCAAATAAGCTTTGACACAAATGATAATAATGTATAATATCACGGATCAAGATTCTAAATGCAAAAAGTCTTTTTAAAAAAAGCATTTAGTTTACTCGACAACAAAATTGGTTAGACTCACCAAAATAAAGCCTCCTAATAACGAAATTGAAAGAAACAAGCAAAATACTCTCAACAACGAAGGGCTTCCTCGTAAACAAAGTAACGTAAAACGATGGGGAGGATCTTATAGAGCATTATCCATTTACTATAAAATATTATCAGCTACATCTATATATGTCGACGACCCAAATACCTGAAAAGACGTCAGAAAGTTCTGTGGAACGACATGTCAACGAATGATGTGAAAGCCTTTCGGACAAGCAACCGACCGACCCAGCGAAAAAAAAGAGGCCGTCTCATAAGTAATTATGGGACGGTTTTTTTTACTTGTTTACCTCGCGCTATTTTCTATCTTA
>NZ_BNAF01000014.1 GCF_014653155.1 Sphingobacterium griseoflavum | reverse complement strand
CCCAAAGAAGGAGGCCGCAAAGACCAGCAGGATCAGGAAGAACAGAAAATTGAACACCCCGTTGGTGGAAAGTGCGTTGAGCGCATCGCTGCCGAAGGTAATGGAGATGAACATCCCCAGCGCGACATAGATCACAATGATGAACAGCCCATAGAGCAGGGCCTGCGACACCCCTTTGCCGCGGGAGCCCGAGCGCTTGGTGAAGAAGCTCACCGTTAGGGGCACCATCGGGAAGATGCAGGGCATGATGAAAGCGGCGAAGCCACCGATCAGGCCGGCTATAAAGATCCCCCAAAGCGATTGTTTCTCCGGTTTGCTATCCGCCGGCAGACCGGCATCCGACAGCGATACGCTATCTTGGGCCACACTGTCCGCTTCGCCATCCGTAAAAATGAGGTCCTCAGGAACTTCTTGGAGCGAATCTATCTCTCCAACACGAGCCGCTGTATCCGTTGCCCCATCCGTAAACACGACGTCCTCTACAGAAACAAGGCTATCTGCCACCTGCCCAAGTCCAATCAGCGGCAATGTCAACAGCAACCCTAAACATATTTTCCTTAATATTTTCATAATCTATTTCTATAAATTTACCTATCAACTATTATCAAGCTACCGAACGCTGGTAGGTACGGCTATATCATCGGAGCGCTGAGACGTCCGATCGGGTGAAACCCATCGAAACTAACTTCTTGGGCTAGAAAATCGGCTTTGATCGGCTCATCTTTCACCAAATCCGTACTGAGATACTTCTTATTATCATCACATAAAAGTGTGACTACGGTGGCATCAGCTCCTAACTGCTCTTTTAGTTTAATGGCACCAATTACGTTGGCACCAGATGAAATCCCAACAGCCAACCCCAGCTGCTTAGCCAGTTTCTGCGCCATCAGGATGGAATCTCCATCAGAAGCTTGTATGACTTCATCCAGCTGATCCAGTTTCACGATCGCAGGGATAAACTCATCCGAGATACCTTGTATCCGGTGCGATCCGACTTTATAACCGGTTGTTAACGTCGGGCTCTCTGCCGGCTCCAACGGGTGAATCTTCACGGCAGGGTTTATGCCGCGCAGATAATTTCCGACGCCCATCACTGTGCCTCCTGTACCTACACCGGCTACAAATGCATCCGCAGTTTTCCCCACGGTAGCCAGCTGCTCTGCAATCTCTTTTCCCGTAGTCAGCTCATGTGCTTCTGCATTGTATTGGTTTTCAAATTGACGCGGCAGGAAAACGCCGCCCTGTGCAGCCAGTTCCTCACTGAGACGAATGCTTCCCAAAAAGCCTCCTTCTTCTTTACTGACCAGCTGTATATCAGCACCCATACTTTTGATGATATCCATACGTTCCTTGCTTAACCAATTGGGCATAATGATTTTGACCTGATGACCCAATGCTTTACCGATAGCAGAAAATGCTATCCCGGTGTTTCCACTGGTGGCCTCAACGATCATATCCGTGGGCCGGATCGTACAATTCATATAGGCTTTGTATAAAATATAGAGTGCCATCCGATCCTTGATACTACCGGTCAAGTTGTAATTTTCACACTTCACATAAATCTGCCCCTTCTTGCCTCGATAGCTATACTGCAGTTCCAACATCGGCGTATTTCCGACCAAACACCACAGGTGTTTAAACTTACTATCAAGCTTGGGAGACAAGCATTTACTCATTAAGGCTTCCATAAATTGTAATCTAAATATTTTACAAAATTTGTATTTAACAAGATATTATTCAACCTAAATATCGTTATTTAGTAAAATTTATTATACAAAACGGAATATCAAAAATAATTTCGGAATTAAACACTATTTTCGAATACAATCAAGAAAAACGTATGATGGAATTGGACATTGTTGATATTAAATTACTTCGCCTTTTGCAGAAAGATGCTTCGTTAAGTAACAAAGAACTTTCTTACCACCTGAATAAGTCGATCGCCGCTGTGCATGAACGTGTTAAAAAACTGAAAGCCAACGGTTATATCAAACGCACCGTCGCTATCCTGGACAGGAAACGTGTCGGCATCGATTTGATCTCGTTCTCCCAAGTGTTTTTAAAGGCCCACACCGCTGAAGTGCTAAATGAGTTTGAAATGGAGGTTGCTAAATTCCCGGAGGTTATGGAGTGTTACCAAATGGCTGGCTCCTATGATTTTATGTTGCGTATTGCGACACGTGACATGGAGGCTTATCATATCTTTTTAAGGCACAAGTTGGCTGTGCTGCCACACGTAAGTACCGTACAGACGTATTTCGTGCTATCGGAAACGAAAAGTGAAACGGCCTATCCGATTTAGGGTGAAATGATAGGCGGATGCAAAAAAGGAATTTCGTTTCTGGAACACTATACTTTCCAACAGGTGTCGCCTGTTGAAAAGTATAGTGAGAAGGGAGTGTCAAATTACCATCCTGGATTTTGCGATAACTCGACACCATTGCTATTATAAAGCGAAATCTGATCGATCGGAATTGGATCGAGATAATATTTCTCGTTGACCAACCGCTTAATCGCATTAGAGGGAATAATATATCCTTCGGTTGAACCATCGATTGTAATGCCATTTAGCTGGCTTGCTGGATAATTTGCTTTGACAATATAAGCTCCTCGATTGATCGTGGGATTTTTATCAGTGTCTGCATAATCCAGCTTTTTCCAACGCCGTAAATCATTTAATCGCATCCCTTCGAACATCAGTTCGGACCGTCTTTCACGGCGAATTTCCCAAAGGATACTGGAAACACTGATATCGCGCGCAGGGTCATTATATGGCGTGCCGTTCACTGCAGGTTGGTTGGCAACGATCTCCAAACGCGGAAGCCCTACGCCATTTCTGCTCCGCAGCACATTGATTGATCGATCGATATCTTGCTGTGTCAAGACACCCAGCTCTGCGGTAGCTTCTGCATAATTCAACAAAACTTCGCCATATCGAATGATAGGTGCATCCGTGATATTTAATTGTCCGCTACCAATGGGAAGATTTCGAAGACTTTCATTCAAAAATTTATGTACGGAATAACCAGAGAATGCATAGTTGGACACCGTGTTTAACATGCGTAGTTGCGGAACTATAGTCTGCGTCATGCGGCCATCACGATTTGCCAATGCGTCCTGTACCGTTTTGTCGCCATTGTAACGACTAGAAAGGCCTATAGGAAGACCATCGGAAAGGAGATAGCTATCAATCGCATTCTTTGAGGCTCCCGCCTGAGGCTCTAGGTTATTAAAAGACATTAAGCTATGCTGCAACACCCCTTCCGCATACTCTTTAAAAAGAATGACCTCCGGATTGCCTTTAAGCGACTCCGAACTAAACAGCCCGCGGTAGTCGTTAGACAGGCTAAAAGCGCCACTGTTGATAACTTGCTCCGCGGCCCATCTAGACGCTTCTAAATATTCTTTTGATTTGGCCTCGTCGATTTGGTGATATTTTAGCCAAGTACCCTCAAATAGAAACACGCGCGACATATAGGCTAACACAACATATTTATTGACGGCCTGCTGTGCTGGGCCATCGGTAGTCCGGACACTTTCAGCGGCAAACCTGAAGTCTTCCAGAACCTTATCCATAACGATTATTCGCGAATCTCGTTTCTTATACAATGCTGGATCATTTTCGTCCAATACGCGGTCAATGTAGGGCACGTCCCCGAAAACATTGACAAAATTCGCATATTCAAGTCCCCGGAAAAAACGTCCTATCCCCAGCCAATGATCTTGCACCTCTTCCGCAAGATTGGCTTTAGGAACACTTTCTATGAAGTGATTTGCTTTGCGGATACGCGAATAATAGGAAGTTACGCCGATGGGCGTTTGGCTGGTAGGTAGAGCCGGAGACCAGCCTCCGCCAGAAGTAGGGACATTTTGTATAAATTCGGTAATGATGTTTTCATTGGGGGTCTGCGGCGCGAAATCATCATTGATAAATTGCCCTGCGAAATACGAACCCCAAGCGAATCCTTGGCCATAACCGCGAAAATAATAGTTATAAAAACCATACGTATATGTCCGGATATTATTTTCGGACGACCAAAAAGCTGGATCGGTCAATTGATCTAGCGGATCCTTGGTCAAAAAATCATCTCCTAAAAAATCTTTCGAGCAAGACGACATCGATAGAACGCCTGCTAACGCGATATATTTTAATAGTTTCATAGCTTAAAATGTTAATTGTAGTCCCAATGAAAAAGTTCTACGATACGGATAAGAACGGCCGAAAGAATTCGGATCTCGTATACCATTTTCCGTATAGTCCGTTTCCGGATCAATCGGAATGTTCAAGTTGTCGAATTCCATTAAGTTCTCACCCGAGAAAAAGACCCTAAATTTGGAAATTTTAGCTTTCTCTAATACCGTGGCCGGGATGGTATACCCAAGTGTCAGGTTTTTTAACCGTAGATAGGACATGTCTAACAGATATTGTGTCTGGGGCATATGGTTCATAGACGTATTGCTCTGGTTCTGATTTGTTGGCCGATAGTAGAATGCACCCGTATTTTCCGGCGTCCAATAGTCCATCTGATGTGCATACCATGCTTCTGCAGGACGCCACCCTGGCACGGCGAAATCTCCGCCTACCCAATTATCGCGCTGGCCAACACCCTGAAGAAAGAAGCCTAAATCAAAACCTTTAAATGCGAAGTCTGCACGAAAGCCATATTGGTAACGCGGATTAGCATTACCAATAATCCTTCTATCGCCGGGATTTTCAACGGTTCCGTCGCCCACACCGATCACCCCGTCACCGTTCAGATCTCTATATTTTACATCGCCTGGCCCGTATTTAAATGTCGCGGTTTCATAAAATGCCTGTGATGGAATGCCCTCTTTTAAGGTGTAGGTACCGTCGCTATTGATATGGAAATCATCTACCTGAAATAAGCGATCCGTCTCATATCCCCAAATTTCGCCGATTACCTTCCCTGTATAGTTGGAGGAAGTTCCGTTGGCATTGATCTGTGCCTGCCCATCAAATTTGGTAATACGCTCCGTGTAGTCGGATAGCTGACCCGCCAACCGCATGGTGAGACCATTATTAAAGCTATGGTTATAGGCTAGTTCCAACTCCCAGCCATTTGTTTGCATTTCGCCGAAATTGCGCAGTGGCGATGGAGCTCCAAAGCTCGACGGCAGGATCACACCGCCTGTAATTAGGTCAGAAACCGTCCTTCTGTAGCGATTAAATGTAACATTCAGTTTATTGCTAAAAAAAGCAGCATCTATTCCGATCTCTTGTGTGGTTACCGTTTCCCAAGTTAGATCTTGCGACACGATGGAAGGTGTCGTCATAGTATTCTGATTGACGCCATCGATTACCCAATTTGTGGGTGCCTGACTCAACGTAGAAAGATATAACCCTGTGGGCACAGTTTGGTTTCCGACACTGCCCCAGGAAGCCCTCAATTTTAGGAAATTGAGATAGGGCTTAGACCAGTCCATGAATGCCTCCTGCGAGAGTACATAACCAGCAGATATCGCTGGAAAAAATCCCCAAACATTATCCGCGTTGAAGCGTGAAGACCCATCGTACCTAGCCAACACTTCAAGTAGATATTTATTGTCATAATCGTAATTAACGCGTCCAAAAAAGCCCAATGTGGACCAATGCGAAGCTCCGGAGCTCGTCGACATTTCGCCGGTGGCCAAACCTAGCTGCGGATAATTCTGGTCGAGAAGACCGAGCCGCTGCCCCCATATATTGTCGGATTTGAAAAGCTCTGCGTTTGCACCGGCCATAACTTTGAAGTTGTGTTGCTCCACGCTCTTGTCATAGGTTGCATACATATTCGCAACATGCCTGTCTCGTATCGTGCGTTCTTTCCGAGCGCGGTTATATGCGGCGCCAGTGTAGGTAAGGTATTCAAACTCGTTTTTATTCCAAAAATCCCATCCGGTAACGGTGCCTCCATTTTCGTCAAATCTGGTAAGAAACTGAGAGTAGGTATAATCCGCGTCAAGGGTTAGTCCGGGCATGATCTTGGCCTGCCCACCAAACGTAAAACGTGCCATATTGAAGTTTCTTTCATTCATATTGGCCTGTTGCACATCCGTTATGGCATTTCGCATAGGAAGTCCATCAATGGTTCCGTAGGGAAAGTTTCGTGGCCACCGATATAAATAAAAGAGGGGCTCGTAAACGTCTCCATTAAAAGAAAAAGGTTTACTCACGTCAGATGCCGTATATAAAATTTTTGCGAAACCTGTCAGCCAATCAGTCAGATCGGCATTTATACCCAAATTGAAATTGTAGCGGTTATATTTATCGGTATTATCCTTTAAAATACCGGTCTGCGAAATCATGCCAAACCCCGCATTGTAATTAATTTTTTCGGATCCACCTGAAATGCTCAGATTATGATTTTGTTGCGGGGTATATTTTTTCATAAACATATCTTCCGCATCCCAGGTACGATGGAAATACAAGTAGCCATCCTTGACTTCATAATCCCGGCCTTCCAGCATATCTAATCCGAGCGTTTGCCCACCATACAACCGTTCCCATTCTTCCATCTTTTGAATCGCATATTCATCATAGCGGGTACCTAGATTAACATAGCCCGCGAGCGCAGGGTTAGTGCGCTGCATAGCAAGCAATCCCGCCCGAGCACCTTCGGCGCCACCAGCAATGACAGGGGTCGTAGTAAGGGTTTGCAAGGCGAAATTATTGGCATAGTTTATCGCTGTCTTTGTATTTCTTTTTCCAGACTTTGTCTTGATCAATATCACACCCCATGCAGCTCTGGATCCATAAATTGCCGCAGACGCATCCTTAACAACCGACATTGTCTCAATGTCTGTCGGGTTAATCATGGACAAACTGGGCACTTCCACCCCGTCGACAAGAATGAGCGGGGAGGCACCTCCCTGCGTTTGTAATGATCCTGTCACACCGCGTAGACGTATAGTCGGATCACCACCTAAGTCGCCGCTCGGCGTGGAAATTGACAAGCCAGACACAGCGCCTTGCAGCGCTCTTCCCACATCGGTAATCGGACGCGTCTCGAAGGTTTTTTCCGTATCTACGGTAGAAACCGCCCCCGTGACATTCGCTCGCTTTTGCGTCCCATAGCCTACCACAACAACTTCATCAACTGTGCGGGAATCAGACTGCATTTCCACCTGCATAGGGTTAGCGCTAACTACTAACTCCATTACTCCATATCCTACGCTACTGAACTGCAAAGTCGACCCTACGGGAGCTACAATTGAGAACTGCCCCTTTTCGTCGGTTTGGGTAGAGATAGCAGACCCGACGAGCGACACTGTCACGCCAGCTAACGGACCGTTCAAATCTACTACGGTACCGGTGGCGGTATGCTGCTGCGCAGCCATGGAGGTACGCCAGTCTGTGCTAGACGTAGCGCTAAGTCCTGCTTTCGGCACACTTGCTTGCGAATGCAGGACTATGCCAAATGCAGCAGAAAAAAGTAATGATCTTCGCATATTAAAGTTGTTAGTTTATTTTTATCGTATAGTTTTTATAAAAGCTAGTATTCAAGATTCTCGAAAAACAGATATTTTATTTATGCGTCTCCTTAAGCATATAAACCACTAACTTATCCTGCGACAATCTATTCTCCGTTTGTCAGCAGGAGTAAATGATCGGACAGCGGATATGGTAAATTTAGATAAGCTACTGCTCCTCAAAAACACGAACTATTTACATAAAATTAGTAAAAAAATGCACAATCATGCACATTTGTAGAATTATTTAACAGATTATGTTTATTTTAGTGTAAACGAGTCACAAAAACCAGTACAAACTTGCACCTTGACCTATAGCCTGCGATAGCATATAAAAGCACAGGAAGATAATCATATATGCTTATCTAGGTACAGATCCAGATCTTACAAACGTACTGAAGGCTATGGTTTATATCAGCAAAGCATGATCGTTTGCTTTGTTCTGTATAACTTGGTGCACCATCTTCGATAGATATTGAAGTCCTTGCGTTTTCTTGCCTATTTGAAAATTTATTCTTACTTTACGGCGAGAAAAATTGACAAACTGGCCAGTCAGTTTTGCATTATTAATAAACTAAAACGCCTTTACCGCGTTTTCAACGTTAAAAATTTACCGTCCTTATTATCATGAAAATTACGCTAACTACCTTTTTATGCCTTTTACTCTCTTACGCAGCGACAGCACAAATCATTCCTGGCGCAGATCGAATAACAGAGTACCTTGATTACATAAAAGGCAAAAGAATTGGGATGGTTGTTAACCCAACATCTCGGATAGGCGAAAAGTCAAGCGTCGACAGCTTATTGACATTGGGTGTGAACATCGTCAAGGTATTCGGTCCTGAACATGGTTTTCGTGGAGATGTTGGAGCGGGTGTCAAGGTGAAAGATGCTGTTGATCCAATAACAGGGGTTAAGGTTGTGTCACTCTATGGAAAAACAAGCAAACCAACCAAAGAAATGTTGGAAGATGTTGACCTGATGATTTTCGACATACAAGATATTGGAGTTAGATACTTTACCTATGTAGCGACGATGCATAGGGTTATGGAAGCCTGTGCAGAGCATGGCAAAGAACTATTGATATTGGACAGACCTAATCCAAATGGATACTTTATAGATGGTCCCATATTGGATATGGCCTACAAATCTGACATCGGCATGCATCCCGTACCAATTACCCATGGGATGACCGTAGGCGAATACGCACATATGATTAATGGCGAGGGCTGGTTGGCTAATGGCATCAAGTGCCCGCTTAAAGTTATTCCCGTGGCAAACTATACGCATGACATGGAATACATCCCTTCTGTTAATATGTCTCCGAATATCAACACTTATCAGGCTGTTATCTTATATCCTTCGACTTGCCTGTTTGAAGGCACCGTGTTAAGCGAGGGACGCGGCACGCTTTTTCCATTCACGGTGATGGGAGCCCCAGAATACAAACATATATATACATTTTCCTTCACCCCCAAAAGCATCCCGCACATGAGCGCTACGCCGATCTATTTGGAAAAGACCTGCTACGGCTTGGATTTAAGAACTGTAGATCTGAAACGTTTAAGAGCAGCCAAAGCCATCAACTTATCTTGGCTTATAGAGACCTATAATAGCCATCCGAATAAGAAAATATTCTTCGACTACAAGCAAAGTAAGGAAATTGTCGTTTTTGACAAGTTAGCTGGGGGACCGCTATTGAAACAACAGATAATGGATGGCATGAGCGCGGAAGAGATAAGGGAGAGCTGGAAGCCAGGACTCGAAAAATACAAGTTGATGCGGAACAAATACGTATTATATAAATAGAAGCTCAATGGCGACAACAACTTTACACGACTTGTAGTCGTCTTGATGGAACACCGCTAGCCAATACCTGATGACCATTGGATAAGCTGCGGAATCGTTTTGTTCGCATTTAACATGCGGTCATCACATGTACAATGTAGACCGGATAATAACGCGTAAAATCCCTATTCACACATTGCCCCCAAGAAGTCTTTGAACTTTTGGGGGCAATGTGTGAAAGATAGCTACGCTATCTGATGTGGGAAATACTGGGTTCGAACCAGTGACCCCTACCTTGTCGAGGTAGTGCTCTAAACCAGCTGAGCTAATTTCCCCTTTATCGAATTTCTTCGCGTGGCACAAAGATACATTTTTTAGGGATTTGCAAAAAGAATCTTACAAATTATTCTAAAATACACGGCTTCCTTTTTCCAGCTTTCCTGGTGATGTTGCCCAAAGCAATATAAATGTGGTCAATCCATTGTACACGATAAGCTCAAAACCTATGCGATAGGCGGTATTCGGAACGATGTAATACGTATTCAGCGCAAACCAAATTGCTGGCGATAACAGACAGAAATACGGCACCCATTGATCTTTCACCTCATATCGGGTCAGGATGCCGAAAGCAAATAAACCCAATAGAGGTCCGTAGGTATAACTTGCGGCCGTGAATATCGCTGTAACGACTGAATCGTCGTTGATCAACCTGAAAACGAGGATAACCAGCAGCATCACCACACTAAAAACAAAATGTACGATATTTCGCTGCCGCACCAACTTGGGATCGTTCGGATTCTCTTTTTTATTAAAATTCAAAAAGTCTACGCAATATGACGTGGTCAATGCCGTGAGGGCCGAGTCTGTGGTCGCAAAAGTAGCGGCCGTCAATCCCATCATAAAGATGATCCCCGCTGCTAGGGAAAGATGGTGTAAGGCAATCTCTGGATAAAGGTAATCCGGCGTGCGCAGCATGGAAATGTCAATTCCTTTTTCGGCAACATAGATGTACAGCAGCGCACCCACAGCCAAAAAGAAAAGGTTGATCACTACGAATATGGACGTAAAAGTGAGCATATTTTTTTGCGCTTCGCCAATCGTGCGCATACTTAAATTTTTCTGCATGAGATCCTGATCCAAACCGGTCATCGCTATTGTTGCAAACGCACCGCCCACCACGTGTTTCCAAAAATGATTCTTGTTCCCCAACAGGTCTTCCCAAACTATAATTTGTGCATACGAGCTATCCTTCACACGTTCGAAAGCATCCAGCACCGACAGGCCAAGACCATCTGCCATAAAATAAATCGATAAAATTACGGCCAATAGCAAACAGAATGTCTGTAAGGTGTCTGTAATGATAATGGTCTTCAATCCGCCTTTGTTTGTATAAAGCCAAATCAACAACAGGCACCCTGCTACGGTTATGCCAAAAGGAACTTCCCAAGCGTCAAAAATAAATTTTTGAAGAATGATGGCCACGAGATACAGCCGAAATGCCGAGCCCACCGTACGTGATACCAAAAAGATCATCGCTCCTGTTTTGTAGCTCTTATGCCCCAAACGCTCCTCCAAATAGGTGTAGATCGAGGTTAGGTTCATGCGGTAATAAAGTGGTAGCAAGACATATGCGATGACCAAAAAACCTAATGCGTTGCCCAGCACAAATTGAAAATAGCTAAAATTTGTCGTTCCTACGGCGCCAGGAACGGATATGAAAGTCACACCGGAAAGCGCTGTACCAATCATGCCGAAAGCAACCATATACCATTTGGAGTTACGGTTAGCCACAAAAAAAGTAGCATTATCCGAAGCGTTTCTCGATGTAAAATAAGAAACGGCCAAGAGCAGTCCAAAATAAACAAATAAAAAGGTCAGTAGTATGTAGGGTGACATGTTGGATTGAGTAGGAAATTGTGATCAGTAGGTTTACAATAGTGCAATGTGCTGCCGCGTTTACGCTTTGTAAGCGCGGCTGTTTTCGATGGCTTCACGAACATTACCGTAACGTTCGAGCAATAATGTAGCGGTCTCCTCGTCGGCGCCGGTTTCATCCATTACCATCCGCACGCCACGCGCCACCAATTTGATGTTTGATAGTTGCATATCCACCATTTTGTTGCCCTTCACGCGTCCCAATCGAATCATCACGGCCGTGCTCAACATATTAAGCACCAGTTTTTGGGCAGTTCCTGATTTCATTCGGGTAGATCCGGTCACGAACTCCGGGCCAACGACGACTTCGACTGGATACTGGGCCACCTCTGCAATGGGCGAGCCACTGTTGCAAACGATACATCCTGTAATCATCCCTTCTTTATTCGCACGGCTAAGGCCCCCGATAACATAGGGTGTAGTTCCAGAAGCCGCAATGCCAATGACGACGTCGTTCTTGCTCATGCCATACTCCTGCATATCCACCCATGCCTGTTCCTGATCGTCCTCCGCAAATTCTACAGCCTTTCTTATTGCCTGGTCGCCTCCTGCAATAAGGCCAATAACCCAATCAAATGGCACGCCGAAAGTTGGCGGACATTCCGAGGCATCCAAAATGCCGAGACGCCCGCTTGTGCCAGCGCCGATGTAGAATAAACGACCTCCCTGACTCATCTTTTCCACCGTGATGGACACCAGCTCCTCCAGTTGTGGAATTGCTTTTTCCACCGCGAGGGGTACCGATCTATCTTCCTTGTTCATGTTTGTTAAAAGATCATGAACAGACATTTTATCCAAGTCCTGATAATTAGACTCCTTTTCCGTAACTCGTATCATATTAAAAAGCAAATTCTACAACCATACAAATATGCGAATTTCAAATTGAAAGACGCACAAAAACGCAACCCTTTTTTATTTTTCCCCTGTACCCGTTCAACATGCTATTGGTTATCCATTGATATTCCATATCAAACATAGATAAATTTATAGGCATTTGTAATTGACCTCAGAAAAAAAGTAATTTTTTTGCTATCAAATTACGCTATGCACAAATTCAGCTAGGAATGGAAGGCTCGGATCCTGAACGAAACTGTCCAATAGACAGATGTACAGCATATTTACCTTAATTTTAGCTTGACGATACTTCCATCCATCGATGAGATGACCATGTACTTCCCTTTCATGGTATAGATCGGATTGATCATCGTGTTGGAGATCTTATATTGCCAAAGCAAATTTCCGCTTGCCGCATCAACGCCCGACAATAATCCTGAATGGCTCGGAACAAGCACCTGCCTCCCAAGAGTTTCGATCGCTGTCGGATTTAATTCATACGGAAGCTGCAAGTTCGAGCGCCAAGCAATGCGCATTTCATCTGCCTGTGCAGCTATGCCCAGCAAGTTGCCGTCCATTGTTTTCACATAGATATACTTATGATCTCGAGACAATCCCATGGACTCCCGCACGCGTATATCAGGCATTTTTTCACGCCATATAACCTTTCCGCTATGAACATCAAGGCATGTCATATATCGATCGGGTGCCACAACGAAAACGCGATTATGCACAACCACCGGATAGCAGGCCGCCGCAGACAACATACGACTTGAACTCCCATTATTCCAGCTCCATACCAGCTGCCCACTGCGTTGGTCTAATGCATAAAAACCATTGCCCCAAGAACCGAAAATAACTAAATTGCCGTGCAGCGTCGGCTTTGCGGATACGTATCCACTAACTTTGTCAAAAGTCCATTTAAGCTGACCAGAAGAAACATCAATCGCACGAAAAATACCGTCCGAAGAACCGATGAACGCTGTCCCGTCCGCTATAGCAGGACTTCCAAGCACAGCCTTATCCGCCTTAAGGCGCCATTTTTCCTTTCCATCTCTTGCACGGAGCCCGTAAATATAACCATCCGAAGAACCTACAACGACTACTCCCCGCCAAACAGCTGGGGTAGCGTAGACCTTTCCACCGGTGTTATACGTCCAAATTTTTTTACCTGTTTCACTGTCGATCGCATAAACCAACCCGCTGGTGTTACCGGTGATCAACAACCGTTTGTATGCTGCAAAACCAGCGCCCAAATCGGACCCGTCCTCATATCGCCATACGGCAGCTACTTGATCTTTATATTTTTCATTGACCGAGTAATCTGGTCTTTTAAAGGTTGTCGTTTCTTGTGCGAACCCGTGATTGCGCAAATCCACCTGTAACCAGGATTCGTTTGTGGCCACTAATGGTTTCCGAACGCGATAAACAGCCTTCCCATCGGCTATCGATATGATATTGTAACCGCCAACTGAATCTTTTGCCCGTAGGTTGGATCGCCCCATTACACCGGGGATACCTTCCCAGTCATATAACTTGTTGTTATGCCCATGTCCGCAGAGAATAAGCTGCACATTGCGTTGCTTAAGCCGATCAATCGCCTCATACCAATTATTCAGCGAAGAATCCTGTGGATAGTGATTGATATAGATCAGCGGTGTTTCCACATCCGGATGGGCGGCGAAAACGGAGTCCATCCAAACGAGATTTTCCCGTGGAACCTGCCCTGGTCCCATACGCATGTTTGGGCCAGAAGCTGTTCCCAAGAACATAAATCCTTTATGCCGGAAGAAGAAGGTCTCCCCGCCGAAAACCTTTCGAAAAGAATTTGCACCACTCTCGGACCAGTTGCTATCGTGGTTTCCCGGAATGACATACAAAGGCAAGTGCAGACTGTCTAAAATCTGTTTGGCCAATTGGAGCTCATCATCTGAACCAAATTCAGTGACATCACCCGACAAGATCACGAAATCTAAGTCCTGCTGTTGGTTAAGATCTCGGACAGTGCGTCGCAGGTCTTCCGCTCCCGTAGCTCCCCCCACATGCGTATCCGTGACCTGTGCAAATTTAAACGGCTGCTGTGCACATGCCCATTTTGGTATTCCCGCCAACAGGTAGCACGCAATCGTGACGCTCCAAAAGAAATATATTGTAGACAATCTACTAAAAGCCATAACGATACTTACTGAAATGCTATCGGTTTACTCGACGTACTTTCCTGATTATCCGGATTCAGCGCAGTAACCACATAGAAACCCGGCTGGTTTAATGGGATCGAATTATCGCTGGTGATAGCAACAACCTGACCTTCTGACACCAAATCCGCGAATCGGTAAACCACAGACCGACCTGATGTGTTCGTCCAACTTAATCTATCATTAGATATGCTTAGCGACCCAGGGATTGTCGGAGCTGCCGCGACGGCTCTCCCCATAAACGGAATGACCCCAGGGTTTGCATATAATGCACTGAGCTTATCCGTTATCCCAATTTTATTATCAAGGATATATTTGGCGCTATACATTGCACTTCCGACGACCTTTTTATTCAGTTTCGTCAAATTGAATTGCCTTTCCAATTCCTGCGTGCTCTGAAATGCTGCTGGCTGACTGGCATCGCCAAATCTATATAGGCCATGGCCAATCACCAACGCAGCACTGTAGTTGTATTGCGCCCAGATTGATAAGTTCGTTTGAAAATTATTCGCGCTATTTCCAATCTCTTGATAGAGCTGTGGAATAAGCAAATCAACCCACCCCTGTTGACACCATTTTCCCAAATCTGCGTATAATGTATTAAAATTGTAGTCCTTATTTGCGGCTGGTGATATGGAGAAAACAACTTCCGGTCGTGTACTGACCACTGCTTGATGAATTCCTTGTATGGCTTTATCTACGTTATCCCTTCGCCAGGCCTGGATAGTCCCAAAACCAGATCCATATGTCTGGTAATCTTGCTGATCGGAAACCATCGTGCCTGCCGATGTCGGGTCTGGATAAAAATAATCGTCTAAATGCAATCCATCAACGGGATATTTGGTTAGCAACTCTCTTACGATATCGACGATTCGCTCCCTTACTTCTGGGCGCGCCGGATTATAGATTTGTATCTTTTCATGGCTGACTACCCAACTTGCGTCAATGGAGGGGTGTAATGCAGGGTAGGCAGTTTCTGTCCCAGCGCGTGTGGCAATGCGATAAGGATTCATCCAGGCATGGAATTCGATCCCCCGGGCATGCGCTTCATCGATTAAGAATTTTAGCACATCGTAATTTGGGCCGCTCCCTCTGGAGCCCGTTAGAGACGCACTCCACGGCTCATAGTTTGAATTGTAATACGCATCGCCCATAGCCCGTACCTGAAAAAAGATAGCATTAATATTCATCTGCTTAAATTTATCCAAATATTCTATGTACTTCCGCTTCTGACCCGACTCGGTATAATCTCCTATAGGCCAATCCAACCCCCAAGCCGTTGTCACCCATACGGCACGCATCTCTTTCTTCGGGAATAGCATGGTTTGTTCGCCTTCCGCCGGCTCTGGCTCCGGTGTTATCGTGTCCGACGTTTTGCTACATCCACTTATCCATAGCACGGCAATGGAGCAAGCTATTATAAAAAATTTCGTTTTCATGGTATCTTTCTTTATGGTCAACGATCAGGCTAGACATGATAGGGCAAGCATCGCTACCTGAACGACCTTGCCCTTTTTTTATCATTATTTTATCATTAATCTTCGAGTTCCTTTTTCGGGATTTCCATAACGACAAACCCTGCATCGCTCGCTCCAGAGTAAATCAATAAGGTCTCATCGTTCCCGGCATCATCTTTCACAACAGCCCATCCAGTCTGGGTGGAAGGAGAGGTGTTCGCTGGTCCGAGGAAAGAATATTCCAACAAGGGCCTTCTTTCGGATTGCTCGAACGCTGTCAATGCATCGACAATGTTAGCTCCACGAGTAATATCATAAAGGTACATGACGGTTCCCTCTGAACCGGTGCGTGCCGCTGTCGTTGTCAGTAAATATCGTTCTCCGTTGAATTCAATAACACGAGCTGCTGAACTACGGATAGGTATTGCCGTCCGCCCCAAGGTGTGCGTTAAGGCCCCCGCACTGTTAACGACCATAATAGGTGCATCATGTCCGGTAAACAAATAATTGTCTGTGTTTCCCACTCGCGTGAAGGAACTCCATGATCCCACATTTACAGTCGATGTGATCACCAAAGGATCGCCAACCGCAGTGTAATTTGCCACGCTCAGTCTCAATACCTTGGTGCCTGCATTGTCACCGAAGAAAATGTACCCGTTTCCGGAATCATCCAAATTGATCGTGAAGTTATCGCCATGCCGTACCCCTGCACCCGGAATTGTACCAACATTAATATTTGCAATAACGTCTGGTGCAGCGCTTGGGTCTGTCCAATGGTAAATCTTTAACGGACTTGCGGCCGTATTGCCGGAAAGATTGGCAACATAAGTATGTCCGTTCACGATATCTCCCACTGATACGGCAAAAGTCCCTTGGGACACACCGGTCAGGTTAAGCGGTATCTTGTTCGCGACACCGTTGCGCAGATCACTTACTTTCAGCAAATGTGAGCCAGCAGCATGTCTAGTAACGATCAACACATGCTCTCCATCAAATCCAGACCCCCTAGTAAGCGCCGATACAAATGTTTCGTAAATGGGATTTCCCAACTCATTATTCGTAAAATCAAATGTTTTACGCTTTGCCACGTCAGCACCGAAAACCGGTATTCGCAAACGTAAGGTCACAAAATACTCTTTGTACCTTGGCGAATTCGTTACTTTAACGACAATCGTCTTTTCGGAATCACCATCTACAAATGGAAAAGTGTAGCTTTCCTTGTCCAATTTTGCGCCATCAGACATAACTGCTTCAAATCGAATTTGATCGAAATTCGTTTCGGGATCTATTCGTGGAAAAGAGATGGTTTTGCGATCCTCGTCGATCACCCCCTCTACCGTCTCTGTTCCGGCAGCGCCAGCGTTTGTTATTCGTATCGAAGAGAGCTGCGTCGACTTATCCGACACTACATTCTCGGGAAAATCGTCTTTACATCCCGTCAACATCAGGATGAGCGCACTCCATAGCAGCCATTTTGATGTGATATTGCTCTTTATCAGGATCTTATTTTTCATCTTCATTCAGTTTAATAATATGGAATTTAGTTTTGTGGCCATCCTTGTGTTTGTTGCAGTACATAGCCCCGCGAAGCATAGTCATCAATCTGGTTGCGTCCAACGGGCGATAAATACGGATTTATATTTACCTGATTTATAAACGGCAACCGGTCAGCATTGCTTCGATGCCTGTAAAATCCGTTCATCAAAGCGGCATTGGATCCATTGTATGGAACATAGTTACCATCGGTAGACACCACACCCAAATCAGCATTGATCAATGCAGGCAACTGTGCTTGAAAATTCACCCAACCACCCGACAGCAAATCAGGATTCATTTGTGTATCCATGTATTCCAATTTCTTCCAACGCTCTAAATCCGCAATTCGAGAGTACTCGAATGCAAACTCCATACGGCGTTCACGGCGTATTTCCCAAAGCAAAGGACTTACCGTTATATCGCGTTGCGGATCGGAAGGAATGCTAACCAAAAGTAAATCTGCCGTCTTTTGAACCCCTCTAGCTGCAGCTTCTGCAGCAATCGGACGCCTTCTGATTTTATTAATGCTTTTATCGATATCTTCCTGATTCACAGCCGCTCCACCAAACGTCGCGAGCTCCGCTTTTGCCTCGATCCAATTTAGTAACACCTCGGCATAACGTAATACGGGATAATCGGTCGTATTACGATTAGATGTGAAGTTTACTACGGGTGAATTCGCAGGGTTTTCGTGAATAGACTCAATATTCCTAGGCAAAAATTTCGTGATATAGAATAAGGAAGCCCGGTTTAGCGCAGAAGGATTTCTGTGAAACGTAGCCTCAAAGCGGGGATCTCTTGTTTTGATCATGCTTGCCAGATCAAACTTTCTCGCATCAGCCAGCGGCGAATTCTCCCAAACCAATCCATCGTTACACAAATACGATTTCAAGAGGTCTGTGGTTGGTCCTATAGCCAATGTTTCTCTTAAATTCGAGTAGGTTGCTATCGAGTGTTGCACCGCTATCGCTTCGTCATAATGTCGATAGAATACGCAATCTTTATTATCCTTGAGGCTTTCAGAAGTAAACAGCGCACGATACTCGGTTACGATATCATAACGGCCGCTATTAATAAGAAAATCGGCCGCAGATTTAGCAATTTCTAGAAACCGTTGTGCCCGTCCATTATTTTCATAATAATATTTCTGCCAAGTCCCTTCCTGTAGTGCGATACGCGCAACTATACCCGCTACCACATATCGATTCAAACTTTGGTCGCCATCGTTTAATCTTACATTTTCCATGGCAAATGTAAGATCTTCGAATACCCCATCCATCACCAAATCGCGCTGGTCTCTCGGTTTATAAAGCGCATCTAAATCAGTATCGCTCACTGGATAGTCGTAATAGGGAACGTCTCCATATGTAAACACAAGCTGAGCGTAACGCCAAGCTCGGTAGAACTTGGCAACTCCCAACCAATGTTGCTTGGCCTCGTCCGAAAGGATTGTTGCCATCCTGTTTTCAACACGATCAGCCATGACATTGGCCGATCGGATATTGCTATAGCTCCAAATAGAACTGATCGGTACGGATCGCGTAAAATTATTCTGATTGCCTAAGGATAGTACGTCATCACTTAACGTGAATCCCAGCAAAGGGGCTGATGTTGTTGTGAAAGTCGTATTATAACCTACAAAGAATTCCGGCAAGAACTTATTTGCATATAGGCGAACATTATCTTCTGTTACCCAAGCTGTTTCATCTTGCTCCGTGGTCAGCGGCGGCCGATCTAAAAATTTATCACATCCTGTGAAAGACAAGGATAAAGCGACCAAAGCATATGTTATTTTTGAAAGTTTCATTTTTCTTCAATTTTACTATAAACCAATCTGTATACCCATTGATGCCGATTTGAACGCGGGATTGGCCGTACCGGTACGGCCCAGATTATAGTTCCCGTTTGATAACAGCATCGAATTGCCCGAAATCGTTTCTGGATCTATCGGCAAACCTCTGAGGTTGTCGAAAGTGAACATGTTCTCCAGCGATACATAGATCCGTGCTCGAGATAAATGCATCCTGTTAAGTACCTTTGTTGGTACCGAGTATCCAAAATTGATGTTCTTGATTCTCACGTACGCCATATCCAGCATGTACCTTGTTTGCGGACGCATCACAAAACTGGAATTCGACCCGTTATAGTTCCAAGCACGCGGATAGAAAGCATCCGTACGGTCTTCGCGCCAATAATCTGTTGCGAAAACCTTGGGCATTCCTCCTTCTTTTGCAAAATAGCCAGGAATTGCCAGCTGGCCATCTCCCCAAATTTTCCGTTCGCCAATACCTTGTACAAATACGGCGAAATCAAAACCTTTATACTCTGCCCCCAATCGGAAGCCGAAGTCATAACGTGGCGTGGTATTTCCGATAACCACTTGATCGCCCATATTTCCAAAAGTATTATTGCCTGGGGTGATATAGCCGTCGCCATTTACGTCAACAAACTTTACGTCGCCGGGCGACATCAAAAGAATCTGGTTACCATCTTCGAAAAACGTTTGATATACCGGATTGTTCCCCGCTAGCATGTTCGTTCTTTTCGCGTTTCCATCGAACACAATCGTTGTCTGCGTGAAGTTGCCGTTTGCATCGTAAATAAAATCATCTTTCTGATATAAACGATCCGTCACATACCCGTACACATCGCCGTAACGCTTTCCGGTTACCCAAGTGTTGTGGATATTTCTGTTTTCAAAAGGCGTGTTTTGATCTGCCGCACGAGTAATCATTGTAACCGCATCGGCAAGATTCGCATTCATAGTTAAACGAAGTCCGCTCTCGAACTGTAGGCTGTAATCGGCAGCAATTTCCCAACCTCTCGTCCGCAGATCGCCATAGTTTCCATTTGGAGCAGGTGCACCCAATGTTGCAGGAAGAGCATCACCGGCAATAATCATATCTGTGGTCGAACGCTGGAACCACTCAAATACAAAGCCCAGTTTATTGTTGAATAAACGTACATCTGCTCCTACATTAAGGTGCTCAATGTTTTGCCAACCTATACCATCAGAAATCAAATTAGGCGTTCCCAGCTGAAAGAATTTCTGTCCATCGGACGAAAGCCAGTTATTTTGCGCGATGTTCATCCGCGCCCAATAGAGCCCATTTGACACCGATTGGTCTCCAATAATACCATAGGAACCTCTCAGCTTTAAGAAGCTCAGCACCGGGCGTATAGGTTCCATGAAAGATTCGTTGCTCAGCACCCAACCGGCAGATGCGGACGGATACCACCTCCAACGCAACCTTTCCGGAAAGAGCGATGTTCCATCGTAACGTATGTTTCCTTCGAGTAAATATTTGTCTTTATAGGCGTAATTCACCCGACCGAATACCCCAAATTGCGACTGCCAATCTGCCGTACCTCCCGCAGTTTGTACACCTGTAGCAAAATTGAACTGTGGATTGTCGTTATTGATAAGCTCTGTTCGGTTCGACCAGTTGGACAACTCATTATCTGCCACAATGTTCGTTCCGGCCATTATTTTGATATCGTGCACATCAGCGAAACTTTTCTGATAAGTAGTAAAAGCATTGAACGTATGCTTTTGTGCTTCGAATGCATCTCGATACACATATGAATTTGCCTTGGTACCGTAGTTTACCAGTGGAAACTTATAACCGGGAATACCGCCTGTATCAGTGGGATTTCCGTTTTCGTCTACGAAAATACGGTTCCCAAGGTCGTCATTCCATATTACAGGACTATACCAAGGCTCTGCGGCTGTGATGGTAGGTTGAGACCGAAACAAGGAATTGATTTGCGAAGTGTACGCATAATCTGCCTTTAGGTCCCAACTTTTTGTAAGTTGAACTGTTGTTCCTAAATTCAAGTTTATGAAACGATCTCGTTTTGTTGTTGTATGTGCCAACGACGCATCAGTTGCCGGATCCCGGAGATCTACCCCATTTTCTTTCACGCCTATGGGAAACAGTGAACTCCAGCGATACAAATAAAGCCATGGATCTGCGGTAAATCCTCCCGAGTTGGTTGAATTTGGATAACGCTTCGTCCCGTCGGCATACATAGCGCCCCCCCGCAAAGTCAGATAATTGGAAACTTTTGTTGATACATTCAGGTTGGATGTAAACCTTTGGTAATCGTCATGCTGGGCGGGTTTCATCATTCCTTCCTGCCCCAAATAACCCACAGAAAAATTGTATTGTGTATCTCCTCGCTTGCCATTCAAGCCTATGTTGTGCAAATGTGAAAATGCACGATCCTTGATCATAGCATCAGCAGCGTCATACACTCGATAGCCGTACTTATCGACACCATCAAAATACCAATCCCTTCCATAAACAACGGGATCTCCATTTTTTACAGTTCCCCCGTATTTTTCCTGCCACTCCTTAATTTTTTCGAAACTCTCCCAATTGAGACGCCAAAATCCCCCTGCCGGACCGGCCTGTTTCATATTATCATGAGCATCCAAGGTATATTGAAGCCCTTCGATGCCCGCAAGTTGTATATCGGTAAAGGGTGATTGAAACGAATAATTTCCCGAGTACGTCACATCATTGCGATCCGTTTTTGCGCCCTTTTTCGTCGTTATTAAAACAACACCGAAGGCTGCTTTCGCACCGTAAATCGAACTTGCGGCAGCATCTTTTAGCACAGTAATATTCTCAATATCGTCTGGATTAACAACCTGCACATTTGGTACCTCTACATTATCCACCAATATCAAGGGATTGCTCGAACCGTTTTGGGACGCAATCTGCCCGCGTATTCGCATGACTGGATTGGATCCTACTTCTCCGCTAGGGACTTGAATAGAAAGTCCGGGAACAGCTCCTTGCAAACCCCTTGCAAAATCCGGAATTGGCCTACTCCCTAACGTTTTTTCAACATCTACGGAAGATACTGCTCCTGTCAGATTTGCCTTCTTTTGTTGGCCGTAACCCACTACTACAACTTGCTCCAGGGAATTTTCATCAATTTCCAACAATACGTTTATTGAATTGCCTGATACCCTTACTTCTTGGGACTTGTAACCGACAGATGAGTAGCGGAGTATTGCGTTGTTTGGCGCCGTGATGGCATAGCTTCCATCAACCCCTGTCATTGTTGAACTTGAGGTTCCTACGATGCTAACCGTTACGCCAGATACGGGGCCATTCGCGTCCCGAACCACACCACTTATACGTTCCTGCTGCAACGTGTGGATATTCGTCGGCATGAACGAAAAATGCAGATTCGCCATTACTGGATCCACGTCGAGATTCAGGAGCACGCTCGCGGTGAAAGAAAATAAAACTGATTTTCTCATTGTTAATTAGTTAGTTATTAATAAACGGTCAAAACCATAATTAGGTCAGTATCTTGCGTTTTCTTACCATATAATGTTACATCAAACGCTAAAACCTGCACTAATATAGGCAACAAATCTTAAAAACAAAATTTTCTCTGCGCTTTTTAACGCTTTTATGCCAAAACAAAAAAAAACACGCACAAAGGCGTGTTTTACAATATGTATTTCTGACCTATTGAAAATCAGGATATAGCAGGTATTTTTTACGCATGGTTTTGTATGCTTCGAGCTCAGCCTTCCAGCTATTGCGTATTTCGGTTTCGGTTTTGCCTGCAAGAATCATCTTGCGCAGCTGGTCTGTACCGGCGAGTTTGTCGAAGAATTCCGGTCTAGCAAAAAACTTTGTTTTATCGGGCATTTTCTCGTAAAAATCCAACAGGTAGCGCAGCGTGAATTTTTGCTTATCGGCATCAATCGCACGCAGATCTACCCCGTACAGCATCTCCCCTTTACCTTCTACGTGCTTGCTCATACCGGATTTCTCTCCCGGTGTAAACTGAAAATCGCCGTATACCGGATTATTGTATCCGATGACCTGGAAAGGCCAATCGGTTCCTCGCCCTACGGAGATATCAGTCCCTTCAAACAGGCATAACGAGGAATACAAACGAACAGAAAGGTGATTGGGTAAGCTTGGTGAAGGTATCACAGGCAGCTCATAACGGCTGTTGTGGTCCCAATTTTTAACAGGGACGACTGTCAACTTACACTGTTTCCCGCCTTCGAGCCACTGCTCGCCGTTGATCATTTGCGCCAGTTCACCAACCGTCAATCCGTGGACCATCGCGATTTTATGGAAAGAAACATTCGATTTGAATTTATCGTCCTGACGAACAGGGCCATCGACCTGATCGCCGCACGGGTTTGGCCGGTCCAACACGATCAATTCTTTACCATGTTTAGCACACAGCTCCATCACGCGATGCAACGAAGTGATATACGTATAGAAGCGGGCACCGACATCCTGCAAATCAAAAATCATCACATCAATCGACTTCACAATCGAGTCTTGCTTTTCATTTCCTCCATATAAAGTAAAAAGCGGCAAACCTGTCTTTGTATCCACCTCATTACTGACCTTCTCACCACGCTCAACCTCGCCCCGAAAACCATGTTCTGGTGCAAAGGCAAACTTAAGGTCTACTTTTTCCCGTAATAACATATCCACTACGTGCTCATTTTTGGCGCCAATAATCGATGTTTGATTGCCCATCAGACCGACTTTCTTCCCTTCCAGCATCGGTAAATAGAGCTGAGACTGGTCAGCACCGGTATGGATTTCGATGGTTGCCGTATCGATGGGCGCCTTGCTCGTGCCCCCCGTTTCATTATTTTGCCGGTTGTGCGCAGAGCAAGAGCCCAAGAACAATACGATAGTGGCGTAGGCAAGCATTATCTTTTTCATATTTATGCGTTTTTAATTGTACAACAAACATAAACAAGAAAGCTCGGATAAAAAAATTCCCGAAAGCGAACTTTCGGGAAATATGAATTTTTAGACTAATCTTGTTTATCCCACCATATCGGCTCGTTGATATAGGTTGGCAGATCGTAAGTCGGCGCGGCGATGCGAAGTTGCTGACTATTGTAATTAACTTCATAGGTAGGCATGGAGAAGCGGCGCGGCCAATCGGTTGCCAAGGGGTATGAGTCCGAATATACATGCCGCGGCCTCTTGTAACCTTTGTAGACGCCTGTCGCCTCGCTGTAGTTTCCAGAAGCATCCGTGCAGAAATTCAGCCGTCGCATATCCACCCATTGCTCTGGCGAGTAAGACAGGGCAATGTATTTTTGAATCATTATATGGCTCAATGTCAACGCGCTAGCATCTTGCACAACCGACGTACTGTTCAAAAAGCTTTCAATAAGTGTCGTATTAATCCCCATAATCTGCATATGGATACGAATTCCGTTTTTGTAAGCTGCCAGGGCTAGGCCTGACTCTCCTCTACGGAAGCGTATTTCCGCCTCTATAAACTTCATCTCGGCGGCTGTCAAGAGAAGACCTTTTGATCCTTTGTGGTTATACCAAGTGCCGGTGGAAAGTATTCTGCCATTGCCTGCAACAGCTTCGCGAAGTTGTACGTACACAGAATCTCTATGACTGAAGGTGTTTGTAGACGTCGAGTAACTGTATGCTGCCGGACCGTTAAGCACTACGTCAGAAGAAAAATCTACACCTATTGATGCCCGCATGGTACCATCTGGATCTTGCGAATGAGGAATGAGCAATGTAAATCGCGGATCCTCCATATCTTGAAGACCCGTTGGCGCACCGGTATACCGATTAAGTATGTAGTCGACGTAAAGTTTGGAAACCCGTGTAGAAGCAGACGTGTTTACGTATTGCAAGGCAGACTGCACGGTGGATGCCGTGGTTGCGGACTGGTCGACATATTGAAAAATCGTCGATTCCTCCATACTTTGTGGCGCATTTGCCAAAGCCGCGAGAATAGCATCTTCATTGTATATCGACTTTTTGTTTAAGTGTGATAAGAATCGTGCCTTCAATCCATAAGCCAATTTAATCCAGTTTTGCACGTTTCCACCGTTATAAGTATCCCCTAGAGCTAGCGCAGGTGCGCCAGCTGCCTGTGTTTTCTGCAGCTCGACAACGGCTTCATCCAATAATGGCAAAATCTGTTCGTAAATATATTCCGCATCATCAAAAGCGGGTGTGATGATATCGGGATTGTCGAATTCTCGGTAAGGCAGGATGCCATAAAAGTCGGCCAGGTAACCGAAGCCCCATGCTTTCATGATCTTTCCCACCCCAATATAATGGTAGGCACCCAACCCCTCTGCTTTATCAATCATCGGCTGTATATTCACTGCGGTATTGACATACCATGCCTGCCACGGCCAATTTGCGGCGGCAGCATCGGAATACCACCGGGTCAAAAGATAGTTGCGCGCATTGGCGCTATACACATTTGCCAGCTGATGTGTCACGTGCACCGCACGCGTCCCGGCACTTTCATAGCCATCGGCGAATTGCGCTAATATCGGCGGCAGACGCTGCTCCGGCAATGGGACGGATGCATTGGCGCTATTCGGGTTATCATTAATGTCCAACCACTTATCACATGCCCCTAAAATAAACGTGGCAGAAGCAGCGATGATATATAGTACTTTTTTCATGTTTTAAAATCTTAAGTTAACACCAACCGTAAAGCCAGCTGTTGCCGGCACACCGGCATAGTCTATGCCTGACGACCCTGACCCAAGCACACCGGCTCCCGCCGCACTTGTTTCCGGATCCACACCCGAGTAATTTGTCAACAACCACAAATTGTTGCCTGCCGCATTGAAGGTTGCCCCCTTAATAAACTTTGTGCGGGCAAGCACTTCTTTGGGTAAGGTATAGCTCAATGACACGGCACGCAGGCGCCACCAATTTACGTTTTCGATAAAATTCGGAGTATGCTTGCTGTATACGTCTTTGTAAAAGGCCTCATCGGCCACTACCTCGCGGGTAATTATTTCGTAAGCTTGTGTGGCAGGGTTCAACGCACTTCCCGTAAAGCTTATAGTCTCTCCTCTTGATGCCGTTCTTTGACTTGTTCCGTAAACGGTCATCAGGTAGTCGGAGGCATTGTAGATATCACCTCCTTTTCGGAAATCAAATAAAAAAGATAGATCCCAATTTTTATATGTAAAGGAGTTGTTCCATCCTCCGATAAAATCAGGCTCTCTGTTGCCTACATAGGTTGTCGTTGTGTTAGTCGTCAGTGGCCTCCCCGTGTTATAATCCAACAATAAGTTGCCATCATCGTCTGTTTGCCAAACGGAACCACTTATGGCCATAAAATCACCATCATTGTAGGAGGCGGCCTTACCATTGCCGACCTGTACATCGGTAACGTATAAGATGTCCAATCCACCGATCAATTCGGCTACCCGACCAGTATTATGGGAAACGTTCAAGGTACTGTTCCACGTAAAATTCTCCCGTCTAATCGGCGTAGCGTTGAGCGTAAACTCCACACCCTTGTTGTTTAACTCGCCGATATTGTAAGAGGTCAAAATATAGCCGGTGGCATTGGATACCCGTGGTTGCAAAATTTGATTGAATGAATTGGTTTGGTAGTAGGTAAATTCCAGCCCCAACCGATCATTCAAAAAGCGTAGGTCGGCACCTACCTCAAATGCATTTGTCTTTTCGGGCAGGAGCTTATCGTTACCGCGTGTCCAATGATTTCTAAAGCCTCCGCCAATAGTCTCTTCAGGACCGAAAAGATAAGTATTGGTTGCATATGGGTTCGTATCTTTCCCCACAAAGGCGGAAGAAGCACGAAGCTTACCAAACGATAAAATAGAATTTCTTTCAAACAATTCGGTAAAAATAAACGATCCGGATACAGAAGGATAGAAAAACGACCGATTGTTCAACGGTAGTGTCGACGACCAATCGTTACGCCCGGTGAAGTTGATAAATGCTAGATTCTTGTATCCGACGCGTAAGTCTCCATACACGCCTATCAGTCTATTGTTATCATATATTTGGGTGTAATATTGGTTGTTTGTTGAGAAATTTTCTATACTTTCAAAACCTTTGTTCTCGAAACGCTCTCCGCGAACAGATGTCGATTTTATTTGCGTATCTTCCGTCGTAGTACCAAGCAATAAGCCAAAATCCCAATCGTTGATCTGCTTTTTAAAATTCAGCATGAGGTTGCTGTTCAAGTATTGGTACTTCCTATCGGTATTGGACATCATACCTTCCTGCCACTGCAATTTAACGCTAGACCCTGCTGAAGTTAACGAGCTGAACTGCGTGGTGTAGTTGTCGATCCCCAATCGATATGTAATATCAAACCAATCGGCGACATCGATATTTGTATACACATTCCCGATTATCCGATCCGTCTTATCGTTCTGTGGATTTCTGTTGATAAGCCAATAGGGATTGTCCATATTATTTTCCAGCGCTACCTCCGGAAGCAATAGCTTGTTCGACCCATCGGGATTGAGATAATCCTTCATATTATTGTTGCCCGGCCAGATCAAAACCCCTTCCATATACCCACTACCTCCAGAGCCCCACAATCCAGAGCCTGTCAGCGTTTTGCGGGTATCGCTCATCGAATACGAAACGTTAGCACCAACAGTGACCTTCCCAAGTTTCTGCTCGCCGTTAAAACGAACCGTAGACCGGTTGAAGTCTGTTGTAGGCACCACACCCGTTTGGTAGATGTTTGAACCCGAAAGATAAAAATTACCGTTTGGCGAACCTCCTGAAATGTTGAAGGAATTGTCATACGAGCTAGCCAACTCGTAGAAATCGCGCATATTGTTAAAGCGCTGTTCCCCGGCTCCAAAAGGATCTCCCCACGATTCGAAGGTCTGCGTGACCAAAGACCCGTTGTAATACGACCCTTGTTTGTACAAGGACTGCTGTTCCGGCAGTTTATTCACCCAATTCACCCCAAATCGGGAGCTGATAGATGCTTGCGTAGCACCATCTTTACCCTTCTTCGTCGTGATCACAATGGCACCAGCTGCAGCCCGCAAGCCATAGAGCGCTGCAGCTGATGGCCCTTTTAACACCGATACTGACTCGATATCTTCGGGATTCAGATCCAACGCCCGGTTACCGTTCGTAGTGGATGCGTTGGTGCTGCCGTCGAATGCAGAGTTATCACCTTGCCCGGTCGAGTTATCCATGGGTACGCCATCGATGACAAACAACGGTTGGTTATCGCGTTCGAGAGAGGTACCGCCACGAATGATGATATTTGCAGATGCCCCTGGCGCACCTCCAGAATTCGTGACATTCACCCCAGCAATTTTGCCGTTCAACGAATTGATAACATTGGGGTTCTTGTTCTTCATGAGCTCATCGGCTTTGATATCCTGCGCGGCATAGCCTAGTGCTCTTTTCTCCCGTTTTATGCCCAATGCGGTAACGATCACTTCATCGAGCGAAGTATCGTCATTTTCCAACACTATGTTAGCGGTAGAACCCTCTACCGACACATCCTTGGATTTATAGCCAATTGCGGAAAAGCGCAGTATGTTGCCTGCTGATGCCGCAATCGAGAATGCTCCATTTTCGTCCGTTTGCACGACTACGGATGTGCCTACGACGGCCACAGTTACTCCTGATACGGGGCCGGATGCATCACGCACGATCCCGGAAACCTGGGTTTGATTAGAAAAGTCACTTTTGTGTGAAGGATGATAATTTGTACCAAATGTCTCCGGAACAAAGCCAGCATTGGCTCCTTGTATCACCCCTCCTAAAGCAATTGCTACGAGTAGAGCTTTATTCATGGTAGTTGTTTTGAAATTTATTCATAAAAAGGCTTTTGGAAGCGCTCTTCATCTTTATATCAAACAATAGTAAGGTATTTTTATTTAACCTGCAACATTATGCGGCTTTTTCAAAAAAAGAAGCAGAAAAAACTTCAACACATACGCTTTTTTCTGTAAAAAGGCGACGTACAACGTAAGAATAACGCATATCATAAACAGACGAAAGCAGACCTTGGGTTGATCCGGAATATAAAACAACGCTACGGCAGGGCTACTGCATCTTCCATCTCCAAATTCATGCGCAGTTGCTGCATAAATATTGCACCGGGATCCGATTTCTGGGTGAAATAAGCTGGATCTGTCTCTTTCCACCATTCGGTGCCTTGAAACGCTAGATATTCATGATGCCCGATGACATGTTGAATATCATATTTTGACATCAAGTATTTGATCAGCGTTGTATTGGCCTGTAGCTGTGCTTCGGTCAGTGGGTAGCGGGCTGATCCAATATTCTCAATACCGATTGAACAGTAGTTGAGACCTATGGTATGGCGGGCAAAAGTGGTTTCAGGAAGCAGCTGAAAGATTGTACCATCCCTTCCGACCACAAACTGGGCGGAAACATTGAGCATGCTCGCTTTTTTTAATCGCGGTCGGCCGGGGAGCTGTACAGGATCGAACGTACGAATGGTCTTGTTAACAGATAGTATATCCGTCCAGTGCACAACAATTATCTTTGGCACGATATCTACGGTTTTGCTAGGTATCCCATGCCGCTCTTCGAGATAGGCTAAAGAAAGTTGCTCACGTGTACTGTCCCACGTAATCGGTCTTTGCACCATAGCAGGTCTTTCTTGTGCACAACTCGAATAACACAGACCCCACAAAACAAAAAACACCGCCAATTTAACTTTCCACACCTCCATAAAAACAAAACTACCTGAAAATTTAAGGTAGTTTTGTAAAGTTTTGGTTATGGAATCAAAGTGCCGATTTTGCAACATATTCGCTTTCGTTACTCAATCGGTCTACCGCTTTCACCGCAATGGCATGCAAAGGCTTGCCATTCTTCATTTTTGGATAGCTTTTCTCACTCTGCTGGGCATCCAAGATCTCGTACTCCCACGTGTCACCATATTGTGCATAGGCTATCCATTGAAAAACTTGATTGGGCTGCTTGTGCAGCCATTTTACAAAAACGCTACTCGTTTCCTTCGTTAGCAGCAAGGTTGGCGCCAACAATGGATTGACCTGTAACCAAGGGCTACGTGGTATTAGTGCTTTATGCTGATAGGGTCCATTTTTAAGAGCCTGTACCATGCTTGGGCTTTTAGTCAACCCAGCAATGCTCCAATGTACAGCACCGACACTATTGGGAATCAGCTGGCGTGTTGCCTCAACCTGTCTAACAATTTCCTGCGGACGGTTCGATGAACGGACCTCCACGGTGTTGAGTCCTGGCCATACATGACGTTTTTGTGTGTTCTCCGACTCCCACCAGCGCAATAGCGCGGTAAAACTTTGTCTGGCGGGCTCGATTGGCCAATACAATTGTGGTGTAAAATAATCGATCCATCCTTTATTTAGCCATAGTTTAGCATCGGCATACAGTTCATCATACTGTGAAGATCCAGTGATTCCAGCAGGATAGCCAGGTTTCCAAATACCAAATGGACTGATCCCGAATTTGACGTAGTTTTTCTCCGATTTGATAACCTTATATACCCGTTCAATAAACCTATTTACGTTATCCCGACGCCAATCTGCTCGAGACAATTTACCGCCCGACGACCGATAGGCACTCCAAGATGCGTCGTCGGGGAAATCTGCACCGCCATTATACTCGGCATACGGATAGAAATAATCGTCAAAATGTACACCATCAATATCATAACGTTTCACAATATCCTCCACTACTTTTGCCGCGTGATCTTGTGTTTTCGGATTCGCAGGATCGAACCAGTACATACCGTTACGCAATCGCAGCACCATTTCGGGGGCTTTACGAACCATAGATTCGCTGCTTACAGCGCCACCACTAGCATGGTGGGCTCGGTAGGGATTTAGCCAAACGTGCAGCTCGAGTCCCCGCTTGTGCGCTTCGTCTACCCAAAATGTCAATGGATCATAATACGGGGATGGACGTTTGCCGGTAGCGCCGGTCAAAAAATAAGACCAAGGCTCGTAGGGGCTGTCATACAGCGCATCCCCAGAAGGCCGCACCTGGAAAATGACCGCATTGAAATTATTTTCTTTCAAAAAATCAAGTAAGGCGATAGCTTCTTGCTTTTGTGATTCGGTGGCATAGTTACCACGCGTAGGCCAGTTGATATTGGCCACCGTAGCAACCCAAGCGCCGCGGAATTCGCGTTCCACCGTAGGTAGATCCACACGGAGTGGCGCTTCGATAAGGACATTACCTCCAGATTTTGATTTGGTAACCACCGGAGGCGTAACGGACGACAGCGGCTTTTCTATGCGTGCCGTATCCGCTAGCACCAGCTCTACCGCAGGAGATTTTAGCTCCTTGGCTGCCTTTTTATTTTTACGCGACGCACATGAAAACAGCAGCATCGATGACACGAGTGCCAACACTGCTGCACTTTTTATCGGTTTTAAATTCATAGATTGCAAAACTACACTTTTTCAGCCTAGGCGACGAAAATTGCGTGATTTTCATCTCGCATTAGCTGCTGTTCAGACATAACGCACACCTCCCATGTACACCTGTTGCACGCCAAACTCCGCGTCAAACACCAAAACATTGGCTGACGATCCCGTATTCAAATTTCCAATATCGCTCCTTCCCAAGAGCTCCGCCGGATAAGATGTAGCCATCCGAAGCGCTTCTTCCAAGGCTATATCTGCTTGGACAACGCAATTTCCAACGGCTTGCAACAGCGTGAGGGCCGAGCCGCTCAATGTCCCATCAGGCAAGGTATAGTGGTCTATCTTGCGCACATGCTGATAAGGACCTTTGTCGCACGTCGCAACGGCATCTGTTATCAGAAAAAGTCGGTCGCCGAGCAGCTTCTTGCTGAGCTTCAACGCCTGAAAATCCACATGTACACCGTCTGCTATGATGGAGGCCTTGACTTTGTCGTGCTGAAACACCGCACCGGGCAACCCGGTATCGCGATGGTGAAATGGAGACATCGCATTCCACAGATGGGTAACAGCCTGAATACCGCTGGAAAAACCCTCGTTCGCTTCCTGAAAGGAGGCAGCACTATGACCGGCACTTAGTAAAATGCCTCGGCGTCGCAATTCTTTTACGACCGCCTGGTCGATCAACTCCGGAGCGATGGTCATCATTTTTACGACACCCTGCGCGTCGCGCAATAGCTCCTCCATATTTTCCAACGATGGCTCGAGCATGTATTTGGCGGGGTGGGCTCCACCTTTTGCCTTATTTAAAAACGGCCCCTCAAGATGCAGTCCCAAAGCTGCTTTTGGTTGCCAGTCTTTGAAAATTTCAATCCCCTTATGCAACACCGCTATGCTATTCGTCGCTAAGGTAAGCATAAAGGATGTGCAGCCCTGCATGATTAGATTCCTTTCGATGCGATCTAAACTATCCATGCTAAGTTCTGCCGAAAACAGATCGTTGCCTGTCCCATAGATTTGCAAATCAATCAAACCAGCACTAATATGGCCACGCTCAACGTCTACCTGCAGGTAGTCTTGCGGAATGGCTCGCATTGGAAAAATCCCTTGAATTCGACCGGCGTCCATCAACAAGCCATGCCCTAAAAACACATCGTCACCGTTGAATATACGTCCGTTAACGAGTGCAATTTTTTGATTCTTTGTCATTTTCTACATTTTTGGCGAAAACTAAAAAGCTAAATCGCCATTTAACAACTGCTATAATATCGGAAAGTTAACGATTTTACACGCAACGAAAGAAAAATTTACACCATTTTAGCTGGACATAGATATTGCTAATGCAAATTTTGGATTGTAAATTAGCTGCATGAAACCAAAGGACAATCAGCCCGAACTATCGGCTTCTTCTCGTTTCAATCGAAAAGCCATGCGTATAATGAATATAATCGCCATTACGATGTTCGTGCTAGCTATCGTATATAAAATCTTTTTTGCAAACTAGCTTTTCGGAACGTTCTTCGAGCTGGTTTTATTCATTTTAAGACCCTCTTTTATACATTAACATATGTCAGAAAAACAAATCTTCAATACAGAAAACGCGCCTGCGGCAATCGGCCCTTATAACCAAGCCATTAAAGCCGGACAAACGCTCTATGTATCTGGGCAGATACCACTGATTCCGGGAAGCATGGAGCTTGTGAGCTCCGGCGTCGCGGATGAAACCCACCAAGTACTTAAAAATGTGGCTGCTATATTGGAAAATGCGGGATACAGTTTTAAGGATGTGGTAAAGGCCAGCATCTTTATCAGCGATATGGGAGACTTTGCAACAATCAATGAAGTATATGCGCAATATTTTACGGAGAGCCAGCCCGCGCGGGAATGCGTCGCTGTAAAAACACTTCCGAAGAACGTCAATGTCGAGATTTCTGTGATCGCCTGGAAAGATTAGTCGTGGAAAAACATACCGACAATATGGAAAGCCGCAAAACGTATTTTTTTGCGGCTTTTTTAGCTCCTTTGATTTGGGGATTTATGTCTATTCCGGTGCGTTGGCTTGAGGGCTGGCCGGCCGACGACATCCTGAATTACCGAATCCTGACTGGTCTTATCATCTTATGGAGTTATCTGCTCATTTTTAGGACGAAGGTGCTATACAAAGATATCCAACACTATAACACTCTTTCCTTCAACGGAAAAAGAAGGGTCGTTGTGCTCACCGTTTTTGCCTCCATCTGTATCTTCGGCAATTGGTACTGCTACATCTACGCGATCAATTACATCAGCGTCCAATCTGCTGCATTCGGCTACATGATCTGCCCATTGATCACAACGTTTACGGCATTCGTTGTCTTGCAGGAACGGCTGAATGCCTGGAAATGGACGGCCTTGGCGCTGGCGCTTGTCAGTGTTAGCCTGCTGGCCAGCGGCTCCCTTATTGATGGTATGTGGTCTTTGGCTATTGCTGCTTTATATGCTTTTTATCTGATCAGTCAACGGGTGCTACAAGGCTTTGACAAACTACACGTCTTGGCCATACAGCTATCCATCTGTTCCTTGTTCATCATCCCTATTCTTATCATACAGCGTCACCCCCTACCTCAAGGCTACGTATTCTGGACATCGATTCTCCTTATTGCGGTAGCTTTCACTATCATCCCCTTGTTTTTGAGCATGTACGCACTGACGCGCATTTCTTCCAGCACAACGGGCGTATTGCTTTATGTCAATCCTATTATAGCTTTTTTACTGGCAATCTTTTATTTCAAGGAAGATGTAGATCCGCATAAGTATGTGGCCTATGCCACGTTGTCCCTCGCAATTGTCCTGTTTAATTTCCAAACCTTACGCAAACTGCTAACGCGGTAATATCTACCATACAAAGGTGTGAGTTTTGAAAAATTCCAAAATAAAAGAATTGATCGATGTCGCGTTTGTGTCGCCTTATCCGTATAAGAAGAAACAAACCAACACAACGTAAAAGATATGAAACCTATCCTCCTTTTCTTTTCAAGCATCGTGCTAGGTTTATGCACGGCATGCGACAAAACAGAATTGCATACCCGCCTGGCTGCAGAGGAAGAGCTTCGCCAGCTACACTCGGAAATCACCGCTCTTGCGAATAGTGTGCCCTGTACCGATCCTTCACAATGGGCAATCACGCCGCTGGGAAGCAAAGCCTGTGGAGGCCCCGTGTCCTACATTGCCTATCCTGAAGGTAGCCTGAGCCAAAACTTCCTGTCCCTTGTTGAACACTACACAGAAGCACAGCGGGCTTTTAATAAAAAATATGGCTTGATATCGGATTGCATGTATGTCATGTCTCCCTCCGGTATACGCTGTGAGAACAACCGAGCTGTCTTTATCACCCCGTAACGATCAAAACATTTAATTTCATGCCATTATCAACCAAGAACTTTTTTATCAATAGTTTTGCTTTAGTGCTTTTATTAGCTGGCTGTAGTAAAGGAGACATACAAAGCAATCCCTATAGCGACCTTCCTGAGCCGGAGCTGGAAAAAACAGCCAACCGAAAGTACGAAGCGATTATAAATCTGGCTCATAGAAAACCCTGTAGCCAAGTCGCAGATTGGAAAATGATGGATATTCAGACCATTTGCGGACTGGATCATTTAGCCTATCATAGCACGACAGACGAGCAACAGTTGCAAAAACTTGTTGCAGATTATGAACTGGTCATTGCCATCTACCGCCCGATGATCGCGCCGCGCATCAACTGCATGGCCTACAGAAAGCCCAGAGGCATCACCTGTTTGGACGGAAAGCCTATTTTTACCTATTGAGGTTTAACGACAGCGCCGCACGTGAATAGTCCAATTGAACGAACATCATCCATACCACGCATCAATGGGAAGGTTAAACGAAAATATTTTCTTAATTTAGCCTTTCCTAGAAAATGGCTGATTTATCTGCAATAACGCCCATAGCGTACCTGAAAGGTGTAGGACCACAAAAGGCGGACGTCCTTAAATTAGAACTGCAGCTTTTTACCATTGGTGATCTGCTTCAGCACTACCCTTTCCGGTATATCGACCGGACAAAATTCCATAAAATCAAGGAAGTACATGCCGATATGGTCGGCGCACAGATTATTGGGCGTTTAATAAGCTTGCAAGAGATGGGTGAAAAACGGGGTAAGCGCCTTGTAGCACAGTTTCGAGATGACACGGCCAGCATGGAGCTCGTTTGGTTCCAAAGTATCCCTTGGCTAAAAAAATCCCTGAAAGTGGGTTCCGCGTATATAGCCTACGGCAAACCGACAGCTTTTAATGGCCAGGTTTCCATTACGCATCCAGAGATGGAGCTTTTCGATAACAAGGAGAAAAAGATAGGCAATCTCACGATGCAGCCCGTCTATTCCTCCACAGATAAGCTCAAAAAATTCAATCTGGATAGCAAAGGCATTCAGAAACTGCAGCAGACAGCTTTGGAGACGATCTTGCGCTCCCTGCAAGAGCCCTTACCCGAATACCTTCTTGAAAAGCATAAACTGATCGGCTATCAGCAAGCACTACTATCCATACATTTCCCGCAAACGGTACACGACCTTAATGCTGCAATAAGGAGGCTCAAATTCGAGGAGCTATTCTTCATTCAGCTCCGGTTACTACGCAACAAGCAGCTTAATATGCAGAAATATCGGGGGCACCGTTTCGATCAGGTCGGCGATTCCTTCAACACATTTTTCAACGAACGACTGCCCTTCCCATTGACGGGTGCGCAAAAACGCGTAATCAAGGAAATACGAGTAGACACCAATACTGGGGCACAAATGAATCGCTTAGTTCAGGGCGACGTGGGCTCTGGCAAGACGGTCGTTGCACTAATGTCCATGCTGCTAGCCATTGACAATGGTTATCAGGCCTGTATGATGGCGCCGACAGAAATTCTTGCACAACAGCATTTTGCAGGCATCAGCTCACTCTTGGGAGAGGATATCTGTACCGTTAAACTGTTAACAGGCTCTACGAGCACAAAAGAACGCCGGATTATCCACCAGCAGTTGGAGGAAGGGACATTAGATATACTGATTGGCACCCATGCCCTTATCGAAGATAAAGTCAAATTCAAGAATATCGGCTTCGTGGTGATTGACGAACAACATCGATTTGGCGTGGAACAACGCGCTAAGCTATGGCGGAAAAACAGCATACCTCCTCATATGCTTGTGATGACCGCCACACCAATCCCGAGAACACTGGCCATGACCATGTACGGCGATCTCGACATCTCCGTTATTGACGAACTGCCGGCCGGGAGAAAGCCTATTAAAACTGTTCATTTTTTTGAAAACCAGCGGCTACGTGTATTTGGCTTTATGCGGGACGAAATTAACAAAGGCCGTCAGGTGTATGTGGTCTACCCACTGATAAAGGAAAGCGAAAAGATGGATCTCTTGTATTTAGAGGCCGGGCTGGAAAACCTACAGCGCGAATTCCCTCTTCCTCAATTCAAGATCAGCATCGTGCACGGAAAAATGCCCGTGAAGGACAAGGACTTCGAGATGCAGCGTTTTGTGAAAGGCGAAACACAGATCATGGTGGCCACTACGGTGATCGAAGTTGGTGTTAACGTACCGAATGCGTCCGTCATGATTATCGAAAATTCCGAACGTTTTGGATTATCACAACTGCACCAGCTACGTGGACGGGTAGGCCGTGGCGCAGAACAATCATTTTGCATCCTGATGTCGGGCAACAAACTTAGCAAAGAGGGCAGAACCAGATTGGAAACCATGGTTCGGACGTCTGACGGTTTTGAGATTGCGGAAGTCGACCTGCAACTGCGCGGCCCAGGAGATCTATCAGGCACCCAGCAATCGGGTGTGCTAGAGATGAAAATAGCCAACCTCTCCTCCGACCAAGGTATACTCAGCGAAGCACGCAACAGTGTCATCGCGATATTCCATGACGACCCCGCGCTTGCACAGGAAAAAAACAGTAAACTGTCTGCATATCTTTCGCAACGCGGCCCTAATATCTCGTGGGATAAAATTTCTTAATAAAAACACCAATCAATATCCCGCTCCAACTTTTCAAGCCAAGGCATATCCTTCTTCGTTAGTACAGCAAATTATTATATGGATAACGAACGTTGTGCAGCGCTACCACAATCTCATATAATTTCTCCTTTAACTCTTCCAGATTGGTCTTGTCCGTTGCAGAGATAAAGATAGCGGGATCCGCATTTTTGGCCATCCAGGAGTTTCGGAAATCAGCTAATGTCGTCTTGATCTCTTGCCCCTCCTCATCTGCTGTTACTGCAGGTTGGTATGCGTCAATCTTATTAAAAACGGTGATCACTGGTTTATCCAAAGCTCCGAGCTCTTTCAATGTTTCATTGACCGCGAGGATATGGTCTTCAAAATTAGGGTGGGATATATCGACCACGTGGATGAGAATATCCGCCTCGCGAACCTCATCCAAAGTGGATTTAAAACATTCCACGAGATGATGCGGCAATTTGCGGATAAACCCTACGGTATCGGAAAGCAAAAAAGGCAGGTTGTCAATGACGACTTTTCTAACCGTAGTGTCCAAGGTCGCGAAAAGTTTATTCTCGATCAGGACATCCGATTTGGAAACCATATTCATGATGGTGGATTTTCCGACATTGGTATACCCGACCAAAGCAGCGCGGATGAGCTCTCCTCGATTTTTGCGTTGCGTTTCATTTTGCTTGTCGATTTGCTTCAACCGATCTTTCAACAAGGAGATCTTGTTCAGAATCATACGCCTATCCGACTCAATTTGGCTTTCGCCCGGCCCCCGCATACCAATACCACCACGCTGGCGCTCCAAGTGAGTCCACATACGGGTTAAACGGGGCAATAGATATTGCAGCTGGGCAAGCTCAACCTGCGTTTTCGCTTGCGCCGTTTGGGCATGTCGCGCGAAGATGTCCAAAATAAGATTCGAACGGTCCAAAACCTTAATTTGAAATTCCTTCTCAATATTACGCAGCTGCGAGGGCGATAGCTCGTCATCAAACACAACCATATCGATCCCTTCGGCAACAATGTATGCCTTAATTTCTTCCAATTTGCCACTCCCTACAAAAGTAGCCCTATCCGGATAAGCCAATTTCTGTGTAAAAATGCCCTTATTGACACCTCCAGCCGTTTCAACCAAAAAAGCAAGCTCCTCGAGGTACTCATGGGCTTTCACCTCGGAGCTATCCGGCGTGATCACTGACACCAAAACTGCTGTTTCGGGTTTTATTGCTGTATCGTATATTTTTGTTCTTGCCATATTATTCCACACTAAGTTGATCAATCGTCGTGCAAGGCCATTTCGTCTTCGTTGGCTTGCTATCGATTCGCTTCCACCTTGCTCAAGCCTACAAAGATAATTGTTTTTATCCACTCTTGACATCCACAGGATATTCATCCGGGAGATTTCGGTTCGAATTCCATAAATTTGTATCGTTTATTCGCTGGCTCACTCAAGCTGCCTGAAATAAACGAAGGCGTAATGGAATAACACATGCAAAACAAAAACGTTCAATTCATAGATTGGGGATTGGTTGAATACCAAGAAGCCTGGGACAAACAGGAAGCCGTTTTTTCGGGTACGGTCGCTATCAAGCATGACAATGTAATCAACAAAACAGATCGTGCTACTCCGAATTACCTCATCTTTACCGAGCACCCACATGTTTACACCTTAGGCAAGAGTGGACATCCGGAGTACCTGCTGTTGGACGAGGATGGTCTCCGGGCCAAACAAGCTACTTTTCATAAGATCAATCGTGGTGGAGATATCACCTACCACGGTCCAGGCCAAATCGTAGGTTATCCCATTATTGATCTGGATAATTTTTTCACGGACATCCACCGGTATTTACGCACTTTGGAAGAAGCCGTTATTCGCACCTGTGCAGATTACGGAATCGCAACTGGCCGTTACGATGGCTTCACGGGGGTGTGGATTGATGCAGATAACGATAAGGCAAGAAAGATCTGCGCAATGGGTGTACGTGCATCACGCTGGGTGACCATGCATGGATTTGCCTTTAATGTTAACACAGACCTGAGCTACTTTACGCACATTATTCCTTGTGGAATTGATGACAAAGACGTCACGTCGCTAGCACGCGAGCTCGGCCGCAAACTGGACATGGACGAAGTGAAGGAGATACTTAAAACACATATTGCCGAACTATTTGGCATGCAATTGTTCGAGCATCCACAAAACATACCTTTACCATAAACCATCTTCGATTATTTTCTACAGGCCCTTAGTTCTTGTTCCAATAAACTAACCTGTTGCTCTAGAAGCTTGATGGTTTTTTCCTGAGCGGATACCGCTTGTTGTAAAGCAGCATGCAGTGGCTCGCCTTTTTGATTGCTTTCTACCGAACCATCTCCCTGCTCAGGGCGCGTCACGGATGTGCGCATCATCGTTCCTTCACCCATCAACAGCCAAACAGGGTCGACATCTGGGTATCTTTGTAGAATGGTAACGAGCGTATCTGAACTTAATGCTGACCGCTTTTGCGGCCCTTTAAAATTTGCATAGGATATACCCAAATCTTGAAAAAAACTTACTTTTTGAAGTCCCTTTTGTTTAGCGATATGCAACACGCGTTCCTTTATGGTCATGGTAAGGTTTTTTTTTGGAAACCTTAAGCTTCCTCCGCCTTTGCAAATAAACTTGTTTGGTGAACGCTGCTTTTTTTCAGCTGGGTTTCTACATGCTTCGTTTGGGACAGGGCATGCAAATCAAAAAGCTCAGTTTCTTCGTAACGGGTGGCAACGGAAAGTTTGATATCTGCACAGTGGGGGGCAAAGGTTTGATAAACAAGATCCACCTTATTGTTCTGCCCTGAAAGATGAGATAGGATGAGATGTCGTAGGCGCGGCGTTCGATTTTCGAGAAACACCTCGAGCGAAAGCTTGTTGGAAATATGTCCCCATCCACTGCGAATGCGATTTTTGAGGTAGAAAGAATAGCGCCCCTTCTCCAGCATCTCTTCATCGTAATTCGCCTCCAGCAGCAACACATCAGCATGCTTGACCACATGTTTTACGTTGTCGCATAGTCTTCCTAAATCGGTTAGGATGCCGATGTTAAACATACCATTGCTAATCAGGAAACTGCAGGGTTCTTTGGCATCATGGTATTTCGGGATACCATATACGCTAATAGAACCTATATCGATCTTGGCATTGGGTTGTATGATATGCACTAAGTAATCCGGAAGATGCAAGCGCGACCCTTGGTAGGAACCCGCTGTCAGGTATACCGGTATCTGATACCGTTTGCAAAACACGGATAATCCGCGGATGTGGTCGCTATGCTCATGGGTTATGAAAATAGCCGCAATGCTCGCAGGATCAATCCCGAGCTTACCCATCCGTAACTCCATATGCTTGGTATTGATGCCGACGTCCACGAGCACCGCATCATCCCCATTCGCTACATAATAGCTGTTTCCATTACTTCCTGACGCTAACGCACTATATCTCATAACAAACACCTCCAAAATTAATCATCACGCCTATCGCCATCCCAAGCTGACTCCTGCATCGTCCTAACATTCCGGCAAACTTAATGGGACCTTGATGGCCAATCCGCCATCCGCGGTCTCCTTGTATTTTATATTCATATCCTGCGCGGTCTCCCACATGGTGCTGACCACCGCATCTAAACTAACCTTTGCTTTATCCGGATTGGAATTTAACGCCAATTGTGCGGCGGTTATAGCCTTGACAGCACCCATCGTGTTCCGCTCGATACAGGGGATCTGTACCAAGCCGCCGATAGGATCGCAGGTAAGCCCAAGGTGATGCTCCATCGCAATCTCGGCAGCCATCAATACCTGTCGCTGTGATCCGCCCAAGCATTCGGTCAATGCGCCGGCAGCCATTGCCGAGGACACCCCAATTTCTGCTTGACAGCCACCCATGGCGGCCGATATGGTAGCTCCTTTTTTGAAGATGGATCCAATTTCGGATGCCGTTGCAATAAACTGCGTGATTTTGTCTTCCCCGTAAGCGTTGTGAAAGGTGATATAGTATTGCAATACTGCCGGAATAACACCAGATGCACCATTTGTGGGTGCGGTGACAACCCTTCCGAAGGAAGCATTTTCTTCATTTACGGCCAAAGCGAAACAGCTTACCCAATCCAAGATATAACCGAAATCCTTTCCTCCTTCGCGTATGGCCTCAAGCCAAGAATCGTAATCACGATATGGCCGTCCTTTCAACAGGCGTTGGTTCATCTTGGCAGCCCGACGTTCTACGAGTAGGCCTCCAGGCAATATCCCCGCCGTATGGCAGCCTTTGTAGATGCAATCCTTAATGGTATGGAATATCTGCAGGATGCCAGCTTTGGTTTCTTCTTCATTTCGCCACGACAGTTCGTTCTCCAGCACAAGTTCCGAGATCTTCAACCCGGTACGCATGCACCAAACCATCAACTCTTGTGCCGTATCTACCGGAAAAGGGAGGTCTACCTCGCTCAACACACCATCTGCATCTCCCTCTTGCACCACAAATCCCCCCCCAATCGAATAGTACGTTTCTGAAACTGCCGTACCATCTTCCAAGAATGCTTGAAACGTAACTGCATTCGGATGAAAGGGAAGACTTTCTGCATAGAGAAAAAGCAAATCGGACTGGTAGGAAAAAGGAATATCTCGCTCGCCTCCCAGATTAATACGTCCTGATGTTTTGATGTGATGCACTTTTGGCATCACTTGATAGACATCAAACGTAACTGGGTCATCACCGCTAAGCCCAAGTAAGGTGGCAATATCCGTTCCATGACCGATCCCGGTTTTTGCTAAGGAACCATAAAGCAAGATATGGATGCCGACGGTGCTGTTCAAGACGTTTCTACCTTTTAACACCGTTATAAAACGTTGCGCAGCGCGCCAAGGACCTAGGGTATGCGAACTGGATGGTCCGATACCAATTTTAAACATATCAAAAATAGAGATTCGCTCGTTTGCCATTTCCAAATTTAAGCTCTCACAAAAATATCGTTTTCTATGACAATATCCTCTATTACTAGCCTCAATTTTTAGCAACAACCGTTAGCAATATCCTAACAACTAGCAAATTTCGTTAAAAAATTTGCAGAATGGCTCCTTAGTTTTTTGCGGCTTCCGATCGACATGGGGGCAAATTGTCTCTTATCGAAGCTACGCCCTATACACCATCTACACGAACAATGCGCTAGAGACCATCTCCATATTGAAACTTCTTGTTGATAGTGACGGGCAGTTTGCCCTGGGCTTTGATCTGTCCTAAAAGTAGCTTAACTGCGGCCTTCTGCATAAAACTATCATTCTGATACGCCATGATAATGCCACTGCTTCGATCTACCGAAAGGTTATCCAGCATATACGGATTGGTAAACATGAGGGTGATCGTCCGTCTACCGGCAAGCTTATCGATAAACTCGCGAACATCTTCGGACAAGTCTGATTCACTTCTAGGGCGGGATCTGTTGTCGTGTATGGCAAGTAAGATTTGTCTAGCACCTCGAATCTGCTTCAACAAATCTTTTAATTCTTCCTCTGTCTCTTTGCCGGTAATATAAAAGTGGTTCTTTTCCGTGAGCTGCGTCGCTATTTCCTTCTCGAAATCCTGTGCCTGTCCGATACCGACCGATACAATAGCTGTTTCCGCGCGACGATCAAATGTTTTCATGCGCCTATCGGCTTTCAATACGGTTACAGCAGCATCCGCTAGGCGCTGTACCAGTTGTTTCGCGGGATTGCCGTTTAGGTCGCTATATAGCTGCTGCATGGGCACAGGCCGGTACTGGTGCAGCCCCACCCAATATTTAGCAGCAAGCACACGCTTAACGCGCTGATCTAAATCCGCCTGTTTGATCCGTCCGCTTTTAACAGCCTTTTCTACCAGATCAATAGCGCGCGCGCTGTTTTCAGATACTTCCAATAAATCATGACCCGCTTCGATTGCCATAACATCCGCCTCCCCATTTGGAAAAAACTTCTTCACACCGTTCATATCCATGGCATCAGTCACTGTAAGCCCTTTAAACCCCAGCTCTTTTCGCAGCAAGTCTGTTACTACTTTCTTCGATATAGAAGAAGGGATATTGGGTGAAGCGTCGAGCGCCGGAATATGCATGTGTGCCACCATGATCGCTGGAGCCCCCGCCTTTATCAAGGCTCGAAACGGAAAAATCTCCAACGTATCCAAACGTTTTTTTGAAAAATTTAGCTGTGGAAGGTCGTGGTGCGAATCGACATCGGTATCTCCATGCCCTGGAAAGTGTTTCAACGAAGCAATAATTCCTCCGTCGACCATGCCATCCATATATGCCTTTGCCTTCCGTGTAACGTTATGTTTGTTATCGCCAAACGAACGAAAATTGATAACCGGATTTTTGGGATTATTGTTAATATCCACGACGGGCGCAAAATTAAAATGCATGCCAAGACGCTGGAAATCACGCGCTACTTGGCGTCCCATTTCATAGATTAGGTGTTCATTCTGTATCGCACCAAGAGTCATTTGGTAGGGATAAGACAACGTAGAGTCCGGCATGCGCATGCCAAGTCCCCACTCTCCATCATACGTAATTAATAATGGAACCTTGCTTAATTTTTGATATTGATTAAACATTTGCGCATGACGCACCGGACCGCCCTGAAAGACAACTAAGCCGCCCAACTGTTCTTTCCGGATAACTTGTGCCACAGAGTCGATATACTTCTTGCCCAAATTCGTATGTGCGCGTACAAGAAATAATTGCGCAATACGCTCTTTTGCGCTCAACTTACTGAACACAGAATCTACCCAAGCATTTTTGCTGTTTATTGCCTGCACGAAATCAGGCCTCTTCTGCGCTTGTGCAGTAACAACAAGGAAAGCACCCACCAAAAAAAGCAAAAGTTTTTTAATCATAGCTAGTCTTTTATCGCTTCGAATATACGCCAAATAATAAAGAAGTCAAATTTTTGCATGTTTAAAATGAAATCGCGCAAAAATACGCACTACAGAAGTTCGTATTTTTTCTCTAGGAGTTGGGACAAAACGACACCGTTGTTAATATCTCCGCTAGCCTCCCGCTTCCATAACATATCGATCAGCAGCAACAGCAACTGTGTTTCCAACTCGGGGTCTCGATACCCAAGTTCCGTAAAAGCTTTAACCAAAACAGGTTGCACAGGCTTCATAAACTGTTCATGCTGTTGTTTTGAAAACGTATTGTGCGAAAGCCGCTCCTGAAGCTTCCAAAAAAGAGGTTCCTCCGCCACCAATTTACTAGGCAGGAAAATCATATTCTGCAGGAACTCCTTCGGGTTCCTGTAAGTCATCATACCCCGATGATGGGAAAGCACGCGACGATAACCTGCTTTAATAATATGGGCAAGGAGTGAATCTTTATTGCCAAAATGTTTGAAGATCAGCGCCTCAGAAACGCCGGCTTCTACAGAGATTTCTTTCGTTGACGTATCCACGTAGCCTTTCGTAGCAAAAAGCGAAAGCGCCACTTTCATTATTTTCTCCTTACGGCTTAACGTCGTATCTTTCATGCATTATATTTTTACAAAGATATTAATTTTACTATGCGCTAGATGCTTTTTAGCAAGCCCCTAGATACCGTACATCGCCCGAAACATTTCTTTAAAGCTGCTATCCTAACACGAAGCGGCGACTATCATTTGCTCCGTTCTTTCGGGCAGGATGAGATTCCTATTCCGTAAGTAAAGCATTCGACCTGCGAAAATCATCAAACAATGAGGTTGGGTAAGACAAAAGAGCGTTATCCACAAACTGTACCTCCTTCGGCGCGAAATAGATCCAGTTTGGTCGCGAACAGGTGAGGATCAATCGCGCGGGTAGCCTCCAGGACAATAGCAGTCTTAAACCCTTTTCTTAAACTATCCATCGCCGTAAAAAACACACAATAATCGGCAGCAACGCCACAAACATGCACTTCATCAACTCCCTTCGCCTGCAAATAACCCGCCAGGCCCGTATCCTTCCGATATCCATTATCAAAAAACCCAGAATAACTATCTATTTCCCGATCCATGCCCTTCCGGAAAATAGCCGCTACGAGGTACGTATCCAGATCGGCTGCGATCCCCGCACCAACCGATCCTTGTACGCAATGGTCCGGCCAAATCACTTGTTCGAGACCTTGCACAGTAATTTTATCGTAAAGGTTGGATTCCGGATGCTGAGAAACAAAACTTTGGTGGTCGGGGGGATGCCAGTCTTGGGTGGCAACGACCACATCATAATTCCCCTGGATTCGATTGATTGGCGCAATGACTTGATCGCCTTCAGGAACTGGTAAGCGGCCATTCGGCAAAAAATCATACTGAACATCGACTATGATGAGTGCTTTCATCCGTCCAATTTAATCAATCGTCAACATATATCCAATGCTGCGAATATTGGTAATCTTAATGCGTTGGTCTTTTGACAGGTATTTGCGTATCCGACTGATGAAAACATCCAGACTACGTCCCGTAAAATAAGTATCGTCATTCCAGTATGCACGGATAATCTCCTCTCGCGGTACCACTTCATCCTTATGCTCATAAAGCCGACGCAACAGCTCCACCTCTCGGAAGGATAGCTTCTCTTGTGTATCGCCCATCGCCAGCGTAGATTTGACGGTGTCCAAGGTAAAGTAACCGATATGGTATTGCCTTTGTGCCTGTCCTATAATTACCTTTTTTGTGAGGGCTTCGATCCTTACAATGAGCTCTTCGATTTTGAAAGGCTTACGTACATAATCGTTTGCCCCGAGGTGAAACCCTTTGACCACATCTTCGGTTTGTGTCATGGCCGTCAAGAATAAAATAGGCGTATGCATGTCTATTTTGCGAATTTCCTGCGCAACAGAAAATCCGTCCATCATAGGCATCATGATATCCAACACCACAATATCCGGCTTTTTATGTTTAAATGCAATAACGGCATCACGACCGTTCTGCTTGTGGACTATGCGAAAACCGTGGGCTTCCAAACTGTCCGCCACAATCAATGCCAAGCTTGTTTCGTCTTCTACATACAATACCTCAACCATTTTTTTACGTTTTGGGGATGCTGATTGTAAATATACTACCTTTTCCCATTTCACTATTGACACGGATGCGACCGCCATGCTGCTCGACAACATGTTTCACGTATGCAAGGCCCAATCCAAATCCTTTCACCTCGTGCACAGTGCCTTCCGGCACTCGGAAAAACACGTCAAAAATTCGGGGAATATGTTCTGCAGGAATTCCTTTCCCTTTATCCGCGATGCGCAAAACGATGTAACCAGCCTGCTCTTTCACATCGACGCTTATCTGAACAGGATCACCCGAATATTTCACCGCATTGTCCAGCAAATTGCCCAGTACATTTTTTAGATGGGCTTCGTCGGCAGACATAACCAAATGCTCCACTGCGGGGTCGAACAAGATCTGCACATTTTTCTGCGTAGCGATCCGCGTTACCTCGAGGCAACTTCGCACAAAAGGGATCATATCGAATGTACTTTTTACCAATCTTATGCGGTGTGTCTCATCCACGTCGAGCTCTAGTACGCGCTCGATCATGTCGTTCAAATGCTCTAGCTCGGTTTTAGAGATCTCCAAATAGTTGTGCATACGCTCTTTGTCATCTTTCGCCACGAAGCGCTGCAGCGCCTCTACAGCGGCCATCACCGTAGACACAGGAGTCTTCAACTCATGTGTCATATTATTTACGAAGGCCTTGCGCAGTACGGCTGCCTGATTTTGCTTTTTTATGGTCTTCAAAAGGTATATAAATGTGCCAATCAATGCGGTAAGCAAAAGCAACGAGAAAAAGAATTGTGCGCCTAGCTGCATACCTAAGTAGGGCCATGGGTTCTCAAATTTGGCAAGTAGGAACTGCTCGTTTTCTGGATTGATCAGAATAGGTCGAGTAAATAAGAAAGCTTGCTTCTTTCGATCTTGAATATAACTATCGAAATGCTCGCGAGGAATAACAGCGGTGGAAAGCTGGAACTTGACTTGAATACCGTTTCTAGCCAATGTATTCGCCAATCGCGCTTCTAAGGTATCCAGCAACTGTTCGTTAAAATCCATTTTCTCCAACAGATACAACGGCAACAACTCATTAGGGGCCTCTTTGCTACGCTCGCCTTCGTTCCCACGCCGGCCTCTGCCACGACGGAAGTCTGCTGTATCGAGAAATGTCCGCATCGGCGCCAAATCCAAATCCGGGTAGACCGAACCCAGCAAATTCAGTAGGCCTTTGTGCCTGCGCTGGCTTTCCAGACTATCAGTTCGCGCACGTTTGGGGGATTCGGCAAACTCGTTTTGATAATATTTTTGCAGCACATTGAACAGGGAACGTTCCGCGCTACCGAGAAATAATTCGCGCTCGCTCTTATAGCTACCAAAAAGCCAAAAAAGCAACACGAACGCTATGCCAGTAGCCGTTAAAACGATCAACGTCAGCAGGATTTTATACTTTTTTAACATTATTAATGCAAATTTAAATTAGTAGATTTGCAACGCACAAGTAATCGGGCAGTTTTAACAAAATATAACACTGATTAACAATTCGCTGGAACAACAGCGGGGATATTATGTTTAAAAAGCGTTGAAACGAGGTTTTGTCCGCCGTGGAAGCTACGGCATTTTAACAAAATATAACACTCGTTAACTATTCTATTTGATTACTTTTGCTAGTCAAACAATAAGTATGAATCAATTTTTAAAGAGAAGTATTACCTTTTTTGCACTGCCAGTTTTTATACTAATCATTGCGGGGGCATGCGATAAAGATATGAGTGTGATGTTGGATAATAGCGCCACGAATAATGTGGGCGTTTCTTTTATCGACTCATTTAGCATCCAAACTTCTACGGTTCAACTGAACAACATGCCCTCGGCAGGGAGGGGCAGTATACTCGTTGGTAAAGCTGCAGACAGCCGTTTTGGCGAAGTGAAAGCAACCTCCTATTTCCGGATTGGTTTTTCGAGTATTGCAAACGACATACCTGATGCCGCGGTATTTGACTCGTTAAATCTGGTATTGAGACCCAACACAAACCGTTACTATTTCGGGGACACCACGAAAACACAACGCTTAAGTGTTCACCGACTCGAACAAGTGCTAGAAACAAAGACCTTAACGGGAGGCGTTCAAAATACTGCGTTGCCGATTTACGTAACAGGTCCATCCATTTTTAACGATCAAACTTTCGATTACAGCCCGACCAGCATCGGCGCAATCAGTTTCGCACCTCGCGTACGGAGTTTGGATTCTTTGAATATTCGTTTAGATCCTTCGCTCGGGCAGGAATTTTTCGACCTCATCAAGACGAATGATCTGCGCGTGTCCTCTAATGAAAATTTTCGAGATTACTTCAAAGGGCTAGTCCTTGTTCCTGATGAAGACAACAGTGCCGTTGTAGCGTTTGGTTACGATTCTGTACAAGTGAAAATCAATTATACGTACGTCGGTACCGACGGTTTCAAAAGATCGGGCTATAAAATATTGAATCTTGTTGATGGAAACTTACAATTTAACCATCTCGACTATGACCGTACGGGAACTATATTTGAACCGTTGACAGCAACGAACCGCGAATTGACAAGCAGTGCCACGGCGGGACTCACTTACCTGCAATCTGGGACGGGCGTTGTAGCGAAAGTGGAGTTTCCTTCGTTAAAAGAGTTTTTACAGGATGAAAACATTTCGATCAATAAAGCTGAACTCGTTATCGAGACCAGCTCACCTGCGAATACGATGTACCCTATTCCGGGAACCTTGGTGCTACTAGTTGCAGATTTTAATGGCGTACCTGTTTCGATTGTACAACCATTAGTACCTACGCAGCAGCAACCTTTTCTACTTTCTTTTTACCAAGTAGGAGATCAAATGGGAAGAAATGGTAAGTATACATTTAACATGCTTTCCTATATGAAAAACTTGAAGTCAACATCGTTCTTTGATAATACGTCCTTGTATATAAGCTCCGTGATTCCAGCAGACTCAAGGACCTTCAGCAATTTCGATACGGCACTCATCGCCGTAGAGAATGCGAAACCAAAAATAAAATTGAATATATTGTACACTAAATTTAGATAATTTATGAATAAGAAGAATTGGCTATTGTTAATCTTAGCCTGCACTATTGCTTTTACATCGTTCAACTCGTGCAAGAAAGATAATGATGAGGATACGACCGATACGGGACCAACAGAATGGGTAAGATCGATTGTTTTTAAAAACGATCCTAGAAATGGGGCAGCTTCTTTCACTATTGGCAACGAAGCCTATGTGGTAGGTGGGTTTGTCAGAAATGAGGGAGTCGTTAACGATGGTTCTAGTTTCAATGGTTCTACGTGGACGGATATTACGGATTTCCCCGGCGAAGCACGCCAAATGGCCGTAGGCTTCTCTATTAATGGCAAAGGCTATGTAGGAACCGGATCTACGGGCACTGAAGATCTCGATGATTTCTATAGCTACGATCCAGCAACCAAGGTATGGACCGCTATCGCTCCTTTTCCCGGCAAAGCCCGTTATGGTGCTGTAGCCTTCACTTTAGGGAACTATGCTTATGTGGGACTTGGATCAACCCGCACAGATGCTAAATTCAGCGATTTCTATCGTTATGATCCTGCAACAAATAGCTGGTCGGAAATTCCTGTGCCATTCAAATATAAGAAAGCCTTCGCTTTCGCTTTCGTTATCGGAGACAGAGCTTACGTAGGTGGTGGATATGCAAATAGTTCTACCCTTCCTGAAGACTTTTATGCATTCGATGGTACTAATTGGACGCCTCTCGCTGATTTGAATCGCAACGACGACACCTATACCTACGATGCTAGAAAATATAACGCTAGTGCTTTCGTAATTGGTAATGCAGGCTATGTTGTGAGTGGACGTGGTACTGGATCCGGCATTACAGCAACGGTATGGAAATATGAGCCTGCCTCCGATTCATGGACAGACAAGCATCAATCGCTTCCTGCAGATGCGCGTGAAAAAGCTGTAGGATTCGCCTTAAATGGAAAAGGCTATATCACTACAGGATTAAATGGTGCTTTTATATTCGATAACACTTGGGAATTCACACAAGTACGCTAATCGTTAATAAATAAAAAAAGCGGACAATTACAAAGTTGTCCGCTTTTTTTGGCTTCAGAGAAATGTTCGACGCTCATCGTCTGTCTATTTCTCACATAGCTATCTTCATTCTCCCTTGGGAGCCTAAAGGAATAGCGCTTTAACTTATATCAGCTCATTCGGGACATTAAACCCATCCGCCATCAAGCTATGTCGCTATGCCAATGTCCCTGCAAAATTTGGTGCGCCCTGGGTAGCCAAAAAGATTGGGTACTAAAAAGGCTACCCCTTCGAGTAGCCTCAAAATTTCAAGACGTACTCCGTCTAGATCATGCCTCTTTTATTTAATAACTCTGCAATCTGCACAGCATTTGTTGCAGCGCCCTTCCGCAAGTTATCCGCTACCACCCAAAGGTTCAACGTTTTGTCTTGCGATTCATCGCGACGGATACGGCCGACTAGCACTTCATCTTTGCCGTGTGCATCTTTCGGCATAGGATATTTTAGATTCGCAGGATCATCGACAACGATCACCCCCTCCTGCTCGGCCAATAGCCTACGTACATGTGCAACGTCAAAATCATGTTCGAATTCAATATTAACAGATTCGGAGTGTCCTCCCATAACTGGAATACGAACCGTTGTTGCTGTTACCCGAATACTGTCGTCGCCCATAATCTTGTTCGTTTCCTTGATCATTTTCATTTCTTCTTTCGTATACCCGTTCTCTTGGAATACATCGATATGCGGAATAACATTCAAATCGATCGGATAAGGATAAGCCTTCTCGCCTTCCTTTCCTGCCCGTTCATCCATTAACTGGGTAACCGCCTTGACGCCTGTTCCCGTTACAGACTGATATGTCGAAACGACAACACGCTTGATCTTATACTGTTGGTGTAACGGTTTTAGCACCACAACCATTTGGATTGTCGAACAGTTCGGATTCGCGATAATCTTATCTTCAATAGTTAACACATCGCCGTTCACTTCAGGAACGACCAGCTTTTTGGTTGGATCCATACGCCAAGCGGATGAATTATCCACTACGGTTATTCCAGCTTCTGCATAAAGCGGCGCAAACTCGGTTGAGGTGTCACCACCAGCGGAAAACAAGGCGACTTGCGGTTTCATTGCAATAGCTTCGGCTGGTGTCACGACCTTATACTTCTTCCCCTTAAACTCGATCTCCTTACCCTTACTCTTCTCGGAAGCGACTGGAATCAACTCTGTTACTGGGAAATTACGTTCTGCTAAAACGGTCAAAATCTCTGACCCAACAAGGCCCGTTGCGCCTACTACTGCAACTTTCATAGTTAAATTTGTTTTGTTTGTATGTGAATGATTAAATTTTTTGTAAATTTATTTCAAGGAACCAAACATACGAAATAAGCCGCTCCTTTTATAATTTATTATGTAAAATTTATCAAAAGTTTCGCCCGAAATTTTTTAAATTATGTAAAATCATGCTCTATCTAATAAAAATTAGACAAATTTGCGCGTTGTTTTTTTCAATATTATCAATATTGACTACCCAGGCACAATCCGGTTTGGTCATCACAGAATTGATGCCGCACCCGCTACCTACAGCTTTTCTTGACAGCGAGTATATCGAGATCTATAACAATAGCTCGCAAGTTATCACACTCCAACACTATACCTTGCAGGTAGGTAATTTTAGGGTTCCTTTAGCCGATTATTATTTAGCACCGGGACAGTATATGCTGCTTGTTGACGCCGCTGTGGCTCCCAAATTTGCTCGATTCGGAAATGTCATGCCTTTGAGATCCTGGCGTGCACTTCAAAACGTCGCCGGGTCGGTCTCGCTGTTGGATAAAGGTCACAATGTCGTCGATCATGTACTATACAGCAACGCGTGGTACGAACTGCGCGAGAAAAAGAATGGTGGCTGGAGCTTAGAGCGGATCAACCCAAACCTCGCCTGCAACAACAGCAACACGTGGCGGGCCTCGGAAGCCCGGAATGGGGGAACACCCGGACAAAGAAATTCGGTATGGAATGCACAGTACAACCCCACCATCACCTTCCCTTCCCTGCAGATTACCGACAGTCGTATCGTCTTGCATTTTGCGTCCCCTACAGACGGCATTACTTTCGGTAACGATACGCGCATAGTTTTTGAACCGGCGGAAAACTCAATTGTACGATATGAGCTTAGTACGGATAGTCTTGTTTTATACACAGATAGGCCCATAAAATGGGATGAACCGACCGAAATACGGCTACAGGATATACTTTATTGTGGACAACTGACGACGACAGCTGTCTCGATTTTCCGAGCCTCCCCGACGCGATACAATGATTTGGTCGTAAACGAAGTGCTCTTCGACCCGAAAGCCGGTGGGGACGACTTTGTCGAGTTGTACAACCGATCCGGCAGGATCATCAACCTCCGCGGATGGCAGATCGGCCAGCATACCATCAGTTCGGAAGACCATTTTATCGAAGTTGGCGGCTACCGGGCACTCACCACATCGCCAGACCGTCTCCAGCAGGATTATCCCCATTCGGTTCGGGAAAACATGATTGCAATGCAAGCCCTACCGGCCTATCCAAACACACGGGGCACCGTGTTGCTGTCCAAAAATAGTACCTTGGTAGACAGTCTTTTCTATCAAAGCACGATGCACCAGCCATTTTTGGCCAACGTGAGAGGAATCTCCTTGGAAAGACAATCCAGTGAGGAAGACACCAACAGCAAAGGAAATTTCAGTTCAGCATCCACGTTGGTGGGTGGTGCAACCCCCGGATACCGAAACTCGACCGATGTGGAAAAAAAAGTGAAAAAAAATTCCTGGTGGCTCGATCGAAAAACCTTTTCGCCAAGTGGCAATGGATCGGAAAGCAGACTTGTTTTTAATTATGCGTTTTCGGAACGTAACCCGATGCTAAACCTGACAATTTACGATAGCAACGGAAGAGTAGTCAACCGATTGATTCGTAACAAAAGTGCAGGTTTGGCTGGTGAAGTCATCTGGGATGGGCGGAATGAACAGGGTACGCTATGTCCTGCTGGCATCTATATTTACCAATCCGAAATACACACATCAGAAGGTCATTATCAACAGTTTAAAGGCAGTTTTGTGTTAATCCACGCGGGGAAATAGTATGTGCAGTTGCGCAAAAAATGACCTATCTTTGCAGCAATGAAAGAGCGTATTATTATGATTGGGGCAAATGGTCAAATCGGATCAGAATTGGCCGCTGCCCTCCGCCAAAAATTTGGCAACGAAAATGTCATCACTTCCGATATTAGGGAGCCTAACAATCAGAAAGAAGGTGAGATCTTCGAAACGATTAATGTATTGGATAAGGAGGCGCTAAAATCCTTATTTCAAAAATATAAACCCACGCAGATTTATCTGTTGGCGGCTATGCTGTCTGCCACGGGCGAGCAGTATCCGCAGAAAGCTTGGGATTTAAATATGAATGGGCTGCTTCATGTGCTGGACCTAGCCCTCGAGCTCGGTATCAAAAAAATATTTTGGCCAAGCTCTATCGCCGTCTTTGGGCCGCACTCCCCAAAGATCGATACAGCACAATATTGCATTATGGACCCAACCAGCATCTATGGTATCAGCAAACTTGCTGGAGAACGTCTCTGCGAATATTACCATCTTCGCTATGGCCTTGACATCCGCAGCATCCGCTATCCAGGCATTATCTCATGGAAGACTGCACCGGGAGGAGGCACTACGGATTATGCGGTACATATCTTTTTTGAGGCTTTAAAGCACGGAAAATATGCATCCTTTCTCTCTGCCGACACAGCGTTGCCGATGCTTTACATGGAAGATGCCGTTCGCGGAACCATCGCTTTGATGGATGCGCCTAGTGAACAGATCCGTATTCGATCCAGTTACAATCTGGCGGGACTATCTTTTACCCCAGCTGAAATAGCCGAAGAAATTAAAAAAATTCTTCCTAATTTTGAAATGTCCTATGTCGACCATGACCCCCGACAAGCCATAGCGGATTCTTGGCCTGCAAGTATCGATGATTCTTCTGCGCGCAAGGATTGGGGGTGGAAGCCAAGATTTGATTTGGAAAGCATGACAAAGGACATGATTGAAAACCTCAAAAGAGACTTATAGAAAATGGGTAGAGCCTTTGAATTCAGAAAAGAAAGAAAATTTAAACGCTGGGCCAAAATGGCCGTACAGTTTACACGTTTAGGGAAAGAAATCGCAATGGCCGTGAAAGAGGGTGGCCCTCACCCGGAGAACAACTCGCGCTTGCGCACGGCTATACAGAATGCGAAGGCGGTAAACATGCCAAAAGACCGTGTAGAAGCTGCTATCAAACGTGCTTCAGAAAAAGATGCCAAGGGTTACGAAGAATATGTTTATGAAGGATATGGCCCGCATGGTGTCCCGGTTTTGATTGAAACCGCTACGGACAACACCAACCGAACGGTCGGTAATATCAGAAGTTATTTTACAAAAGCAGGTGGCTCTTTAGGGAAAACAGGGTCGCTGGATTTTATTTTCCAACGCAAGTCCATCTTCCGCTTTAACGCCTCGGAAGAAACAGACGTTGAAGAGCTGGAGTTGGAACTGATCGACGGCGGATTGGAAGAGCTCTACGTAGAAGCAGATGAAGAAGGAAATGACATCGTTGTCGTACAGACATCCTTCGAAGATTTCGGAAATATGCAAAGTTTGCTTGAAGAAAAAGGCATTGACGTGCAGTCTGCGAAATTGGAACGTATTGCTTTATCCCATACAAACATTAGTGAGGAGCAAGCGGCCGAGGTACTAAAGATGATTGATAAAATTGAAGAAGATGATGATGTGCAGGCCGTTTACCATAATATGGAGTAAGAACGGACATAAAAAATAAAAAGAGAGGGCTAGGGTCAGCCCTCTTTTTTTGTGGAGGATAAAATCTCTACATCCTTCCCTATTTCTCCCGGCGCGCGGTTGGGCCCCTCCTAGATAGCCTATCTAAGCGTTATTTTGCCGTGATGAGGTCTTTAACTCTCCACTTGAACATATTACTATGCAAAATACATCGGTTTTTTTTAGTAAAATTTATTAAATTTAGCACTTGGAGATGACGACATTTGAGGATTTTTTCGCGAAAAAGAAAATTGATATTTTGCTTTTAAGGAGTGAGGAGCTAGCTTTGTACGAAGAGTTTAGGCTGCACTATGCCCAAATGGGTGAGAAAAGTTTCGATCATACCAAGAAATTTTGGTTTAACAAACTACGTAAAAAGTATTTGTTAATCGAACCTGAAGTTGAAAAATCGGCTCCAACGGTTATTGCTAAAGCGGATGCACCAGCGCCAGTATTAGAAAGTGTGACAAAAAAACCGACCGGGTTTAAACCACGGTTTAGAAACGCCAGCATGAACCCGACGGATGTACCCCAAGAGGAAATCAATTCGAAGGAAAACAGCCTGACGCAGAAGGAAAAGGAAACGCCAGAAACGGAAGCGATAACGGAGTCGCAACCAAACAAACCGGCAGGATTCAAGCCGCGCTTTAAAGCTGGCGTAACCAAACCGGCAACGCCAGAACCTGCGCAAAAACCGGATGCACCGACGGAACTGTCTGAAACCGACGCAAAACCCGAGCAGCCCAACAAACCGGCAGGATTCAAGCCCCGCTTTAAAGCTGCCGTAACCAAACCGGCAACGCCAGAACCTGCGCAAAAACCGGATGCACCGACGGAACTGTCTGAAACCGACGCAAAACCCGAGCAGCCCAACAAACCGGCAGGATTCAAGCCCCGCTTTAAAGCTGGCGTAACCAAACCGGCAACGCCAGAACCTGCGCAAAAACCGGATGCACCGACGGAACTGTCTGAAACCGACGCAAAACCCGAGCAGCCCAACAAACCGGCAGGATTCAAGCCCCGCTTTAAAGCTGGCGTAACCAAAAGTAAACCCACCGACGAAAATCGGTCAGAATAATCATGCAATAGCTATCAACAAATAATCGTTAGAATTATGTTAAAGGAAGAAAGACAAGCCTATATCATTCACCAGATAAACTTACATAACAAGGTGTTATCGTCGGACTTGAGCGTGCAGCTCAACGTTTCGGAAGATACCATTAGGCGGGACCTCAACGAATTGGCAGAAAACGGGCAAGTATTGAAAGTTTACGGGGGAGCTTTATCAAAGTCTTTCCAGTTTCCATTCCAAGAAGGAAATGTTTATGCTAAAGAATCCAAAAAGGATATTGCCAAGAAGGCCCTTTCGCTGATCAAAAACGGGATGACGGTTTTGGTCGGCGGCGGCACAACTATGATCGAATTAGCGCGGTTGGTTCCCAATGAAATACAATGCACATTCTTTACGATTAGTCCTTTGGTGGCGTTGGAGTTAGCAGAAAAGGAAAACATTGATGTGATACTGGTTGGTGGTAAGCTATCCAGAAATACCAACATCGTTACCGGATCCCAAGTGATCAATGAGCTGTCAGATTTACGTGTAGATCTTTGTCTATTGGGAACGAATAGTCTTTCTTTGGACGAAGGTATCACGGATTCCGATTGGGAAGTTGTGCAGATAAAGAGAGCGATGATTAAATGTTCGAAGAACTTAGCCATCTTGAGCATTACAGAGAAGTTGAACTCCAACCAAAAGATGCGTGTTGCGCCGTTACGGGACGTATCTTATCTCGTTACCGATCTTGATCCAGCGCATCCGAAATTAAAGGAATTTGCAAAGCTGATAACAGTCATATAGTCACTGTTTTTTACGCAACTTTTGGATTGCCCGACGAACGATCCAAAAGTTGCTTTCTATCTCCATGTTGTGCCATAAGAGGTCGTAGTCGATATTTCTATGGAAAAGCAATCGCTTTATATGCTTCGCCAAAGCCTTAAGCGAATATTGGACAAGCCCGTTAAAAGGCTTCGCGTAATAGTTTCGGTGATGCTGCAGCCATTGTTCAACAGCGATCTGATCCACATAGTTTTCATAAGCCGCCGTATGCTGAAGCTTCTCATTCAGCCGCGCCAATTGTTGTTCCGTTTCCATCCTAGGCATCAACGACAGCCTATTCCCCTGCTTTGAAACAAGAAACAGATCGGCTTGCACAATCTGTTTGCGATCGACAACCAACTGGAGCGCGCCACCAGTATTCCAGGCCGTGGTTTTAGAGATGCCGTCAAAATAGAAGTTACCAAGGCTATAAAAAATACGCTTACCCCTATAGGTTTCATGCCCCTGGACAACATGCGGATGATGCGCGATAACCATATCTGCACCACGATCGATAAGCTCTCGATATCGCTGTCTCCACTCTGGAATAGGCACATCTACCATTTCTACGCCAGCATGGACTTGCACAATTAAGATGTCTACCTGATCCTTGTAGGCGATAAGATCCTCGTCCACGCGGGTGCTATTGACCCAAGCGTGGCCATAATCCCTATCGCCGTTGAGAGCCCCAAAACCATTTTCGCCATAGGCAACAAAACCATAGCGTACCCCTTCGACCTCTTTAACCAATAACGCATATGCCTCCTCTTCGCTGCCCGCGCCAATAACGTTTGCTCCAAAAGCCTGTCGGGTATGCGCTAACCCCTCGGCGCCATAATCTAAAATATGATTATTGGCCATAGCAAACATGTTGAACCCAAAATCTTGAAGCCATTCGGCCGACTGAGCCAATTGATTGATCAGGGGGCCTGTCTTCTTTACAGCAGCACCGAATCCTGAAAGCGGCGCTTCGACGTTGCAGCAACAGATATCCTGTTCTCGTATTAAAGCCTGTAGGTCTTGCGATAAGACGGGTGATGATTGCAACACCACATCGCCTACGAAAAGTAATTTATGAGGCATTTCGTTTTTTTAACATAATTTCTATGGGCTTTAACGTAATGTATGCGAAATAAGCCCTTAAAAGCCCGTTTTTAAAACCCAACATTTTTAATCCTTCTTTGATTTTCGGCGTATGCATCAACCGTTGGAATATCTTCTCCTTCGGTCCAATGTTTACAATCCTACTGTTGATCCATGCTAGATAAGCTGGCTGTATGATCTCCCGCAAGATGCCGCTATCAAGAGGTTCTAATGGATGATGGAGCAGGGCATAATAGTTTAGCGAATTTTGATAGGTATAATGATGCTTTTCCTCTTCGAATAAAACATTGTTTGCGCTAAAAAAATCACGCTGCCACTGCCGGTTGCTCTTTCTTTCAGCTGGAAGGTTTAGCATGGCTAGCGCAATGTCTTCGTCCAAAAAGGGCGAGTAGCCAGGAAAGCCATACGCCTCGGGAACCTTAATAAGGTATTGCAAGAGCATCATCTTTGTTCGCATAGCGGTAATTATCCGGTATTGCGGCTGCTGGAGTTCATACTTTTGGGCGTCAAATATAGGCTCCACCAAGGATCGATAATCGATCCCGGTGGCGAGAGCCGCATCAGCACTCATGCCGTGCGTATAACCCAGCTTCAAGTAGGAGTATGGGTCCGTTATGGGTGGCACATGAACCGCGCCAGCCCAAGCGTCGCCGATTATACCACTCAACAGCTGTAGTTTTTTAGGCCTTTCCTGTGCCGCAATCCGCTCATAAAATTCCATGTGATAGGTGCCCGAAGCTCCCACGGACGGGCCAAAGAGCGTATACCACTCGTTCATGTAGCGGTTGAATCCACCAAGGTCAACGCGATTCCACGATGTTCCCAATCTGGTAGATAAGGTCTGCGCATAAACCGCTTCGCGTGACATCTGCTGATTGAAAGACGTGCCATAAGTATATGAACGGATTCTCTTCTTGTCATGTATGACCAGATTCATCAGCCGCGAATCAAATCCACCACTCGTGGGAATGAGTATATCCCCCGAAAAACTGTCTGCCCATTGATTCACCGCAGTCGATATCATCCCGAGCACATCATCCTCCCGACTTTTAACACCTATTCTTTGCAAGGCGCTGTCCTCTCCTTTTTGAACAAACAGCTGGCCGTCCACGCAACGAATAACTTCATGAGGAAGCAAGTAATGCACATTTTTGACCGGCGTCCGCCCGAAAACACAGTAGCCATAATCAAGATAAGCAGACAGCCCTTCTACATCAATTTCCAAATTAGCGTAGTCGATCACTTCGTCGATCTCTTTACTATACTTCTTGTTTTTTAGGTTGTAAAAAACAGTATCATAACCTATCCAATTTCCTTTTGCAACTTCCATGCTATCGTTTCGCTAATTTGCTCTTTAAAAGTTGTAACAACTCCATCCATATTTCGTTTTTACCTATATGGCTACATAAGACATATATCGTGACGAATGTAATGCTTTGCAGAAGTAGAAGTAGCACCGTCGAAACGTACCCGAAGTAGTTGAAAACAGCCACGGCTCCGCCAAAAGCCACGAGACTGCTCGAAAAAGTTCCCGCTAAGTCATGAATCTGACGAGCAAAGGAATAACCGTAGATTTTACCGCTTAAGCATGTGCTTGCAACAAAGAAAACCAACCGTATCACAATTTGTCCATATATGATAGCCAAGATACCATGTTTATAGGTTCCTAGCAAAAGCCCAATGGCCAAAACAACCTTAAGCAGCTCCATCCATAAGGTGTAGGTAGATTTGCCTTTAATATTCAGAAAATTAACGTTTAGATCCGTAAGTGATATAAAAATGCCAGCGAAACAGAGCAGTTGAAAATACAATATAGAGTTTACCCAGTTATCCGTTAGGAAAAATACGATTGCTGGCCGGCCAACAGCGATGGCAAGTAGGCTTACGGGAAACAAGACAAAACCCAATGTCTTCATGGATTTCCGACAAGCATTCAAAAAGCGGGGGTAATCATCTTGGATGGGCGCCAGCGTAGATAGCGTCGTGCCTTGGATGATCGAGGAGATCGTCAAGTTAGGCATTTCCCCCCATTTATTACCTTGCTGATAGAAGCCGGTCTGGGCTAGCGTAAAATTTTTCCCGATAAACGAATAATAAATATCAGAGAATATTTTTCTAAGCATGCTTCCTGCCATAAAAGTCAAAGAAAACTGCAAATGCCTTTTCAGCACTTTTGCAGAAAAAAACAAATTGGGCTGCCAGTCTCCCCAAATCCATAACATGGCAGTACGGAAGGAAGAATATAATACGGGTTGCAGTAAGATTGCCCACACCCCGAAACCAAGCAGTGCCAGCGTGATAACAAGCGAACCTGAAAATACGATGGCGAAGACATTTATCCGCGCTGTCTCTTTAAAGGCAAACTTTTTCAGTAGCTTGACATATTGAACGATACCGAGGGAATGTATAATGAGCTGCAGAAAGAGAACACGCGCATAAACCGCCAACCCGTCGATACCGTTAAAACTTTCGATATAGGGCGAGACACAGAAAAGTATGGCATAGAGCAATACACTAACGAATAGATTGAAGACAAACATGCTGGAATAGTCCTGCTCATCTACTTTAGGAGATCGCACCAATGAAGTGGCCAAGCCACTGTCAACAAAAGTGGTGCTTATGGTCATAAAGATCAGCAGCACCGCCAACACACCAAAGTCATCAGGGTTGAGTATACGCGCCGTGATGACGCCCACCACCGCCGTAACCAATTGGTTACCAAATCGATCTACAGCATTCCAAAATAATCCCTTTAGCGTATTTTGTTTGGCATTCTCGTTCATGAATGGTCTTAAAACGACAAAGTTAGCAAACATCTCCATGTGACGTAGATAAAAAGCAGCAAAAAGAAACCAAAACTGGAATTACTTTATATCTTTGATTTTTAGGAATGATTGTAACGCGATGCTAGCACCTATTGTCTTATTTGTCTACAACCGGCCCAAACACACCAGAAAAACGCTGGTCGCGTTGGAGAAGAACCTCTTGGCGTCGCAATCCCTTCTTTACATTATTGCGGATGCTCCTAAGAATGCTGATGCTGTAGAAGCGGTGAATCAGGTTCGCTCGATTATTCGCGAGCCATGGCACTTTAAACACATCACCATTATCGAGCGCAGCCGCAACTGGGGGCTAGCAGAAAATGTGATTGATGGCGTGACGAAAATCATCAACGAACATGGGCAGGCAATTGTACTGGAAGATGATCTTGAAACATCGCCTTATGCTTTGACCTATTTCAACGATGCCCTGACACGATACGCAGCGGAGGAACGAGTCATGGAAATAAGCGGCTATATGTATCCGGTGCAATACCCGAAAAGACTCCCCAAAACATTTTTTTTTCGTGTCGCCAACAGTTGGGGATGGGCAACGTGGAAGCGTGCTTGGGATAAATTCAATCCAGACATCGATCAGCTAACCAAGGACTTTAGCCGATCGGACATCAAGCGATTCAGCATAGATGGTAGCGAAAACTTCTGGAAGCAGGTCAAAGCTTATCAGGCGGGGAAAATCAATTCTTGGGCCATCAGGTGGTACCTATCTATTTTCCGGGCAGGCGGACTGGCGCTATATCCGCGCGAATCTATGGTGCAAAACATTGGCACCGACGGTTCGGGCACACATTCTGACCTAGACAACGTCTATCAGGTAGAGCTTGCCCAAAGCAAAATCAAGTATTTCCCCGCAGAAATAGAAGAAAACAAGAAGGCTTACGAGGCCATAAAGCAGTTTTATGCAACCCGAAAAGGATCCTTACCCGAAAGATTGCTCCGATACGTCTACAAGCATTGGCAGAAGCGATTTGGCAAGAGCTAAATGCGTTGCCCATCTTCGAACACCATCGTGCGTATCGTTTTGGCGATCAACCGATAACCGGCATCAACCATGAATCGGTATATCTCGGAATCATCAAGCTGTAACAAATCAACGGCATCTTCCACCAATACAAATTTCGGCCGATATCGCTTCCAGTCGTTAGACTGCAGCACAATGAGATCGAAACCTTCTGCATCAATTGTCAAGAAATCTATCTTTTGCCCCTTCGGAAGATGGATATCCAACACCTCGGAAAGCGGCAGCGTCTTCACCGAGATGGTCTTAAGCAAATGATACCGCGCATGCGTGTGGTCACGCGCTTCCGACAGTTCTTTTGAGAAACCATTCAAGGCTGGCTCGTTAAAGCAATAATAGGTGAGTTCCTGCGGACTATCACTGATGCCGATATTTAAATTGATATCCCTACGACGAAAGAAACGGAATAGACCCAAAACCTGCGGCGAGGGTTCGATGTTTATACCGCGCCAACCTTGGCTATAAAAATACTTGGTATTAGAAAAACGATAAGGATGATGCGCACCAACGTCTACATAGTAACCCTTATAGCGCTTCACATTTTCATAGAAACTACGAATGATCATGTCCTCACCATCTTGCGAATATGAGCGCGAATGAAAAAATTTATCGATTGGAATATATTTTAGTATCGTCTTCTTCAGCGAGACCATCATAAGGGCTATCTAGTTAAACTGCCCGTCAAATTAGTACTATTTTTCGAAATAAGCTAACCCCGTGCACTGCTTTTTCGAATTTTCCTTCTTGACACCAAAAACAACACCGCATTGCGCTGCTAGTTTACTAATTCGTATGTTTGTATAGAATCGTATTTTGATGACAGCAGCAATACCAACCATATCCATCATCACCATCGTTTACAATAATGTCCGCGAGTTGGAATACACCCTCCAATCCGTCATTTCGCAGACATACAAACAGGTGGAATATATTGTGATCGATGGCGCTTCCACAGACGGGACGTTGGACTTGATCGATCGCTATCGTGACCATATCGATGTGCTGGTATCTGAAAAAGATGAAGGCATCTATGATGCAATGAACAAAGGTTTGTCTAAAGCAACAGGGGATTATGTGCTTTTTATGAATGCTGGCGACGAGCTGTATAATACCCATACTTTGGAAAGTATTTTCTCTTTGGGTATCCGTGCCGATATCTTCTACGGCGAAACAAAATTGATCGACGAGAGCCGACAAGTTATTGGCGATCGCCGGCATCAGGCACCAACAACATTCAACTGGAAATCCTTTCGATATGGTATGAATATTTGTCACCAAGCAATCTATATTAAGCGTAGCTTGACGACTCCATACGATACACGATACCAACTTAGTGCGGATGTAGACTGGGTTATTAAAGCGGCAAAAAGGGCCAAGCAAATTGTCAATGTCCATGGCTACGTCGCCAGATACCTTGTAGGAGGGATGTCCCAAAAACGGCATAGGCAAAGCTTGCTGGAACGGTATGCCATATTAAGGAAGCACTATGGCGTTATCCCGAATCTGCTAAACCACGGCGTAATCGCCCTCCGCTTACTCATACACCGTTTAACATATGGAAAGACAAGAGATTAATCCCATGGACCCACAGCTGTTGGTGGATTTAGCAAACACAAAAATGCCTTCCGGAAAATACGAAGGCTGGTTATTGTGCCGCTTGCCGGAGCCCTATCTTGTTTGGTACCGGCAGAAAGGCTTTCCAAAAGGGAAACTCGGGATGCAGCTGGCAGCACTACACGAGATAAAAATGAACGGATTGACCCATCTGCTGACACCATTGATCAAAAAGTGACGTACATCAAATTTGGACTACTTTTTTTCCGTACTTTTGCAGCAGTAGAATTTTAAACACATTAAACGCCGTTTGCAGCGGTATCAATGCATATGAATACATATCAAACCTTGCTGTACTACTGTTACAGCCCAATCGAAAATGCCGAAGATTTTGCGGCAAAACACTTAGCATTCTGTCAATCTTTAGGACTTGTGGGCCGCATAATTGTCGCGGAAGAAGGCTTGAATGGCACGGTCTCGGGAACAGCGGCAGCTTGCAGCACCTACATGGAAGCCGTACACGCTGATCCGCGTTTTGCAAAGACCGAATTCAAGATCGACGATGTTGAGGAGCCCTCTTTCATCAAGATGCATTGTCGTTATAAACCAGAAATCGTGCATTCGGGACTGCGGAATCCTGAAATAATCAACCCTAACCTACAAACGGGAAAACATCTAGAGCCCACCGAGTTCATGGAAATGAAAGATCAGGAAGATGTCGTCATCCTAGACGTCCGCTCCAACTATGAACATAGTGTAGGTCGTTTCAAGAACGCCGTAACGTTGGACATTGATAATTTCCGGGAATTTCCAGAGAAAGTAAAGGAGCTAGAACAATATAAAGGTAAAAAGATCCTCACGTATTGCACAGGTGGAATCAAATGTGAAAAAGCATCCGCATTACTGTTGAAGGAAGGATTTGCAGACGTTTACCAACTCCATGGAGGTATCATCAAATACGGAAAAGAGGCTGGCGGTAAAGATTTTGACGGGAAGTGCTACGTTTTCGATAATCGGGTTACCGTGGACGTAAATGCCGTGAATCCGACAGTAGTCTCTACCTGCAAAAACTGTGGCAAAGTAACCCCAAAAATGATCAACTGCGCTAACCCTGATTGCAACGAACACTTTACCCAGTGCGATGAATGTGGATGGGAGCTGTCTGGATGTTGTTCAACAACCTGTATGGAGCACCCTCGCAAAAGGGAGTATGACGGAACAGGCTATTATATCAAAGTACCGCAGCCTGTCAACTACGAGAAGATTAGCAAAAGGAAACACAAAAATTTCCCACCGAAGGAAACGGTATAGCAGCTAAAAAAAGGGGGTAATAGCGCTATACTATTGCCCTTTTTTTTAGCTGCTACCAGCGCCACTCGCCAGATACCGTAAGCGGCACCTTTAGTCCATATCGTTCTAAATAAGCAGGAACTTCTTGGTCTTTCAGCCGTAAAGCCGGGATATGAGCCGTTTGCGCCAAGCTATAGGCCAGTGCAGCACCAAGCTTCACCGTTTGCTCCAGACCCGCCTTATCCACTAAATTGAATACATCGTTGTCGGAATGGTAATAAGCACCTGCATTATTAGGAAGGATCCCGCCAGCACCGCCACCATATGGAATACCGGCTAGCATAAAAGGCTGGTGATCGCTATGTAGCCCTGCGCCGATATTATTCTTACCCTTAAATGTACTGTCGGCAGACTGCAATTGAACCAACCAGTCGCGATACAGATTTTGCATCTCTTCGCGAGAACTGTGAAATGCTGTCGGTGCATTAGTCATATCGAAGTTTAACATAAAGGCCACTTCGTCTATACTACCGGCTGCTTCTGCTGCTGCGACATAGGCCTTCGAGCCTAAGAGACCTTGCTCTTCGCCCATAAATAGGACAAACTCGACAGTCCGCTTAGGTTTTATACGAAGGCGTTTTAAAGTTCTCGCCATATCGATCACCGCAAAGGAACCTATACCGTTATCAATGGCTCCGGTAGCCAAATCCCATGAATCCAAATGCCCACCAACGACAATTTTTTCTTTACTCTTGCCTTTTAAGGTGGCAATCACATTACGGGCGCTAACGCGCGACGATTCATTTTCCATATCTATGGTCGCAATGGGGCGTTCGCCTTTTTCCAGCTGTTGTTTGATGGCCATCCCATCCTCGTAACCGATACATACTGCTGGAATTTTGATCAGATCTCCTGTAATGGAAGCCGTTCCGGTCAAGAGCACGCCTTGGGGCACCGAGTTAATAAAAATGATACCATCAGCACCATGCTGCATAGCGATTGCAGTCTTCTCGGAACGATGAAGGTTCTTTATTCCATCAGGCGATCCCGGTAAAATATGTAAATAAACCAACACCGTCTTGCCATTCACATCTTTACCAACATAATCTTCTTCTAGTCCGTTACCTAGATCGATCAAAGGCGATTTGCTGTGTGCAGCAATTGGAGAATGCGCTAGCGCGACAGACTTAATTGTTTGCCCGCCAATATTTAAGGCCAGCGACTTCCGACTCCATGAAACCATCTCGAAAGGTTGGAAGCGTACATCGTATCCATAGGATTTCAAGAGGTCAAAAGCAAACTGTTCAGCTCTTTTCCCATGTTCCGATCCGGTCAGGCGGTGTCCTAGCTCTTCCGTCGCCTGTTTTAAATTAGAATAGGCCTGCGAGTGTGCATTCACTTCGGTGATGATTTTGGGGTATATACTTCCAAACTGATCTTGTGCAAAGCCTTGCATACTGGATAAAAAAAGTAAAACAATCAATGAAGTTTTCATATGTACAAACTATAAAAAAGCCTCGATAAATCGAGGCCAAAAGATAATAACTAGGCGATTGTTGCGGCAGATGTTTGTGCAGAACGATCAACTTTCTTCACGAGTCCCTGCAACACGTTCCCTGGTCCTACTTCAACAAATGCTTCCGCACCGTCGGCAAGCATATGCTGAACGGTTTGCGTCCACCGAACAGCGCCAGTAAGTTGTGCAATAAGATTCGCTTTGATGGTCTCGGGATCCGTGTAGGGCTTTGCATCCACATTTTGGTAGATAGGACATACAGGAGTCTTGATCTCCGTTGCTTCGATAGCCGCTTGGAGTTCCAATTTTGCGGGTTCCATGAGCGGCGAATGAAAGGCTCCGCCTACATTTAATTTTAATGCACGTTTTGCTCCAGCTTCGGTCAACAAAGCACAGGCTTTATCAACACCCGCTATGCTTCCGGAGATAACCAATTGCCCGGGGCAGTTATAATTTGCCGCCACGACGACATCCTCTACTTGGACACAGATTTTTTCAACAGTCTCATCGTCCAAGCCTAAGATCGCAGCCATTGTTGAAGGTTGTGCTTCACAGGCTTTTTGCATCGCATTTGCACGTTGGGACACCAATTTTAGGCCGTCTTCAAAAGAAAGGGCTCCAGCAGAAACCAATGCCGAAAATTCACCCAAAGAGTGTCCGGCTACCATCGCTGGCTGAAAGCTATCGCCCAACGCGTTTGCCAAGATCACCGAATGTAGAAATATGGCAGGCTGGGTTACCTTAGTTTGTTTTAGATCTTCGTCCGTACCGGCAAACATAATATCCGTGATGCGAAAACCCAAGATTTCATTTGCCTGCTCAAATAAGGCTTTTGATGCTTCATTTAAGTTATACAATTCTTGTCCCATTCCGACGAATTGAGCACCTTGGCCTGGAAAAATATAAGCTGTTTTCATTTAAAATAATTAGCGTGTACGATGAGCCGCAGGCTCTATTAAAAAATCAAAATTAAACAATATAAATCATAAAAGAATGCCCTCCATACATCAGTCTTCCGGGATGAAAGCCAAAGAGGTCAATCCATTCGGATCAAAAATGTCCCGCGAAATCGTGAGCAGATCGGACGTAGAGACTTCGTCGATCTTTTCGAACACTTCCTGCAGCGATATTACGCGGTCATAATCCATCACATTTTTGGCTACAGCAATAATCATACTCATCCGATTTTCTTCGGCGAGGGCTATTTGTCCCTTAAATTTATGCTTTGCTTTCCGCAGCTGCCCGTCGGACACCCCTTTTTCCCGCATTTTATCCAATTCCCGAAAAACCAACTTCTTTGCACGCTTTACTTTTTCCTCATCGGTTCCGAAATAAATGGTAAACAGTCCCGAATCTGAAAAAACGGTATAATTTGACTCGACCGTGTATGCGATACCATGTTTTTCACGGATGGAAAGATTAAGGATCGAACTCATCCCAAATCCGCCAAGCATATTATTCAGCAACAACAGTCCTGTTTTCCGATCATCAAACATGCCGTATGCCGGCGCACCAACCATATAGTGCACTTGATTGATTGGCTTTGGTATTTCTAAATGCGTTGCCGCAACCAATTCCGTGCGGGGCCGCACACGTTCCGGCAGGTTGGCCGCTACAGGCCCAAAGTAGCGCCGGATCATTTTCTCTACCGTTTTCAAATCGTAGTCGCCCGTGATTCCGATAACGATATCCTTCGTATTGTAATTTCGTTTTAAAAAATCGATGACATCAACCGATGAGAAACCTTGTAGATCTTTCTCGAGTCCCAAGATATTGTGTCCTAAGCCGGACCCTTTGTAAATGATATCTTCATAATCGTCGATAATAGACTCTTCTGGACTATCTAAATAAGACGCCATCTCATCAGCAATTACCCCTTTCTCTTTCTCCATCTCATCTTCCGGAAAAGTCGAATGAAAGATAATATCTTCAAACAGATCCAACGCTTTGCTGAGGTGGGGTTTCAGTAGGGACGCATGGATACAGGTATATTCTTTCGTGGTGTAAGCATTTAAATCGCCGCCAACAGCTTCCAAGTGATTCAATATCTGCTGCATAGAACGGCGGGTCGTTTGTTTAAAGAGCAAGTGCTCGATAAAATGGGCCATACCGAATTTACCTTCGGATTCGTCTCTTGATCCTGCATTCACCACGAAGCAGGTATGGGTAATCGGTGACGATTGACGATGGTATACCGCTCGGATACCGTTATCTAATCGAATGATTTCGTACTCTATATTCTTCAAATTAACAAATCAAATTAAACGCTGCATACTTGCTTGTGGCATGCAAACAAACGAGCCCTAGACAGCACAGATCGTGACCAGAAGCCGAATGCGACTAAAAAACAAAGGTAAACAAATATAAACGAAACGGCTGCAGTTCTTATCAACTACAGCCGTCTATACCATGTAACATTTCGCCTATCTCCGTGGACGTCTCATCCCTTCAGGACCTTGATCCTCTTGGAAAGGATTCATTCCACCGGCAAATTTGGAGAGTTTATAGGTAAACATCAGCATGAAGTACCTTCCAAGGCGATTAACGCGTCTATCGGAGATCTGTATATCAGACACTGTTCTGGAAATATTGGTTTGCTCATTTAGCAAATCGAAAGCCTGCAATCGTAGCGCACCCCGATCTCCCTTCAGCATGCGTTTTTCAACATATGTATTGATTATGAATGGGTTTTCGCTGTATGCATTGCCTTGGTAGAAAGTTTTCGATAGATCGGCACCAAAAACGATCGTAGGCGTTATGTTGACCGACCCCACTAGCGTTGGCGCCCATGATTGCATCACGACAGCACGCTCGTTCAATGTATTGTAGGTATGATCCCAACTGTAACGGACCCCAGGGTTGATCTCCAAATTTTCCGATGGAAGATAACGGAACATCATCCCTTGCATCAACACCCAATTTTGTGCTTTGTTGAGGTTCCCTTCGGTATAAGATGGATTGTTATTGTAGTTCAAACTTCCCATAAAGTTCAGGCTATAAACCTTATTTTTAAACGATCGACCATAGTGATAAAATCCGCGCATATTAAAGGCCCCGTCTTCATTCAGGTAGCTCGTTTCTTGAATAATACCCAAAGACGGATCCGATTGACGCAGGTTGTTGGATACAATCTTATTGTCCGTCAAACTACCGTTCAATATCATAAAAAATGTTTTCCCTGTTTGGAAATTACTGCTATTGTAGCGTAGACGTAAATTATGCTGGAACTCTGCCGCCAAGTCCGGATTACCGGTAATAATATTGGTGGGATTCGAGTTGTCCGTAAATGGTTGAATCTGCGTAATGGAAGGTTCATTTGCACGCCCCGAATAGTTAAGTTGCAGATTTTTCTGTCTGCTGAATTTGTATTCAAACCGCGCAATCGGCACGACATTGAATCCATTCCTATTGATCGCGATCGCATTGCCATCTATGGAGGCATCACCGTCCAAAAGCGTGGGCTGTACAGCCAATCCAATGGCATACTTAACCTTATCGTTGTTAAAGTTATAATTCGCTCCAAACTGGTGCGTGGTGAATGAATAGTCATAAAGCCGGTCAAATACATACCTTGGATCGTCGAGCGTGCTACCATCTGCATTAAAGGCATCCTGCCTACGGTTGTTATCGTACGTATTCACATTATAGTCGTACGACAGTTCGATCTTACCATATTGGCTAACGGGTTCGAGATAGGATACGGTTGCCCCTCCATTCCAGCTTTTGTTGTCAAGCTCAGCCAAGGTGCGGCGATAAAGGCTATCCACATCCATATTGCTATTGTTTGGGTCACCCACCAAAGTTTGGATAATCCGATCTTGATCATCTTTGGTACCTGAGGACGAAATATTCATATTAAAAAAGATATTTCTTCCTTTATCATTTAAGCGACGGTTGTACAAGGCGCTGATCCCCATATTAGGTGATTTGGCAATGCCATTTAATGTATTGTCTTCCGTATTGAACAAGGCTCCATTTATTAAATTTTCATTAAAACTAAAGCTATTGGTTTTCGTCTGCCGATAGCTCAACTGCGGCGTAACTTTGATAAACTCTTTTTCGGAGGGCTTCCATTCCAAATTGGCTTCGAAACGATGAGCGTTTCCAATCGTATTGATGTCCGATTCGGTGTTTCTATCTTGCGTGGAGTCCGGGTAAATAAATTTGTTCAAGCTGGATGACAAAGCAACATTATCATCGTGGCCAAAGCTGTAACTACCGTACACGGTTACTTTGTCACTAAAATCCTGACGATAATTTAATCCGATAGATCCCGTATTGGTGATCCCGTTTGATCCACCAAAATTACCGCCACCACCTGGGCCGCCGCCGCCGCCCATACGACGTCTAGCGCCACCACCTTGCGTGTTAAAATCAAACAGAGGTGCATTGATATTATTCAGGTTTCCCAAAACGGAAAACTGCATCTTGTCTCGCATCAAGATCGCACTTGCTGTCGCCTGATATCGATTGTCCGTACCATACCCGGCACGCAGCGTCGTGGTATAGCCTTTATTTTTTTCCGGATCTATTTCGATGTTTAAGATCTTCTGTGCATCTCCAGTTTTGTTGCCCGTTAGGTTAGCCATATCGCCATAGTCATCAATAACCTGAATTTTATTGATGATGTCTGCTGGTAAATTTTGGGTTGCCGTTTTCACATCTCCGCCGAAAAAATCCTTCCCGTTGATCCGCACGCGTGTAATTTGCTCGCCTTGCGCCGTAACAGCGCCATCCTTGTCCACTTCAACGCCCTGTAGACGTTTTAACGCATCCTCGACCAGCGCGTTGTCCCGAAGTTTAAGATCTTTTGTCGTGTATTCTAGTGTGTCACCTTTTACCTGAACCGTCAAAACCCCGTCCACAACGACCTCTTCTAGCATATTGGCGATGCCCACCAATTCAAATGAAGGGATAACCATTTTCTCTTGCCCCGAAGGAAAGGTAAACGCTTTCTCGAAAGGTTCAAAGCCTAGACTCGCAACCCTAATTTTGAAAGATTCAGCCCTTACCTGTTGAAACGTAAAGATCCCAGCCTGTGATGAGCTTGTCCCTAGGGTATCGGCTCCGGCAATCAATTGTACCGACGCGCCTGCTACGACGCGAGACTCCTTGTCCCGCAACATCCCCTGCACTGTTTTGCCTGTTTGGGCTGCAGCCTCTTGCCACGCGCACCAAAAAAAGAAACTGTAAAGCAGTATACCTAATTTTTTCATATTATTCATTGATCTCTTTTTCTATTGGATTGTTGTTTCAAGCAGCACTGCCCGTGTTTGCTTTGCCTTTGGTTTTGCCTCGGCGGGCCGAATAGTGCCGTAGCTGTAGCGCGTGGCTGCAGACTGCCTTTTTGCCGCTGGCAACAATGAGAAGCCGTCGTTAATTTCAATCTTGAGCTTAGTCGGTGTTACCTGCAGATCCAACGACGCTATCGGTATACGGGCTTCGTAGACAAGTGCATCCGCAAGCAAAGTGGCCTTCGCCGCCAAACCGTAAGTATTTTCGAAGGATAGTAGTCCATCTGGAATCTCTAAAAATCCTTGCACATAATATCCTCTAGAACGCTCGATAAGTTTCTTCTTGTCGTCGTCTCGTTGCATATGCTCTTCATGCTGTATGGCGCGTTTCACTTCGGCGTCGGGGAAAGGAAATATAAACTGCGTTGGACGTTTATTTTTACCGTTTGAAATTACGCTGAAAACAATACCGTGGCGTGCGGCCATCTGCTGCAGTAGAGGATTTCTGACCACAATGGCTACGTGTATGTATCGATCATCTTTGGCGAGCTGATACAACCAATTGCCATCCTGCGCCACATCTATCAAAGCCGGCCATTCACCCAAATCTCCGTCCGTTTCCACGTTTGCCAAAGATTCCAAGTTGATCTTTGTTGTCTTTTGTGCAAAAGCCGAAACTCCCACAACAAATAAAATTATGCCTATTAAATATCGCTTCATGAAGTACACCCTATTAGGCGGGAACCCCGTTTCTTCCCGAGTTCGCTTACCACTTTACAAAGAAAAAGATAAGAAATGTAAAATAGTGTAAACGACGCTGCATCACAGAGAAGTTACATCCTGACAGCGTTCGAAGCCCTTCCGAGGGCAAGCCTGCAAGCCCACATCTGATCGCAGTTGTACTTCGCCTCGATTTTTGTAATTTCGTAACATGTTAATCTCCACATTTCAACAACAATTTATCGAAGCGGGGTGTGATGAGGCCGGCAGGGGATGTTTGGCAGGACCGGTTTTTGCGGCAGCAGTGATCTTCCCTACAGGTTATTGCAATCCCCTGCTCAATGACTCCAAACAGCTCTCGGAAAAGAAAAGAATGACGCTAAGACCGATTATTGAGCAAGAGGCATTAGCCTTTGCCGTGGCCAGCGTCTCGGCCGAAGAAATTGACAGCATAAATATCCTGAATGCATCCTACCTAGCGATGCATCGCGCGTTAGACCTGCTCGAAACACCTGCCGCTTATATCATCGTCGATGGGAATAGGTTCAAACCCTACAACAACATTCCCCATACATGTATTGTCAAAGGAGATGGGAAATACCTATCGATCGCGGCAGCCTCTATATTGGCCAAAACGTATCGTGATGAATATATGAATAAGCTGGCTTCTGACTTCCCGCATTACGACTGGCTTTCCAATAAAGGATATCCCACGATAAAACATCGAAATGCTGTTTTGCAACTTGGACCTACGCCGCATCATCGTAAAACATTCCGTGTCTCGAAACCCCAGTTGAAGTTATTTTGAGATGATCCGTGCAAACTCGGCTTGCGCAGCCCGGATCAACATAAAAAAGCCGCATGGAAAGATATGGTTCCGTGCGGCTTTTTTTTCTCAATCAGCAGCTCAATTATTTAGTGGCGCTTATTTTTTTACGAATACTAAACGCAACAGCCACAGCAAGCCCCAACACCAAAACGATTGATGCAATAAGCGAGATCAAGTTGCTGATCCGAATAGAATCCGGTGCAAAGATAAACTCAATGGTATGGTTGCCTCCTGGCACCTGCAACGCTCTCAGTAAATAGTCGGCACGGATGATTGGCACTTCATTGCCATCAATATACGCTTTCCAGCCTTTGTCGTAGAATACCTCCGAGAAAACGGCAAACGCATCATTAGGCGATGTGGATTCATACTTCAACGTATCGGGATGATACGAAACCAACCGAATTTCCGCATTGGACGGAAGCCCCAATTTTGACGTATTTAATTGATTTTTAAACGATTCATGGACGAACGCCTCTTTCCGAGGGTCGAAACTGCCGATCGCCTGCATTTCCTGTGCATTATCTTTCACAAAGGTCACTTTATTCACAAACCAAGCGTTGCCCGCAGCTGTACTGCGACGTTGAATTTGCTCAGCACCGTTCTGAGGATTCTGCGTGATCAGGTACCGAACGTTGAACATGTCTAAAACGTCTTCGTTGATCGCGCCGTTAAACTGATGCTCTAACACCTCCTGAAAACGCATCAATTTCGCGGCATGGTAACCGCCGATGTTTTTGTGGAAGTAGGAGGCTCTTGCGTCCGAAAAAGGATTCGTAGTCAAATCCATTACCCGATAGCTCAGATCTTTATCCAAACGAATCAATTGATCTACTTCCCGTTCGACGATATGTGTTTTTGCTTTCTCTTCTATGAAAGAGTCGTTATTGAGGTAACGTTTGTCCACCGCCCAAAGATCAGCAAGCGTCACGATACCCAGAACAATAACGAAAACAGGCATCGTAAGCTTCTTCTTGATATAAAACCAAATTAATCCGAAGGTGATCGCAACGATAAAAAAGGAGCGGTATGCGTCTTTGCTGGCTAGCGACGACCGGTCTTTAATCAGGGCATTCGAAAATTCCGCACCAGCAGCCTGTCCGCCGAGTTGCTGTCCGATGGAGTTGATATAGTCCTGATGGCCAGAGTTCTTGAAGTCTAAAAACAGACTTGGCATCAGACCTACCAATAGACAGAATCCGCCTACTGCAATAAACGTGTATAACACCGTTTTGTCCAACTTCGGAATTTCCGAGGCTCGGTTGAATAGCTCGTTCACCGTTAAAATCGCCAACAAGGGGATCAATATCGCCGGAATAACCAGTATCGATTCTACTGCCCGAAATTTGTTGTACATCGGAAAATAGTCGAAGAACAAGTCGGATATGAACGGGAAATGTCGACCGAAAGACAAGAATAGGCAAAGGGCTGTTGCAATCAAAATCCACCATTTTATCCGTCCTTTAACGATCATTAATCCTAAAATAAACAGGAAGAATATTCCAGCACCAAAATACCAAGGCCCCGATGTGAATATCTTTTCCCCCCAATAGGTTGGAATGCGCTCCGCATATTGCAATGCCTGGTTTTCCGGCGCGCCTATTTTCATAAAGAATTTCACAACTTCCGCGTCCTTATCTAACGTCCCGCCCGTACGGCCTCCATAGGCATTCGGAATTAGAAAAGTGATATTTTCCCCTACGCCTTGACTCCATTGATAGGCATACTCACGGTCTAATCCACTATCGCTAGCTCCCTCCTCCACCTTTTGGATATTAGCTTTTCCCCGCGTGGTAAGTTTGCTATATTCATAAGTCGGGAACAGAACGGAAGCATTCACCAATATCGCCACGGCCGCAGCCGCAACCTGCAAGGCGGAGGCTTGAACAAACCCTTTCAATTTCTTATCGCGAATCGCGTAAAACAACTCGATAATGACATAAATTAGCAATGCAATAAATAGATAATACGTGATTTGTACGTGATTTGTACGAACCTCCATCGTGAGAAACAAACAGAGTAAAACAGGCCCCCATAAACGGCTACCTCGAAAACAGAGTAACACAGAGCCAATAATCGGTGCTAGATAGGCGATAGCATAAGCCTTGTTAACATGCCCCGCTTCAATGTATATAAAATTATAGGAGGTAAATGCCAAGGCGACGGCTCCCACCGCGGCTAGCCAAGGCTTCAACCGCAGCACGGAAAACAAGAAATAACCACCTAGCAGATACAACAACACAATGTCTGCAGGAACTGGCAACAGCGCACGAATACCTTTGTTGATGTAACTAGCTACGTTGCTGGCATGCTCGTACCAAATCTGGTAAGTTGGCATACCGCCAAACATCGAATTTGTCCATAAGGGTGCGTGCCCGTCTTTCGCACGGTAATCAAAAAGCTCTTTTTGGCTTCCTTCGGCTTGTATCACATCGCTTTGGACAAGCGTCTTACCGGCGAAAATCGGTGAAAAATAAAAAAACACCAATACAATAAAGATGGCAATTATTGCAAGGTGTGTAGAGTTGTCCTTAAACCACTGTTTCATATACGTTTTATCTCGTTTGCTATTTTCTTTGGCTCATGTGTAATCGTTCACGTGCTTCAGGAGCACTGAATACCCCTACCCACACACCGGATTAACCAAATGATTAGTTTTTGCTACCTGCCAAAAATATAGAAATGAATTGAAATTACCAGTATAAATATCGTAATCCACGAGATACCGTTGCTGGAAGATCAATCACTTTTCTGAATCAAACGCTGTATATTGGAAAGCTCGCCGAAAAGCACGAGCAGATCGTTCTCGGACAAAACAGTATCCGAACTCGCAATTCCAGACGCTTCTTTATACGTCACCGTTTTGCCCTTTACCTGTTTTTCGTATGCTTTTACGGTTGTTAGCACAATCACCTTGTAGGTGTTTGTCAAGTTAGCATCTTTCAAGGTCATCCCTACATATTGACCGGGAACGCGGGTCTCGACGATACTGTAACGATCAGATACCTTGAAGGAATCTATAATATCCGCGTTGTCTAGGCGCATGGCCAAGCGCTCCGCCGCTTCTTCCTCAGGCATGATGTATTCATCAATTTGCATGGCTTGAAGCACGGTTTTTTGAAGCTCCGAGACCACACGGCCTATTATCCTGCGTACCGTAAGTTGTTTCAGAAGTGCAGTTGTAAGCAGCGATGCTCCCTCATCTTCACCAATAGCAACAATAACGGCATCGCAATCTTTTAGGGGCAAGGAGGTCATGGCTTCCCGATCGGTGGTATCCATGCATACGGTATGGGTGATTCGATCCTTTAGTTGCTCAACAATGGTAATGCTTTTATCAACAGCAATGACCTCGTGGCCTTGTTCTGTAAGATGTATGGCAAGCGATCGCCCAAAATGTCCAAGTCCTAGTATGATATACTTCATGGTTAAAATAAAATCTTTTCGGTAGGATAAATATAACTTTTGTTCTTTGTATTTTTAATGAATGCGACCAATAGCGTGAGGGTTCCCACGCGGCCAACAAACATGGTAAAAACTATAATCATCTTACTCGATGCCGATAAGGATGGCGTCACCCCTAAACTTAACCCACAGGTCGAATAAGCGGATATGGTTTCAAAAAGCAGTGCCTTGAAAGACTTATCAGGATCGGAAAAATTTAATAGCAAAAAGCTGAAGGTGATCGTCACCGCCGACAACAAGATGATAGCGAAGGCTTTGTTGACCGATTCGGCCGCTATTCGACGTTTGTAAATCTCGATGGACTCCTTGCCACGTGCCAAGGCAAGAATATTCAGCAGCGCCAAGGCCACCGTGGTAACCTTCACCCCACCACCGGTAGATCCCGGCGAGGCTCCCACCCACATCAAAACCACAACCATCACCACGGTAGGGTTTGCCAGAAAACTCATGTGCACACTATTGAATCCAGCGGAACGTGCCGAATTTGCCATGAAAAACGAAGTTATCCATTCGCCAAAGATCGAGGAGTGCTCCGTCAGCGTATGCCGCTGCTCCAGCAAAAAATAAAAAATCGTCCCTGTTACGATAACGATCGCGTTGCATCGTAGGATAAAGCGTGTATTAAACGAAAAAGCACGTGGCTTGTGGACAAATTGTTGCCTTAAAAACAGCCTGTGAATAAGCTTTAGGCCTTGTTGTTTTACGAACGTATAGAAATTGTATACCGTGCCGAATCCCAACCCTCCCAAAATAAAAATGCCTGCCAAGCAAGCTTGGAAGCTATAGTTGAAGCGATATGCCTCGTGATGTATCCCCCCCTTCAGAATTGAAAAACCAGAGTTACAAAAAGAGGAGATCGCGTGAAATGTTGCGAAAAAGATGCGGTGACCCGTCGAGTCGAACTGGCTAGGATCAAGAGAAAGGTAGATCAAAATACCACCTGCCAATTCAAAAAACAGCGTAATAAAAATAATCGTAAGCAAGGTTGAGATCACCGCATTCAACTTTTTCTCGCCAAGAATCTCCCCGAACATCAATTGGTTCTTGTATGAGAATCCGCCCGAGAAAAAATAGCCGAAGAAACCAGTGAAGGTCATAATTCCAAGTCCGCCTACTTGTATCAATAACATAATCACAGTTTGGCCGAAGACCGAAAAATTGGTTGATATATCGGTTACCGTCAATCCTGTAATACACACAGCGCTGGTCGCCATAAAAAGGGCATCCACAAAGCTTAACGGAGCCACAAGCGTGGTTCGCGGCAATAGCAGCAAGACCGTTCCCAATAAGATCAGCGCAATAAAGCTGATGATAAACAAAATGGTAGGGTTGAAGTAAAAATTATCGAAAAATAGGCTGTTCCTCGATAGTTCGGACAAGAATGTGATCGCGATAGCGAGATAGATCCATTCCAGCTTGGAGAAATAAGCTATGTTGTTCAGTCGCGCAAATGCAATAAATAGGCAATAGGTCGATAAAACAAGTCCGGCTACATGAGAGCCGTTTATCTTCTTTTGGGCGAGGATCGCTGCGGCTGTCCGCAGCGCCCCTAAAAAAAACAGAAAATAGAATAGTCCGATGACTGTTTGCTCAGAAACACCAGCAAGGTCCCTATTGGTTATGTATCCCAGATGCGTGATCGCAACCAGCGCGCAGACCATGCTTACGTAAAACATGATCTGGTCGACCAGCCTCGATCTATAGGTAATCAGAAATTTAATAAATCGGATAACACTTCCCATCTTCTACAAACTTAAGAATAATCAAGAAGGGTATGCAACGTTACAAGACTTTATTCCTGCTTATCCTTCTCGCCCTTCTTAAACAATCGGTTGAAGAACCCTTTCGTTTTTTTGACCGATCCTTTTGTTTCCTCGAGTGCTTTTTTCGCAGATTGTGCCGATCCAACCAGCCGCGCTTCCCGCTCGGGACTTATGCCCGCCGTCTGCTTAATGCCATCCAATAAACTTTGCCAGAGATTTTTAAAAAATGTATGCTCGGGCACCCGTTTATGATTTACTTTTCCGACATGATACACCTCGTTTGCATCTGGGTTACTATCATTGATAATGAGCTGGTTAACAAGAAAAGAAAGCATTTTTTTCTTTTTCCGGTCACCCTCATCATTGAGCAGGTTGATTTTCAGATTGTCGTATTCAAACCGAAAATCACCCCAGCTTCGGTAGTCGTTTCCTTCCATTGTAAACCGTACGCTACGGATATTACCCGAGCCAATCTCCACATTAAGCAGCGGTGTCAAGATCCTATTAAATGAGGGTGCCTGCATAGGCTTCAGATTCCCGGTATAGCTGTATGCACCGTTTTTACTTAACATATCAAAGGAAAAAGTCGCATGCAGATTCCCGCTGTTCATCACTTTTGCGCGAAGATCGGCCTTTAGATATTTGTCTTTCGCAAGCCTCATGGAGTCATTGGTGACGTGGGTTAAAACACCACTGGCCTTATTGAATGAGATTTCCCCTTCACGATAGTATTTTCCACTCATCTCGCCATAAACCACATCGATGTTCTCGACAAATACGCTGTCCAAATCGATCAGCTGTTCGACGCGCAGCAGCTTTTGGTGCGGTGCCTGTCCGATCTGGTTTTTAGGGCTTTTCGGGTATCTTTTGTCATTATACAACTTCGCGTGTCCGTTTTTCAGCTGCACTTTCTTAGCAATTGTCTGCTGGTTATCTAGAAGTGCACGGAAATCCAACTGCTCCATCCTAAGCGTGTCAAAATGCAGATCTGCCATCGTCACATTTTTACCCTTCTTCTTAAAATAGGCCGCTTTATTCATGACGGGTTTATAATCCACATTGGTAAGTAAGATGTTTTGGTCGCGGGTATTGATCTTTAGTTCATCGAACTTGGCCTGGTAGATGCCATTGGCAAAATTGTACGTAAAACCCGGGACAATGATCTCGACCATTTTGGTGTACATCAAACGGGATGTATCCGCAAGCGAGGTTTCATCGATTAAGACATCGTGCACGGATATCTGAATGTCCTTAACGGCAAAATCAGCGCTCTTGCCATCCGTTATTTTGGCGTATTTGAAGGAGACATTCTCCATGTCTATATCGCGAACATTTACCGATTGGAGCACGTCCTTAACGCTTTCATACAGTGTCTTCTTGGGTTTCGATGCTACCGTATCATTATAAGCATGGTACTTATTGGTCAATTGTATTGCGGGGTCTTGTAAGCTTATTGATTTGATGGTTAGCTTTTTGTTGGTTAACATATCGATGATACCGAAGCGTTTTATCTTCAAAGACTTTAATCGGATATGGTATACATTGTCTGGAGCCTGTTGTGTTGCCTCCAATCGTGCATAAACAGCAGTGTCGGGAACGAGCGCGGCATTTTCCAATGTCACGTTGCCAACAGCCAGGTTAAGATCCAGCTTATCATAGCTTAATGTATACAAACTATCGGTTGATTTTTTGATAACCTCCTGTAGTTTCTCTTCCACAATGGGCTTCCAATTTTTGGAGAAATACCATACGGTTACTGATAGCGCCAGCACGATGAAGACAAAAACGCCAATGACCCATTTCCAAATTGGTTTCATACGATTACATTAATTTATAGTTGGTAAAGATTCCAAAACGGTAAAAAATAACGAATAAAACATGTCGAAAGATAGGTTAAAAAGGCCGCATATTGTGAAGCATCTACCCCATTTCTTCCTTCTTACAACAAACTTCTTAATTTAAAGTTTTCAGCTCTTCGGAATAAGTTAGTTGCGCGTCTCTTGGTTATGGTATATGCTCAAATAGCTTTCGTATCGGGAGCTTTCAATTTCAGCATGATCGACGGCTTCTAGAATTACACAGCCCGGTTCGTTGATATGCCTACAGTTGTGGAAACGACATTCGTTCAGCCGTTCGCGCATCTCCGGAAAAAAATGCGATAGTTCATTCTTTTCGATATCCACAATGCCTAGCTCCCGTATTCCCGGTGTGTCGATAAGCTTACCCCCAAAAGAAAGATCAATCATCTCTGCAAACGTTGTGGTATGTTTGCCTTTATCGGACCAATCGGAAATTTTGCCGGTTCGCAAGGCGGCGGCCGGTTCTATAGAGTTGATAAGCGTAGATTTACCGACGCCCGAGTGTCCAGAAACTAAGGTAATTTTATCTTTCAGCATGCTGCGAATAGCATCCACATGCGTACCGTCCTGCGCCGATACCGCAAGGCAGGGATAACCGATTTGTTCATAGATGGCCATGTAATCCGCTAAAACATCCAACCCTTCCTCCGAGAAAAGATCCAACTTGTTAAAAACCAATATAGCAGGAATACTGTACGCCTCTGCTGTTACCAAAAAACGGTCGATGAAACCCAAAGAAGTGGGTGGCGAAGCAAGCGTAACCACCAACATAGCCTGGTCAAGATTCGCTCCGATGATCTGGGTTTGTTTAGAAAGGTTCACCGACCGACGGATAATATAATTTTTGCGGGGTTCAAGTTCCGTTATCACAGCACTATCCTGATCGGGTTCCTGCTCATAGTTCACCCAGTCGCCTACTGCAATCGGGTTCGTCGTTTTGATACCCTTCGTGCGAAACTTCCCTTTGATCCTACATTCTACCCGTGTACCGTCTTCACCCAACACCAAGTACCAACTTCCGGTCGATTTAGTAACTAATCCGCGCATCCACTGTCCGTATTTTGATTACCGCCATTCATTTGGCAAAAATCGGAAATTAAATGTTAGGAAGGTGGTCTTAATCAATTATTTTTAACCCTCCATAAAATATCGCCACATATTTTAAGGCTCATCCACAGGTTCGCTTTTTATATTTTCCTACATTTGTGATGGACGATTAAATTTTATTGCGGTGAAAAAACTATTTCTTTTAGACGGCATGGCTCTCATTTATCGGGCATACTTTGCATTAAACAAAGTTCCTCGATTGACATCATATGGGCTAAATACGGGAGCAATCATGGGATTTACCAATACGCTTTTAGAGCTATTGAAGAATCAACAACCTACCCACCTTGCTGTTGTATTCGACACCGATGCCCCAACCAGCCGCCATATAGAGTTTGAAGCTTATAAAGCACATCGGGAGAAAATGCCGGAAGATCTAGCTACCGCCATTCCATACATCTTTCGTCTTATCGAAGGTTTCAATATCCCTATCATCACCCAAGATGGATTTGAGGCAGATGATATTATCGGAACACTCGCCAAAAAAGCCGAAAAAAAGGGATTCACGGTATATTGCATGACACCGGACAAAGATTTTGGACAATTGGTTTCCGAAAATATTTTTATCTACAAGCCCGCCCGTATGGGCAATGGCGCAGAGACCTTAGGCATCCCAGAGATCTTAGCAAAATGGGAGATCAGTGACGTATCACAGGTTATCGATATTTTAGGCCTGTGGGGCGATGCGGTCGATAATATCCCGGGAATCCCCGGCATCGGTGAAAAAACCGCTAAAAAATTAGTGCAGGAGTTTGGGTCGGTAGAAAGCATCATCGAAAACAGCGACAAGCTAAAAGGCAAGCTGAAAGAGAATGTCGAAAATTTTGCCGAACAGGGCCTGATTTCTAAAAAACTAGCGACCATTCTATTGGATGTACCGATCGAGCTGGACGAAAAAAGTCTTGAACGGGAGGACGCCAACCGCGACTTATTGGAACCGCTCTTTTCGGAGTTGGAATTTCGGACACTCGGCAAGCGCGTCTTTGGCGACGATTTTAGCATAACCGACGCAAATGGCAAAACAGGCGCAGGCCAAATGGATCTATTTGCCCCAGCAACGATCGCCACCGCGCCTGCAGACGCACTACCAGAACCCGCGATCCCGACTCGGCATATCCATAATACACCCCACACCTATATCCTGCTTGACACGATGGATGCACAGCAGGATTTGGCCAAAGAGTTATCTCATAAAAAAAGCTTCTGCTTCGATACGGAAACGACATCGTTGGATGCACTCACAGCAGAAATTGTCGGCATATCGTTTGCCTTTGAAAAAGGAAAAGCTTATTATATCCCGACTACAGCAGACTGGGAATCGGCGAAAGCGACCGCCAATATCTTTAAAGAGGTACTAGAGAATCCGCTAATCGAGAAAGTAGGCCAAAATCTGAAATACGACATCCTCTTGCTATCGCGCTATGGCATCAAGGTACAAGGTCCGCTGTTTGATACGATGATTGCCCATTACTTGATCGATCCGGATACCCGCCACAATATGGACATACTGTCCCAAAATTACTTAGGTTATTCTCCTGTTTCCATTAAAGAGCTTATCGGCCCTAAAGGAAAAAACCAATTAAACATGCGTGATGTGGAGATCGAAAAGGTAAAAGAGTATGCGGCCGAAGATGCCGATATTACGTGGCAACTGCATGAAGTTCTAAAACCGCTGCTCGCTGACACAAAAACCTTGGAACTCGCACAAACCGTAGAATTTCCTTTGATCTACGTCCTCGCCGAAGTGGAAAAAAACGGTGTGAAGGTAGATGTGGAAACCCTCCGCTCCTTTTCCAATCTTTTACAAGCAGACATTCAGCGGCTAGAACAGACTATTTATGATAAAGCGGGTGCACAATTTAATATCGCCTCGCCGAAGCAATTAGGCGAAATCCTCTTCGATAAGCTGCAGCTGGATCCCAAAGCAAAAAAGACAAAGACCGGGCAATATAAAACCGGAGAAGACGTGCTACTGACCCTTGCCCACAAATCGGATATCGTACAGGATATCTTGGACTTTAGGCAGCTGCAGAAGTTGAAGTCTACGTATGTCGATGCGCTACCGGGACTTATCAATCCAGAAACAGGTTTCATACACACCTCATATAACCAAGCCGTAGCTGCAACAGGCCGTTTGAGTTCTACGAATCCAAACCTGCAAAACATCCCTATCCGCACGGAGAAAGGGCGCGAAGTACGGAAGGCATTTATCGCGCGCGACGCATCCCACGTCCTGCTGTCTGCAGATTATTCACAAATTGAACTTCGCCTGATTGCCGCCTTAAGTGAAGACCAAAACATGCTGGAAGCGTTTCGTGCCGGCCATGACATACACCGCGCCACGGCTGCCCGCGTATATGGCATCGGCCTTGACGAGGTAAATGCTGATCAACGGCGAAATGCCAAAGCCGTCAACTTTGGCATCATCTATGGCCAATCAGCCTTTGGCCTATCGCAGAGCCTTGGCATACCAAGAAAAGAAGCAGGCGCGATGATCGATCAATATTTCACGCAATATGCAGGCATAAGAAGGTACATGAGCAGAGCCGTAGAATTTGCCAAGGAAAATGGCTATGTCGAAACTTTACTCAAACGCAGACGTTATCTAAGAGACATCAACTCCGCCAATATGACTGTGCGCGGTTTTGCCGAGCGGAATGCCATAAATGCGCCCATACAGGGATCCGCTGCCGATCTGATCAAAGTCGCCATGATCAATATCCAACAGGATATCGAACGACTAGGTCTACAGGGCAAGATGATTATGCAGGTGCATGACGAACTTGTATTTGATGTTCCGCGTAGCGAAGCGGAACAGCTTTCAGGCATCATCCGCGATCGGATGCAAGGGGCCATAGCACTGGAAGTTCCGATAGAAGTGGAAGTTGGAAAAGGGGATAATTGGTTGGAAGCACATTAACAGAATATGAAAGAAATCAGTTCATTTTTATTGGTATGGTTAACCGCACTGCTGTCTTTCGGACAAACAGATGCAGCAAAGAAGGATACCTTGTTCGAGAAATCCGTGAACGGTCTGGTAAGGTTCTACTACGATGATCATTACTATTTGGTCGATAAGGACTGTGCGTTTAAATCTATTGAACGGTTGTCCCAATTTATCGTGGCAAAAAATGCATTCCATGGAGAATTTAAAGATTTTGACAGAAATGGAACGCTCGTTCTAACCGGATATTATAACGAAGGGGTGAAAGAGGGTGATTTCAAAGCTTACCATCCCAACGGTACCCTGAAATGGGAAACCACTTTTAAAGAAAATAGACCCTCCGGCGATTGGAAATATTACTACCCTGATGGGAAACCCTTGTTGACGGTCAATTTTGACAGCACCGCGGGTACCATCTCTTCTTTTTGGGATCGTTTAGGGAGGCAGCGTGTTGTTAACGGGGAAGGAAATTATGAATTTAAAATGCCTTTCGAATTCTATAACGAATACGGATTTCCTTTTTTCGAACGAAAGGGAAAAATAAAAAATGGTTTACCTTCCGGCTATTGGACAACAAATATGGTCGACGAGAAAAACAAAAAAGTATTGTTTACGGAAGAGGTTTACGATAAAAATGGCGTATTAACCGAAGGGTTCAACCTTTTTCAGGACAGATCCTATCGCGTTCCGCTGACCATCGTTCCATCGCAGTCTTTCGTCATCGGCGAACGGATGCTTTTCAAAGCGTGCAGCTTTGACGACTATAGCGGCTTCAATGCCTATCTTTCCGACAAGCTAAATGGTGCGTTCGCCGCAAATCCAAGCTTTCAAAATACGGAAGAGGATTTTGCATACCGCGTTTCGCTAAGCAAAGAAGGCGAACCCGAGCTTATTACACTTAGTCAACCCTTGAAGACGACGGCCCTCAACAAGTATCTGGAAATGGTTGTCAAAGACATTCCTTATTATTTTCCATCGCTGGATGAGCAGGGAGAACCCATCGAAGACACGCTAACCGTATCGGGTAAACTTCGTGTCAGCGAAGCGGGTGTGTTTAATTTTCACAGTTTAAAAGTGGAAAGAGAAAAACAACCCTAACCGAATAGCGACGAATGTTTATATTTGCAAAAAAATGAAGACATGAAATTCCACAAAGAAGGATATACAAGCTTAGCCCTCGTTATTTTATTTGCATTTGTTAGCAATGCACTAGCAAATTATTATGACGCGTCACCCTATGTGCAATGGTTCTTGTATATACTTTCCGCATTTCTGATTATCGTTATCCTTCAATTCTTCAGAAGCCCAAATAAAAAAATTGCCATGGACGACGGCACAGTGCTGTGTCCTGCAGATGGAAAAGTGGTCGTCATTGAAGAAACGATAGAAAATGAATACTTTCAGGATAGCCGTATCCAAGTTTCAATATTTATGTCGCCAATCAACGTGCATGTCAACAGAAACCCGATCAGTGGCATCGTTTCCTATTTCAAATATCACCCGGGAAAGTTTCTAGTGGCTTGGCATCCCAAATCCTCGACAGATAACGAACGTACGACAGTCGTCGTGAAAAACCAGTCGAACGTCGAAGTGTTGTTTCGGCAAATTGCTGGAGCGATGGCGAGAAGGATTGTGTGTTATATCGCTGAGCAAGATGTCGTAAAACAAGGCGAAGAGTTTGGATTCATCAAATTCGGCTCGCGGGTCGATCTATTCTTGCCCCTTGGAACCAAGGTTAACGTGAACATTGGCGATAAGGTGATAGGTGGGAAAACTGTAATTGCTACATTTTAACGCTATTTTTAATTCAATATTCGTAATTTAGGCTTCGTTTCACGAAGCTTTTTTTATGAATTTTAGACTTTTTGTACTGCTCATTTCTTGCAGTTTTGGCCTACTGGTTGCTGCGACAGACTACCTGCACCGAGGAAATGCATCTGTTGCAGGCCTTGTCTTTTTTGCTGTAGGCATCCTAAGCTTTGTGGTTTTGCTCAATCTTTTCGAACGCTTTGTTTACAAACGCATTCGAAATGTGTACAAATTAATCCACAACCTCAAGTTGGGCAAAGACCTTAAAGATGCCCTTGGCGAGCAAATAGCCGACGACCCGATCGCCGATGCCGAGAAGGAGGTTCGCGACTGGGCGAAACAAAAGGCGCTGGAAATCAACAAACTGCAAGAACAGGCTCAGTTTCGTAAAGAATTTCTCTCCAACATATCCCATGAATTTAAAACGCCGCTATTCGCCACACAAGGATACATTGAAACCTTGCAGGATGGACTCATTGATGATGATCCCGATATTGCAAAGAATTTCTTGGAAAAAGCAGCCCGAAATCTCGATCGATTGAGTTACCTGATCCATGATCTGGATGAAATTTCTAAACTGGAAACAGGAATCATTTCATTGACCATCGAGAAGTTTGATGTTGCTAGCCTGATAAAAGAGTGTATTGAAGATCTGGAAGCCAAGGCCAGCTACAGTAACATTCAATTACGGTACAAAGGGAAGGCAAACCAACCGGTGTTTGTAAAAGCCGACAGAAAACGTATCCAGCAGGTTCTTATCAATCTGATCGACAACTCCATCAAATATGGCAAAAAAAATGGGCGAACCTCGATTTCCATCTACCCGCTATTTGATCAAATCTTAGTCGAGGTAACGGATGACGGACTCGGCATCGAGGAGAAAAATCTACCACGGGTATTCGAGCGCTTCTATCGAACAGACAAAAGCCGATCGCGCGAAATCGGGGGGTCGGGCCTTGGACTGGCTATTGTAAAACACATTGTGGAGGCCCACGAGCAAAACGTAAATGTCAGAAGCACAGAAGGTATAGGCACGACATTCGGCTTCACGCTGGCTCCTGCTAAAAATAGTTAATATGAGATTGAGGTTACACGCATTCCCAAAACTTAACATTAACTTAACATATCATTCATAATTTTGCAGAAATTCAATCAATATGTCTTTAAATAGCATTTTTCAGTATTTCGTTCCAAAGGACAAGAAGTTTTTCCCTTTGTTTGAACAAGCAGGCGCTAACCTAATCGAGATGGCTAAACTGCTGCAAGAAACGGTTTACTCCACAGATCTGGCAAAACGCGCTGACCTGAACAAGAAATTAGAAGACCTTGAACATCGTGGAGACAATATCACTCACCAAATCCACTTAGAACTAGGAAAAAATTTCATTACGCCTTTCGATCGCGAAGATATCCATGCGCTGGCGAGTTCCCTAGATGATGTAGCAGACTTCATTCATGGAGCCTCAAACCGCATGGAACTCTATAAGGTGCATAACCCGAGTCAAGCGATGAAAGAAATAACAGACCTTATCGTCGAAGCGACCGAGCATGTAGCAACAGCACTGAATGAGCTTAAAGACCTGAAAAATATCCGGAATATCACGGATTCTTGCGTCCGCATCAATAGCGTAGAAAATAAAGCTGATTATATCTTCGATAAGGCCGTTGGCGAACTCTTCGAATATGAAAAGGATGCTATCACGTTGATCAAGAACAAAGAAGTCCTTTCAGCAATGGAAGATGCGACAGATAAATGTGAAGACGTTGCGAACGTATTAGAAAGTATTTTGGTGAAAAATGCTTAATTCCAGCAGCAAGAAAACAAATTTATTATGATTTCAACATTATTGATTGTCGTTGTCATCCTGGCAATCGCCTTTGACTACATCAATGGTTTCCATGATGCGGCCAACTCGATTGCCACGGTTGTTTCAACCAAAGTATTGACTCCCTTTATGGCAGTGTTGTGGGCAGCGCTTTTCAATTTCGCGGCATATTTTTACTTCACCGATCACAAAGTGGCCAATACCATTGCAAAAACGGTATTAGAAGAATACATCACCTTGGAGGTGATCTTCGCCGGGCTCGTTGCCGCAATTTCCTGGAACCTGTTTACTTGGTACTATGGAATTCCCTCAAGTTCTTCCCATACCTTGATCGGAAGCTTCGCCGGATCCGGCATGGCTTACGCGTGGATAAGCGGTGCGAATCCCTTTTTAGCAGTAAATCAAAACGCGATTCTGAAAACGGTCTCCTTTATCGTGCTTGCACCCATACTGGGGATGTTCATCTCCGTAATCATCACCTTGATTATTATGAATCTCGCTAAGCGCGCGCGCCCTGCGGTGGCCGAAAAATGGTTCAAAATATGTCAATTGATATCTTCCGCAGCGTTGAGCTTTGCACATGGTGGAAATGACGCGCAAAAAGTTATGGGTATTATTGCCACCGCCCTTATCGCACAAAATGTCATTCAGGATTTTGAGCAAATGCCAAATTGGGTGCCGCTATCCTGTTATATTGCAATCGCTGCCGGAACCATGAGTGGGGGTTGGAAAATCGTCAAGACAATGGGAACAAAAATCACGAAAGTAACACCGCTAGAAGGTGTTGCCGCCGAAACTGCTGGCGCAGTGACATTGGGTGTCACCGAACATTTTGGTATCCCAGCTTCCACAACACACACCATCACCGGTTCGATCATCGGGGTTGGCGTCGTCAAGCGTGTGTCTGCGGTTCGTTGGGGCGTGACCATAAGCCTGCTTTGGGCTTGGATCCTTACTATACCGGTGAGCGCTGTACTGGGTGGACTTTCACTTGCTGTTATCCACTATATCCTCTAACGTAGCACGTTAACCACATAACTTGATGTTTTTATTGACTTTCGAGCAAAAAAACTCAAAAAATTTTGCGTTTCTAAATTATATACATACTTTTACGCGAACATTTTTGCTGATTGTCGGTAAATTTGGTTTTTTAACAAAATTTTTGCGAGGCTAATATTTTTTGGCATCGTTATTGTTAAGTTATGTTAAAATTGAAAAAGTGAAAACAATTAAAAATTTTAATAACCTTAAAAACAAGAGTATGAACTATTCTACAATTAAAAAAACAGCTGTTGCAGCTTCTTTAGTCGCCGCTTTAGGTTTTGCTGAGAACGCTCAAGCACAAACTCCAACTGTATTCGGTGGAAGATCACAATACAGAACTTGGTCGATCGGTGTTCAAGGTGGTATCACTACACCTAACGTAATCGTTGGTGGATCCAACAACTTCGGTCAAAAAGTTGGTTTATTCCAAAATAAAGTTGGTGAGTACTATGGTTTAACTGTACGCAAACAATTCTCTCACCTATTCGGTTTGGAATTGGAAGGTAACCGTGGTCGCATCAAAACTTTCAACCACGCGATCTCTAACCAACCAAACGGTGCTATTGAGTCAACTGCATGGGGTATTGATGCTCGTTCTGCAGAAACAGAAGTAAACTGGGCAGCTAGCTTAAATGGTGTTTTCCAATTAGGTACAATCGACTTCCTAAGAAGAGAAAATGCTGTGAACTTCTACGCTAAAGTAGGTTTGGGAGTATTGGCGAACAACCCTGTTCAGTACACAAACAACGATTTCACAGGTGCTTCTGTTGACAAAAAAGGTCAATGGGGTGAAGAGATCTTTGGTGACAGAGAACTAGTAGGTGACCGTGATTTCAAAATGGCTGCTTTCGTACCAGTAGGTGTTGGTGTGAAATTTAAATTATCTGAAGTTGTTGCCTTGAACCTAGGTTACACTATGAACTTCACAGATGATAACTTATTATATGGTCCAGGCCGTTCTGATGTTAAAGGTAAATTCTCCAACGTTTACGGTGGTCTAGAGTTCACTTTAGGCTCACGTGATAAAGAAAGCTTAACGTTCACAAACCCTGTTGCTACGTTATATGATGAGTTGAAAGATCCTTCATTGCGTAACGAAGTGGAAGCATTGAAACAACGCGTATCTACTTTAGAAGGTACTGTTGATCAATTGAGCAAAGACTCTGATGGTGATGGTGTATCTGATAAATTCGACAAATGTCCAGGAACACCTGCAGGTACTGCAGTAGATGGTTCAGGATGTCCGATCAAATTCCCAGAGCCAGTTGTTACTAATGCAACTACTGGAGCTTACTATGCGCCTATCCAATTCGAGTTTGATAGCTCTGTCTTGAAAACTGAATCTTACGCGACATTAGATAAATTAGCACAAGAATTGCGTAGCGCTAACTCTTCTGTAAAATTAGATGGTTATGCTTCTGCAGAAGGTTCTGAAGATTACAACATGAACTTATCTAAAGACCGTGCAAATGCAGTTAAACAATATCTAGTTAACGCTGGTGTTTCTGCGTCAAGCATCTCTGCTAATGGTTACGGTGAAGCTAATCCTGTTGCATCAAACGCTACAGAAGAAGGCCGCGTTCAAAACCGTCGTGTAGAAATCAAAAAATAATTCTTTTCAAGAATTATAAAACGATAAGAAAGCCGATCCATCAGGATCGGCTTTTCTGCTTAAAATCAATATTTTAAGCTATCTTTGTAAAGCCGTATGTGAAAATGTGGAAAACAAAAGCAACTGGAAGTCACATTTTCTTTATAAATTTCTTCTAGCGTGAGGATTCAAGCGATTTTTAAATTAAAATGAAAGGAGTGATATGGAAGAAGATTTCGAATTTGGCTCGCCCGAGGAACAAAAACTGTCTGTCGATCGATACGAGGAAATGCTGCGAAACCAAGATCAATACTTTTTTGATGCGAAGGCTTTCGAAAGTATAATCGAATACTATATCGATAAAAACGATCCTGTCAAGGCACTGCAGGTTGCAGAGTATGCCACTGGCCAGCATCCCTACGAGACTTTATTCCTGTTGAAAAAGGCGCAGATTTACGGTCGGATCAATCAGCTTGAGAAAGCATTGTTCCAGTTAGATAAAGCTACCGCATTGGAGCCAAACAGCGGGGAGGTGCATCTTCTCAAAGGAAACATTTGCCTGCTTCAAGGCGACATCGAACAGGCAGAGCTCCTTTTTCTAAAAGCGATAGAACTCGGTGAAGATACCGCCGAAGCTTACCTCCAAACAGCAGAATTATTTCAATTGAAGGGAGACTACGAGCAAGCTATTGCATACTTGAAGAAATCATTGGAAATCAATATGGAAAATGATGATGCGCTGAATGCATTGGCTTTTTGCTACGAGATTATGGAAAAGCCCGATGAAAGCATCGAGTTTTATAAGCAATACATTGACAAAGATCCCTACTCCTATGCTGCTTGGTTCAACCTCGGTATGGTATACGATAAGCTCGAACGATTTGAAGAAGCCATCGACTCCTACGATTACGCGATACTGATCAACGAATCTTTCGTGCCCGCTTATTTCAATAAGGGCAATGTGCTCATCAGTACACAGAAGTATACCGAAGCAATTGATGTTTATAAACAGAGTTTCGAATATGAAACACCTACTGCGGACGTATATTGTGCTATCGGGGAGTGTTATGAGAAGTTAGAATTGATGGAAGAAGCGAGAGCGAATTATAAAAAAGCAGTAAAATTGGATCCGCAATTAGCCGATGGCTGGTTCGGAATCGGTGTTACCTTAGATTTTGATGATCGCCCTTTTGAATCGTTGCACTTTTATAAAAAAGCGTTGGAGCTGGATGATAGCAATCCGGACTATTGGTTTGCCATCGCCGATGCTCGTTACAAGCTTAATCAGTTCGAGGAGTCAGAATTTGCGTACACGAAGGTTGTTGAGCTTAATCCTACGGATATAGATGCTTGGCTTGATTTTTCTTCGATCTATTTTGAGCAAGGAAAATATATCGAAGCGATCGACGTGATGGCCGATGCCATTAAGCAAAATCCTGAGTCGTCAGAACTATATTACCGCGTTGTGGCCTATCTTTTCGCCAACGGGCAATACAACGAAGCGTTGAACTTCTTGGAATTAGGATTGGCAACCAATCCTGAAAAATTCTACATTTTGTTCGATTACCTGCCCCAGCTTCAGGGGAACAAAATCATTGTGGACATTATCCGGAAATATACAAACCACCCATGAAAAAACTAGGACTCATAGGCTATCCATTGGGACACTCTTTTTCCAAAAAGTTTTATCTTGAAAAGTTTGAAAGGGAAAACATCAGCGATATAAACTATGATCTATATCCGCTGGAAACGCTGGACGGGTTTCAAACGCTATATGATACCGATCCAAATTTTTGCGGTTTCAATGTAACGATTCCCCATAAACGAAACGTCATGGCATTTCTAGACGAGCTTTCGCCGGAGGCTGAAGAGATAAATGCCGTAAATTGTGTCCGCATTGAACGGAAAAATGGGAAGGCTTTTTTAAAAGGCTTCAATACAGATGCCTTTGGTTTTGAACAGTCTTTGCGCCCCTTGTTGACAGCCAAACACCAGACAGCATTGGTCTTTGGCAACGGAGGAGCCGCGCAAGCGGTTTACTACGCATTAAAAAAGTTGGGCATATCCTACCGCATTGTCAGTCGTCAGCGAGATAACGGCGACCTGACTTACACCGATCTAACAGAAGCCGTTATCCGGGATCACAAACTTTTGGTAAATTGTTCGCCCGTAGGAACATTTCCAAATATTCAAGAATGTCCCCATATTCCGTATGAAGGCATTGGAGAAAGCCACTTGCTATACGACTTGATTTATAACCCCGAGGAGACGCTTTTCCTGAAGAAGGGCAAAGAACGCGGCGCTACCACGAAAAATGGCTATGAAATGTTGGTGTTGCAGGCAGAACGCAACTGGAAGATCTGGAATGAGGTATAGCATCGCGGGATGGTTCATAATTTCGTTACTATTCGCCTGTCAAGCTCCTGATCATTCCCCAAAACCCAGAGGCTTTTTTCGGATAGACCTGCCTGAAAAATCCTATACCGTAGCCGCAACCGGATGCCCTTTTTTATTTGAGCAACCTACCTATGCGAAGCTAAGTCCCGATCAGACCGATGGCGCTCATCCCTGTTGGAAAAATTTGGACTTCCCGCAATTTAATGCGCGCCTGCACCTCAGCTATTTCGGGATAAATGCGGAAGCACCACTAAAACAATTGACCGAAGATGCACGCACATTTGCATTTAAGCATACGACAAAAGCAACGTCCATTGACCAAGTAAAAATACATAAGCCCGAAAAAAAGCTGTACGGGGTAACTTATTTGATACACGGAAATACCGCCTCCAACCTGCAATTCTTTGTATCAGATAGCAGCAAACACTATCTACGGGGTGCACTATACTTTCACGAAAAGCCCCACCTGGATTCGATACAACCGGTGTTAGACTTTATTCAACAGGATATTGAACATCTTCTCCACACCTTTACTTGGAAATAATTCCTATTTTTGAGCTATGTTATATATTAAATCATTCATATTTAACCCATTTCAGGAAAACACGTATTTGGTTTATGATGAAGATGGCAATTGTGCAATCTTCGATCCTGGCATGTCCAATGTCGCTGAGGAGAAGACGCTGCTGGCCTTTATCGAAGATAATAAACTTAAGCCTATCGCTTTGTACAATACGCATTGCCATATCGACCATGTGCTTGGAAACCGAATGATTTATGATACCTATAACCTTTTCCCGCAGCTGCATGAAGGAGAAATTCCGGTATTGGTTGATGTCGAACACCGCGCACCTATGTTTGGCATACGTTACGACCTATCGCCCATACCAGAAACCTTTTTACAAGAAGGAGAAGCTATCGAAATTGGCAAACATAGGCTACAGGTGCTTCTTGTTCCGGGCCATTCCCCTGCACACCTTTGCTTTTATCAAGCAGATCAAAAGTTTTTAATCGGCGGCGATGTGCTTTTCCGAAACAGTATTGGCCGTACGGATCTTCCTGGAGGTAACCATCAACAACTTTTAGACAACATCAAAGAAAAGATATATAGTCTCCCAGATGAAACAGTGGTTTATCCAGGCCATGGGCCGGAGACAACTGTAGGCTTTGAGAAAACTACCAACCCGTATATCAAGGGATAACTATGAAACTACCGTTTTTTTTTGCAAAACGTTATCTGTTCTCCAAAAAGTCGCTCCATGCGATTAACATTATCTCGACAATCAGTGTCGTTGGCGTCTTGGTGAGCAGCGCGGCCTTGGTGATCGTGTTATCGTTTTATAATGGAATGGAAAACCTTATCCTATCGCTATACAGCACCTTTGCGCCAGAATTGCGTATTGAGCCGACAAAAGGAAAAGTATTCGATGCGAAAACCGAGTCCTTCCAAACCTTGCGTAAAAATCCGGATTTGAAAAGCTATTCGGAGGTATTGGAAGACAAGGTATTGATACAGTATAACAATCAGCAGTTTATTGCGCAAATAAAGGGCGTAGAACCTAAAAGCTTAATGGAGGCAGACCATCAAGACATGTTATACGCAGGAAACCTTCATATTCTGCAGGATAGCGCAAATTTCGCGCTTGTAGGTGCGCAGGTGCAGGCCAATTTGCGCATTCCACTACAGGGAATAGATAATTACATGCAGCTATTTTCGCCCCGGAAGGGGAGCCCCGGGAATAGTGTTAATCCAATGGATGATATCAATATCCGCATGATTGCACCTTGCGGACTTTTGCAATATCAACAAGGTTTCGACAATTTAGTCATCACGCCCATTGACTTCGCTCGAGATCTTTTGAATGAATACGACGAAGTGTCGGCAATTGAGCTGTATGCAAAAGATCCTTTGCAGGCCGAGAAACTGCAGCGCGAAACGCAAGACCTGCTAGGCAAGGACTATATTGTCAAAAGTAGAGAGCAACAAAATCCGCTCCTTTATAAGACCGTACGATCAGAGAAGTGGATTGTGTTTTTCATCCTTACGGTCATCGGTATCATCGCCATATTTAATATCATTGGATCATTAACGATGTTAGTCATCGATAAGAAGCAAGATATGTCCGTATTAAAAAGTCTGGGAGCCAACAATTGGCTTGTACAACGTATCTTTTTCTACGAAGGTGTCATGATTGCGTTTATAGGCGGAATTATCGGTATAGCCGTCGGATTGGCTTTCTGCATCTTGCAGGAAAAATATGGTATCATACGGACGGGTGATGGTGCAAATGCGATCATGGATATCTATCCTGTCGACGTCCGTCCGACAGACTTCCTATTGGTGTTTACCACGGTGATGCTTGTGGCTATCCTGATTTCCTATCTAGCCTCATCTTTAAGTGTACGCGAGATCCGGAGCGACGCCATCCGTACCGCCGAATGATGTGTTAGTATTGCAATCGTTTGCGGCTGTAATCCCCTTTCACAATCGAGTTGATAAGGGATCCCCAAGCTAACGGACTGAACAGCGGATTCGCAAAACGCTGGTTGATGGCCTTATTGTTCATATTGATATGCCGTTGCATGGAATTAAAAGTTTGGATTTCTTCTGCGCTTCGGGGAGTTACTTGAGATAAAGCAGCTAAAGCCTCTGGCGAAAGACTCCTTCTAATACGGGAGGCGTCGTCATTGTTCACATCGAGCGCGAGAAAGGCCATGTTAAATTCTTCAATGCTTGCCCAAGGAAAGGGCATGACAGCGGGCAACTCTATCACCAAGCTTTTCATACTGATTCTTGCCGTAAACTTATCAGTAGGCGTATTCGGAATCACATACGTGACCGGATCGAAGCCTACAGACGTAAAGGCAATAGTATCTCCAACATGGGCAACGAACGAGAAGAAGCCCTCATTATCTGCCGCAAAGGCCTGATTGGCGTAACTTTTATTCGTTACGGTAACGAAAGGCACAGGCAGTTCTCCACCCACCGAACTGATAAGCCCGCTGAATTGAATAATCTTCTTCTCTTGCGCATCGGCTGAAACCGTCGCGAGAACATAAAATAATACGAGAACATACAGATTCCTTGCTGTCATGTGTCAAATCTATACAATCTTCCTTGAAGACGCCTGTTAAAATGTGTTAACCTTAATACTAGTTTGGCGTAATGGCGTTCGGATCATTGACATCCGTCAAATTAATGGCCTCTACGCCTGTAATTTCGGGAACAGACTTTCGAATCGCTTGCTCCAAACCAGCTTTAAATGTCATAATACTCATGGAACAACTTGCGCACGTTCCTAACAATTTCAATTTAACCACATTATCAGGCGTGATCTCTTCGATGCTCACGTCGCCACCGTCCGTTTCCAAATACGGACGAATCGTGTCTAATGCTTGTTCTACTCGCTCTAGTAATGTCATTGCTCTAATCCAATTTTATGAGGTAAAGATAATCAAATTATTAAACATAATTGGCAGAACAGTGCAACAGCAAGGTGAATTCAACATTAGGTTGACATCCTGCAAAGAAACAGGTTAAAGAATGTTAAACCTCTTAAAACAAGTGAGGTTACGAAACAATTAGCGCTATATTGCACCGCTAAAATTTAATTGAATCTTATTTGATTTTGATGTATCTTTGTAAAATGTTTTTAAATAGACGTATAGTATCCATAATAGCTTGCGCGGTGTTCGTACTACTAGCGACAGGATGTAAAAGCAGGTTTGAAAAATTAAGGGCCAGCAATAACATCGCTATGAAATACGAAGAAGCGGTGAAGTACTATGAGAAAAAGAAATTTTCGAAAGCTTTGGTGCTATTTGATGACTTGATGGGCAAATACCGAGGACAGGCGGAAGCAGAAGACCTGTACTACTACACGGCCTACACCAACTACCGCTTGCGAGATTACACGTCTGCAAGGTTTCATTTTAAAAACTTTGCAACCACCTATCCGAATAGTGCACGTGCAGAGGAGTGTCGTTTTATGTCGGCCTACTGCTTTTATCAAGATTCGCCTCGCTACTCGCTGGATCAGGAAAATACACGGAAAGCAATTGATGAATTACAACTCTTTATCAACCTTTATCCCGAGGGGGAAAAGGCTAAGGAAGCCGGCGAGTTGATACAAAATCTTCGGGACAAACTAGAGCAAAAAGCATACGCCAATGCAAAATTGTATTTCGATATGGGCCAACCTGATGATTACCGTGCTGCGGTGATTGCCTTCGAAAGTATGCTACGCGAGTATCCCGACACGAGATATGCCGAAGAGATAGAGTTCTTGATTGTCAAGTCGCAATACCTTTTTGCACAGAACAGTATGCCATATCGGCAAGAAGCGCGTTACAATGAAGCCATAGATTACTACCAGGCCTTTGTGGAGCATTATCCGCAAAGTAAGTTCAAGCATGACGCCGATCAACTGCGCGCCAGTGCTGAAAAGGAGATCGCTTTTGTGGTGAAACGTATGGACCAAATCAACAAAATGCGCGAACAACAACAAAAGGAATTAGGAATAACGAAAGAGGAAGCCGAAGCCAAAGAGGCTAGCGAAGTAAACTCCTCGTCAAATTAAATTGGAAATTCATAACACATTACACAATGAGTCAAAATAAAAACACTTCTACCCCAAGTTCAACAGTTACACGTGATTTAAGACAGTTGGACAAAGGAACGGAAAACATCTATGAATCTATCGTCGTTATTGCCAAACGTGCCAACCAGATTGCCGTAGACGTAAAAGAAGAGTTAAATGGTAAATTATCTGAGTTTGCCAGCAACAACGACAACTTGGAAGAAGTTTTCGAAAACCGTGAACAAATAGAGATTTCTAAACACTACGAGCGCATGCCAAAAGCTTCGCTTGTCGCGGTTGATGAATTTTTAAATGACAGGGTTTACTTTAGAAATCCCGCTAAAGAGCAAGAATAGGCTGCATGCCTTTGAAAGACAAAAATATCGTCATTGGTATATGCGGCGGTATCGCCGCATATAAAATTACCTATCTCGTCAGGTCGCTTGTCAAAGCTGGCGCCCAAATACAGGTCATCATGTCCCCCGATGCGAAAAGCTTTGTTACCCCGCTGACCTTCGCTACCTTATCTAAAAACCCTGTTTATACCGATTATTTCGATTCCGATACCGGAGTTTGGCACAATCATGTAGACATCGCGCGAAAAGCGGATTTAATAGTCATCGCTCCGGCAACAGCCAACACCTTGAGTAAAATGGCAAATGGCGCCTGTGACAACCTCCTCTTGGCAACCTATCTTTCCGCCAAATGTCCCGTAATGTTTGCTCCCGCGATGGATTTGGACATGTGGCAGCACCCAAGTACGCAAGAAAATGTGGATCGGCTCCGCCGTTTCGGAAACATTTTATTGCCTCCCGGAAAAGGGGAGCTCGCGAGCGGCCTAGTGGGTGAGGGGCGATTGGCAGAGCCCGAAGAGATATATGCCTCCATACACCATTTCTTTGATCACAATTTACCCTTGAAGGGAAAAAAAGCGTTGGTAACTGCCGGCCCGACCTATGAGGCGATCGATCCTGTTCGTTTCATCGGAAATCACTCTAGTGGAAAAATGGGATTTGCTATCGCCGCATCGCTAGTCGCACAGGGAGCTTCGGTACAGCTTATTAGCGGTCCCACCCATCTCGACACCCCTCAAGGTGTCGAACGATTATCGGTGATTTCTGCTCAACAGATGTTCCAGTTTGCGCAGGACTATTTCAACAAAGCGGATATCATCGTGATGAGTGCTGCGGTAGCAGACTATACTCCGGTATCTGTGGCTGAACAAAAGATCAAAAAACACGACGACACCTTTCAGATTTTATTGCAGAAAACCACTGACATTCTGGGTACACTGGGAAAGCAAAAAACTGACCGACAAACATTGGTCGGCTTTGCCCTAGAGACAAACGATGAACTACAAAATGCAAAGGAAAAACTCGCCCGTAAAAACTTGGACTTTATCGTTTTGAACTCCATGCGGGATCAAGGAGCAGGCTTTGCAGGCGATAACAATAAAGTTACCATTTTGGGTAAGGACGGTATGGAGGAAGCTTTCCCTTTAAAAAGTAAACGAGAAGTTGCAGATGACATCGTTCAATTGATCGTTCAGCACCAATCCGCTATAAATGGACAATTCGAGATTCCTTCGGATAATAGTTATTGATTCTATTGGACAAAATCTTCACCCATCCCAAATTCACACCTTGGTGACGAACCAAACACCATCCGCTACCGGCGTTTTCAAAAACCTCACGATCTAGATTTTCCTTTCGTAGAAACTGTTGTGCAACAGCTAATGTGAGTTCCTGCGCGTTGATCTCTGCGTTTACGAAGATACTCAATGCCAGCTCATGTGAGGGAACAAGTTCTTTCCCGAGCCATTTTCCAATATTGGTTCCTGCAGTGCGAATATATAAAACCTGCTGGATCCACCTTAAGTCATCTTCGTACTGCTTTGGAAAGATATGCACATCATCTCTGTGCATAAACGCATAAAGGCGCTCATCCCCCACCAACCAAGTGCGTAGCGCATCTTTTTTTATCGGGCTCTTCTCGGGTTTGGCACGCTTTCGACCAAAGGTTTCCTGTTCCTGTGTCTTTTTTAAAACACCCACAAAAAATCCTTCTCCCTGGACTTGATGTGGATAGAATCGGTAACCATGTGCGGCATGCACAGGAGAAAGTGTTGGTTGGATTTTCCACGCTTCGGCAACATCCAATGCTACCGTGGAAAATCCATATTCGCTGATTATCCAATCCAAGATATCCTCATTCTCTTCGCTCGAATAAGAACAGGTGGAATAAACTAAATATCCCCCCGTTGCCAATGTCGCTATCGACTCTGCTAAAATACGCTTCTGCCTGTCACTACACAGCTTCACGTTTGCCAAAGACCACTCATCGATCGCTCCCGAATCCTTTCTGAACATGCCCGAACCCGAACAAGGTGCATCCACCACCATTAAATCGAAATATCCCGGAAGACGGGAGAACGCGGATGGGTCATTATTGCTAACGAGCACATTATGCATCCCCCATCGGTTTATATTGTCCTGTAAGATGCCGACGCGGGACTTGATAACCTCATTGCTTACCACGAGGCTACCTGTACCGAGATAGGCATTCAATAATGTCGATTTACCGCCCGGCGCGGCGCATAGATCAAGCGCTCGGACAGAAGCACCCTCCAGACCCAGCGAACGCAAAATATGCCCCAAAAACATAGACGATGCCTCTTGCACATAGTAACAACCTGCGTGATACAGGGGATCTAGCGTAAAAATCGGGCGTTCATCCAAGTAGAACGCATCCCTGCACCACGGTACTGGAGCGTTCAAAGGCATGGTTAATGCTGCTTTCTTTCGTGGGTTTAGACGGATAGAAGTAATACGATCCCCTTTAGCGTGCGTATTCAAGAAAGCTTCATGGTCGAAATTACTTTCGTCGCGCAATCTCGCAATAAGTTCATTTGGGAGGAAGTTACTCATCGATTTATCGTTTTATTCTGCGTAAATTTACCACAATAAGGAAGGAATAACAACATACCTCGCTATGAAAGATTTTAAAAAATATTACATCGTTGCCGCAACACCAGAAGATATCTACAAAGCATTAACTACTGAGATTACCATTCGTCTTTGGACAGGTGATATAGCCGAAATCGATCCCAAAGAAGACGGCGAATTTTCGATGTGGGATGGAGCTATTACCGGAAAATTTATCGCACTAGAACCTTATGGGAAGATTGTACAGCAATGGTATTTCGGAGAGCAGGAGGAACCATCCGTGGTAACCATTAAATTACATGATCATAAGAAGGGAACCTCTGTTGAAGTACAGCATAGCAACATTCCTGACGAGGCATTTGTAGACATAGTTGAAGGATGGAACGATACCTACATGGCTTCCTTGATCGAGTTCTATGAAGAAGAGTAACTATTTTTATGAATCTGTAAATGAGCGAAATCCTTTATTTTTTGACAAGGGCTTCGCTTAAAACGCTGTTTCCGGAACTGTCTTCCATCAACTTGTTTACAGATCCTCCTTTCATCGGCACGGCTAGACCATAGGTCAAAGACCACCATACGGATAAAAAAGAAAAGCCCCTCCAGTTTCCTGAAGGGGCTTCGTTTAAAATTAGGCACCGACCTACTCTCC
>NZ_BNAF01000013.1 GCF_014653155.1 Sphingobacterium griseoflavum | reverse complement strand
AAAGAACTTCTATCGCCGCCGCGTCGCGCTTTGGCTTTTTATATATCGTGGCATCGCTGCCCGAACTATCTTTTTTCTTTCCCTCCTTCTCGTTGGGACTGCAAAGGTAGAAGATTTTTCCGGTCCCGCAAAATAAAATTGAACTTTTTTTCTGCCCCTGTGGGGCCCGAAACCGTGGAACCGACCCGTTAAAGGCCTTTTCCGTCTTCTGTTTTTCGCTTTTCAACCGTCCCTCCCTTGCGGAGTGGTGCAAAGATAGGAACTTTGGCATATATCCTGCAAACTATTCCAGCTTATTTATTAGCCATAGACCGCAACAAGCTGGTGCAGTGAAGGATAATTTACGAACCCTGCTTAAGTCCGTCCCGCTTCGGTTGCAAGAACAGTAATAACGAACGTGCACATCGGATTATTGTGCACCGCATGCAATTATTTTTGGAATGGTGAGCGATCTGCTGTGCAAAAAATCGTACGGGTTCGATATAGCTACGACTATTAAAGCACACGAAGAAACGGCGTAGGTGATTATAATGAAGCGAGATTTCGCTACCTAAGGGAAGCTACTTCCGAAAAACCCAGTATTTTTGCAGCGTGAAGTTGAAACCAAGGGAAACCAAAATTTCCACGATCAATTTGGAATAAAAAGGATTAAAAAACAGGTAGTCGACAAGCAAATAAATCCCGGTTGATTTCAGTGTTATACTCCCTATGACAACGAGCACAAACTTCCAAATTTGCTTACCAATCGCTGTCGTTTTATTATCAAAGGCCCAATAACGATTAAGAAGAAAGTTAACGATGGCACCTAGCGATCCGCTTATCACATTAGCACCATGTGCTGAATAGGCCAACATTTGAAGGCAATAGGTATAAATGGCAAAGTCGGATAGTCCCCCAAGGAAGGCAGAGATCTGCGCTTTACCGAAGGAAAGCATGAAATCGCGTGCTGGAAACCTATAGTTCTGCTTCATGGGGTACCACTTCTTCTTTTTTCCTTGCCTTGTCCTCCCAGTCTTTCAAATCCCCTAGATGCAACAACTTCTTGGTATCAACGCAATTGATAACGAAAAGTCCCGCACAGATGCCGATCACCAAATAGTTGATACTCCCGGGGAAAAGCACTTCCGCCAAAAGCACGGCGCAGATCACCACACGTATTTCGGTGGGCCCCATGACCCCCGCGTCGATGGTATATTTATCCGTGATCCGGTAGCGCAACTGCGAGATAATCATGGCCCAGCCATATAGCGACACCAATGCGAACCCCGAATACTTGAAGTCGCCAGGCGCGTAAAAAACATATCCTAAGCCTATCATCACCGTACTGATCCAGTCCATCACGATATCCAGCGCGAAACCGTACCACTTGCGCGACTTATTTCTGTAAAAAGCTATACGACCGTCCAACGAATCGCCGAACCATTGCACAAAAAAACCCACTATTCCCAAAAGCAACAAGGGTCTTGCCACGTATTCTGCCAACAGGAAACTGCCCAAAATCATCACAGAACCCAAAAACCCAATCGCTGTAAGGCCGTCAGAAGATATAGTATTCGGGATGCGAGGCACCAGATAAGAAATAAATTTCTGTTCGGGTACACTTAAAATATTTGTTCTTTTCCGATCTTCGAAAAGTTTTTTGTTGATTTCTTGACTCATAAGGTGCTGTTTAGAACCATTTGTTTTGCTTATACCAGAGCAAACTTTCTCTTAAGCCGCTGGCTAAATTATACTTTGGTTTGTAATGTAAGATATCCTTCGCCCTAGCGATATCGCAGCTCCAGTTTTGAGCTGTCAATTCGCCGATCCGCTCTGGGTAGATGACCGGTGTTTGCTTGGAGTTACGATAGAGCCATTGCGCTAATTTCGCCAGTTTGGATACCATGCCTACGGATACGTGAATCCTAAAAAGTTTCTTGGCAAACGTTTCTTTAAAAATATCGGCCATGGCATACCGGGAATAGGTTTGCCCGTCGGTAATATTAAAAAATGTCAGCCCATGCTGAGGGGCAACACAAGCATTTAGTAAAAGCCCCGCTAAATCCTTGACGTACACAAAGGATAATTTTTGTGGTGCTCTGCCGATGTAGGCATCAAGACCTTTGTCCATCGTGCGAAAGAGGATGAACAGATCTTTTTCCCTTGGCCCATAGACTGCAGTCGGCCGCACCACGGTAATGGGTTTATCCGAAAACTTCGACTTGATCATCTCCTCGGCAGCCTGTTTGCTGCGACCATATCGGGTAATAGGGCTGTAAGGAGCTTCGTCCGTAATTTCAGCATCATAAGCTACCGGACCGATAGCCGCCAGGCTACTTACAAAAACAAACCGTTGTGGAGGCGCAACACTATGGAAAGCCCCATGCAACAGACGTTCCGTGACACCGACGTTGACGGCATACATTTCCTTTTCCGACTTAGCCTTTGTCAATGCTGCAGCATGAATCACGTAGTCGTATCGCTGTGTGTCAAAAAAATTGCGTAGTTCCTCCATATCGTCAAAATTTGGATAGACAAACTGACGAACACAAGACTTGATAGCAGTAAGATCACTTGATTTTCTAACGGCGGCGTGCACTTCGTGCCCAGCGTCTGCGGCAGCTTGTGCCAAATGAGAACCCACAAAGCCACTAGCGCCCGTGATTAGAATCTTCTTTTTCATATTGATTTTTCGTACAGGCGATAGCGCTTGTACAACTCGCCGTTGATCTGTTCAATGGCATGATTCATCATGTAATTATGATCCAACATCCACGAACATTCTGCAGCAACGATACCCGAAGGAATCGCATTTTTTATAATATATCCATATAAACAGGCTTCGATCCCCAATTTGCGGTAGCCGTCCAATACGCCAAGCATCAACACCCGAATGGTTTTGATCTTTTTCAACCCGAAAAGAAGCTTCCATATACCGAAGGGCAACAGTCGTCCGCGCTTGATCTTGATTTGCACCTCATTGATATTCGGGATACCAAGAGCAAAGCCAATGACTTCGCCATCTTTTTCTGCCACGATACAGTATTTGGGATCGACGATCATTTTGAGATCTTTCGCGGTATGATTGAATTCCTCATCGGTCATCGGCACAAAGCCTAGATTTTTATCCCACGCTTTGTTGTACACCTGTTTGATCTTTTTGGCTTCGTTGGCAAAATCCTTCAGATTAATCTGCCGAAGTATAATTCCGGATCTTTTTAGCCGTTCCTCCAAACGATCCAATAGCAACACCGAGCGTTGGTTTGCTGTTTCCGTGGTTACGTAATAAGCTCTTAAATCCACCTTATCGGCAAAGCCAGCTTGTTTGATCAGCTCCATATAATAGGGCGGATTATAGGGCATCATTGCCATGGGCGGTTGGTCAAAACCCTGCACGAGCAAACCGCAGGTATCATTCGTCGTAAGATTGATAGGGCCAACGATACGGTCGGCACCTTTGCCTTTCACCCAACTTTCTGCGGTTTCCAACAGTCGATTGGCTACCTCCTGATCGTTTATGCTCTCGAAAAAACCGAACTGTCCTTCCGAAACATTGTTGAAGGCATTATGGTTGGTGTTCCATATCGCAAGCACGCGCCCCACCAAAGCGCCATCTTGGTAAGCCAAAAAGGCCTGCGCTTGGGAATGTTTATAGAAAGGATGCTTATTACTCGATAATAGATCTTGCTGTCCCAAAAAAAGCTCTGGTACATAATTGGGATCCTTCGCATAGAGATCATGCGGCAGATCGATGAATTTCGCAAGTTGCTTTTTCGTTAAGACAGGCAGGATCTCGACCATATCGTTAGTTCATAAAGGATTCTACTTCTACGGTTTTGAACACTTTCGCCATTTTGTCCACCGCTTCATCAATTTGATCGAAGGTATGCGTTGCCATCAGGGAGAAACGAATCAATGACTCTTCTGCAGGTACAGCAGGGGCAACAACGGGATTGACAAACACGCCACTATCTTGCAGCATTTTTGTCACGTAATAGGTTTTGTCGTTATTTCGGACGAAAATGGGTAGGATAGGACTTTCCGTAGATCCCAAATCAAAGCCGTTATCCAACAACAGCTTTTTCGCATAGTTGGTATTGGCCCACAGCTTTTCAATATGTTCGGGTTCCGATTGGATAATTTCCAATGCCTTTAACGTGGATGCAACCGATGCAGGCGTCATGCTGGCACTGAACATAAGGGAGCGTGCGCGGTGCTTGAGGTATTCTATCGTCTGCGCATCTGCAGCGACGAAACCACCTAAAGAAGCCAAGGACTTGCTGAATGTCCCCATGATCAAATCAACGTTTTCCGTTAAACCAAAATGGGACGATGTACCCGCACCGCGGTCGCCAATGACCCCCAAACTATGGGCATCATCACATAAAATGGCTGCATCATATTCTTCGGCAATGGCCACCATGTCGGGCAAATTAACGATATCACCTTCCATGCTGAAAATACCATCCGTGGCAATGAGCTTCAGGCTATCTTCGGGCAGCCTGGACATTTTAGCGCGCAAGTCATCCATATCATTGTGCGCGTATTTGATCACTTTTGAGAATGACAACCTACTGCCATCGATGATGGATGCATGATTTCGCTCATCCAAAAGAATATAATCATTACGGCCTGTTAAACATGACAAAGGGCCTAAATTGGATTGAAATCCTGTACTGAACAAAATAGCAGCCTCTTTTCCCACATAACTAGCCAACTTCTCTTCCAACTCCACATGGATATCCAACGTGCCATTCAAAAAACGAGAACCGGCACAACCTGTACCATATTTTGCTAAAGCATCTTGGGCAGCCTCTATGATTCGTACGTCTGTTGTCAACCCTAGATAAGAGTTTGATCCGAACATCAATACACGCTTCCCATCAATAATCACCTCCGTATCTTGCTTGGACTGAATAGGTCTAAAATACGCATAAAGATTATTAGACTTGATGGGCTCCAGTTCACTCTCTAGGAACTTAGACGTTCTTTCACTTAACTTTCCCTTACTCATGCTGTAGGTATTCTATTTTTTGTGATATAATTTCTATAATGTAAGCTGACTTAACTTTTGACCTTCGCACATTAAACGTCAAAAATATAATTATAAACAAAAATATACAATTTTACGTTTCTAACACGGATGGGCATCAAAAAAAGACATCATCTGACAACCTATTAAAAACCAATATTGTATACATTCAGCTCAAAAAAAACCGCTGCAAACATACGAAACTCGATTGATTTAACCTCATTTAAAAACCATATGAATATCATAAAATTAAATTATTGTTAAGAGATTAGCAATAGTTTGCAATTAAAAGTTCCACAAAAGTTTTAATTCTTTACTTTTGCCATTTACAGGAATAACATGGCACTATCATCCACTATCAATATAAAGAATAAGCGCGCATCCTTCGAATACCATTTATTGGAACGATACACGGCCGGCATACGGTTATTGGGTACAGAAATCAAATCGATCCGGGAGGGGAAGGCAAATATCAACGACAGCTTCTGCAGTTTCCTTGAAGACGGTTTATATATACGGAATATGCACATTGCTGAATACTCTTTTGGATCCTTCTACAATCATGAAGCGAAGCGCGATCGGCAACTATTGCTGACCAAACGGGAAATGAAAAAACTTCGTGACAAAGGGGAAGAAAAAGGCTTCACTATTGTGCCGCTTCGGATATTCATCAGTGAACGTGGCTTTGCAAAGGTGGAAATTGCTTTGGCGCAAGGAAAAAAAGACTTTGACAAGCGGGAGACATTAAAGGAAAGGGAGAGCAAACGGGAGCTTGACCGGGCGATGAAACGCTAAGGGTCGGTTGGCTGCAGCGAGCATCCCGTCGCCTGATACAAGTCGGACTATATTCGACACAGGGCGAAACATGTTGATTTTTTCAGACGAAATAAAGTTCGCTTTTTACCTAGGAAAGACAAACTTAAATACGCAAAGGGGGGTTATGAAAATAATCCCCCTTTTTTGGCGATGACAGACAGTATGCAGTGGGGTCATGGAATATCAAAAGATTAGGGCGCGGCTAAGCTGCCATCATATAGCAATCTTGCGCGCCGGCAGACAGCAGCGAATAACTTAAAGAAAAAATATAGCTTATGGCAAAAATAATACAGGCATTTCCGCTTTCCAACATGGAACTTCCAAATCGCGTAGTGGTATCACCGATGTGTCAATATTCCGGATACGATGGTTTTGCCAATGACTGGCATTTGGTTCATCTTGGACAGTTTGCGATCGGTAAAGCCGGCGCCGTAATCCAAGAAGCTACCGCCATTGCTCCAGAGGGGCGCATATCCTTCTGGGATCTTGGGATTTGGAAAGACGATCATATAGAAAAGTATAGGCAGATTACGACCTTCATCAAATCACAAGGGAGTATTCCAGGCATCCAATTGGCACATGCAGGCAGAAAGGGTAGCGATCGCAAGCCTTGGGAGGGCAAGGCACAATATCTGCCGGAACATGAATTTGGCTGGCAAACGGTAGCCCCCTCTGCTATTCCCTTCCATGAAAAAGATCACCCCCCTTTGGAATTGAGCCGAACAGCAATTCAGGATATTGTTGTCCGGTTTCGGGAGGCCGCAGAACGTGCCATCAAATCGGGTTACGAAATTATTGAAATACATGCCGCCCACGGTTACCTTATCCACCAATTCCTTTCCCCATTGGTCAATCTGCGGAATGATGAGTATGGGGGGAGCTTTGAAAACCGGATCCGCTTTCTACTGGAGGTCGTTGATGCTGTCGCCCCCCTCACCGCTAATCAGTCCTTATGGGTGAGAATATCGGCCAGCGACTGGGCCGAGGGAGGATGGGATGTCGAACAGAGTGTGGCGCTTGCGAAGATTTTGAAAGAACGAGGCGTTGAAGTGATCGATGTTTCTTCGGGTGGTGCTGTGCGTCATCAAAAGATCGATGTTGGCCCAAACTACCAGGTGCCATTTGCTGAGAAAATAAAACGGGAGAGTGGCCTCATCACGGCAGCCGTCGGGATGATTACATCGGGGATACAGGCAGAAGCTATTGTGGAAAATGAGCAGGCCGACTTGGTTTTGGTTGCGCGTGCTTTCTTAGACGACCCACATTTCGTTTACCATGCTGCGGCCGATTTGGCGGCCGACTTGGATTGGGCCGAGCAGTATGCTCGGGCAAAAGGTACAATAGAGAGGGGCTAGCCCCTCTTTAAAACCTACTCGTCGATATCAAGCCCCGACAGGACTGGGATGGGCCTTTTCTCATCATCCAAGGCTACAAATGTGAACATCCCCTGGATAGCCAGCTCACGCCCCTCCTCATACATCTTTTCAAGGTATATCTCGACCTTGACCTTCAGACTGGTACGCCCAATGCTCGCAACCTTCGCCACCGCTTCGATAATACTTCCGGAAGGAATAGCCTTTTCAAAGTCAATACGGTCTGTCGATACCGTGACCAGCCGTTTACGACAAAAGCGGGTGGCTGCCATGAACGACACTTCATCCATAATAGCCATGGCCTTTCCCCCAAAAAGGGTATCGTGATGATTTGTTAAAAAGGGGAAAACCGTTGTGCACACGCGGGTTTCCGTGCGCGTAATCCTTTCTTCTACTGTCATTATTCGTTATTTGTTAATATAAATAGTCTTATGCCTGCTCTACATCGATCCCAATCCCTTTCAGCAACATGGAAGCATTGAATATGGTGCAGCGTCCGTGCTTCAATTTGTAATCGAACAACATTTCTCCTTCGGAGACCTGAATGTCAAAGTGGTAATTTTGCACTTTGCCGGCATACTCCTCCTCGAGCGTAGCCAACTGCAGATCGTGTGTGGCAACCATACCTTTTCCCTGCATACTGATGAGCTTTTGGATAATAGCACGCGAGCCTAAGTACTTATCTACGGAGTTGGTGCCCCGCAACATTTCGTCGATCAGGAAAAAACTATGCGGGTCTTGGCCTACCGTATCGAGGATAAATCGCATTCGATCAAGCTCTGCTTTAAAGGTTGAGGTGCTTTCGTTCAGCGAATCCTTGATGCGCATATAGGAAATAAGGTGGCAGATGGGCAAGCTAAGCGAAGTGGCGCAGCAAACCGCTCCTGCATAAGCCAGCACGGCATTGATGCCTACCGTACGCAAAAACGTGCTTTTTCCAGCCATGTTAGAACCTGTAATCAAGGCGATATGATGCTCGGCGTTGCTGTAGTCATTAGCCACCGAATTGTTCGCTGCAATTAAAGGATGGGCGATATGTCGGCAAGTTATTGCACCGGTGGACTGATCCAAAATCTTAGGCATTGTCCATGCGGGTTCATTTCTTTTTAAGATAGCCAACGCGTTTAACGCTTCAAATTCTGCAATGACATCGAAAGCCACTAAGATATTCGCTTCGTATTTACCTTTCCATTGCACAATCTTCATGACGTATTTGAAATCCCAGAGCAAGAACATATTCAACAGGGCGCCAACCAGCATATTGTTGCGCGCATCCAAGTTGTCAATAAGTGACGATAGCTGCTTGAACGCGTCCGACAGGCGAGTATCTTTTACCCGCAGCTTTTCTTGCAAACCTATCGTCAGGCTGCTTTTGAAAGATTTTTTCTCCACAAGTGCTAGCCCTTCCGCATAGGCCGCAAGCACCTTTCCCACCTTATCTATCTTGCTTGAAAAGAGGCTTACCTTACCGCCCATTCTGAGGGTCCATAGCAGATGGAACAGCGCGAGTGTGCCCACATAGGGCCACAAAGGAACAGTAAAAACAGAAACGAGTATCAGTGCCAACATGATGTAAGGCACTATAGTGACATAGCGTTTGAGCAAGGTACCACCAAAAGACAATCCAGCATCTTGAAAATAGCGTGCAAGAAAGGATTTCATCTCTATTTTCTGAGAAAGATTAAATACGAGTTTAGCCTGAAATTGCTGGCTCCATACAACGTCATCTGCCATTTCTGCCGTGGCCTGTTGCCTTTGCTCAATAACCGATTTGTGCGCTGCCGATTTGAGCCATTGCGCTAAGGTGGCTTTCCCTAATTGTGTCGCCGCTCGGTTGATACGCGCAAAAAGCGAGAAATCGCCAAAAACATCAAGATCCGACGTATACGGATGCAGATTGTCTTCGAACTCTTGCCCCCCATCATACATATTATGGCGTGTATTTTTTACAGCAAGCTCGTTCTCATTGACAGAAAGAAAGGCGATTGCATCGGCTCTCTTCTGCTCCAATCGGCTCTGTCGCCGTATCAGGAAAACAAAAAGCAAAACAATACCAATCATCAACAGGAGTACCAAGGGCACATTGTTCCATTGAAAACTGTAGAACAATAAAGCGCCGCCACCGATAATGACAAATAGGCGCGCAAAACTATTGTTGTTGATGAGTTTATTTAGCTGTTGTATTTCCTCGGTAGAGGTTTTGATCTGATCTTGGTACTGCTGATATATCATGCGATAAAAATAGGAAAAGCTTGGCAGTACCAAGCTTTTATTTCTATTTTAACAGCCATTTTACCAAGCTTGATCTCCTACTAGGGGCACGAATCGAAACGTATCCAGCTCGATACGTTCAAAATCATTTTCCCCTACCCGCAGGATCGTCACCATCTTTTGGGATTTTTCATCTCCTACGGGAATGACGAGCAGGCCGCCATATCGCAACTGTTTCAGCATCAGCTCTGGTACGAAAGGCGCACCGGCGGTTACGATGATCTTATCGTAAGGTGCATGTCCGGGAATACCCTTAGAGCCATCTCCCAAAAAAAAATGCGGCTTATAGCCCATATAGGGCAGCACTTGAATCGTGCGTTGGTACAGGGATTCCTGCCGTTCTATGGTGAACACCTCGGCACCTAGTTCCATCAAAATACAGGTTTGGTATCCCGATCCAGTCCCTATCTCGAGCACCTTGTCCCCTTTTTTCACGTGCAACAACTCCGACTGATAAGCCACCGTGTAGGGTTGTGAAATGGTCTGTCCATCCCCGATAGGAAAAGCGATATCGCGGTAAGCTTGATTCCAGAAAGTTTCGTCGAAGAAAAAATGGCGAGGCACTTTGCCTATTGCCTGGAGCACCCTTTTATCTTCAATCCCCCGTTTTTCCAAGGTGTTTACCAGCTGCTTTCGCGCACCTTTTTCTCGGTAATTATCTACAAACTTATACGCCATTGTAGCTCAAAAATACCATTGTTGGGTCACATTTCGGGCATTAAAGTGCAAAATGTTTAAGGTCAAGGCGCTATAAACGGAGGCTATTCCTTATCTTCGTTGGGCGCTGGCTGCTGTCAAATAATGTGCAAACCCGCAATTGTTCGCCAGCGGCTTTCGACCTATTGCGTAGCAGCTCGGCCTCCAAAAAAAAGAACCATGAAAAAAAACAGTTTCCTACTCCCCCTATTATTGATTATACAGCTTGTTTTTTATGTACAAGTCAGTGCTGCCGACGGTGTGTTGCGAATTTTAGCTATCGGCAACAGCTTTTCCGAAGATGGCATCGAAAACTACCTGCACGAGTTGGCCGCCGCCGCCGACAAGCAGATCATTATCGGCAATCTATACATCGGTGGAGCGCCCCTTTCGTTGCATGCCAAAAATGTCCGTGAAGATCGTCACGACTATAGCTATAGAAAGGTATTGCTAGATGGCAATAAAAAAACGAAAAATGGCGTCAGCATTGCCGAGGCGTTGAAAGACGAGCCATGGGACTACATCAGTTTCCAACAAGCGAGTCCGCTTTCAGGCAATTATGCGAACATCATGGAAAGCTTACCGGAACTTGTACAATACGTAAGAGGGCAGGTGGGTCCTAAGCCGGCTTTTGTCTACCACCAAACTTGGGCTTACCAAAGGGATTCCAAGCATGAAGGATTTAAAAATTATGGCAACGACCAGTCGACTATGTACGGCGCTATCGCGGAAACTTCGAAAAAGATCAAACGTTCAGGTTATTTCCAAAAGATTATCCCGGCCGGAACGGCGATACAAAATGCGCGTAGCAGCTCTATAGGGGACAACTATACGCGTGATGGCTATCATCTACAGCTCGATTATGGCCGCTTTACCGCCGCATGCACCTGGTTCGAAAAGCTTTTCGGTGATGATGTCCGTAAAAATCCTTATAAACCTGCCGCTGTGACGGAGCTGCAAGCAAACGTGGCGAAGCGCGCAGCCCACAGCGCGGTAAGAAAACCCTTCCGCCTGTCAAAAATTAAGCTCTAGGATATACCCTAGAGCTTATGCGATAGACGTTCAACAGTGCGTTCAAAATCTAGCAAAGCGGCTTTCTCCTTATTGATAAAGTCGTTATCGGCTAGTTTGCCCACAACTTCTTCCATTTCAGCGTAAGAATCGTACAGCATTTGCTTGAATGTATTTTGATAATCTTTAGAACGGGCACTCTCTATTTCTGCACAGATCCACCGTTTGGTTTCCAAAGCATCGGTGAGCAGCGTCTGTAAGAAGGTGTCGTCCCATTCGCCGATCGAAGTACCTGAAATTTCGGCCAAGGCATGTACGGCGTGCACGAAGCGATCTCGTGGATACGCTCGACTCCATTCGTGGTAATATGCATGCATATCGTGCCAAGACGGCACCCCTCCCACCCGCACTTGATCCAATAGGTTATCCAGTTTTTGGCGCGGAACCAACTGTCCACCGATATTTTCAAAAGGCTCGCGTTGTCCACCGATCTCGGCTATATCAGTCCAAAAATCCACTGAAGAAGCACTGGCTTCCAGCGCATGGATAAGCTCCAGCGCCGCGTAATAACGGATCATGCGCCGATACACCAGATAAGCCTCTCTAGGTTTAGCGAGCACCACTTTACGCTTCGAATATTCGACATTATCCAATAGAATAGGTTGTCCCAGAAGCGACTCCTCCCCCAACAAGTGCAGTCGCCCGTTGGCAGACCACGTTTCCGGAGTAACACCCTCTCCGGAAAAAGTCTTTCCAACGGCTACTTCGATTTCACGCATGGCTTCGAACATTTCATTGATGGTATCCGGCGCCAACACATCATACTCTATATACTGATTTTTAAACTTACGCTTGTCGCGGGCTTGGAACTTTGACGTGTTACGCATCAACGCGTACATGTTATAAAGAAACCAATAGCCGGGCAATATCACGAGGCGATTGGTATCGACTTCATTGCTTACCAAGCAAAAAGGAAACTTAATATCCAATTCGTGCAGAAAATCCCCTTTCACGATCAGCGTGTAGGCTGCAAAACGGGAATTGTGTTTTAAACTGACGCAGAGCCCGGGCCAAAACCCTCTTCCTGCAACAATCTCGCCATCGGCGGCGCGCGAATTATGGTTGGACCCCACCGTAGCTCCCGCGGCCATGTTACTTTGTCCTTTCACCACCGATGCACATAAAAATGAATTATTATGGTGCTGTTCATGTGCTGGGAATATCAGTGAATTCAGGACTTCACAACAGGAGATTGTCGAATTATCCCCCAAAAAAGAATTGATCAAACGAGCGCCATACTTCAATTGCGAATTGGAAGAAAGGATAAAGCGCACCGCTTTGACGCCGTAAAAAATACGGCATCCATAGCCGATAATACCGTTCACCAACTCACAACCTTCGCCAATCTGGGTAAACGATTCGGAAGACGAGTTGATCGTTAGGTTTTTTAGTTTATTCACCCCTTTTATATACGCATCCGTTCCGATCTTTACATCTTTAATGGTATGTGTATTCTTGATCACAGATCGGTCTCCTATTTCGCTGTAGTGACCGTGCTCGACGCAAAAGTGCGCTTCCGCCATTTCTTGGAACCGGGTTTGCAAAACATGATCGTCCCGATAGCGAGACCATAGAAAAACATCACCAGCCTGCATGCCGTCAAAAGGCAAAACCGACCTCCCACCGTTCTCGTTACACAGTTCCAATCGTATCCTGCGCTCTTCTACATCGCCTCTTTTCAACATACCATTGCCGAACTTGGCACTGCTACTGGTCTCCATTTCGTTGATATTGGCGAGCATCACCTCGCTACCAACGACAAAATGGGACATATACCGCACATTGTGGACCGCCACCGTGCTGCCGAAATCGCAACTGATGACCGTAGAATTGTAAATTCCACAAGGCAGTTTCAGGTCGCGGAACTCCAGATAGACCTCTTGCATATCGCCAATACGCACCATGCCATAGAACCTATTGTTCTTTATTTGTTCCGGCAAAAAATGATCCGTAACCCATATATCCTGCCAATTGCTAGCGACATTATCCTGCCGAACAAGGCAATTTATTTCCGAATCGGTAAGCCTTCTAAACGTGTGGTCGGCAAAAAACTGCCGATTGCGGTAAACATACTCGTCCTGATCCTGCAAATAGGCCTCTGGAACAAAGTTGTAGCCTAGCTCTGTCAGCTTCTTTTTTACAATTTTTGACATATCGCTTATTCAACGGTTACCGATTTGGCCAGATTGCGCGGCTTGTCGACGTCAAGGCCTCGGTTAACGCCGATGTAATAAGACAATAGCTGCAAGGGGATAACGGATAGCAACGGCGCTATAACCTCATGCACCTGCGGTACTACCATGACATCGTCGGCAAGTCCGGCAACAACATTATCGCCTTGGGATATCACCGCGATGACTTGTCCTTTACGGGCTTTGATCTCTTGGATATTGCTGACGATTTTTTCATGGTAGCTGTCTTTCGTTGCCACAAACACCACGGGTAAATTTTCGTCTACCAGAGCAATAGGTCCATGCTTCATTTCAGCCGCTGGATAGCCCTCTGCGTGGATGTAGGATATTTCCTTGAGTTTGAGCGCACCTTCCAATGCGATTGGAAAATTAAATCCCCGACCTAGATACAGGAAGTCGCGAGCTTCAGCATATTTATTGGCGATCTCCTTAATGGCGGCATCCTGCTCCTGTAAGATATCGTGCACCAATTGCGGCACTTTTGCCAAATCGGCCAAGAGCTTATTGAACAGCGTTTGATCGATCGTCTGTTTATCGCGCGCTACTTTCAACGCGATCAAATACAGCACCGCGAGCTGCGCGGTGAACGCCTTGGTACTCGCCACGCCGATCTCGGGTCCGGCATGTGTATATGCACCAGCGTCCGACAACCGCGCGATGGATGAGCCGACCACATTCACTAAGCCGAAAATAGTGGCACCTTGTTTTTTTGCATTCTCAAGTGCCACCAACGTATCTGCCGTTTCGCCACTCTGTGAGATCGCAATGATGACATCTTTATCCGTAATAATCGGATTTCTATAACGGAACTCCGAAGCGTATTCGACCTCCACATTAATGCGGCACAACTCCTCTATCACATACTCTGCTAAAAGTCCAGCATGCCAGCTCGTCCCACAAGCGACTATGATGATCCGATTTGCCTCCATCAACTTGTCCTTGATCTTATCAACACCGCTCAGCGTGATATGCTTTTGTTCGGCGTCAAGCCTTCCGCGCAACGAATCAAATATGGTTTGCGGCTGCTCAAAAATTTCCTTCAGCATAAAATGATCGTAGCCCCCCTTCTCTATGGCTGCCAACTCCATATCCAGCTTCTGTACGAAAGGGGTAATCCGCTCATTCCCCAGATTTTTAAGAATGAGTTCATCGGGACGAACAATGGCCAATTCATAATCGTTGATATACACCACTTCTTTGGTATAGGCAAGCATAGGTGATGCATCGGACCCCAAATAGTGTGCATTGTTGCCAATACCAATAACCAATGGGCTTCCCTTCCGGGCGGCAATAATGGTGTCCGGCAAATCCGTATCGATCAGCAAAATCACATAAGCCCCCACGACGCGCTTCAACGCGACACGCACAGCCTCTTCCAACGTGCATTCATTATGGATCTTGATATCTTCGATAAAATTTAAGAGCACTTCGGAGTCGGTATCGCTTTTGAAGGTATAGCCTTTCTGCTGCAGCTCGCTTTTTAACTGCGCATAGTTTTCGATAATACCATTATGGATCATGGCGATATTGCCCGAGTTGGAGTAGTGCGGATGCGCATTTCTATCGGAAGGAACACCATGCGTCGCCCAGCGGGTATGGCCTATACCGACAGTTGCCTGGATATTTTTGCCATACACATAATCTTCCAAGACCGCAACCTTGCCTTCCTTTTTATAAACTTCTAGAGAATTGCCCGTATGCAGTGCCACACCAGCGCTATCATAGCCTCGATATTCTAATTTTTTTAATCCGTCAATAAGGATCGGATATGCTAAGTTGCTACCGACGTAGCCAACGATTCCACACATAAATTTGCTAAGTTTAATTTGTCAACAGGGGATAAATATATGCAAATTTTGCAACGCAAACGTTTGATTACCCGCTTTTATTGAAAAACTTTTTACGGTTTGCGCGAAGGGTCTCCCGGTTGAGCCGAAAAGCATCTGCGGGTTTATGGCGAGGTCTGTCTACAACAAAAAGAAAGGAGCAAGACGAGATCGAATTCGATCCCGTCTTGCTCCTTTACGGCCTTGTTAAAGGTCCTATTATAGCGTATTCGTCAATTGGGCGACATGCTGTATTCCGTCATCCGCACTTGCCACTTTCGCACTTCCTTATCGTAGTAGGTATTCTTATCCGGAAATTCGATATGTTCGGTATCTCCAATATTTTCGGTATAGTAAGGCGATAGATCATGTCCTGCTACCATTTCCGAAAAAAACACCTTTGTTTTTTCCGCCAACTGCGCGGGTTCCATCTTCCAGGTACGGTAGATTTCTTCGTATTCCTCTAATTCACCTGCGCTGTTTCGCTTTAATCTTCCGCCGGTCGCCACATACTTTTTCTTAAAGCTGGGTGCGATTCTCGACACTTCAAAATACGTATAGCCGTCCTTATCATTCGCAAAATATTTATCGAGCTGAATCAGCTCTGCCTGTGCGTTGTAGGCAGAATCGAAGCGTTGCTCAAATTTGGTAGCGTGCTCCGCATATTTTGGCAAGTGCCCTACAAAACGAACGATTTCCCGTTTAAATTCGCTTTGTTCTTCCTTGCTAAGTTGAGTCTCCGGCTTATATCGGTCTTCGTTTGCGCAGGCATGGAAGAAGAGGAAAGTAAGTATTCCAAAAACTAGTTTACGCATGTCTCGAGAAAATAAAAAAGCAAGAGTACGCATACTCTTGCTTGTATCGTTTAAACTATTGGATTAATATGCTGCCATCACCGGATTGAACTCTGTCCAACCGCGCGTCCAGTCGGTTGCACCAAAAGCACCACGGTAGGCTACGCTTGTATCAAATTCATTGGCGCGGTTTGCCTCTCTAAACTTCGGATAGTCAAAGTTTGCTCCGGTAGCCAAAGTACCTGATGTAACCGCAAAATTTTGGGTGCTAGGGTATTGTGTTATTACACGAAGACCTGTACCGAAGAACAAATCAGGATTAATTCCAAGCGCTTGGTAGGCTTGGGCTGTTTGAAAGTCGTTGCCTGCACCGACCGTGTTCGCGTTGGCTGCCAAATAGGCCGTTATAGAGGCTACAGGTGCAGTAGCTTCAGATCCTGAAATGACACCGGCCGTTCTTGCATAAAAAATGTTGTTTGCAATGACTCCACGATCCGCGTTGTCCACGCTGCTGTTTACATAGTTAGGGAATACCGACGACTGGTTCATACGAATAGCATTCGGGTATCCCACAAAAACAGAGTTAAAGATCGATCCAGCGACATTTCTACGTAAATCTACCGCATAGCGATAGTTTCCGCTGATGCTGTTATTGACATCATTGGTACGGATTGCGGGGCCGATCATCGTGAAGTTAGATGCAACGGCAGTGGTTTTGAAACGCGCCAAATTATTGTCGCCATCGGTATCCCACTCAAAACCATTCGACTCCGATTGGTCGGCATAGCTAGGATAACGTACGGACAACCCAAACTGCAAGTTTCCGGAGAACCCATTGTCTATATCGAAACAGTCATCCCACGTACCGAACACGATCAAATGATCACCATTTACATTTCCGCCGAACCACTCGATACCATCATCGCCACCGTAGGAAACTTGGATGTGATTAAATGTCGTTCCGCGACCTACAGCACCCAACGTGATCCCATTGGTTTCGTTATTTGGTGTTAATTCGATACCAGCAAATTCTACCCGGACATAAGACATCACACCGCTATTATCATCTTCACTCGTTCCACCATACTGCGCAGCAGGTGTAATTCCTTCTACGCTGGGATTTTCCAAGTTTACAGGCGCACGTCCCAACAGCACGATACCGCCCCAATCTCCGCGGTCGCGATCGCCAGGAGCTTGGTTTGATGTGAAGACGATAGGCGCAGTCGCCGTACCTTCTGCCATGATTTGGCCACCGCGATCGATGATCAACGTACCTCTTGACGAGCGTTCTCCCGCTATAATGGTGCCCGGCTCAATTGTCAAAACCTGGCCGGAACGTACGAAGACTTGCCCCGACAGCAGATATTTGTTGCGAGCAGACAGCGTTTGCGTAGCGATATTACCTGATAATACCACATACGTATCTTCGGGCGTAGTAGGTTCTGGATTCGAGTCCGAACTACAAGCTGAAAAGGTTAATGCTGCGGCAAACAATGCACATACAGCTTGCTTACCGACATTGTTAAATAAAAATTCAAATTTCATCTTTTTTTACTTTTAATGAGACAATGGTATCTGTTATTAATTTTTTATTTGATCGTATAGGTTACGCCAAGCGTACATAACGGCCCTCTGCGATAGCTCATGATCACGTCGTCTACACCGGTATTGATACGTTGATCGCGGTTGGTATCCTGGTAGAAGCGATAGGGTGCATTCAATAAGTCCTGGACGCCAGCCTTGATGCTGAATTTATTGATGTTTTTTGTAAGGGTTAAATCCACTGCATTCCGTGGCAGCTCATAAATAGCCGGAAACTGCACGCTTCCTATAGCGTATATGCGCGGGCCCACAACATTATATGCACCGCTAACCTGCCAGCCGCTTTCTTCATCCTGATAAGCCAAAATTAGATTGGTTAGATAAGGCGATTGCCCTTGCATAGGCCTTATGCGGTCTTGTGCCACCACATCTTCCGACATGCCATAGTCCACTTGCGATTTGATCAGGGAAGCATTGAGGTTGACACTTAGCTTGTCCACAAACGCACTGGTCGTCAGGTCACGGAACGATTTTCTGACTTCTAGTTCTACCCCATAGTTGTAGGCTCCTCCTTGCGCATTCGTAAATGTGAAGGCTGGGTTATCCCCACCCTGCAACAAAATGGCAGCCTCAATAGGGTTTGTAAATTGCTTATAGAATGTACCAAGGCTCAATGTTTCGCCATTGCGTGGATAAAACTCATACCGCAAATCAAAATTATTAATGTTTGCCGTCTGTAAATTAGGATTACCATAACGGCCGGCATCAAACTCAAAGTCGTAGAATAAAAACGGAGCAACCTCTCTAAATTCAGGTCTGTTGACAGTGCGGCCATAACTAGCGCGCAGTTTATGCGCATCGGTAAAAGCATATTCCAAATTCAGGAATCCCAATGGGGAGAATACCGGATTGTTCACATTGACCGGCGTGCCATTGTCCAGTGCCGAGTTTAGGCGTAAGATATTATATTCGGCACGCAGCCCACCGGAGATAAAGAAATTTCCTAAAGGCAACTCAAGCCCGACATAACCTGCCGACAAAAAGTTGGTTGCGTCATAACTATCTCTGGGCGATGTACCCTCCTCTATAATAAAACCGTTCGAACCAAAGTTGTCATTTGCAAAAATTTGATCCAGCGGCAATACTGCATAGGCATCGGTATTGACCCCAGATGCTCCACGATACGAGAAGTAGCGCGAACCAAATTTACGATCGCGGTAGTCTACCATATAGCCAGCTTTCAGTAAGATAGGCGACTCGCTATTTTTATCTCCAATTTGTTGGGTAAAATTTACGCCGTTATTCAAGCCAATTTCGTTCAGATCGCCGTGATAGGTACCGGTTTCCACCAAGTTGGAGCTTGGCGGGATAATCATACGATACACTCCATCACCCGCATTGTCCATCGTCCGGAATCGACGTAGATTGGGCTGTTGCTCATTAAGGTAATTGAAACCAACAACCCAGTTCACCGTCGAGCGGCCTTCGGCAAATCGGTGTGTACCCTCGAGTTGTTCGGAGGCAATGGTACGCGAACGGTATTGATATAAGTAATTTCTGCGGGCATTTTCCCGAAACTGTATGTAGTCGATACCATCCCTAACGAGGTTCACGTTTTCACCAATTTGGTTGAACAGCGACTTCAATTCGATCTTATGGTACGGATTGAACACATAGGTCAAGTTAGCCAATGCACTTACCCTATTTTCTTTTTCATAGCGTTGGTCCGTGTATCGGAAACGAGGGTCCAACGCCGCTGTAGGGTTGGCTTCATCTTGCGTGAGATAACGCGCAAACTCGCGCTCGTAATAAACGAACGATTGGGCGTAATTTAAGGCCGCAAGCATGCTCAAGCGTTGCCCCCCGAAATTCCACACGCGCCCCATGCTGGCCCCGAAGTTTATATCGGGCATGGCCGTCATTTGCCGTGTGCTTAGGTCGTTATTCAGCATTTGAGGTGCAGACACGCGAAGCGGATCATTGAGCGACGAATTGCGCAGTGTATTGGTTGAAGGGAACGCATTGGGCAACGGCCTATTCGAATTATCGAAGCCTAAAAAATCTGTACCTGAAATACGGTTGTAGACATACGGTTTAAAGGTTGTCCCGACGCGATAATTGGATCCCAACGAAAAGGAAGTGAAATTTTCAGTGGCAGGAGCACTCGTAAACACCCGGATCAACCCTCCTGAAAAATCACCCGGATTCTCTGGCGAGCCAGATTTATTGATCAGGATCCTATCCAAGACGTTGCTCGGTATCAAATCAAAGGAAAATGTTCGTCGATCTACCTCAGAGCTCGGTGCGATCACGTTATTGAACATCACTTGGTTATATCGTTCAGGCAAACCGCGCACAACAACAAAACGGTTATCAACGATCGTCAAGCCTGGCACACGACTCAGCACTTGACCGGCGTCGCGATCTTGCGACATTTTGATTTGCTGCTGTGAAATACCATTGACGACTTGATGCGCCTTCTTCATCTCACTGATGACCGCATTTTGCGTATTCGATAATCTTCTAGCATCGACAACCACCGCATCAATTTCTTCTCCTTCCCGCTCAAGGACAAGGTCCAGTGTCAAAATTTGGTCGGCCTGCAAAACAACATCCCGCACCAACAACTTTTGATAACCGATAAAGGATAACTCGACATCATAAGTACCAGCTTCCACGGCTTGCAGCGTAAATGTACCGTCGTTTCCTGTGGAGGTCCCAACGGGTGTATTTTTTATACCCACGGTAACGCCCGCGATGATATGCCCCGCGGACGCATCGGTAACCTTACCTTTAATAACCCCTGTTTGTCCCAAACAAAAACTGATCGATAACGCAGCAAAAACAAACAAAAGCAATGTTGTTTTCATGAAAAATGTTTTATTTAATATCACGGCTCAAAAGTAAAGTTGATATATTACCAATATGTTAACAAAGCGTTATGAAATCAATATTTCTCCAAGCTTAAAGACGACCTGCTATATCAAAAGAAAAATTAACTTAAAAACCAACCCATTGCAGATCCGCATCGGCCGAAAGTCCATTTTTAGCGGCCAATGAGCATTAGGGAAATCTAAATGGGTTCAAACGTGTTCTACTAAAAAAAAGTGTTATGCGCGCAATATGGACCGGAGCTATCGGGTTTGGTTTGGTCAACATCCCGATTAAGATATTTAGTGCAATCCAAACGAGTCAGTTGGATCTGGATATGCTGGATAGAAAAGACCTATCCAATATACGCTACAAGCGGATCAATGATAAATCGGGCAAAGAGGTGCCCTGGGACAATATCGTGAAAGGTTATTTCCTGAAGGACAAGTATGTGGTGTTGGAAGAAGCAGATTTTGAAGATGCTTTGCCCGAGAAAAATAAAATGATAAACCTGCAAACTTTCGTTAAGGAGCGGGACATTGACAGCATCTATTTCGATACGCCCTACTATTTGGAGCCACAAAAAGGGGGCGAAAAAGCGTACTCCCTGCTCTATAAATCCCTGGAAAAAACTGGCCACGTAGGCTTAAGCACCTTTGTGATGCGAACCACAGAAAACCTAGCGATCGTCCGCCCCTATGAGGGTATGCTGTTGCTGAACAAATTACGTTTTGAGGAGGAAATACGAAGCAGCAGCGATCTAAAGGTGCCTAACAGCCGTATTGCAAAGACAGAGATGGATATGGCTGTCAAGCTGATCAAACAAAACAGCTCCGACTTCGATATATCCGGCTACCGTAACGAGTACAGCAAAGAATTGATGAAAATCATCAAGAAGAAAGCTCAGGGCAAACGTGCTACCATTCGTAAAATCAACGTGGACAAAGAACATACGAGAGCCTCGGAGCTGCTTGCAAAACTCAAAGCAAGTTTGGGTTAAAAAGCAGCTATTGCTTTTTTTAGATCGGCCGGCTCATCGAAAATCGTAGCCCAAGGATCTTCCCGGGCGGCGACGCGTGCGAGCACGGATGCCATCGTAAACTGTTGTATACTTAAATCCTCATTTACCTCCGACCAATCCAAGGGCGTGGAAACCGTGGCGAATGCTTTCGGACGAACAGAGTAGGGTGCAACAATAGTTTGTGCACGTTTGTTCTGCATATAATCGAGGTAAATTTTCTTTTTTCGCTTTATTGGCGATCGTTCAAGACTGGTGACTTGCGCGTGTTCTTCATGCAGCAGCTCTGCCAGCATCTGTATGAAATCCCGCACCACTTCGAATGTATATTTTTGAGCAAGATAGATGTAAATATGCAATCCTGTGGAGCCAGAGGTTTTGACGTAGCTTCGCACACCTACATCCATTAAGATGTCATGGGCCGTATTCGCAACGGACACGACGGTTTTAAAATCGACACCATTTGGATCAATGTCCAACACGCCAAATACCGGATTGTTTTTCTTTCGGTAAGTGGCCAGCCAGGGATTTATCTCTATGGATCCCATATTGGCAACCCAAAGCAGCGTTGGCAGATCGTTGCATAACAAGTAATTGACCGTGTTCCCTGTAGACTCGGATTCCAGCTCTACCGTTTTCAACCAACGCGGCCCGGTGTTCTTGTCGACGTCTTTCTGAAAAAAACCAGGCTGTTCAATGCCGTTTGGAAAGCGGTTCATGGATATGGGTTTATCCTTCAGATAGGGCAACATGAGTTGGCCAACCTGTTCATAATATGCTAGGAGATCGCCTTTCCGAACATTTTCTTTCGGCCAGTATAGTTTCTTTTGATTAGAGAGTTGAAGTATTTTTTTACCGAATCGAACTTCCCTATCGTTGGTCATTTCCTCTAGCGGCGTTACCTTTTTAATCTCTTCCATCTTTTTGTCTGTCCGTAATGCTTTAAACACAGGGTGACGTAAATGCCCGTCCGTTGTCCACTCGGCATAGGCGATTTCTGCTATAAGGGCAGGTTTCACCCAGGTCACATGCTTTTCGTTGGCGACCTTAATTTCACTTGAAAGCGGCTTTTTCTGGCGCACGATTTTCTTGAGCTTTTGCATCAAATCGGCGAGTTGGTCGTCGTGGAAGCCTGTGCCCACATTTCCGATATGGCGTAGGCTGCCGGCATCGTCAAATACGGCAAGCACCAATGCCCCAAAACCAATACGACTGCCACTGGGTGCGGTAAATCCCACAATAATTGCTTCCTGTGATTGCTGCACTTTAAGCTTACGCCAAAAAGTAGAACGTTTTGCAGCTAGATATCGGCTATCGGCCTGTTTGGCCATGATGCCTTCCCACCCGGCCCGCTTAGCTTGCTGCAATGCCTTCTCGGCAGGCCCATCCAACTGTGGTACCAGCCGGATTTCGGGCTGCGCAAACTTGGCAAACCATCGCTGCAGCAGATCTCGGCGCGCGCTGAAAGGAAACTCCCGCAAATCATTGCCGTCGAGCATCAACAGGTCAAAAACATAGTATCGCAGCTTGAACTTTGCCGGTAAGGGTTCACCGTGCTGTAGTAGTTGAAAGTGGGAACGGGCTTTACTGTCTTCCGCGACAATCTCCCCATCTAGGATCAGGGTCCTATCAACTGCTTTTAAACTTTCCGCTAAAGAGGGAAATTGTTTATTGAAATGTACGCCGTTGCGAGAGTGAATTTGCACGTCTTTCTTGGTAACCTCCACCAGCGCACGAAAGCCATCCAACTTTTTTTCAAAAATCCAGTCCGTGTCATCAGATACACCGGTAGACAACACGGCCAGCATGGGCGAAAACACATCATTGGATGCCATTGCATCCTTCGGCGGCGATTCCTTGCGCCCATCGCCTTTGCGCTTGGCTGTCTTGCCTTTCCCTTTTTTTTCGCTTTCTTGCGCTCGAAATAATTCCCCCTCCTCTTTTACTTTCAGGCTAACTTTATCTTCGGCATGATATTCCTCTTGTACCGCATACCGATCATTATGCTTGATTAGTAGCCAAGCATTTTCTTCGTTGCTGTTATTGATCCGTACCAGTGCAAATTCGCCCCGCAGCTTTTTCCCGTGAAGCACCACTTTGATGTGACCACGCTCCCAAGCATCCAGCAGCTCTTGCTCGCCATCGCCTTTTTCCAAGGCCGTGTAATACCCCTTATCGAAGATAGATACCGTACCAAATCCGTAATTTCCTTTTGGGATTTCGCCTTCGAATGTCCGATAGCGCAGTGGATGATCTTCCACCATCACGGCCAAGCGCTTATCCTGAGGGTTTAATGAAGGTCCTTTGGGCACCGCCCAACTTTTTAAGACGCCTCCCATCTCTAACCTGAAATCATAATGTAGCCGTGAGGCATGGTGCCGCTGCACCACGAAGCGCAGCTTGCCCGCTTTCCGTGCTGCCGAACCCCGTGGTTCTTTTGTTTTATCAAAATTCCGCTTGGCGTTATATTCCGATAGTGGTGACATATCCGTTAAACGAGGAAACAAGTGCATTGGTTTTGCAGACGCACACATTTCGTTGCCCATTTTGCATTCAGCTCTAATCCAGCTGCCCGTTCTCGCTTAGTTCTTTCAGCATCATATCGCTTATTTTATCTGCCAACCGGCGACGTAGAAAAAGACGATTCAAAGCCCTAAACCAAAAGTTTCCAACCACACCGTTCAGGACGGATTCCAAACGACTGCGGATTGCCGTTCGGTATCGCCGGTTAAATTCAATCGCGGCCATTCGGGGAAAATCGAGGTAATCCAGCTGCGCATCTTCACCAAACTGCGCTTTGTTCACTTCATTGGTACGCGCTTTCAGGACGCGAATGTCGGGTATGATGGGAAACAACCGCGCACTATGCACGTCAAACCGCTGTTCATAAATCGCGAAGCGTTCCAATGCCTGTTCATGCGGATCCGTCCCAAACTTATGTTGCACATCAGCTACCGGAACCATAAAATAATAACGTAAGAACGCTTGGCAGTTTAATCGTCCCAGGTGGTAATCATGTACCCGAAAGGGTCGGTGCAAAAACCCGGCAAATCCGCTGAAAGGTGCAGAGGCCAAGTGGTTTTTCACGGCACATACCACTTTCCCCAGCTTCATTTTTCGCACAGGTTCTACAAGAAATTTCGTATGGTCTCGTCCCTCAATGGCATCCAATATGCCCTCTTGATTGAACATGGCTTGGTTTCGAAGCGACTTGAACATGCCTTTCGCTACGTTAATTAAATCCGGACGTGGATTTTCGCCATCCAGCTGGGGGTCGCAATTGGGAAACGGATCGATCATGACCACGGCATAGCGATCTGCTAAATTTGGTGTTTTCTCGCGCAACACGCTCAGGCCTATGGCAAACGGCTCATTATTGATCAATCCTCCATCGATCGAATTAAAACGGTACAGGCGGTCGGTATCCACCAAGGGTTTAACCCCTTCCCGATCGCCAAAAAGATACTTGGGATAGCGCTTGACAAATTCGCCGGATATGGCCACCTCCCGCGACTTAAAGCCGATGGGAAATGCCGCCGTGCTCAATGTAGCCTCTTTCAGATATTGCAAATGCTTTGCGTCTTGGAGATCGAGGACATAGTAAAGCGCGTCACCGGCGGGGATGCCGGGTTCCTTATTTTCCTGAGCTACCTGATACCGGAAAAACCCCGCATGACTGGTAATGACGGGACCGGCTTTTTTCACACCTCTAAAATCAATTTGAAAATTGATGCCCCGCAAGTTGGTGGTCGTTAATATAAGATCTAGATCAGGTGCAATATAAGCGGGGTAAGGCACGGGGCTATCCAATTGCAGCGCGCTGTCAGCAATCGCATCGATTGGGTCGACATTGAGCAGCCCTTCCGGTTTTTCCCCTTTCTGCAGCTTCTTCAGATCACTTTTTGCGAGCATCTTTTCGAATATACCTCCCTGCTCATCGTCGCCCATATTAACCCAGCTTTGATAAAACCTGTTACGCTCTCCCGTCGGATTGTCTTTATTGACGGGTCGATAAGATGCATCCACGAGATTCAGCATCGCCAAGGCACCGGTTATGCCTCCCGCAGATGCTCCGCTGATCACGTCTATTTCCACGTCATGCATGGGCAAGCTGTCATCGTAATCGGCATGGCCAATGCCCAACGTTCTATTTTTTTGCTTTGCTTTCTCCCACAAATCCAGCGTTTCCAATAAATAATCCACAACTCCGGCAGTAAATGCGCCTGCAGACACCGCTCCCGCCATCGTCAAGCAGATTTTGAATTTCTGTTTTTCAACCATAACCTTGTGTTTTTTAACAAATAAAGCGAGTCTGTTTAATCACAAAGCAATATAGTAAAACAAAAAAGAACCAACAATTATAACTTAAAAATAATCATGACCTAATGAAAAATTAACATCGCGACTGGTTGGCCAAGATTTGTCCAGCTTAGCTATTGCGCTAAATAAATAGTTTTATGCTGTGCAGCAGATTGCTGCGCAGCATCGAGAATGGCTACTGCCGTCAGGTTGACCGTTAAGCCATAGCAATCGTGCTGATCCAGCAGGAGCCTTCCCTGCACTACGGCTGCCAGCACAGCAAACGGATCATCGAACGGCGGCTTTCGGGCCGTTAACTTCGTCGTTTGCTCGTTTTCGCGTTCGTTGGTGCGGTACCTCAGGGTGGTCGCATCAGAGGCAATAGCATAACCCTTCGTGCCATATATTTCCATATCTTTCCGAGAAAACGGCCAGTTCCATGATGCCTGAATGATGCATTGGGCCGTAGGATATTGCAATATGATGGACGCTTCGTCGTCCACCTCGGCGTAAATAACCGGCTTATTCTGCTGCACCACGGCGGTAACAGAAATCGGCTTTTGTCCGGCCATGAGCCAAGTCATCAAATTGGCGCCATAGCAGCCAAAATCAATCAATGCTCCAGCACCATTTTTATCGGGATCGACCAGTATCTGGAAAAACTCCTTGCTTACCCCTATTTCCTTTGGCCCTTGGTGGCCGTCGTTTACCATAACTTTACGTATGTCGCCCAGCTCGCCTGCGTCAAGCATATACTTTGCCTGCTGGTTGCTTTCATACCAAGATGTTTCAAAATTTGTCAATACCTCGATGTTGTGGACATCGGCCAGATGCGCGATCTCCAGCGCATCATTCAACTTAGTGGCCAATGGTTTCTCGACCATAACATGGATCTTCTTGGGTGCACAGGCGCGAACCACCGCGACGTGATCGTTGACAGCACCAAATGCCGACACCGCATCCGGCGTTACTTCCGCTAGCATATGTTCCAAATCGGTATAAAAAAGCGACTTATCGAGATGGTATTTGTTTGCGTAACGATTGATTAGTTCGGGATTTGTTTCAAATATACCCACCAGCTGTATGTCGGTCTTATCTTTTCTATGGAAAATCCAGTCGACATGTCCATGACTTAGTCCGGCAATAGCGAGTTTGAGAGGTGTCTGCGCCAGTACAACACTGGAAAACAAAGTGAATACAATACTTAAAATACTTGATCTTACCATTTTTTTAGCGTTTACACGTCCCGATCCCTCCCAATATAAAAAGAAAGAATAGCGTACGGTTCAAGTTAATAGCGGCAGCAAGATAGTCATATTTTTACTATATAGGATAGTTCGCGGCTATGTAACAAGCACAGAGCTGCTTTTCATGCACTTAAATAGGCGGCAATACCCAGGATAGGCCGTCATTTTGAGGCGGCGCAGGTAGGGCAACACGCCTCAAACGACGGCTAGAAACTTTAGAAAATGATGTTGGTTGTGGGCTTAATAGAACACTATTTCTCCCTTATTGTAATTCAAAGTCACCTTATACTGGTTTAGAAAGGGTGCACCAAGCAATCCTTCTATAGGTAGCGCATGCTCCCCGGCACCAGCCCCGATAGCCTGGTCAGTGAACACCGTGTACATATCTTGTAAGAGCAGGCCAGCAACCTTTGCTTGCTTCAGGTTCGCTGTTTGGCTACTTTGCGGCAAAGCACCAGCACCTGCAATGGATACCTGTTCGTTTAGATAGGCAATGGCGGATTGTATTTGGTTGGCCATCTCCGTCTTCAAAAGGTTAGCATTTGCTCCGCAATCGATTCCTAGCGGAACAACTTTTCCGGCGATTTCAAGATCCACAATAGGTATATGCCGTTTGAGGGTCAGTGCGGCTTTGCCTTTCGGAGCGCCGTGGTTAAAAGAAAAGCCTGTCAAATCGCCCTCCTCACCCACCTTTTCCAGAAAAAGTTCTTGGTTTTTGTAATCAAAAGTTATTTGGTAATCGTCGTATATACCCGCTCCCATCAGTCCGAATATAGCTACATTGCCAACATCCATATCGCCCGATGTAGATACGGGAGCATCAAAACCATCCAGCTGCATGCCTCCCAGCGATAGGCTATTGCCAGTGGACCATTTAATATCCTGCATTGCTCCGCCCACACCTGTGAAATCAACGGCTATATTGCTATTGATGTTCTGCGTAGGAACGTATTTACCCTGAAGGATCAAAACAGGCGCACCGTTATCAAACATAAAAAACCCATCTTTACCATTCAGCACCGCAGGCACATAGATCAGGTTGTCTTTTAACTTAAACGGTATTCTTACCGTATCCGGGCGGGTAGCCTGAACAAGGGCCTTTTTTAACGCTTGTTCGGGCTCTGCCACCTCCCTGCGGTGTACGATACCTAAATTGACAAGCTTTAGATCATCGTTGAACGTGAGTGTGGGATTGCCCTTTCGGCCCGAAGCGTAGGTAGACGCTACGTGAATCCGGAGATCACCATTTGCTTGCCGTTCACGATCGGCAATACGGTAATCAACTATCGGACTAAAATTTGCAAGTATCTGGGGCAATACACCTGCATTGTCCAACGGCGGGAGGTTACCAATGCGGCAGGAGTCCGCCATCTCCGCCAAAAGGAGCCTGCTCTCCTTTTTGTTGATCAACTGGATAATATAATCAATTTTTGCATCATCGGGTTTCACCTGTCCGGACGAAAGCGTCAGGCATAAGCTAGCCGCTACGATTAATATAAAGTTTTTCGCCATTAGGATTTTGTTACTGTCCTTATCCAATCAACTATTTTCGCTAACGTCGATGAGGGAATAGCTCCCAAGCTAGCATATTCGCTCGGTTGGCAGGTCTCACAATGTTGCAGCAAGTGGTTCGTGCTCTCCAGCAAATACGTGGTTACCTTTTGGTGTCGTCCCGCCATCGTGTACTGTTGCCAATTGTTGAGATTTTCAGGTAGGACAAAAGTGTCTCTATCGCCGTTGATCGCAAGGACGGGGACGTCAATCTGGCCTAAGACCATTTCCGCATTGTACCGGACAAAATATCGATACCAAGGGCCTGTCGCGTGGTTGACATAGGAATACAACGGAAAGCGAAACATATCACGATCGATGCCCAGCGACTGGAAATAGACATCATCTTTAAGCTTCCAATCATTGTAGGTCGTTTCCAACATAGACTTCAAAGAATCTGAATGGGCATACTGGTAAGCGACGGAGAACATCAACCGGTTGATTTCATTGGACCTTTTTTTATCGATAGCGGATAATTTAGATGAATTGACCAAACTTTCGTTTTGCACAAACAACGATTCCAATCCATTGGTAGCTAAGCCCGCTAGGCTAACCAAAAATTTGACATCTGCACATTGCGCCGCTGCAATAGCAATGGCGGCTCCACCTTCACTGTGTCCAAGAAGACCAATTTGTGTCGTATCAACAGCGGGGTACGATTTTAAGAACTGTACGGCTTCCAGTGCATCCATAGCAAAGTTTCTGGTCGTTGCCTGGCTATAAACGCCCGTCGTCTGGCCTACACCGCGATCATCCATCCGCAACACCACATATCCGCTTTCGCTTACATACGCTGCGATCTGTTCGAAGAACGGGTGACCGGCCATCGTACCATTACGATCTTGTGGGCCGGTGCCCGATACGATCACTACTGCGGGGTAACGACCTTTTTTTTGCGGGGAAGTTATTGTCGCGCCAAAAGTAATGGTATCTTTCTGCGCCTTGAAGATCACATCTTCTGTTTTCAAAACCTGTGCTGCGGAAGAGTGGGCAGCTGTGATCAAACAAGCGATGCACAACAGCTTTAGCAAGCTACTAACCATTGTTCTGCTCCTCCTTGATCAATCTAACCATTTCAATAATCTCGTCTGCCAGTTCGGAGGTACTGCCCATATAACCAACCTCAGAAAAGCGAAGCTTGCCGTCCGGACCGATGACGATCTTATGTGGAATGGCTGAAACGCCCGAAGCTTTGGAAATTTTGCTATCGCCATCCAGCAGCACCGTAAAGGGATAGTCATTTTCTTGCATGTACTTGCTGACGTACGCTTTCATATCCGCTTTGCGCTCTTGCGTATCGATGAAATAGAAGACGACATTCGGATCTTCTTTAAAGTGCTGTACGGCTATTTTCATACCCGGGAAAGCAGCTTTACAAGGTGCGCACCACGAGGCCCAAAAATCCAGCACTACCGTCTTTCCCTTTAGGGCGGAAAGCTTTACCACGTTGCCATACTGATCCTTCAGTGTGAAATCGGGAAAATCCTTGCGGACAATCAGTCTCTTCACCTTGTCCTTTAATTCGGATTCCTTATCAGCATCGCGCAATGACGCGAGGTAGTCGTCATAGCCTTTTTCTGTGCCGGCCTTGGCTACATAATGCTGCTTGAGCAGCTCTAGGATATGCGTAGAGCTTTGGTTAACAGCGTAGCTTTTCTCGATGGCTAGTTGAACTTGCGTATCTTCAGACAAACCTTCAAGTACCTTAACGTAGGTATCGTTCAAATCGGCACTTTTATAATTCGTCGTGCTTTGCGCAGCCGACGCGTATTCAAACGCTTCGTCATACAGTTTATTTTCTAACAGAATCTTCGCAAATAGTGCCGCATTTGAGTAATAAATAGAAGCGTATTGATCGTCGTCATACTTATTTTTAAAAAAATTTACTCTGTCCATGACGACTTTTGCATAGGGTAGTATTTCTTCTGCGGTTACGGTGTTTTGGGAGATGTAGGGTACAGAGATAGATCGATACACGATTTGTCCAAAAGCTTCATAAGGCTCGGCAGCACCAATATACTTGGTATACGTTTTCAAATCCTTGTTCAAACTGCTGTATACAGAAATTATCCAATAGGCGTTCGTGTAATTAATGCGATTGCGATTATTAAAAGGTAGATCTGCTTCTTTATAAGGATGCTTATCGATAAAGTTTGTTGCTGCAGCCAATCGATCCGCATCCGTTTTTGCTGCCTGTATGCGATTGAAATCAGCAAGTCGTTGTTGATCTGCGGCAAATTGTCCCGCTGGAAATAGCCGCAGAATTTTCTGTTGGATATCTTCCGCTTTACCACGATCTCGCAATATGTCTTGGTATACGTGTAGTATGATGAGCCAATCCTGCTCTTTTAGATCAGGCATTTCCTGCAAGGTGTTCAGTTCCTTCTGCAGGTTTGCGAGCGATTTCTCGGTGTTCAACGCTTTTAGTGCAGCGGCAGCCGTAGGCAGCACTTTAAAGCGGTTTTCAGGATGGTCGCGCAATTCATACTTTACCCACATCAAGAGAATTTCCGCGTCTTTAAAGGCGGTCGAATCGACCACGTTTGGCACGCCATCAACGAGATGTGGCGCTCTGATGGCGCCCCATGCTAGCTTCGCGCCCGACATCTGTCCACCTGCGGGATCGGCAAAAATATAAGCGTATGTATCTGCTCCGCCATTATCTTTTTCCTTGTCCGACTCAAATACGGCGGTCATCAAACCCAGATTGGGAGGTAGCACATATTTTGCCGACCAAACCGAATCATCTTTCGTAAATTTGATTGTGGTTCGATTCCAGGTAAAATCCGCAAAGAGCACGAGTTCTGCCCGTATGCTTTTTGCATCCCTTAAGTTGGTTTTGCGCGCGTCATAGTGTAGGGTAACCGTATCTTGCGGTTTGGGAATTTCAGGGGTTACGCTGAAGATTTTGCTTTGTGCATCGACTGCGGTCGGTTGCAAACATAGTAGCCCTAGGGCTACCATGAATGACATATATGTTATACGCATAGGTATTCTTTTTTTTATAAAACTTTAGTGGCTAGATCAATTACTTTACCATCGATTTCAAATACATTGGCTGGGGTGCTGTTGATGATTCCGGAAGTCTCATTGATGGAAAGCTCATAAACTTTTCCATTTGTTCCGTTATAAGTCGCAACATAGAGGATTCGCTCTTCACGATCCAATAAACCTGTCCTTGGACGTGGCCGATAATATTTCATAGCTGTTATCTCTTCTCCTGCAGGAACGCTAAAAGCTATATTTGCAGCCCCATTATTGTAGGTATAATTATAGATTTTTGTCTTTGTAGCATAGTAGGCATACGATGCTAATCCACTTGCCTGGTAAAATTGGGCTTGCTCGATTTCCGGGAGGCTGGTCATGTCGAAACGGTTTACAGCCAACCGCCCATTATCGAAGGTATTGTTAAAGTTGGTTACATACAACCACCTGCCGGAGCCTGCTTTATCTTTAAAAAAGCTGTAGGTGTTGCCTCCGGCTCCGCCGGTCATAAACAACATGTCCTTGCCAATATTTCGTAGGTCAAATGGCTGTTCGTTATCGGCCGGCGCCTGAAAGTCAATGACAGCTAAGCTTGCCGGTACGAAACGAACGAATCTAGATCCAATTTCGTCGTAGCCAACACCTGCATACGTCGATGTGGTATTCTCGGAGAGAAATGGTGCGAGACTATAATTACCCGTACCTGGCCCTCCAAACTTTGCATCCAGTTCGGCCGTACTGTTATTCACGTGAAAGCGACCGTTGTTGATGAGTACTTCGTAATAACCAATCGAGTAAACGTAAGCCTGCGGAGCTATCTGCGTGCTGTTTCTTCTAAACATATCCAGTTGTTCCCTGATAAAGGAGAAATCTGTTCCACTGAAGCGGTATATATGATTTTCTGTACCAACCGTGATCCAATTTACAGCAGAAAATCTGGAAGCCCAGATAAATTTTGGCTTGCCGGTTAATGCTTGACCGTAAGAGGCACTAAACAGCTGTTTCAAATGCGTAGCGGATGCATTTGTACTGGACTGCAGTGGCGATTTCAACAAATCGATATCACCTCCGTTGGCGTTCTCATAAAGTGCCAACATACCGTACTCCATGTTGGCAGACACGGCTACATCAAAAAGCACATTGGTTTTGAGCTTTGTTGTCATATCGGTGACGACAAGCTCCAAGTAGTAGTTGCCAACTGCTTCGCCAATCACCGCATCTAGGTTCAACGTGGTAGACAGCACCCTGACTGTTGGCACAACACCAGACACGATATTCCTGCTGTAGAACAGCCATTCATATGCAACTTGATGGCCTGCCGGGATATTAACTTTAGGTTGTAACTGCATATTCGAGTACCGTAGCACTGATTTTGCACCACCTATACCTGTCGTATCAATCGTTGTTTGCTCTACGGTACGGTAGTCGTAATTGCCGAGATCTTTTTTACATCCATAGATGAAGCAGAATAGCAATAGTATATAGCTTATTTTATAAACTTTCATTGTCATGATTTACTTCAAGTTTTTCATTTTTTTAAAAGGAAATAGGCATCCCCGTTATTTCATCGATGATGGGGTTGCCCGGATTTGCTCGATTATAGGCTTGGAGGGCTTCGGTAAGCTGCGCCTTAAAATCCAGCATGGCCGCATAGGTGTATTCACCGGGCACTAATGGACAACGGGCGCAGGTTTGCAGATTAAAATCGGCTATCCCCAGCACATCGATTATAAAGCGGTATTTTGCTTCGCTATACGCACCAAAAATGTACACAATACCAAAATTGGGCGTATCCCAATTTCCGGGTTTACTAATTTTATCTGACCAAGTAAACGTAAATCGATCATCCTCAATCACGCCAACCTTGAAATCTGGCGTTTCGGCAATGGTAAGGTTCAGCAACATGTCCGTAGTTTTACTTCGCTCCGTACGATACAGAATGATAGGCAGATTGCCTACGACCTCGCCGGCAGGGATTAAGCCCGGGATAAAGTCGTAATCAACGCCTTCAACGGCATTTGTACCTTCTGCAATAGCTTGTCCCAATGTAAATCGGTCATGCGCAGCAGGGTTGCCCATGGTTTTCACTTTGATAAATACCGTATCTCGGGTAACGGTGGATGGTTCTAAAAGAAACGAGAACGACCGATTGGTGATCCGCGTTTGTTGAGGATCATTTTGGCGTTCGAAAAAATATATACGTGCGTCCTGCTCGTAGGCTGCGTCAAGTGGCTTTTCACAGCTGGAGAGCAAAAGTAAAACGATCGCCGCAATCGCAAAAATGGTTGTATTTGTATAATTAAAGAAGTTCATGGCATGCCAATTATTGTCCATAAATTAGTTCATTGTCCGGAAGGGGTAGCACGTATGTACTTTCACTCATGGGAATTGCCAACCCCGGTATCGCCGTGATGTTTTTCCGCTTAAAAAAGTAAAACACCTGTCCTTCGCTAAAAAATTCTCTGCGGTATTCCAAGGCGAGTTCGTTTTGAATCTGCGCCGCGGTGAGTGTTGAACTGAGCGCTTCAATATTCCGATTGGCACGTACTTCATTCAGGTAATCCACCGCTGCCGATGGTTGCGTTTCTGCCAAGCATTCGGCAGCGATATAATACATCTCTGACTTGCGCAGTATAGGCATTCGGTTCGTAAAACCGCCAAATGCCCCCTCAGGCTGTGTCAATTTTATGGAGTAATACCTTGCTGTCCCCAATATGTTTTGTGCCACATACCGGGCCCGATAATCCAGATCAACATTGAAAAGATTTGTAAACTCGCTGGAAAACTCTAAAAGACTACCAGGACTGTCGGGATCGAACCTCGTATTGGCTCGGAGACCTAAACGTGTTGCAGCCAACTCGAAGATCAGCTCTTGCGTAAAGATCTTGTTGCGGGATGTTTCGGTCGCGGTAGCGATTTCTCCGGCAGAGGTCCAAGGAAAGAGGCCACTCTCTATAACACTGCGTGCCGCTAACAGCGCTTTCTCCTTATCACCGGCATAAAGGTAGACACGCGCCTGCAAAGCTTTCACGGCAAAATAATTAAATTTATAGTTGCGCGAACGCAAATATGTTGTTGCGTATCCCTCGTTTCCAGGAACAATGGGATCGCCCTGCAACAGTTCGTTTTCAGCGACCAGCAGATCTTCGATAACATGCGCAAGAAGCTGGGTCGTTGTCAAGCGTGGTTTCACCACGATACCCGTCGTATCCATGTAGGGAATAGCGCGCTTCGTGGCGCCCTCAGCCAACATAGACGATGCATAAAGGCGAGCCAGATCAAAATGCACCATAGCACGCAAACCATAAGCTTCGCCGCGGATGACATGGTAGTTGCTGCCCGAAAACAAAGACTGGCCCCGTTGGTTGATGTTCCCGATCAAGTTGTTGAGATTGGCTATCGCGTTATACATCTTGGAAAATATTTGCGCCGATGTATTGATAAACTGCTCTTCCGAATAATTATATGTTGAAGCGCCGTAATAATTCTGCGACTGCGTGAAAGGCTTATATTGGCCAGATAGTACGTCAACCAAGCCATATGTCAACTCCTGTCCATAAAGGATCGAGTCCTGTAAGGATATATAAACTCCGGTAAGCGCATCTTGAAAACCGGCTTCACTTTCAAAAACAACATCGGATTCAATCTCCGTCTGCGGTTTGATATCCAGCCACTTTTCGCAGGAAGACAGGATCGAAACCAATACAAGGAGAATTCCTGCACTTATCTTGGTATTATGTATATTTTTCATGTTTATTTTCATCTAAATTCCAACATTAAAAAGTAGCGGATAAGGTAAATGACATGGTCCGCGCATAGGGGTAGTCAAGGCCGCGCTCTGTTTTTACGGAGGACAGGCGTCCTATATCATTCATGTTCACGGAAAACATGGCGGTTCTAAGTTTACTCCGTTGGACAAGTGGCATACGGGAAAAATCGTAGGCAAGGCTCACAGACGAGAAAACGAACTCGTTCCAGTCTTGGACGAATCTGGTGGAAGGCCTTGTTGCCGACCGGTCCGCAATGTCCTTATACAACGTTTGGTCGCCGGGATTTCTCCATCTATCTTCCAGTGCGCGGATATCGACATTGTAGTTAAAATCGGCATTATCGACTAAGCGCAGTACCGTTGCATTATACATTTGTCCGCCCCAGCGGTAGGAGAATGCAAAATTCACGGAGAAATCCTTATACTGCACATTACTTCCCATCGTACCATTGTACAACGGTTGTGTATCGCCGCTCACTACTTGATCCAATGCCGACCACTCGTAGGTAATGGTGCCATCCTGTTTAAGAAAAATTTCCTTTCCATTTGACGGGTCGATCCCCAACGAACGAACAGCCCATATCGCATTCATGGATTGGCCGACTTGGTATCTTCTCGTGATGTCTTGTCGAGCCTCAAACGCTGCTGAACCGCTTTGGGTCTCCGAATAAAGCTCATCCTTCAAGCGATTGAGCGCTTCCAAGGACGTCGAGATCTTGCTTATCTTATTGGTATTATGGGCAACGTTTCCAAATACACTGACGTTAAAGCGCTTTTCTACATTCCTGATCAACCGATAATTAACCATGGCCTGAAAGCCTTTGTTGCGCACCTCTCCTATATTCTCTGCATAGTTGTCAAAGCCTAGAGACGGTGCTGTCTCCAGACTGAGCAGTAGATTTTTTGTATCTCTGATGTAGTATTCAAAACTTGCGTTGAATCTATTGAACAATCCAAATTCTGCGCGATAATTGGTCTCCAGCACTTTTTGCCATTCAAGATCTGGGTTGGCGAGCGCGATCAAGTTCAATCCCATATCGCCGTTGTAGGTGATATCCGTATTGTAGCGATACGTTGCGAGAGACTGGTAAGCGTTTTGACCGGGAGGAGTGCCTGTTACCCCGGTATTGGCCGTAAACCGCAAGAGGTCAATCCAAGTTACATGCTGGGCAAATTGCTCTTGGTGGACATTCCATCCTGCCCCTACAGCCCAAAAATTACCCCAGCGCGAGTTTCGACCGAATTGCGAAGAAGCATTTCTTCTATAGGAAGCATCCAACAAGTAACGGTTATCGTACGAATAGTTCAACGCTGAAGTGATTGCCGCAGTTCTTACGGTGTTTTCCGTTCCGACAGCTTTGCTTCCTTCTTCATATCGCCGTCCCATGGAGATGTTGTCGATTTTATCGTTTGGAAATCCCACCATGGTGTAGCCAGATGTGGATTGGCTTTGCTCGTTAAGCGTGAACACACCGTTAACATAAAACTGATGCAACCCAAACCTTTTATTATACGCAGCCTGCACATCTGAAGTAACGCCTTTCAAAAAGCTTTCTGACACCCTGTAGATACCGCGATCTAGGTACGAAGCGCTGCTTGGCGAGATATTGAGGTAATCGGTATGCAAAGCAGATCGAAACAGTTCGTTGTTTAGGTTTTGCTGGTTGTAGCCGACACGGGCGTTCAAGCGAAAGCGCTCACTAAAACGGTAATCTAGTTGGAAATTTTCGGTAATCGTGGTATAGTTAGACCCATCCTTTGTGTTCAAGGTTGCATTGTACAGCGGATTGCCCAATAACGAGGAGGCATTTGTAAACCTATCTCGCGAAATCTCATACGCAGGAATCAAAGCGCCGTTTTCATCATATATACGCCAGTAGGGATTCATTCGCGCATAATCGGAGAATGATCCGTAGGGGCTATTCCGTGCAAAATTGCGGTCGATGCTTAGATTATTCGTCGCTGATATCTTTCCATTTCGGTAAAGCAACACCGACTGCCCAGCGTAGGTGGTGCGATCAGAGCCTTTCATAACCCCTTTATTGTTATTGTAGGTAAGATTGACCGAGTACTGCACGCGATCATCACCGCCATCAGCCGTGATTGTGTGGCGCTGTCCTACCCCATTCTGCAACGGCTGCGACAACCAATAGGTGTCCACACCTGCCAACGCTGCTTTGAGATTTTGCGTGTATTCCTCTGTCAAACTAGCTTGGTCGGTCGGATAAGGAGAGCTGTAGCGTCCCGCTAATACTTCGGCTTCAATCTTTTGCATCGCATTGGTCAATCTGTAGCTGCTCAAATCAGGCGCTGTAATGTTAACGCTTGCATTGTAACCGATGCGCACCGCTCCTGGCAAGGGTTTGATCGTTTCGACCACCACAACACCGTTACCAGCCTTAGCACCCCACATAGCCTTTGCTGCAGCATCTTTCAAAATAGTAATGCTGCTTATCAAATTGATGTTCAGATCGAAAAGTCGCTGTATAGTGGATTCAAATCCGTCAATGATAAATAAGGGCTGGTTGGGGGCATTGCTATACGATGTACGTAAATCTTCAGAAAATCCTGACTGTCCTCTGAGCTGAATATCAGGCAAAGCATTGGGATTGGATCCCAGCTCGTTGTTTTCTAAAATTTGAAACGATGGGTCGAGGATGGCTAGTGCAGCGAGCGCGTTTTGGTTCGTCACTTCTTTGATCTGCGCCTGACTGAACGTGACGGTACTACCCGTAAAGGTTCCGGCTTTTCGCTCGAACATACCTGTGTTGATAACGACTTCTTCCAAGGTATTGTCTTCTTTCACCAATTTGATGTCGCCCAGTTTTCCCTCGCCGATTGGCAATTTCATAGGCTGAAAACCGACCGATCGAATTTCTACTTCCTTTACTTCATCGCTGTTGTAAGCCAACCGGAAATATCCGCCCTCATTGGTAGAGGTACCGATTTTTGTACCGACTAACCAAATGGTAGCCTTACCTATTGCTTTACCTTCTGGGTCGAGCACCCGCCCGGACACCTCGCGTTCTTGCTGAACAGGAGACGATTTACTTTCCGAACGTAGTGCATAAAGTGATTCATTTACCTTGGAGACAGCAATTCCTTGCCCATTGAGTGCCTCTTCCAATACGGAAATGACATCTGCATTTTCGGCCTGTAGCGTAACACGGATAGGTTTCTCCAGTATCTCATCGCTGTAAACAAAGCGAATAGCAGACTTGGCTTCGATACCACGTAAAAACGTCGTTAAGGAAACATTCTTAAAATTAACGGAAACCTTGTTTTGAGAAAATGCCCCCGCCGATACACTTAGCATTCCTGCACATATTAAAATAAGCGTAAGCTTCATATACAATACCACTTGAAAACAAGCAGAAGTTTTTTCAAAGCGCTTCTGCTTTAAAATATTATTCATAAATTTAGAATGGATTAAATAGTTGATCAATAAAGAGGTTGTCTGACGCCAATCTTTAAACCTCTAGACGACTAGTACCCTATAGTGCGCAAGGATGTAAGAGATCTTTGTGCACTACTTTAATAGCTGTTAGTTAGTAGATTACAATTTTTTCGCCCTCCTTTCTGTAAGAAAACGGTTTGACCAAGCTCAGCGCAGCCAGCACTTCCTGAATACTTTCAGTAGTAAACGTACCACTGTATCGCGTCTTCGCCAGTTCTTGGTTATCGACTTCAATGCCAACACCGTATCTTCTATATATCTCTTTTGCGATGTCCTCCAGTGTCATCGAAGCGAACGCAAACTTTCCTTCGCGCCAAGCGACATCCACAGGGGCGGTCTTCCCTTCATCAATGAATTGCATAGCGTTAACCTCAATGGTAGACTTCACATCAGGTAATGATGCCCGCTGCAGCACATCTTTGTTAATGGAAAACTTTTGATTGGGCATAAGCGTGGTCAATTTATGTTGCTCCTTAGTCGTATATATTTCGACTTTGCCCTTAATCAATGATGTCTCGAAAAATGCATCTTCGGCATATGCCTTCAGGTTGAACGATGTCCCCAGCACCTTTACTTGCATGTCGGCAGCTTTTACGATGAAAGGACGTTTAGCGTTACTGCTTATTTCAAAAAAACCTTCGCCTTCGAACTCGACAACGCGTTCATCTTCCGCAAATTCGGCCGGATAGGTGAGTTTGCTATTTATATTTAGCGTGATTTTAGATCCATCAGGCAATGCTACCTCCTTCATCGCTTTGCCGGAGGTGATAGCGACCAGCTTGGGTGCATTAAAGGTATCGAACAGCATATAGAATGATACTGCCACCACCACGGCCAATACCGCAACGGCTCTTAGCCACATCGGATTGAGGCGCAGCGTTCGACTTTTCTTGGTATCTGCTAGCGTAGGTGTTAAGTTTTCAAAGATGCGGGTCTTTGTTTCCGAAAAATCGCCCATCAAATCCTCATCCCAATCGGTCAATCCCTGCATACGATTATAGTATTCCATCAATTCTTTCTTGCCTTCTGAAGAAATATCACCGGCATGAAACTGATCAATCAAGATATCTAAGCGTTTTTTATCCATTTTTTGGCACGATTAATAATTATTGCGAGGAGTTAGTTGTAATGTCGCTTTATTATAAGTAACCCTCACGCCCGAAACCCCCCAAAGCAAAATGACTTTTTTTTAAAAAAATCGTTAAGAAGGTATGAACTTCATAACCTAGAGGTTGTGAACGTATAATTTTCCTGAAAAATTAGCGGGTAATATATGTTTTAGACAAACTTCCTTACAGATCCAAAAACAAGAAAGGAATTAAAAAAGAGAGGTCTTTCAGAGCGATTCGGAGTTTTTTCATCCCGATAGCCAATTGATTTTCTACGGTCTTTTCCGATATATCCAGCATGGCTGCAATCTCGCGATAGGACTTATATTCCATTTTGTTCAACAGCATAATTTCCCTGCATTTTGGAGGAAGCTCATCCAGCGCGCGAACAACCCTCATCTTGATATCGTCTGCGTCCATTTTCAGTTCGGCAATATTGAACGAAAATTCTTCGATGATCGCTAAGTTCTCAAATCGCCTGCGAACCTTTCCCGAGCGGATTACATTGAATACCTGGTAACGCACAGCGGTAAACAACCAAGCTCGTAGGCTGACGATTTCCAACCGTGCAGCATGACTCCATAGGTGACCAAAAACCTCTTGCACAACATCTTCTGCCTGTTCCCGATCCTGCAGTAGGTTAAAAGCAGATATATATAGTTTAGACCAATACAGGTCATACACCGTCTTAAAAACTATGCGGTTGCCTTTTCTCAGTTCCTCTATATGTGTATCTTCAATTTCCAATATACTACGCTACTGCCGCTTGCCCAAGGCATGGTGATGTTTAAACAAATATATCTTTTTTCATCAGATATCCTACTTTCCATACGCATCTGATCTGCATTATTACAAAAAGACACGTATCTTCTCTGCCTGTATGCTCTGGAGGCTGCTACTGTTACTTGGTGCAATGGACGGTATTAGGGCTGGTTATCCAGCCAAAAATGAGTATAATGTTCTTCTAGCACATATGTATTGCATACGCTTTCGTTTATATCGTCGACGTAGCGAACTTCTTAAACGCCTGTTCTAGCTGGAAATCCCTGAGACCGCTGCAAGGGGTATGAGCTGGGGGCGAAGCAATCTGTAATATTACCATCCAGCAGTTTTTAACTTTTCTAGATGTTTATATCCCCATTTTCTCATATCATGTACAATTGGATAGATACTCTCGCCATAATCTGTCAAATAGTATTCTACCCGCAACGGCATTGCTTCAATAACCTTGCGTGTTATGATATCATCACTTTCTAGCTCGTTTAGCTGTTTAGCAATCATACGCTCACTGATGGTTGGCAACGTTTTCTTCATTTCACTGAAACGATTGCGACCCTTTTTGATCATCACAATGATTGTGGATTTACATTTCCCCTTGATTATCTTTAAAAAAGCGTCTGAGGGGCAACTAATTTCTACATTCTCTATGTCTTGCATAATTTTAAACTGCTAAAACTCAACAGAACTTAACCTAAGTACAGGTACTGAACAAAATGTAAGTTATTGTTTCCTTTAATTTTATTGATCAAATTTATAAAAAAAACTATGGAAGAAAGATACAGAGCGCTTGTGGTAAAACGTGTACATGACCAATTTATCGTGGGTGTAGACAACTTGAACACAGCCGATATACCGGAAAATGACCTGCTCATAAAGGTAAACTATTCCTCTATTAACTATAAGGATGTCTTATCTGCAAAAGGAACAAAAGGCATTACAAAAAATTATCCCCATGTTCCCGGAATAGATGCTGTTGGGGAGGTTGTGCGATCAAGCTCCGATTTATTCGAATTGGGAGATCTGGTTATTGTTACCGGGTATGACTTGGGGATGAATACCTGGGGAGGATTTGGACAATATATTAGTGTTCCTGCACACTGGGCAGTAAAGCTGCCGGAGAATATGACGCAGCGCGAGGCAGCAGCTTACGGCACGGCGGGACTCACTGCAGGATTATGTATCAACGAGATCGTGAACCATGTGCCAGCTCAAGCATCAATTGTTGTAAATGGCTGTACCGGTGGGGTGGGCAGTATAGCAGTCTCTATTTTATCGGGGCTAGGTTTTCGGGTTACATCGTTGTCGAGGCGCGCAGATCGTGCATATTTATTGCATATCTTGGGCGCCCATGCATACCAAGACGCAAATAGCTTCATAGAACTACACAATAGCAAACCCCTCTCAAAGGCGACCTATCATGCGGGAATAGATGTGGTTGGTGGAGATCTTCTTTCGGCGATGCTAAAATCCGCAAAATATGGAGGGATTGTAACATCTTGTGGAAATGTGGGCAGCGCCGAAATCTCGACCAGTGTATTTCCATTCATTCTTCGTGGTGTTAAGCTGTCAGGGATAGACTCTGTTGAGCCACCCATTGATAGCAAAGCCCGTGTTTGGAAATTGCTAGCCGAGCAATGGAAACCGCATAATTTGGATAAACTCATTTCCGAAATCTCTCTACATGAACTAACAGAGGCTTTAGAAGACTTTCCTGCACGATCTGCCGGGGGACGAGTAATTATTAATCACAATCTATAAACTGTTCCTGTTGATGGGAAAGGTGGGGCTTGTCTAGCCCCTCCCTAAGAACATTGATGCGTCTACCAACAAAACAATGAAAACAGTTGATTCACAATTGAAACGCTTTGAAACTTATGGAAAATGCCTCACTTCACTACTGAAATACTTTGGTTCACTAGTGAAATGTCTTACTTCACTAGTGAAATGCTTTGAAAGATATGGGAAATGCCTCACTTCACTACTGAATCGCCTTCCTTCATTATGGAAAAGTTTTGAAAGATATGGGAAATGCCTCACTTCACTACTGAATCGCCTTCCTTCATTATGGAAAAGTTTTGAAAGATATGGGAAATGCCTCACTTCACTACTGAAACGTCTTACTTCACTAGTGAAATGCCTTACTTCACTAGGAAATCGAGCTTGCCGTGCTTTCCTCGGTAAATCGTGTATTCGCCTACGGCTGACGGGTGAGGGCGGGAGGCATCATCCTTTAACGATATAAAAAAGACGTACGCCAGCTAGACGTAATTTCGCAACAGCATATCCTATGATGTTAAGAATTTATCAATTATAAAGTACATTGATATTTGGTGGTTTTTAAGAAAGATTAAAATGAGATTTGCGGCTTTTTGACATCACATTTCGTAAATAGTGTCTGGGCGGCAGGATTTTACACAGCTCCTCTAATGCATTGATTGTATTACTATTAGCAAGTAAACTATCAAGAAAGGTAACCGAATAAGTCTCCTTTACTATATTCTACATTGTAGGCTTTTGAGATTTCTTAACAGAAATTTTTCCAATCAGTCCATGTACTTTATTATCTTAAAGATACGAAAATCACTCGCTAACAGCAATCCTCTTTTTCATAGAATTTTGTCGCCAAACCAATCCCGTAAACAGCCAAAGCGAGAACAGCCACGGACAAGAGCGGCGCGGTTTCCCAATCCACAAATGAACGAAGGGAAAACGACTTGGCTTCATTCTGACTTTAATCTTATGGTTTTATGTTCCATTCTATTGGTTTCAATCTGTCCGCTACTGTTGTCAAAGTTTTTAGTATGTCCTTTTCGGGTGGAAGTTCGCCAAAAACCAATTCACTGAGACTTTTTGTGTAAGCATCTTTGATTTTATTCCAAGTGTCTGTTGTATCAGAAAAAATAATTGCTGTCGTTGGGTGATTGGCTAACCATTCGTTGTTGTTTTTGAAACTTGTGATGTCATCATTTGCTACTCGCAAAAGCATTGTTTCAAATTCGTCTGATTGAAAGAAAGATTTCAGATTTTCATCTTTCAGCATCAAATGAATGTCGTAAGTATGACGGATTTTGTTTCGTAAATCTGTAATGGGTTCTTGTGTTTGAGAAAAACGCACCAAGCTCATAATTTTTTCGCACAACGTTCTTTTGGTGTTCAATACCAATACTTCAAACGGATTCATTTCGTATTCGTCAATGAGTGTTTGTTGGTTGTTCTGCAACATCATTTCGTAAATGAACGAACTTACATTTGCTGTTGTGTATGGTTCAAAATTTCCTAACCAAGTAGATTCAACAATGATAATGTCTCGCACTTGTCCGAAATGTCCTGTGAAAGTTCGTGGATAATTATGTGCTGATTTGCGTATCATTCCGACTTTATTGGTAATTCCATCAATGTCCATTTCGGGAAGTACGTTTGAAACGCACTTGGAAATTTTTTTAATTTTGCTTTTTAGTTGATTACCCGTTTCGCTTTCATTTCTCAATACGACCAAATCAATATCTTCCGAAAACCGCCGTACCAATTCAAAGCATTTTGATAACGCTGTTCCGCCTTTAAAAACGGTTTGTTTGCCTATATCATTTTTGAAAATATGGAATAAAGCGAATGTTACCCAATAATCCTTTTCTATATAAATTTCCTTTATGCCTAATTGCTGTGATGTAGCAATAATGGCATCTTGAAACATTTCTTTATTTTCGTGTAATTTCATTTCATATTCCAATTTTTTGCGGTCGCTAATTGTTTTTCGTTAATCCCGTATTCGTATTCCGAAAGCGGGTTTAAACTCGTTTTTAATGCAGTTAAATCGCCTTCAGCTTTTATGTTTTCCAATAATGCACCGAGAAAACTCCGTACTCGTGGTGGATAAGCCAAACCGCACTTTATCAAAATTTTTGTTTCTGTGGGATTGAGTTCTTTCAGTTTTGTTAAAAGTATTTTGATTACAGAACTTTTATCCAAGTCAGGAATTTTTTTGAAATCCTTTAATGCGTCCAATAACTCCAACAAATAAAAGTTTTTATCGGTTACGTCCACATAACTTTTTACAGGGCTTGCTTTTACGTTGCCGTTTGAAACGGTAATCCGTTTATTCCGACTTGCAATTTTTATGCTATTGGGAATTTGCGTTGTCAAACCTAAACGGTTGTATAGGGAAATTCCTGTGATGTAGGCAATACGTTTGCCTTTTTCAAATAGATAAGGTTTTAAAATTTCTTCTTCGTTGGGTTTCAGTTCACCAAAAGCAGTTTTCTTGGGCTTGTAAAACACACCTGTTGAAACTCTTTTGATAACCCCTTTGGCAATCAGTCGTTCAATGGCTTTGGCTGTCGCAGAAAAGTCCTGTGGTTCAATATCCAATTGCTCGTATTTAAACGTAGTTCCGTCGGCCAACTTACTGATTTGTTTCTGTATGTTTTGTGTAGCTCCCATTGCTCTACAAAGGTAGTGAATATCATATACATGTCAAGTAAATGAAACATAATACTTGACATATAGACGACAATATCAGATGTTAGGCAATCAGTGTTTAAAATCTTTTTTTCTTCTGTTGCAGGAGTTATCTTGAAACAACCTTTGTTCCAACTACTATTTTAGAAATTGAATAGGGCAATAGCGACGGCTCTCGCAGGCCACTATTGAACCGTGGGAAAAACACTTAGCTTCATTCTAGCTTTATCGTGGCGTTATTGGCGCTATTTTGGCGCTATTCGTTGGACAAATAGAAATATGACTCTGCACCCTTTGTTTCCGAACTCTTCAACACCTCTTTATCAACCAAATCAGACAATTTCCTTGATGCCCGATTTCTTCAACAAAAAAATCAATCCGAGATCGTTAAGTATGTGCCTTCTGTAGATTTCAATAAAGATGTGGTAGGGTATAGTGATTTTCTCCATAGAAATGGAAAGATGCAGGCGTATGGGATGGAGCTCCTCTTACAGAAGACTACCGGAAACCTGCATGGCTCACTATCTTACACCTACGCCAATTCGAAGTCCAGTTTTGGATCACTAAATAAAGGAAATTGGTTTAATTCGGATTTTGATTTTAGGAACAGCATTAACTTTTTGATGATGTACAATTTTGGAAAGGGCTACATGCTTTCGGGAAGCTGGACATACAAAACAGGAAGACCTTTCACGATGCCTACAAGTACGACTGAAATAGAAGAATGGAGATCAGGCTTTCCTATCATGGATGACCTCAACAACATGCGCCTGCCTGCTTTCCATCGGCTGGATATCAATATAGAAAGAAGATGGAAGACCAGAGGGAGGCATACTAGATGGTTTGGAATAGCTGTTTACAACGCATATAATAGGGTCAATCCCTTCTTTGCACAGCCTTCGGATATCCCCGGCATGCTAGAAATCACAGGGATGTTCCCTATAATGCCCTCTTTTAATATCGGACTTGTACTTTAAAATAATATATACAGCGCCATGATATTACTGAAAATTTCTAGAACAACATCGATTACCGTGGTCGCAGTAATGATACTTTTTGGATGTACGGACCATAAAACGAACATTCCTTTTGAGTTTCCGAAATATAAACCACGATTGATTGTGCTGTCATCGATAGGAACTCTTTCTGGTGGGGAAGCAGCGGTGTCTTGGAGCAAGCCCTTAAAGGGACAAAAAGGCGATGTGCCGGTATTGCCGCAGCTTTCCGTGTTTTTATTGGAGGATGGTGAACGCATCATAAAGTTCAACAACATCCAAGATTCTTCCGGTTACTTTAACATCCCTCCAAAAGATTTTAGCCCTAGGCTTGGAGCTGTCTACGCTATCGAGGTCTTAATGGAGGAAAAGGGAGAACGTATCTTCTCCCAGAATTGCTATCTGCCGGAAAAACCTGCGTTGGGAGAAGTAGCGATTAATTTGGATCCAAATATGCCGTCTTGGTATACCTTGTCTTGGTCTCAAGGTGCAGCAAAGGAAGGTGTCGGAGCGACAGCACTTTACCCATTCTTGCTCGACGAGGCGGGAGCCATGGCTACAAAAGCTGGACTTGCAGCTTATTATCTATCCTCGGCATTCAGATATACGGACGGAAATGCAATACCAGAAAGAAAAGGCGATCAACGCTTTGATAGAACGATCAGCAAAGAGGACGGAACGATAGCCCTTGCGAAATCGGTGAATATCAGGCTTGCTTTCCTGTCTCCTGAACTTGCTAGGTTCAAAAAGGAAATAGATGAACTGGGTTATCTAGGCGAGTCCGTATTTCAGACCGTCCGCCCCCTCTATTCCAATCTTATTGGCGCGGAGGGAGTTTTTGGCCTGTATAATGAAAGCGCTGTGGAAGCGAATTTCTAGATAACTAAGGAGAAAGGACAAGGCTTAGCGAGCGTGTAAAATAATCGACCTGCAACAACGTGTCAAAATTTATAGGTAACCATCGAACCGTCACTTCCGGGTAGGCAACGTTAGGTGCAGTTTTTTTTAAATGGTAAATCGTCATATTTTTTGCCGTCATATCTTCTTCAGTTGAACTGATAAACGAGGGAATAAAATATCAACTCAAAATGCCAACAAGGTTTTGTCCTTCCTGTTAAAACTTGCCGAAATTTATATTTCTATCAAAATCAAGATCGGTTGATGAAAGAAAATATTTAATAGCGTAGACATGGTTCAAAGCCATTCAAAATATTTCTATATTCTTGCTTTTCAACTCAAAATAGGCCCAAACATACTGATAAAGTGACTCTTTAACTAATGGAAATTTTTGTAGGAAGCCTTGTAATACCAATAAAAAAGAGACCAGAATGAAAAATGGCAGCATTTTTTGTTCTGGTCGGGGTGGCAGGATTGCTTCAGCCCCGCAAGCCCCCAACACAAACCCTGAAGCTCCAATGGATCGAACCACGGTTCGAATCTGCCAACCACAAAAAAAGCCCGACTTCCGTCGAGCTTTTTTTGTCGGGGTGGCAGGATTCGAACCTACGACCTCCACATCCCAAATGTGGCGCGATACCGGGCTACGCTACACCCCGAAAAGGTATCACCTTTGTTTTGTGTGGCACAAATATACGGCACAAAAAATATCTTTGCAACAACCATAACTAAAAACTATTTAAACGATTGATAGCTTGATCGATATATTTTTTAACCGGGAATGTCCGCCGTGATTTCAACGGCATTACATCCTGTTAGTCTTTTGGAATCTAGATAGCGTTTAACAAAGTCATTTATTCAATATTTTTCCGATTATTGCATCTTTATTCCCGATTTAGATACACGTCATCTCCATAATACCGTATATTTGTTTTGTTATTTTTATTTAATCTAAATAACAAATGACATTATCTCTTCTCAATATGTTGTCACGGGCCCTCTACCCGTGACAACTTTTTTACAGAGCATCGGTAAAACAAAAGCTGGAAACACACGTTATAATTAGAAAATAGCAACTAAATACTTCACCTAAACGCTATTGTAAACAGATATAAAAAAATTTTGACGACAATATCAATAGGCAATACGCCGATTCGAAAATGCGATTTCCTGTCAGCGCGATATGGCACAAACATCTTTATCAAAGAAGAGTTTTACAATCCCGGTATGTCAGCCAAAGATAGGCCTGCCTATTTTATGATACAGGACGCCATCGAGCAAGCGCGGATACAGCCTGGCGGAACATTTGTAGAAGCCAGCAGTGGCAATACAGGTTTGGGCATTGCTCTGATTGCGAAACAGCTTGGCTATAGATCGAAAATCTTTGTATCGAAAAGCTGCTCAAAAGAAAAGATTAAGGTACTCATTCAAGCGGGCGCAGAAATCGAGATCTGCGAAAACTCCAATGGCTTGCATGATTTCCATTCCACGCAATTTCGTGCACAATCTTTCGCTGCCACGCACCCGAATGCCTATTTTACCAATCAGTATTATAATACGCAGAATATCTGTGCGCACTACAAAACAACCGGGCCTGAGATCTGGGAACAAACCCAAGGCAGGATCACCCACTTTCTCTCGGGCGTGGGCACGGGCGGCACGATTTCGGGCGTGGGCCGATTCTTGAAGGAAAAGAAGGCCGACATCCGGATTTGGGGTGTTGAACCAGAGGGATCTATCCTTCAACATTATCTTCAATACGGGAAAGCACCAAAAGAAATAAGCCCTTTCGATGCCATAGAAGGCATTGGACGTAATTTTGTACCCGGATCGTTTGATCCGCAACCCATTGATCACATCTTTCAGGTGCAGCAGTCGATGACAAAGTTGATGGCGCGGAGGTACCTTGCTGAAACCGGCATACCGAGCGGATTCTCCAGTGCTGCTCTGCTGGCTTGCCTGCACACCTACCATAACGAGATGGCCCTCGGACCGGCACATACCGTGCTTCTTTTTTTTCCCGACCATGGCAGCCGCTATGTCAGCAAACTATATGCGGACAGCCTTGATTTCAAAACAGCAAGCAGTACGTTATGACGCACACGTTTCATGATATAGCCATACCCATCGCATGGCCGGATAAAACAGCGCGCGGTGATGAAAAATGGATGGCCTTTTTAAAACGGATGGGGATCGTAAAAAACCTCAACTTCCGTGTCGGCCATGCAGCAATCCTACTGATCGAAAGGCGCACAGGCGCTATACAATATTTTGACTTCGGTCGTTATTTGGTTCCACGCGGTTATGGGCGGCCCAGATCCTTTCATTTTGATCCGCGCCTGATCGTTGAAACACGCGCACAATTTAACAAGGATGGCGATATACAGAATCTAGCGGATATTTTCGAGGAGCTATCGGGCAACGAAAAGGCTACACATGGCGGAGGTAGGACATTTTTTTCCATAAGCAAGGGGCTTTCCTTTTCAAGGGGACAGGCTTACGCCGAACGGCTCGTATCCAACGGCCCGGTACTTTACGGTGCCTTTGCGCGTAACAACAACAGCTGTTCGCGATTTGTCGCGCAGATCCTAACAGAAGCGATGCCCGAGAAGGATAAAAGGCGGAAAAAGATCCTTTATCCAGAATCCCTGAAAGCAAGTCCGATGAGCAATGTGGTAAACGCCGCAGAAAATGGCCGCGTATACATCCATCAACACCATAACATACAAACATTGGTGATGGGAAGAGCAGCCTCCATGCGCTTTCAATTTGATCTATTGAAAGACAATTTCACCCATCAAGGTGCTAAGAGCCTTGCTGCAGACGACATCGCCGGACTGGTGGCGTATAGCGAACGTCCCCGGTCGGTAGCCTCGCATGCACAATGGCTGGGTGGTATTGGCGAAGGGGCCTGGTTCAGCCTGCAGCACGTAAGCGGGTCGCTTTACGAAGTGACGAAGCACGATGCCGATGGCCAATTGCTTTACACGCGTCACATGGAATGTCTGCAGCATTTTGACATGCTGGAAGACTATGCTTTCACTTATCATTTCAGTTTCGAAGCGCATAGCATCAGCCAAAACGATCAACTTTATCTATTCCGCGCCATAGCGGAAGAAAAAACAGCACAGAATTTAAAACAGGCGAATGAAGCCATATTATAACAACAAATGGAAGTAACCCTTTTAAAAGCAAAAATCCATACGGTAAAAGTTACCGAGGCAAACGTAGCATACAACGGCTCAATCACCATTGATGCCGATTTACTCGACGCCGCCGGCATCAAAAAATACGAACAGGTGTACATCAACAATGCGGTAAACGGCAGCCGCATCATGACCTATGTCCTGCCCGGCAAATGTGGCAGTGGTGAAGTATGCATGAACGGGGGCGCAGCCCTGCACGCAAAGGTTGGCGACACGGTGCATATCTTATCATTTATCAACCTGACTCCAGAGGAAGCGGATAGCTATCAGCCGACCTTGGTATTCACGGAAGGGGAAAACCAGATCAAATCTGTAGAAAAATACGACTATTAAAAAAGGTTGCACTTTCCTGACAGGAAAGTGCAACCTTCTTGACACCTGTCATATATTTATGGGTAGGCATCCCTAACTTTGTAAAAAAAACGAGGCGAACGTATGCATAAAACTGATATTGGCACCTTGGCGGACATTCAGCTACTCGTAGACCGCTTTTATGACAAGGTGCGACAGGACGATCAACTGGGACCGATATTTCAAGCGAAGGTAGAAGACCGCTGGCCGCAGCATCTTGCCAAGATGTACCGCTTTTGGCAAACCATCTTGCTGGATGAACAGACGTACGCGGGGCGTCCTTTTCCACCACATGCACAGCTACCGATCGAAAAGGCACATTTTGATCGGTGGCTATTGCTGTTTAAGGAGACCGTTGATGAGCTCTTCCAGGGCGCCATTGCCGAGGAGGCCAAAAATAGGGGCGGCAAGATGGCTACCTTGTTCCAGATCAAACTCGAGCATATCCGACAGTCGCCTTTTCCGCCTTTGCTGTAAGAACTGCGTGGCTAAGCGATTCCCGCCGTTCTTCCTATTGCTGTATGTGTTCAACCTGTTGATCCACCAAATAGAGCAACGACGCCAAGGCTGCAACACCCGACTGCAGTTCCCGTCTATCGACCGCCTCAAATACATCTTTCGCGGTGTGGTGGATATCGAAATAACGATGCGGATCAGGCCGAAAGTTGAACATCACCGTTTGAGGAAAATACTCGCCCCAAACCCCCGAATCTACACCCGGACTACCCTGTAAAAAACGTGAAACCCAGAATTTGTGTTCGAATAGGGGTTTCCATTGCTGCTGTATCCATGCTACGGCGGCTGCAGAGGCCTTGATATCAAAACCCCGGGGGGCGAAGCCACCCGCGTCGCTCTCGATCGCAGCAACCATCTTCTCCGACCGCGCTTTGGCACGCTCGCCGTATTGCACGGCACCGTGCACGCCGTTCTCTTCATTCATATAAAACACCAAACGGATCGTATGTCTAGGCTTATAGCCAAGTGCCATCAGCGTGCGGATAGCGTCCAGTGTACCCATCGTCCCCGTACCATTGTCGTGTGCGCCCTCCCCTACGTCCCAGGAATCAATATGTCCGCCAATGGTAATAATTTTATCGGGATGTTCCGTACCCTGCCACTCGGCGATGAGGTTATGCGTTTTGACGGTACCCTTCCACGCGGAACTGTTCCGCAAAAACACTTGGCTATGGGCACCTTTCTTCAATGCTGCACTTAACTTCTGCGCGCTGACAGCCGAAATGGCAATTGCGGGGATGCTGTCGATCCCGGCCACATAGCGCGTGCCTCCCGTATGGGGATAATCATCTATGGCTGATGATGACAGAGAGCGGAAAAGATAGGCTATCGCCCCGAGCTTGGCCGCTTCTGCCGGACCACGGCTCCGCTGACTGCTGTTCAGGCCATACGCCACCCCTGTTTCCACAATGGATTCATCCCAAGGCTTATTCACGAAAACGATCTTACCACGTACGGCATCGCCATGCTGTCGCAGTTCACTCAGCAATTCTACCTCGAGCACCTCGGCCTTCAAACCCTCTTTTGGCGTAGCCACTGATCCCCCTAATGCCAGTACCTGCAATGGCTCCTTCGTATCGGTGAGGTACGCGACCTCCGGAGCACCTCGGTCCCAAAAAGGCACATCCACCTCTTGGAGATAGACCCGGTCGAACGCCATGCTGTCCATCAGCGATTTCGACCAATCCACCGCTTCTTCCGCTTTTGCCGATCCGGCAATGCGGTGGCCGATCCGTTTTGTTAAGTACCGGAGGTTGTCGTAGGCTTTGCCCTCTTCAAACGATACGCGGTAGATTTGATCCAGCATGACGGAGTCTTGCTGTGCATAAACCGCTTGCCAACTACCCGCAAAAAAAAGTACCGCAGCAACTATTTTATTCATATTTCTAATCGATATGTTTTGGAAACCGCGTGGAATATCCACTTGGTTCCTCTATTATGTTTCGTATTCGGCCATCCGTGTAGGTAAGCATGTACACTAATTTTTGGCATGCTAAACATAAGTATTATTTTTGGAAATGGCTAGAGCGTTACCTAAACCGCCGAAAGAGGTGGATCTGCATGCAGATGCTTTTTTACAAGATATTGATCGCTACGAAGCAGATGAGCTGCTTGCAGAATCGTTGGAACGGCTACGCGAGAGCTTAGATGCCGCGATCTATTGGTCGTACCCGCAGATACGCTTTATACATGGTAGAGGGAAAGGCATTTTGCGTAAGGCCGTGTACGAAGAACTCGCACATTACCGGGATAGTGGAGCAATCGTGCGCTACCACCCTGCCTACCACAATGAGGATATCGTGGTGGTGGTTATCGGGCTATAGCCCAACCGCCAATAAATCGAAACAATTTCACCGCTTTAATGCGGTATGGAATTTTGACGCGGTAAACGCTATACGGAAACCCGGTTTTATCTATACCGTTATTCCATTGGGGCAGCCTGTCAACCTATGCACAGGAAAAACACAAATATCCGGCGCTTCCTATGCCGAGGGATACCCTTAAGCTGATAGGCTGCAATTCACCCAAAAGAGGCGATAACCACCGGGCGCGGATGGTATGTTGCGACAACAGGCGTTAGATACCGCGCTAACAAAAAAAAGATGTTAAACGCATATTGTTTAACATCTTCCGTGTTATTTTGCCGGGATGATGGTAATCTCTCGAAACTCTACGCCGGTATGGTCTCCTTGTAAATAGATTGGCCCAGGTTCGCCTTCATTGCTATCCAAGGCGCCTCCGGTTATGCCAGGAATCTCCTGTTCGCTGATAATGGTCTTGCCATTGGCAACAATGGTCACTAGCCGTCCACGCAAGGTGATTTCGTATCGATTCCACGCGTTAGGCCCCGCAGCAACCATCGCATTGGGCGATAGAAAACCGTACACCCCGCCAAAGTACAGCGATCCCGGGTGCCGATCCTTCGGCGAGTCCTCAATTTGTACTTCATAACGGCCGCGCAAATAAATGCCAGAATTACCCCCTTCTGCGTAGCGGAATTCAGCAATCAGTTTGAAATCTTCAAACTTCTGCTCGGTAATAAGGTTTGCACCCGCCTTTTCATTGATTAAAATGCCATCCTTGACAGACCACTGGCTATCGTCCGAAGAGGTTTTCCATCCGGATAGATCCTTGCCGTTAAATAACGAAATAGGATCGCCCCATTGTACGTCACCGGTACGGTTCAAGTACGGAGCCTTCACACCGCTGTAATTAAATGTGTTGCCTTTGTTGGTCGTGATCGTACCCTTCAGCCCATCCCCCGCCAATTCACCCTGCACGGTAAAATCGCCCTTGCCACCTTCCCACTGCGGCGGTATAGCAAATGAAAATTTGCCATCTTCCAATTTGATATGTCCTACCGGACGGCTGCTCCCACTATCTCCGACGAAATAACCAACAAGCGTATTAAAGCCCGAAAGCTTGATTTCCAACCACGATGGCGCTTTCTTTCCGTCTTTGTCGACCGTTAGATCCCAACGTCCAAGCAAACCCTCCGCTTCTGCTGGAATGGTCTGGGATGCCGGATTATGCACTTCTTCTTCTTGCTTCGTGTCTTTCGACGACTCGTTGCAGGCAGCAAAGCTACCCGCAGAAAGAACGGCCACAAGGCCATATCCTAGATATTTTTTCAACATAGTATGCGCATTAGTGTTTACAGAACTAATCTATGAAAATAAACCGAAAATCGCCCCATTCTTAGCGAACTAAAAGACTTTTATACAGCAGATGCGCCCCAAATAAACAAAGGGGCGCATCTGCAATTTCCTAACAATAGCCGTATTACCGTCTAGACGGAAATAGCGTTTCATTTCGGCTTGACGAACGTCCTTTTTTGCCTTTCTTTTTTTTGTGTTGCCCGGGTGCATAGCGCTTTGCCGATTTACTTCTATGTATTTTCTTTGCGTGGCCAGGCGGAACATGTCCGTGCCTCGGCCCATGTGTATAACACGATGAAAACGTAAATAGCATGGCACAGGCCAACATCATGATCGTTATTATTCTTTTTCCCATAGCAGTCTTTTTGCAAAAATTAGACCAACATTGGCGAGCAGCTCGCCATGCGGCTTACTTCAGAATGCCTTCCGCGGTCATCTATACAGGAAATAAGCCTGTCCATTCTCATCAATCCCAACGGTGGGATCCGTATCATCCCAAGGCAATACCGCGAAACTGTATGTTTAATACTATCTGTAAGTAGTACGCGCGACGAAGTCGACCTATTCGGTTTAATGTCGGTCTTCTGGCTACCGATAAACAACATAAACGTTTAAAAAACATTAATTATTACCGTTCTTGATCGGCGCTTATGGAATACGAATTAATTTTGATAAATTTATCACTTTACAGTGTTTGAACCATGAGTGAAGTCACCATAAAATCAATAGCTAAAGCCTTAGATTTATCGCCTGCCACAATTTCGCGCGCGTTGAATGACAGCCATGAAATAAAACGCGCAACGAAGGACCGGGTATTGGCTTATGCTAAAAAACATAACTACAGGCCCAACACCTTCGCCAAAAACTTAAAAACGGGTAAAACCAACCTAATCGGTGTCGTGATCCCCTTTCTTTCCAGTCCTTTCTTTTTGGAGTTTATCGACGAATTGTATAGGGTTGCCTTGCCATCGAATTATACATTAGTGCCGTTTCAAACCCAAAATCAAGAAGCCATGGAGAAAGAAGCATTGCTATTTCTTCGACAGCAGAATGTAGCCGGCATCATCATTTCACCGGCACATGAAAATTCGAATGTCGCATTATTGGAAGACATGCACCTGAACGGCTGCCCTATCATTCTCTTCGATCGCATACAACATGGGTTGCAAACACATAAAATAGGTATCCATAACAGCATGGAAACTTACCAAGCAACGGAAACACTGCTGAAAAAGGGCCGTAAGCGGATCGCTTTTTTATGTGGAAAAGATATCGGAAATACCAAAGACCGGATACGTGGCTATAAAAATGCCTTACTCAATCATGGGGTGGCATTTTTAGAAGAATACATTATCTATGTCGATTATCAGGATCCGAACCAAGCCATTGACGAAGAGCTGAAAACTAGACTAGGGGAGCTAAAAGATAAAAACCTACTACCAGATGCCATTGTGAGCGGAACAGATACCCTCTCCATTAAAATTTTGGGTGTATTGGGGTCTTTGGCGATACGCATACCGGAAGATATTGCAGTCATCGGATTCACAAACACAAACCTGGCCGATTATCTCGCTCCTGCCCTATCTACCATTCAGCAGCCCACACAGGAAATGGCGAAATTGGCCTTCGAATTATTGGTTGAACTCATGGATAAAAAGAGCGACAGCGGTGCCGCAGATTATAAAAGCTTCCTGCTGGCCGCTACCACGGTTTACCGCAAATCAAGTTTGATTTAATACTTTATTTCTTTAAAAAACATCATCATTCGGATCAATCTTCCCTACACATGCCTTTTTAACCTTGTCAAGCGTTTTCTTGGCGATCTGCTTCAGTGCCTCTTCGGTAAACGTTACTTCCAAATCTTGGCGTCCTTGAAGACACCAAACCCCAATTGATTGTTGTTGGCCACTTGGTAGATGCCTACGCGAAGGGATGTATCGCTCAGATCCTCCCTGACGAAGGGGCTGCCGGGCAGATTCGTCCATTGCTCGCCATCCTTGGAGCTACGCAAATAAAAACGAGCGCCGACCTTTTGAATCTGCAAAAACGGATCGAAGTTTATTCCGCTTCCGGTGTGGAGTTCCTGATACCGGCGATCGCCCATATTACGTACTAGATTACCTAGATTCCAGCCCGTCAAAATCGTGTTATTAAGGTATGCAGTTGTATCGGCAGCATCTTGTATCATCAGTCCGGCTTCACTGGATGTACGTGTACTACTGGAAAGGCCCGCGACATCAGCAAGCTGTACCTCTACCGTAAAGTCGCCCGTTAGCTCTTTATATAAAAAAGGACCATTCCATCCCTTCAGGCCCCATTTCGTGTCCTTTGATGCCAAACGCCACACAGCATCCTTTTCGGAAATCATGCAAGCGGTGCTATCGTGATCCACGGGCTGTGCGAGACCATCCCAAAAGGCAAACGTATTGTCCGTATTTCCGATAGGCTTTGTTTTGCCCTGCAAGATATCCCGTGCTGCAACGGAAGAGGGCTTTACTTGGATGGTCTTCCCAACATTCCCATAGATATCTTTTACCTTGACTTCGATCAGACCATTACCGTCTACTTTTCGGAAAAGATAAAAAGGCTGCTGTTGCCATCCAGAACTTTGTCCGCCATAATGGAATGCATAACTGACGAGCCTGTTCAGTGGCTTCACTTCCGCAAACACGTGATCGGCGTTGATCCGATAGGGACGTATATCTGTTTTTATGGTTTGGCTCACAAAACGTCCATCGCTTTTTCGCCTCCAGCTGGCATACATGGATCCTGCGCGATCCGGACCTGCGGTGTCTGCATGGATGCGCAAAGCATGGAGCGCCGCTCCCTTCTCCAACACCAACTCATCGTCGATTAGCTCGAGATAGTCCGCTAAACGCACACCTTTCCTTTCCTTCCCATTTTCGTAGAAACAAAATCCCTCGCCTGATTTACATCCAAGTATCTGTTTCCAAGAACCATCCATAAAAACATCTAACTCTAGCAGGAAAGCTTTTTCGAGCAGCATCTTCCCGAGACCAGGCACCTTCAGCGACTTGCTTAGCAGGCCTACACGACCATGCACCACGTCAAGGCGACCATTTTCCAGCGAAGCACGGGCTTCTGCCGATTCACCCTGTGCAAAAACGGCTAGGCTTTCCAGCGGACCCAAAGCCCCATCGGCCGTTTCCAGCGCAAATATACCGTGCGCCGCTTCCTGTTCTTGATAGACTTGCCGAACTTTATCCGCCGGCCAGGCTGCTTCTGACAACTGTATATCGGCTAGGTAACCACTAAAAAATTCTTCTCCAGATCCGCCAATCGTGAACCGATCGGCATGGCGAACGAACAACATCTTGTTTTGTTCCTTCACGAGTTTGCCGTCTAGATACATCCGTTCCATATAGCCGTCAAAGCTCACCACAAGGTGATGCCAAGCATTTTCGGTGGGAGGCTCTGGAAAAGCCATATCTGCCCATCCACCATGCTGAACCGCTCCTCTCGCCGGATCATGGCCATAGCCTACCGAAGCCAAGGTCAGGTCATGCCCGGGCCTAGACCAAGTCAGTATGGGTTCTACACGTGCTACACGTGGATTGTTCACCCAAGCACTAAACGTAAAGGATGCATTGCCATCCAGACATGCTGGCACAGCAAACTCGCTCGATAAACTGTTTGATCCATCGAAGTAAAAGGCAGGCTTTCCCTGATAATTTTTAACGCATATAGGTGACGATGCTTTCCATTCTCCTGCTATGGTACCCTTGTTTGTTATCGCGTTAAGCTCGTCCCCCTCCCGGTAATTTGATGCCTGCAGCAAAACCAAGGACGATCCGGACGTTTCAACAATTGGCGGCATGTTTTGCGGATCCGACCATATGGTTTCTTCCGCCAGCTGGCTGCTATACACCTTGACATTCCAGATGCCGCGTGGTAAACCCGCCAGCTGCGTATGAGCAATCGTGACCCGTACGAAACGCCCCTTTGCATCGGCCTTTGCGATGATCGGGCTGGCCCATTTATTGTTCTGGCTATTATCGCTGAAAGTTGTCCATTTTTTTCCGTCGTCAGACACCTCAATCCGGTATTGGTAGGCATACGTCGGATACTCCATCTCCAACAAGACCGTCTTGACGGGTTCTACTTTACCCAAATCAACCTGTAGCCAAGCCGATCCACTATTATTTTTGGCCCGCCATAATGTACCATTGTTGTTGTCCACCGCATAGGCTGCCTGGAAATCGTCGCTGTAAGACGAAGAAGCCGTTACCGATTTCCCAAATGCAATATCTTGCACAGGACGTGTGTCGGTCGCCAATAACCCTATTCCCTGGTGCGTGGGCACGACGCTTTTAATGTCGCCGTTGTCATCAAAGAACAGTTCATCGGCAGCTACCTGCCGGTGAAAGCCGCCGCCCGAATGCGGATTATTATGTCGATGGTAAACGATATAGTACTTGCCGTTTTCTTCCAAGATACCGTTGTGTCCAGGCCCGTGAATAGTACCGTCTCCGTTGGTTACCAAAATGGGATTTCCTGCTGGATATTCGTAGGGGCCAAAGGGCCCTGCTTTACTTTTCACATACTGCACCCTGTAGCTATCGTCTTCACAATGCCCCGAAGAATAAAGGAGGTAGTAGATTCCACAACGCTTAAACATGATGGGCGCTTCGAAGTAATCTTTGGCGATTGTGTTCGGAATCAGCTCGATGCGTTCGAAGGACTTCATATCGGCGTTCATCAGCCCGACGGCACAGCCATGATCGGGATAGATGCCCCATGTTCCCCAAAACATATAGATCTTGCCGTCATCATCCGTAAATGTCTGTCCGTCCAATGTGATCGCCCCGGGAATCATATAATTGGGCACAAAGGCCTTATCACCTTCCACCAGTGATGTCCAAGGCCCAACCGGTGTATCGGAAACGGCGCCAAAAAGCTCTACGGGCTGACTGTAATACAAGTAGTAACGTCCATCATAACCCCTGGTCATATCTGGAGCCCAATACCAATGTGTATTTGGCCAATTCATGGGCTGTATGGCCCAATGCACAAAATCTTTGGAAGCCCACACCTGCGATGGACCAAAACCACCGCCATTGCCATCGGTTGTCGCATACATATAGTAGGTATCACCAATTTTCTTGATGGTAGGATCTGCAAAATATCCGGGCAAAATGGGGTTGCCCGCATTCGCCGAAAGGTGGGATGCCGACGTTTGCGCAAATACGGCGATGCTTGCGCAACAGGTATAGATAGTGGAAAGTATGTATCGCAAAATCATATATAGGTAGTATTGACCTGCTAAATTAACCAATCAGCCCGGCGATTGCTTAGAACATCTTAACCAAGCGCAATCAGATATTGACCAAGCAACAACCGGAGGAAGAAGAGCATGCTGATAAACAAGGGTATAAGTCTTGGGGATTGCTTTGGCACCCCCAAGATTTTGGCTCCATGCAGCATGTATTAGACCGTGCTACTGCACAGTCACTTTGAAGACAAAAGTTGCCCGCGCTTTTTGGTTTGTGCCGTAGGTGTATTCCAAAGCTTGCTTAATCGTATACTGGCTACCTTGACTTAACACCGCTGGATACTGTCCGATGGAAAACGTCAAATTGCTGGCATTAAATTCCGAGAAAAGAGCAGAACTGTTGCCCCAAGTGGTGACGTTGCCTGCCGCATTGAACCAGTGCCCATAGCCGTTGGCTGTTGTCGTAGCATTTAGATTTCCATTAGGCTCCAAGGCATAGAATTTTAACGTTCCACTGGACAACAGCGCGGCCACATCGGTAGGCTGTATTGCCAAAGCTTGCCCCAACTGGGTGGCATTCACCGCTACCTGTGCCCCGGCATATTCGGTAGCGCTAGCTGCAAAATTCACGTCATAGTTGAAGGTTATATCTTGCGGCTGTGCACCAACATCAATAAAACCTACGATGGAAGTATTGGTGAATTTCACTTCATATGGCCATTGTTCATCGTTGCTTTCCACGTCGTCCCAAGCATGTGGTTGATAGATAGAGGGGGCGCCCGTAACGACAAACCAAAGCTTTTCGCAATTCGCAGGAATGGTGAAGTTAATGTTATTTTCTGTTCCTTGTGCCATATCGCCATACACCCGCGTACCATTGCTCAATAAAGCTACATACCCGTAACGCCATCCTGCGCGGCTAGCATCTACCGTGTTAAAACCCGTCGCATTTGGTAAGCCTTTAAATGCTGCGCTAACCTGCGTACCGCTAGCAGGCAATTCCAAGGGGATAACATTATAGCCGGTGGTTCCAGGACAGCGTTCGTATGCCACACGGTAGCTTCCATTTGGTTGCCTCGTAAATTTATGGGTATGCTTGCCGACATAGTCCTCACCAAATTCCCGGATACTATTTAAATCCCACGTTACAAAATGGGAAGCAGCCTCATAAATCTCGTTATTCAATTGGTTGACATTGATTCCGGTAATACGCATATAGGCTTGGATAGGGTCTTCGGGTTGCAATGCGCCGCGCCAAATGCGGCCTATTATATCGATGCCATGCTTATCTGCCCAATACCAATGCATGAAATAACTGGCATACCGTTGGCCCTCATGGTGGATATGACGATGATAGTTTTCGGTATAGACCGTAAAATTATGGGAAGAGAAGGCTTCCTCCGGGTAGGATTGAAATGCTTGCCATTGCGCGGTCTGTTCCCAAAAGCCATTGCCGCCGTTTCCGCCAAAACCATATCGAAAGCCGTGTCCGCCTTTCAGATCAGCGAATACCTGATATTGAAAACTATGGCCTATTTCGTGGGCAATTGTCGAACCAACGGGTTTACAGGTCGCTGGATTAATCCAAAGTGCACCAATGACATCGTCGTATCCGCCACCGTAAGCCATCCAATCGGTCGTGTAATGCAGAAAGATCATCATTTTGTATTTGTCCAGGTTAGACTTTCCCACACCACGTTCGGCAAATTTCAAGCGATCGATGTTGATCGCATAAAACTGTTCGGCCTTGGCCAACAGATCATCGATATCGACCCGATATGCCTCGGGAACATCCGCCGAATTTGGATCGTGCGTTCCATAGCCGGCACCCCAGTACACCATGAAATGTTGAGATTCTCGGCTCCTGCTATTCGACCAGGTACTTGCGCTGTTATTAAAATCCATGTTGGCAAATTCAGTAGGCTTATAAATATCCAACGAATCCGGATCGACCACCTCCTCTTCAACAGGCTCTTCCTGTGTTGGCGAAAGCAAATTTTTACTGCATGCCACCGACAAAATTATGCTGGCCAACATACACCACATAACAACGCTTTGTATTCTATTTTTCATAGTTATTTTGGATTAAATCAATCGAACTGCATTCTTCTTGGACATATTCCTGCATATGCCTAATTGGATTTAGATAGGTTTGCTAACACGCAACACCTCTGGAACTTCGGTCGTGTGGCGCGTCCACCCTACATGGGTAGTTCGCGCCAGGGCTAACTGCTTTTCTAACGGACAAGTTACGTCGCTGTTAACCAAATTTAGCGGATGGCAGGCCTAGATTTCAGTCGGATTTTGTCTACTCATTACCAGATTTTAGCTGTTAGATTGACACGTATTATTATAGCAAAAAAGCCACCTGCACATTGCGAGGTGGCTTCGGGTTATGATGTAGGGTTGACTAGATCATTATGGCAAAGAAGCTATTGCATATCTCGGCGCTATATTGCAACCATTGCTTCCTGTTTTCTTTTACTAAGCCTAAACATGAAGTCTTTAAGACGACTATTTGACAGGGTTATTCCATGCAGGCGGATTAGCCCCTAGCAGATGTTTGACAAAAAAATCTCTCCGCTTCTTCTCGCCATAATCGCCTCCGGACGAATGTCCCATGCCGGGCACGAGGATCAGCTCGTGATCCTTGTTGGCTTTGATCAGCGCGTCGGTCAACTGGTAGGTGGAAGACGGATCGACGTTGTCATCCAGCTCGCCTACGATAAGCATCAGCTTACCTTCCAAGTTGGATGCATGCTCGATATTGGATGACGCGGCATATTCGGGTCCGATAGGCCAGCCCATCCATTGCTCGTTCCACCATATTTTATCCATACGATTGTCATGGCATCCACACGAAGAGACGGCAACTTTATAAAATTCGGGATGGAACAATACCGCAGCAGTAGAACTTTGCCCTCCTGCTGAGGTACCATAGATACCCACATGCTCGATATCCATATAGGGATACTTTCTTGCAGCGTCTTTCATCCAAAGGATACGATCCGGAAAACCGGCATCTTTCAGATTTTTCCAGCAGACATCCTGAAATGCTTTGGAACGGTTGGAAGTTCCCATACCATCGATCTGCACGACGATGAAACCAAGTTCGGCGAGCTCCTGCATACCGCTAGGGTTTGGAATGTAGGTTTTCGGCACGAACGAGCTGTGCGGCCCGGCGTATATATATTCTATCACAGGGTATTTCTTTTGCGGATCGAAATTTGTCGGACGAATGATGATACCCCAAATATCCGTTTTTCCATCGCGCGCCTTGGACGTAAACACCTCAGGTGCTTTCCAGCCGGCAGCGAGCAGCGCTTTTTCATCTGCCGTTTCCAGTTCCATGATTGCCTTTCCATCCTTGTCGCGCAAAATGGCTTTTGGCGCTTGGTCGATCCGCGAAAATACATCGACGAAATAGTTGTTTCCTACGTTAAAATAGGCCGTGTGATTCGCATTCTCGGCGGTCAGTTCCTTAAAATTTCTACCATCGAAATCAACGCTATAGTACTGTATGAAATAGGGATCTTGCCCTTTCACCCGGCCACTGCCCTCCAGCACGATTTCGCGCGTTTTTTCATCGACAGAAACCACACGGCGCACCACCCATTCCCCTTTGGTAATTTGTTTTTTAACCTGTCCGGTCTGTCCGTCATACAGGTAAAGATGATTCCAACCGTCACGCTCGGACGTCCAAATAATTTCCTTCCCATCCTGCACATCTTGACGATAACGCTTACCACTATAATCAATAAAAGTTTTATTGGTTTCATTGATTACGTAGCGCGTCTTACCGACTTTAGCATCCAGTTCAACCACAGCATATTGCTGGTGTCCGCGTTTGTTAAACTCGAAAGTAATCGCGCGACTATCCTCGCGCCACTGAATTCGACTCACCGAAAACTGGTTATCGATCAACGTCTTGTCGGTTTGAAATAGCGTATCCTTTTCCAGATTGAATATAACAGGACAATACTGCGATAAAGCATCACCCGGCTTGGGATAATCACGGGTTTGTAGTTTGGGTTGCAGTTGATCAGACGGCGAGGATTCCAACAAGGTCAACACCCTTATTTCCGCCTTCCGCACTCTACTCGTTGCAATTTTCTTACCATCAGGCGACCAGTGCAAGTGGGCAGCGTAGTATTCGCCTGTGCTCCCGTCAAAAGTAAGCTGTCTTTCAGATTTTGGATCTGCTTTCTTGGCTACATAGATATTGCTGTTCTTGATGTAGGCTATCTGTGATTTATCCGGTGATGCTATGGGCTCGGCTTTGCTATCGTCATAGCGCTGTCCCCAATAGCCTCCGCGACGATCGCGTTTCACCTCTTCCTTTTTTTGGAGCGTGGATTCCGTTCTGTTCCATGTCCAACTGTAGCCATCATACTCAAACTCGAGTTGGTTTTTATCCACTAGGGCCATGCGTTCAGTCGAAAGGGCCCGCTCGTCCACAGTTTTACCGACTTCGGTTTGCAAGGCAGCCGTCAAAACTTTAAGATCAAAAAGTTGCGTTTTCGTTTTCGCTATGGGATCTACCAAAACGAAATCTTTGCCTGTCGAGGTATTTTTTTCATACCAGAACAATGTTCCGGCGTCGTTCCATTTTATCTGCGTAGGAACGTCGTAGAGTTTATTGCTGATTTTACCTCGAAGCTCCTGTGCACGCTTATAATCGTCGGCAGTACCCTGTGCGACAGAAATACCGGCCGTTCCGATAAGGAAAACGAGGAGTAGAAAATATTTATTGTTCATGATTCTTTTGCTTCTTGTTAACGAAATAGAAAATCGGAACACCAGCCAATGCGATTAAGATGCCGGGCACCGTATAATTGGGTTTATATACCAACATAAGCACGATAAAAGCCGCGCCCATCAGGATATAGATAATAGGCAACACGGGGTAGCCAAACGCTTTATAGGGTCTTTCCAAATCAGGGCGTGTATAACGCAGGCGGATGACACCCGCCACGGCTAAAACATAAAATACGACGACCACACAAGTAATCATATCCAAAAGATCACCATATTTACCGCTCAGGCACCAAAGGCAGGCCACCAAACATTGGATCCATAGCGCATAGGCCGGAACCGCATTTTTATTTAGTGTCCCCACTTTCTTAAAGAACAATCCATCTTGCGCCATCGAATAATATACCCGTGCACCCGACAGAATGATGCCATTATTGCAACCAAATGTACTGATCATGATCATCACGGCGATTATGGTTATTCCAACTGGTCCAAAAATCTCTTGCGCTGCACTCATAGCCACCCGATCTTTCGGCGCATTGACCATTTGGTGCAGATCCAGCACCCCGGTATACATCAGGTTGGTCAGGATATAAATGACGGTCACAATCGTGGTTCCCAAAGCTAAACTTAGACCGATGTTACGCTGCGGATTTTTAATCTCTCCGGCCACTGATGACGACGAGTGCCAGGAATCACTACTGAACAGCGCCCCCACCAAAGCGGCAGATATCGCACCGAACGCACCAAAGGTGCTGTAATCTTCAAAGGAGCCATCAAAATTTAGGCGTCGGAGGTTCCAAATATCTGCCTCCAACCAGTTGATCTTCCAAATTTCATACTTTAGCGCCAAAAACCCGAACAAAATGAGCAGGAGCAGACTGATGATCTTGACGAGGGTCAACGTCGTTTGAACAGTCTTTCCACTATTGATCCCACGGGAATTAATGAACGTCAACAGAATAATGACGGTGATGGATAGCAATTGCGCCGAAGATATGTGGTAATCGCCCAAAACAAGAAGGTACACATCCTCATCCAAAACGGGAAACAGGTAAGCGGTAAACTTGGCGAAGGCTACCCCTACGGCAGCGATTGTCGCTGTTTGGATGACGGCAAAAAAGGTCCAGCCAAACACAAAACTGACAAGCGGGTTGTATGCTTCTCGCAGATACACATACTGTCCGCCTGCTTTTGGGAACATGGCACTCAGTTCCCCGTAGGTTAGGGCAGCCGTCAGTGTCATAAATCCGCATATGACCCAAATTAGCATCATCCAGCCTGCCGATCCGGTATTCCGAGCGATATCAGCCGACACTATAAATATCCCCGATCCGATCATGCTGCCTGCGACCAGCATGGTCGCATCCAACAGACCCATTGATTTATGAAACGTATGCTTCGTATCTGCCATGGATGCTATCTGTTGAATTTATAAAATTTCCAGGCCGCTTCATGATCCGCGGAGAGTTTTTGCTTGGTCATGATGGCGCGCAGCATCTCCATGGGCATGTAGTTTTCTTTGATCACTTGATCGTGAAACTGCTTGTAAGACATCTTACCGCTATCAACCAGTTCATTTTTGATACTCATCAACTGCAGGCCACCCACCAAATAAGCCAATTGGTATAGCGGACTGTAACCACCTTCGAATGAGCGTTTCACTTCACCATGTGCATTGGCGGTTTCGAAACCTACCTTATCCACTAGATAATCCACACATTGCTGGGGTGTCCATTCACCCAAGTGGAATTTGATACTAAAGGTGATACGTGCACAACGGTGCATACGCCAGAAAAGCATGCCTATACGTTCCTCTGGGGTATGAGCAAACCCCTTGCTGTATAGCAGTAGTTCCCAGTATAAGGTCCAGCCTTCCGTCCAAAAAGGCGTATTGAAGGCCCGTTCGCGATAAGGCTTATGCCTTCTGTTCATAAAGTACTGTAGATGGTGGCCAGGGTTAAGCTCATGCTGTACGGTACCTCTTGAAAAGTAGGGATTGTTGCCCCGCATGCTCATCAGCTTCTGCTCCTGCGTCATCCCATCTGTAGGATAGGAGATACTGATTTCGCGCCCCCCGGTGAAAAATGGATTCACCAACTGACGCTCTGGGGTCATCATAATCATCCCCCAAGTTTCATCAGCCAGGGCAGGGATATCCATTAACTCATTTTTTTGGATGAACTGTTGCGCGTCATCATACAATTTTAAGATTAGCTCGGGCTGATGGCCCACCGGCACATAGGAGTTTTTCACCTGCTCTTGTGCCGCCTTCCAATCGTTGCCAAAGCCCATTTCTTTCGACGCCTTGAGCAGTTCCGCCTCACACCAAGCAAACTCTTGGTCGGCTAGCCGAAGTAGATCGTCCGCCGTATAGGCGATCATCTCATCTTTCAACTGCTTGTTTAATTCTTTACGCCCAATTGGCGTTCCGCCGATCATGCTGCCATCGTCAAATACTTTCCAGTCACTTTTGCCACTTAACACCTCGACGTAGGCATCTATTTTTTCAACCAACTTTTTATAGGCCGCCGGACCCCACCAGGAGAACATCGGATCGTAGCCATTGTAAAAGTCGTAAGCACTAGACAGGCGTAGCTTCAAAGAATGTAGCGTCTCCTTTAAAAAATTGACATCTTGATACGGTAAGGATTTCACTGATCCTAGCTCTGCCTGTGCCTTGTCCACACTTTTAGCCGCTTGGTCAAGCGTCTTTGCGATCGCCTCGCCATCGATAACCGTACCCCTTCTTCGCAATTTCTCCAAGTCGTAAATTGCCTTGTCGAAAGGCAGGAACTTTGCCAGCCTTTCATACGTCTGCTTTTTACCCTGCAGTTCTTCCATATCCTGCTTCACCTTGCGCTTGAGCAAAACAAAATCGACCTGACCACCGGTTTCCAATTTTTGGTAAGGAAAAGCTTCGAGCTTGTCGAGGTAAGATTGATCAAGGGCTAGTAAGCGCTGGATTTGTTCGGGAGACGCTGCTGCATATTGGTTTCCCCAACCTTTGGGCATGGGGCCATAGAAATAATTTATCGCCTGCACATCATGCCCGTATTGGACGATGATTGGTTCTATCGGCGTGGTATGTGCATACAGGTCTTCATTTTGTGCAGTGGCCATTTGGTAGGAAAAGAGTAGGGAAAGACAGAGGACTGAATTTCTGGTTCGTTTGCGTATCGATGTCATCATTTGCAGAGGTTATGTATTTTTTCAATCAAATCTATCCGGACTGAAAGCGCTGATATCGGTTTCGGTTTTTCTACCGGCCAATATATCGGCCACGGCCTTTCCGAAGGCAGGACCAAGGCTGAGTCCCATCATGCCGCCTCCTGCAGCAATCGTGACATTGGACAATTTAGCCATCCGCCCCAAATAGGGAAGGCCATCAGGCGGGCATGGACGATAGCCAAACCATATCTTGTCTTCCGGATAGGCTACATCCAGCTCGGGAAAATATTTCGGTATGGATTCTACAATACCCTTTACCCGGTTGCTATAGATGGCATCGTTGGCCGATCCCAGTTCCATAGTGCCGCTAAAGCGGATCTGGCCATTCATCGGCGTCACTGCCACACGCGCTTCCAAAAGCAGCGCTGCATGTTTCAATGTTTTGTTTTCTTCGGGGCTGTACATAAAGGAGTAGCCTTTACCCGGCATCAACGGCGTTTTCAGCGCCAATTTGGAGGTCAATTGCGGCAGATATGCTCCGGCCGTCACAATCACTTCATCAGCGGCAAAGCTCCCCTTTGTTGTCAGCACCTCTTTTACTTTTTGTGAAGATCGCACAAAGCTGGTTACGGCGGTTTGCGTATGGAACGCTACGCCGCGGGCCTTCAGGAAATCGATCAACTGCTGCATCAATTTAGGCGGATACAGTTTGCCGTCACATTTGTAAAACGCTGCGCCCAGAACATCGAGCTTCAGCTGGGGCTCCAAGGCTTGCACCTCTTGAGCATTCAAGATATCGACGTCCAGGTTCAAATCCTGCGCACGCTTTGCTAATTCAATTTCTTCATGCTGTACTTCCTTACTTTTGTAGAGCATCATAATGCCCGTTTGCTCGAGCTCGAAATCAAAACCAGGTGTTTCCGCCAGCCCATTGTATAAGCCACTGCTGTACAGGTTGAGGTCGCGGATGGCTTCGGCATGGCGATCGACATGTGCTTTATTGGCATGTTTTAAAAACTTCAATCCCCAGTCTACCAAATTCCAGCTCAGATTGGGTCGGACATAAAACGGACTTTTGCTGTCGAACATCCATTTTATACCCTGTGCAACAATGCCGGGTGCCGCCAGCGGCGTAAAATGGCTCGGAACGATCATCCCCGCGTTACCATAAGAACAGTTGTCTTCCAGCGTGTTTTTTTCCAGAACGACGACCTTCCATCCTTCCTGCACTAAATAAAAAGCTGATGACAGCCCCGCTATCCCAGCACCAATAACCACCACGGTTCCCTTATTTGTTTCCACGTTACGCTTCTTCTTGTTTATTTACAATTACATTACTTGAAATCCTTCTTTGTAAGGATCGTTATCATCGATAATAATGGTGTTGTAGCCGGTAATCCGTGCCCAACCTTCTACAGAAGGGATAATAGCCGGCTTTCCAGCAACCGTTACCGTATCCTCGATCTTTCCGGTAAACTGGGAGCCAATGTAGCTTTCATGGATAAACGCCTCTCCCGGTTTCAGCTTACCTTTTGCGTACCATTGCGCCATACGTGCTGAAGTACCTGTTCCGCAGGGAGAACGATCAAGGGCATTTTCACCCACCAGTACGGCGTTGCGACCGGAAGAGTTTTCCTTCACGGGCTTGCCCGTCCATTGTATATGGCTCAATCCATGAATATTTACATCCTCTGGATGAATGAATTCATATTTCTCGTTCAACAGACGACGGATGATCTTTCCATAATGGATCAACTGGCTGGCTGTAAAAGCGCTGATGTCGTCAAAATTGGCCTGTGGATCGATGATGCCGTAAAAATTCCCTCCATAGGCGACATCCACTCGTATTTCACCCAGATCAGGACAGTCGATAACTAGATCTGCGCTGTGCAAAAAGGACCTTACATTGGTTAACTTTACCGTCTCCACTTTCTCGCCCACTTGCTTATAATCGATCAACACCAAGCCTGCTGGTGTTTCCAAGCGTAGCTTGCCGGGCACTTTCGGAATAACCAAACCTTCTTCAATAGCGATCGTTACCGTACCAATCGTGCCGTGCCCACACATAGGAAGGCAGCCGCTTGTTTCGATATAGAGCACGGCAACATCGTTTTCAGCATCCACCGGAGGATAAAGCATGCTTCCGCTCATCATATCATGGCCTCGCGGCTCGAACATCAGTCCTTTACGGATCCAATCATACTCTTCCATAAAATGCAAACGTCGCTCCATCATGGAGTTTCCATGAAGAAGTGGCGCGCCCCCTGCTACCAAGCGAACAGGACAACCGCATGTATGGGAGTCTATACAAAAAAATGTTTTTTTCATTTGCTTACTAATCTGCTAAAAGAGCCGATAGCAGCATAGGGCCAAGTGACTTTCTCGAAGCCTCCTCCCTGCCCCTATGTTGCGGATCGGGATATATCGGCTAATCGACGGTTCTGTTGTTGTCAACGATCCGCTCGATAGCTAAGGGATTCTCGTCTTGAAGCTCCAATGGTAGAAACTCGTTCGGCCAATTTTGGAAACTCAGCGGGCGTAGAAAGCGTTTTACGGCATCTGGGCCAACGGAGGTAAAACGGCTATCGGTGGTTGAAGGGAAAGGGCCACCATGCTGCATGGCATAAACTACCTCTACACCGGTAGGCATACCATTGAAAAGCAAACGTCCACATTTCTCCTGCGCCATGGCAAACAAGCCAGCATGTTGCTGAATATCCGTAACGGTAGCGGCAAAGGTAATTGTCAACTGGCCACCCAGCGCTAGCAATACTGCCGTCAGCTGTTCTTCGTCTTCGCATTCGATCAAAAGGCCCGTTGGTCCAAACACTTCCTCGCCCAAGACAGCATTCGCCAAAAATGAAGCTCCTGAGGTTGTGTAAAGAGCCGCTACGGCTTGGCTGGAATCGGACGAAAGCCCCTCCCCAACGAGCGCCACATCGGACTGGCTAGCCAACTTGTCTTTTGCCTGCGTGTAGGCTTTTGCAATGCCTTCATGGAGCATCGTCGCTTCCGATACTTTTTTAACCTCGGTTTCCAAGCGTTCCTTAAAGACTTCAAGTGCCGGACTTTTCACCGCAACGAGCAGACCCGGGTTGGTACAGAATTGGCCAACGCCCAATGTCAGGGAACTTACGTACTGTGTGGCGAAAGCGTCCAAGTTCTCCGCTAAATAGCCTGGCAGTGCAAACACGGGGTTTACACTACCCATTTCCGCGAAAACCGGAATCGGTTCTGGGCGCTGCGCACCTAAATCGAACAAGGCTTTGCCCCCGCGGAAAGAACCGGTAAAAGCCACTGCTTTAATTGCCGGATGAAGCACCAGCGCTTCACCTACAGCGTTGGATCCGCCTTCAACGTAGCCAAACACTGCAGCAGGAGCACCAAATTTAGCGATGCCGCGCGCTATCGCATCCGCCATGATTTTCGAAGTATTCGGATGGCCGGGATGTTCCTTAAAAATAACCGAGCAGCCGGCTCCCACCGCGCTAGCGGTATCGCCACCGGCCGTGGAAAAAGCAAAAGGGAAATTGCTCGCGCCGAAAACGGCGACTGGCCCTATCCCTTTGTTATATTTTCGAAGATCAGCCTTTGCGGCACCATCGCCCTTATCAATACGGGCTTCGGCATAAATTCCGCTCTTCACGGCGTTGGCGTAAGATCGCCATTGGTTGACAGTCCGTCCTTTTTCGCCCTGTAGTCGAGGCAAGGGGAGCGCCGATTCGGCATGGGCGGTTTGGATAAGCTCGTCATCCAAGGCCTCAATCTCGTCGGCAATGGCGTGCATCAATGCAGCACGCTCTGCCAGCGAAATTTGTTGTAAATACTGGTATCCAATTAAAGAATCTTGAACGATAGCATGGATTTGTTCATTGGACATATCAATACGCATAAAATTAAAGTTGAGGTCTTGATGCTAATGCATCGTCGATTATTTTAGTAATTGCTTCTTTTTCTTCCCCCACAAGTTCCAACCGAGGAGCTCGGGTAAACGGCGTGCTGAGATCTACTTTACTTGCCGCTAATTTGATGTATTGCACGAGCTTAGGGTGGATATCAAGTTCCAAAAGTGGCATAAACCACCTATAGATTTCCAGTGCTTTTTCTAATTCACCTTTTTTTACCAAGTCGTAAATCGCGTAGGTTTCCTTGGGAAAAGCATCTACCAACCCTCCTACGATGCCATCTGCGCCCAGTGCGATAGACTCCAAGAAAATGGTATCTACGCCACCAAGAATTTTTAAGCGATCGCCGAAGCGGTTGCGTAATCGGGTAATATTTGTTAAATCGCGTGTTGATTCTTTGACCGCTTGGATGGTAGGTTCCTGCAACAGCTCTTCGAACATATCCAATGATATATAGGTGGCATAGTCAACCGGGTTATTATACACCAAGATAGGTAATGCTGAGGCTTGCGCTATCGCTTTGAAATAAGCAACGACTTCGCGGTCATCTCCTTTGTAACGCATCGGAGGAAGCACCATCAAGCCATCTGCACCTTCCTGCTCTGCCCGCTTTGCAAACGCTACGGCTGCCTTTGTTGTATTCTCTGTCAGATTAAGCAATACGGGGACCCGGCCATTTACCACTTTCAATGTATATGCTAACAACTCGAATTTCTCGTCTGTGGTTAATGTACTTGCTTCGCCTAAAGATCCGGCTAAAATCAATCCATGAATTCCCGCAGCAAGCTGCGCTTCAATATTGACCGAAAGCATTTCTAAGTTTAATTCACCATCTTCGTGAAATGGTGTTAACATCGCCGGGAAAATTCCACTCCAATTTAAATTAGCCATAAATAATAATTGTTTTTTTTCAAAACTATGGCCTATTCGAGTAATTTGCTAGTCGAGATTTAATCAATACTCACCATATTTTAACACCTCGCTGGCGCTACACGTTATTTTTGTAACGCCCGTAGTATTCTTTCGGTGAAAAACCCGTTACAGAGCGAAAAACGCGGTTAAAGTTGGTGATGCTATTGAAGCCCGAATTGTACGCAACAAGCCCAATGCTTTCATATCTTTGCGATGTAATGAGCTTGCAAGCCTCTTGTATACGCAGCTCGCTCAAGTAACTGACAAAAGTCAATCCCGTATGCTTTTTAAAGTAGCGGCAAAATGCCTGGGGTGTCAAGTTTGCATGGTCAGCAGCTTCTTCCAGCGTGATCGCCCGTCTAAAATTATCTTTGATATAACGGCACACCTCGTTAATGCGAAGGAAGCCATCGTCCTTGTTCAGCACTGTGGTTACCGAAAGGGGTTTTAGTTCGTGTGACACCAAACTGAGCTCCTTGAGCAAAAAGAAAAAACTGAGCAGCTGATCCATCGTGTCCGCTTTTTTCAGCAGAGCTATTCTACGTTTGATTCTACCGGTATAGGTGTTGGGAACTTTAAAACCATTATTGTTCTGCAAAATAAACGCCAGGATACTACCGAGTTCCGGCATATGGAACAAACTGGAAAGCGATCCTTTTAAGTTGAAGAATATGGATACCGACTCGACCTCGGTGTGCTCCAATGAGTCCGCATTTCGCTTGAAAACGTGTGGTTGGTTAGGCCCTAAAAGAAAAATATCATCCGCTCGAAAAGGGTGGAAACTATCCGCGAGGAATAGCGTGCCCTCGCCTTTTACGATCCACATGAATTGATACTCTTCGTGTTTATGAAAATAAGGGTAAAAGTCTGACAGCTTATCCTCCTGCACATAAACGGACTTATCCTTTGGAGAGGGTACATTAAATTGAATCATTTTCATAATTGAACCTTGTTAGATCGTGAGTAATCTTTGTTAACACTCCAGATTAGTATGAATGAAAGTTACGACATTAAGATAATATTAACAAGGGCTCGTGAAGATTAAAGTGAAAATCAGGTCATATTTGGTTAAAATATAAGCAACACATTCTCACATCTCCTTTATATCTTTATGCTTCACATCCCTTCCTTCATCGCTTCAAAAAGAAAAGAACGAAACCAAAGCGCGGGCCGTCCATTCCACATCCATCAACAGCAGCTATTTGGGTTAATTTTTGCAGCATGAAAGCCAATATCCGACAATAAAAAACAATCGCAACGAATTACTTTTGTTAAGTTTAGTTGACCTAGTCTTAACAAAACGACCTTCAGTTAACATAGAAAAGAAATCATGTATATGCGTAAAGCACTCCACCTCCCTCTTGCCCTCATGTTGTTGCAGGCGCCTTTTTGCGGCGATCTATATGCACAAAACCCATTTTGGGAGCAGGTAAAGAAGCAGCCCGCCACCTTGGGCATCGAAAAAGGAAGCAACAGCTTTCAACTATCCAAACTGAACCTACAGCTTCTGACGGCCTCGCAAACTGTGGCTTCCCTGAAGCTGAAAGACGACGCACAATTTGACTACACGCCAGACGAGCTGTTGGACAAGCGCGATCGGAATAAATTCTTTCATCTGGGGGACATTAATCTCTCCATCCGCCAAGTGGGTTCGTCCGCTTGGATCCCTTATTCTTCGGCGAAGGATCGCCAGCCGGTGAGTGCGCTTAGGGTTTCGGGAAGAACACTGGCGGCTGCAGATATGCGTCCCACTTTAGGCGGCATTCCGCTGCAAGTTACCCGCGTGTGGGAAAATAAAGACGGCGACCTTGTTTTACGCTTTGTCATCAAAAACAGCACAAAAGAAAGCTATGAAGTCGGCGCATTGGGCATCCCCATGATCTTCAATAACAACATGGACTGGAAGAATCTGGACAGCGCCCATGCCGACAATGTATTCTTTGACCCCTATATCGGTAAAGATGCGGGCTACCTGCAGGTTAACCGCCTACATGGTCGCGGACCAAGCCTATTGGTTTTGCCGCAGGAAAACGCCGCTTTCGAGGCGTACAATCCCATCAATAGCGATCCTACTCCGCGCAGCATCACATTTGAAGGCTTTCACGAGTGGGTGATCCATAGCAAAGCCTACGCAGAAACTGATTGGAAGGGCGTGCAGCAATGGAACGAGCCTACATCAACCCTGTTGAAACCCGGCGAATCGAAAAGTTTCGCCGTGCGTTTTGTGTTGGCGCCTAGTATTAAACAAATCGAAGAAGAGCTGGTCCGCCAAAATAGACCTGTTGCGGTGGGCGCTCCAGGCTACTTGCTACCGATGGACAACCCCGCTAAACTGTTTTTAAAATATGGCAAAAAGATAAAGAAGATGGATATCTACCCTTCGGGTTCCTTATCGGTGGAAGCAGGGCCCCAAACGGCAGGAAAATGGGCGAGCTATACCGTGAAAGGCCATACTTGGGGGCGCTCCCGTTTACAGATCACGTATGCCGACGGACTGGTACAGACCATTCAGTACAAGGTCATCAAACCAGAAGACGAGGTCGTCAAAGATTTGGGACACTTTTTGACAACAGCGCAATGGTACGAAAACCCGAACGATCCTTTTGGGCGTTCGCCATCCGTGATCACGTACGATTACGAAACGAAAAGTCCGGTCACACAGCATCAAAATGCTTGGTTTGCAGGCCTTAGCGACGAGGCGGGTGCCGCCAGCTGGTTGGCAGCCATCATGAAGCAACTTTTGCAACCCAATGTGGAAGAGATCAATAAGTTGAAACGATTTGCCCATCAGACCATGTTTGGCCGGATACAGCATAAGGAAGGGAAGGACAAATACGGCGTGGTGAAAAGCCTCTTTTACTATGAGCCTGATTCCTTTCCAAAAGGCACCTACAGCGACGCCATCAATTACAAGACCTGGGCAGCATGGCCCAAAAAGGAGGCGGACAATATCGGCCGTTCGTACAACTACCCGCATGTGGCAGCCGCGCACTGGGTGCTGTATCGTCTCGCTCGAAATTACCGGCAATTGGTAACAGAAGAGCCGTGGGAGACCTACCTCGAACGTGCGTTTCAGACGACTGTCGCTATGGTCGAAAAGGCACCGCACTATGCCCAGTTCGGCCAGATGGAGGGTAGTGTCTTTTTATTGATCCTGATGGATCTCAAAAAGGAGGGACTGATCGAGTCGGCACAGCAGCTAGAAGCCCTCATGAAAGAGCGTGCGCTGCACTGGAAGACGTTAAATTATCCTTTCGGAAGCGAAATGCCGTGGGACTCGACCGGCCAAGAAGAGGTGTATGTTTGGTCTAAATATTTCGGATTCGACGAGAAAGCACAGGTCACGCTGAACGCGATATTGGCCTACATGCCTACCGTGCCGCACTGGGGCTATAACGGTAGCGCCCGAAGATACTGGGATTTTGTTTACGGGGGCAAGCTAGCACGTATCGAACGGCAGATTCATCATTATGGATCGGCCTTGAATGCGATTCCGGTGTTGGCCGACTACCGGGAAAACCCAACGGACTTTTACCTCCTTCGGGTGGGACATGCCGGTATGATGGGTGCCTTGGCGAATGTGACACAGGACGGATTCGCACCCGGCGCCTTCCACTCCTACCCGTCTACTTTGGCAAACGACGGGATATCGGGCGATTACGGATCAGGATTTTATGGTTATGCGGTAAATTCCGGCACCTATATCATTCGACATCCAGAATTCGGTTGGCTAGCCTTTAGCGGTAGCTTAAGCCAAGACAAAGACCAGATAAAGGTCGAGGTGAAAACTGCATCCAAAGGCCGTGTGTTCCTTGCCGAAGAAAAACTTTGGCTAACCACCGATGCCGGCCAGATCAATTCGTTCATTTATGATACGAAAAGCAAAGAGATCGTGTTGCATGTGGGCGTTGATCATCCCACGTTTACGCCAGAAACCTTATTGAACTTACCAGCAACAAGCGGTTACATCGTAAAAGATGCACCAAAAGATCAGCAGGGCCGCTACGTCATTCCCGGCCAGGCCGCGATCGTTAAGCTGGTTAGAACCGGCAAATAAAGACGGATTAATAGGCTTGTTTTACATGCAGGCGGGTCACTTCGATAGAATTGACCCGCTTTCTTTTTATTTTGCATGCATGGTTTTCGCAGCAGTCCATATGTGAGCAGCTATTTTTCCATCCATTGCCGCAGAAGGATCGTGAAGAAAAGCATGGATCGGCGTGCTAACCAAATCAATAGGGCATGTAACGTCAACATACGGGATAGAAGAAACACAAGACGGGCGACACTATAGCACAAAAAAGGCCGCACTATCGAGAATAGGCGGCCAAACTAGACTAACTAAACAATATTATCTCGTTGCTATGCGGGTCACGCTAGGAAGTCTGACTTGCACGATGTAGGTACCCTCCATGAGCACCCTAAATCCGAAAACGGGATTCACGTTCAGACCTGGTCCATAACCGTCCACCGTTGCAAAACGGCTAGGAATACGATAATAGATCAGATAGCCCCAATCGGTCACGCCATCAAAAAAATTCGTTAACGGAAAGGGCGCCACTTCAAAATCACAGATCAAGGCCGTGTCGGTTTCAACGACAGGATTGAATTTCACGTGGCTTTCAAAAGTGGGTCTATCGCCGCGACGGATAACCTCGCCTGCTGAAGGATCAAATGGATCGCCGTTTTTGTCGACGATCTTCAAGATCACACGTGCGCCTTCGCCAGAAATACGTTCACATGTTACCTGCGGAGCGCTGGTCGTGAAAAATGTCTCGGACGAATTTGATCCGGTAGCTGCTTGATAGGTTACTTGAAAGTAATCTTGCAGAGCTGGATCCACAATACTGATCTCTCCAAAGTTCTGAAACATCTTTTTGCCTGTTACGTTAGCCATCTCCACATCGAAAATGTAATTGCCCAAAGGTAAATTGGACGACGAACGATTAAAAACAAGCTGTCCGCTTACTTCGTTGAATTCAAAAGGTGTACGGCTTACTGTCTCGCGCTTCGCATTCAATAGCTCTACCGTCGTATCTTTACTGGCATCAAAGACCAACCCCTGTTTGAAAGTAAGCACGTCATATTTAGTAAAAAACTCGGCAGGAGCCGCTGCACCTGTATTCTTATCGCGTAAATTCAACAATTTAAAGGTGTAGGGTGGCGTAGATCCATCTGCATTTATCTTTTCAGAAGCAACATAGATACCGCCTCGAGGTACTACGATAGTGCCATTCACATAGCGAGGGCTATCGCTCAAAAATCCTTTTTCGATCTTCTCGCATGAGGTAAGGCTCAATAACAATCCAGTTATCATAGCCATGTATATACAAATCTTCATATCGGTCATCTAAATCATCAATTACTAGCAGTGCGCTGCCTGTTAAACATCAATCGGTGTGTATCCGGCATCACGTGCAACGTTCCCGTCGTTGTGATGATCCCCGAGGTTTGGCAATTGTATGAAATATCTTGGTTTGCCGGCGGAATAACTTCTCCTGTGGGGAGGTCGGTATCAAGTGTGCCGTTAACCCAGGTAAAGTTCAGGTATTCCACATAATCCAAATAATCGTTGTACCCTATCGTGCGCTGTAGCCTTATGGCAAAACGTACATTCGGGATGTTGCCGAACTTATTGGTATAGTATTTCGCTTCTGTCGTCAAATCTTCCCGACCGATCTGGCCATCGAACATATACATCTTGAGCGAGTCCAGTTGCTGCGTCGGAATATCCTTTATCCCAAACTGGATGTTTTCATCGCCTGTTTCGATAATTTTTTCCTGCTTCTTTGCGGACACATAGGGGCGCACGCTATAATCTGTTGAAGCGAAAAAGGTCGTATTGGGCGCATTGACCAAATCTTTCATGCCGGCGCGATCAATAATGGCTACCAGGGAATCAAATTTACCATGCGATTTTAAGAAATCGTAGGTCGTCATATTGACATGGGGGTCTGCTTTTCCGCCATCATTCAGATATCCATCGCTTTCGCAGGATGTCCAAAGCAAGAGCAAAAAGACAGGTAGGATTCCAATTATGTTATATCTTTTCATCGTCATTTTTATTAATTATACTTTACCAATCCAATAAGGCGTCTGCGTTAAAAACGAATTGTTTTTGAACAGAAGCTGAGAAACCGGCCAATAGAAACCACCAAGCGTAAAACGTTGCGGAGACAACCACGGAATGAACTCTGCGTATTGTCTTGTACGGATGAGGTCATAGTAGATATGTCCTTCCAAGTAAAGTTCTTTACCCCGTTCCAAAACATATTCCTTCATGACTTCCGTTTTAGACGCTGTGGCAGCAATCAAGCTAGTTGAGCCATTGCGTGTACGGAAGCCATTGATAATGGTAATGGCTTTGGCCACATCATTCTTGTACAGCGCAATTTCTGCTTCCAGCAGTAGCATGTCACTGTAGCGGAAAATAATGGTATTGTTGCTAATGAAAGCGCTATTTTGCGCACGGTAATTCACATTTTGGTACTTTACGCAGGTAGGCTGTGACGAAGCTACATCCGTAAAGTTCCGCCGCATCCTCACATCGGTGCTGTCGATCAGCATATCGGCGGTCACGACCACTCCGGGATCAGGGTATTCGTCGTTGATGACGGTTTCGCCAATAGACGCCGCACGATACTCCCAAGTTCCGGTCCAAATCCACCCAACAATAGATCGTTTATAATGTGTTGCCAGGTAATTCTTAGGCACAAAGAACCTAGAATATGTCGGATTGTAGTAGTCGATCTGTGCGCGGCGTAGGAAAAACGTAGCAATGTGTGCTGTCGATCCCTCTAGATTCTGTTCACTGGCGGCAATTTCGAAAATACCTTCCCTCGATTTTCCGATGAAGGTGTTGTAGTAATTCGCCGTATCCACCTGTGCATATCCGCCATTGGCTTTAAGCGCTGCAATGGTCGTGTCCGCGCTGTTCACATCGGTCATAATGGGATCGTTGGAACTGAGGTTTGTGGTGGTAGCCCTCCATAGGTACATGTGTGCCAACAGCGCATAGACAGAGCCCTTATTTGCCGTGACTTTAGCAGCCTCTTGGTTGGTGTAGGTCCAGCCCAGCAATTTGGCTGCTTCATGGCAATCTTTCTCTATCTGTGCAAGAATCTCTGCTTTCGGTTGCCGTCCTACCTGATCGGCCGCAATGGGATCGCTGGAGGTTGTCAGCACCAAAGGAACATCCCCCCAGGTACGGGTAAGCATGAAATAAGAAAGAGCGCGCAGGAAATACGCTTGGCCTATCGCCTCATTTTTGAACCTCGTCGGATTTGTTTGGTTTACGAACAACTCATTCCCCATCGCCGATACCTTCTCTATGATTAGGTTACTCATAATGATTGTCTTGTAATACTTGGTCCAATCGCCATAAGATTCGATCGTGTATCGCCAAGAGAAGTCGCCAGTTTGCACACCTTCTAACCCATCTCCCGAGTATTGAATAGTAAAATAGGTGGACGGCACACCATCCCCGTACAGGTAGTATCTGGGAACATTTTCGAAATTGCCACTTGTGATGGCATCACGCAGCAGGGCATAATTGCCGGCGACCGCACTGCTTACATCAGTGTCTGATTTCCAAAACTCGCCAACGTAAGTTGAATTACGAGGAATCTCTTCCAAGAAATCCTTGCAGGAATATGTCAGTCCCACGAAGGATAAAGCCAGTGTATATAAAATAATCTTTTTCATGGTGTCATGTTATAAGGTGATTTCTAAACCTAGTGTAAACTTCTTAGGCATAGGATAGCCAAAGCCATTGTATTCGCCATATTGGTTGACCGCTTCCGGATCAGGCAATTTTTTGGACGCCTTCCAAGTCAGTAAGTTGTCGACGATGCCGTAAACACGAAGTCGGTTTAGCCCAATGCGTTTCACCACACCTTTTGTAAAATCATAAGAACCAATTACGTTTTTCAACCGGACATAGCTCCCATCTTCCAAAAAGAAAGTCTGTGCCGACGTATAGTAGTAGCGGTACGTTCCCATGTCCAGCTTTGCATACTCTGCCTGGTCACCGTCTTTTTTCCATATGTTAAATTGGCTCAAATCTGGATAAGCCTTCGCTGCAAATTCTGCGTTGTTAAAAACGGTCGCAAATGCATCCGCCTCATAGAGGTTGAGGATATCCCGGTCCAAGGTAAAGTTTATGAAGAACGAAAAGGTAAAGTTTTTGTAGGAAAACTGGTTGTTCCATCCTCCCGTCCATTTTGGATTAGGGTCGCCAATAGGCATCTTATCCGAGTTGATACCATCGCGAAAGGAATCCAAGTAGTAATCGCCGTCCAAATCTTTCAAATGAAACATACCGGCTCCATAGGGACCGCCGTTTCCGTACAATGCGCCAGAGTACGGATTCACGGGGACATCATTCAACGTCGAGTAGACACCGAGCGTTTGGAACAGATAAAATGCATTGATAGGGCTACCAATCGAAAGGATATGGGAAGCATCAAACCGGTCGCCGTTCATCACCAAATCGCGGCCGCCGTTGGGTAGGCTCATGATCTGATTCCTATTGTAGGAAACATTGAAGTTCGAGCGCCAATTTATCGGGCTACTGCTGGACAAAGGATTTGCCCCGACGACCAATTCTACCCCCGAGTTGCGAACACCCACAGAGTTTGTCATCGCATAGTCGTAACCGGTATTCAAAGGCAACTGTACGGCAAAAAGCTGATTCCTCGTTTCTTTGTTATACACATCCGCTGCTATGCTGTATTTGCCGCCGAACAACTCGATATCAGTCCCGATATTCCAGCTTGTACCGCGCTCCCAAGTCAATCCGTCCTGTGCAACGCCACTCGTGAAGTTTGGCGTGACAGCCGTCACACCGTTGTAAGAAGCACCGCTGCTGTTGCCGGCATAACCTCCCGCATTTACGCGATAGGTACTATAAGGCAGGTAATTGTCGCGTGGCAAATTACCAGTGGTACCGTAACTTGCTCTTAATTTCAACAAGGTAAATATGCCGTTGTCTTTCAGGAAGTTTTCTTCAGACAGCAACCAAGCTGCCGATGCAGAAGGAAACCAACCGTACCGGCTATCCTTACCAAAACGGGATGATCCATCTGTACGGATACTCGCCGATACGATATAGCGGTCATCATAGTCGTAGCTCAACCGAGAATAATACGACAGCAGTCCCCAAGCCTGGTAATCCGAATAAGCACTGATGTAATCCTGTAAAAATCCTTGCACCACCTTAATCTGATCTGAGCTTCCATAATATCCACCGGCCGATGTTTCTTGGTATTTATCATGCTCTATATCTTGCCCCACCAAAACGGTCAAGGAGTGCTTACCAAAAACGTCCGAATAGTTTAGGTAATTTGACGTCCGCCAGTTTTGTTGATCTGATGTCCACGAGCTTGATGAATTGCCTAAATTTGCATTCAAGAAACTCGGCCTCGAAAAGTCGCGACGTCCGGTGTTGTATTGAAACGCCGTTTGAGACGTCAACGTCAATTTAGGTAGCAGATGTACATTCATGTTGAGATTAAGGCTCAGCTGGTTGGTGATATTTTTATCCAGGTCGCCGTCGTAGGCACCAAGAAAATACTCCCTTCGTGCATCCGAGAGATTGTACAACGAAGAAGGCATATTGCCTGCACCCCAAGGGAAGGGGTTTGTGGCACTACCGTTTCCTCGCGGACGATCAATAAACGTATACGACACAATTGGATTGATCGTTAACTTATCCTTCAGCGCTTGGGTGGAGAGATTTAACCTCGTTGCAAAGCGCGTGAAACCTGTTTGCTTGATAATCCCCTCTTCATTGTAGTAGTTACCGCTGAAGCGATAGGTGGAACTACCACCTCCCCCACTCACGCTAAGGTCGCCGTTGTTGACTCGTCCTTTTTGGTAGAACATATCCTGAAAATTGGTATTTCCATTGAAAGCGGGGTTCAAGCTATCGGTCAATAAAAAGGGAAGATTTTCGCGTTGGGCAACTGTCAACTGATCATTGAGAATACCCATTTTTTGTCCTCTCTCTGCGCTTCCTAATGCCATAGGACGTAGATCAGGGCGTAATGTCACGCCAGAATATCCATTGACCATGACGACGGGCTCGCGAATCACACCTTTTTTTGTCGTGATCAGGATAACACCATTGGCCGCACGCGACCCGTAAATGGCTGCTGCCGAAGCGTCTCGCAGCACAGAAACCGATTCGATGTCGTTTGGATTGAGCCCGGCCAAAAAGTTTGTACCGGTACCCGTATTTAGATTGGCATACTGCTCGGTGGGTTGCGGAACACCATCGATAACATACAGTGGGCTGCTCAAAATGCGTGCATCGTCGTAACTGTTGCTTAAGCCCGTCGAACCCCGCACGTACACCGTCCCCATACTTCCGGGAGAACCACTCACATTCTGCACATTGACGCCCGGCAAACGTCCTTGCAGAATTGTTTCAAAGCTCGCGGCCGGAATGTTCTCAAGGTCTTTACCCGATATCGTTGACACGGCAGCCGTATTTTTCTTCCGTGTTACCGTCTGGTAACCGATTACGACAGCGTCATCCAGCGTGCTCAACGTTTCATTCAGCGTGATGACCAAAGGCTGCTGTCCCGCCGACACCTGTCTCTTTTCGTATCCCACGGAGGAGACTTCCAACATCTGCTGCCCATTGGCAGCAAGGGCAAATTGACCCTTTTGATCGGTTTGGGTGGTTAATGAAGTGCTGAGGTTTTTTATCGATGCCCCCGCAATTGGTTTACCGTCCTGATCCAAGACCGTACCCTTAATTTGCTGTGCATAAACATTGACCGACACCCAAACCGAAATCCATAGTAGTACTAGAATTTTCATAGTGGCTAGTTAGTTGTTAGTAATAATTTAGTCAAATATAGGCGGGATAACAAAGGCTCGTATCTCATATATTAACCAAGAATAATCAATTATTAACAGGTTGTTATGCACTATTTTTTGATTTCCAATGGATCACAGGAGGTTACTAATAGTTTAAAAATCGAACAACAAAGAATTACACCCAACAAAACCAATCTTTTCTATTGAAAAAACGGTGTAGCAAGGATAAACAGCACAGTAGCGGGAGTCGCAAACCAATCATTTATCCATTTAATATGAAAAATATAAACGAAATACTATCCCATAACTACATATTATTAATGGAAGTATATTTCAGTAGGGAAGGTTGGTCTACTGCGGGTATAGGGCTCCTTTTAAATGGCACAAGACCTCTTACCATCATCGATACGTAAAATGTTGCCCAAACGAGGCTTTTTCGTACCTTTATCGTTACCTAATAGCATACGCCCATGAAAAACAGAATTTACGACATATGCATAGCTTGGAAACCAGTAGGATCGTAGTCATCCGTGAACACTGCAAACGCCTAGCCGTGCTATGTTTTTAAACCACATCACCGAAAAATTCGCTCATTTCAATTTGAGTGAGGCAGAAATAGGAGCGCTCCGGAAGATCCTCCATCTGGAACATTTTAAGAAGAACAGCTTTTTTATCAAAAAAGGTGAATACAGTAACCGTATAGGACTACTGATTAAGGGGCTATTGTACGCCTATGACAGAGACAGCAACGAGGAAGAGCAAATCCATAGTTTCTTTTTTGCCGCTTCCCAGCATGACGTCGTATTTAATTACGAGGCCTACATTCGAAATGTACCGTCGGCGGTTTCGTATAAATGTTATCAGGATGTTACCATGATCGTTTTGGACACGGTTAAGGTAAAGGAGTTGTATGAACAGTTTCCTCGATTCTATCAGTTGGAAATGCTCATTATGCAACCACAATTTTTGCAGGCACTCTACCGAAGCAAGATGCTGCATGCGAGCAGTGCCCCGGAAAAGATAAGTTTGCTTAAGGCACAAACCCCAGAACTATTCAAATTGTTCCCTTCAGCCTATATCGCTTCCTACCTCGGTATCCATCGCAACACGTTTAACCGAGCGATGCACAAACTGTAAAAAATGCACCAAATGGTGCTTTTTTTTAAGCCCTAATGCGCCTATTTTTGAGTCGGCCATCAGCTATGATGTCCTACCATGAAGAACAATGTACCTGCTCTACCGCGCAGGACTCTTTACGCACTATCTACAGTTAGTGCCTAATTTTTTATTATACATTTTAATTAAGCAGCTTCTTGAATGACAATAGAGGAAACAACGCATAAGAAGGTAAATATTGGGTTTGCTGAGGATTCTACCATCACCCAACTGCTCTTGAAAACGCTGATAAAACAAGACGGCCGTTTTGAACTTATTCTAGCTGCCGACCACGGACAGATGCTCCTGGAAAAGTTGGAAACTACGGAAAACCGGCCTGCCGTATGTATCTTGGATTTATATATGCAGCCGGGCAATGGCATCGAGACGGCGTCTTTGATCAGGGAGCGTTTTCCCAAAATCGTTACTTTCGGATATTCTACCAGCACCGAAGCAAAAGACATCAGCGATATGGAGCAGGCCGGCGTGATTGCCGTGTTCGATAAAAACAAAGTGAGTGTTGCCGAATTGCTAAACAGCATACATGCATACTTAGCTAGCTTAGATGAAAACTAGCCTGCGCCAGATGCAGGCTAAAAAACCTCGCCCAAAGTGAGATGAATACTTCGATGTTGTTTGCTCACGCCATAATCCAGGGCGATATTTGTCCCCGACTTCTTATTAAATTTGACGCGGGCACCAGCGCCCGCAGCCACATTCCAAGTGAACAAAAATTTACTTTGGGGACCACTCACCGTATTTGCATTCGTAAAAACCACGAAGCCCAGCAGACCGTTCTCTGTGATATCTCGTCGATATTCAGCTTCCATGTAGTACATGGATTTGCCACGATAGCGGCTCAATGGAAAACCACGTCCCGAACTGTTATAAGGATCCCATCCCAAATTTGGGAGCTCCATATAAGGCGCACGGCTGCCGAAGACGGTCCAAAGGAAATGACGTATCGCAATCATATTTTGCCGATTGGGATTATCTGTTAGCCGATGGTAGCGCCGCATCTCCATAAAAAGCGACCGCCAAGACTCGCTGCTCCCCATAAAAGTTGGGTTAAAACGAAACTGAAGGTTCGCGTAGTTGCCATCCCAAGCATTGATGGAATTGGCGCGCGTATCGTAGATCACATTGAAACTCAACCCCGAGGAAATGGAGGAGCCATAGCTTTGCGTCCCGTAAGGATAAGCGGTGTAATCGGCCAGCAAGGTTCCACTTTCGCTGCGTAGATCCATACGGTAATCCAAATTGTAGCCTAATCCCAAAAACAATCCACCTTTCATACGTTTTAACACGTGCTGGTACACGCGTAGGTAAGAATAATCCAGCATAATTTTATCTGACGCGTGGTGCTCTTGGCCGACACCCCACGTCTCATGTGGATATTTCAACATACGGATGTCGCCGTCAATCACCCAAGCATTACCTTTTAACCATATATAGGAACGTATCGGTATGCCAATACGCTTGCCAAAATTAGTGTAGGGTGTGAAATTTATACGGGATATATAGGTTGTGCTCCGTTCGCCGAGATAGAATCCCGCGGTAGTGGAGGTGATTAAGGCATGTCCACCACCGGGCACCTGCTGCGAAAATGGAAGAATGGAAAAATACACCTTTTGACCAGTGCTGTCCACCGCAGCAGGGGGCTTTATCGCGAGCGCACGCTTGCCCAAATCGATCAGATCAAGCTGCTTCCCGGTATCCACCACAAACTTGCTGACTTCAATTTCATGGACAGGGCGCTGCCCAAAGACGGCAAGGTGCCATATGCAGCACATGAAAACAAAAACAAAAGCCAACTTATTCGCGGGAACAAAACAGTAACAGAGCATATATCGCTGTGCCGGTAGCACGGCTATGCGATAGCACAAACTGTACCAGTTATTGCAGCATCATTCGTGCTAACATAACAGGCCGCACTCGAGCGAGGCGGCCTGATTATTACTAACTAAACAACAATACCTTGGAACGGTATTTATTTTTTGATATCTTCACTTCTACAAGCTAAGTTTGTCCATCCGCGCCAAGAGACACCGATGTCAAACACAGCTACACTACTTTACGGCAATGTTAAAGTTGTATTCGTCTGGTGGTAAACACTGCGATTTGTCGCAGGCCATAAATTCTACGGTGCCCTTCACTGTTGTCTGACCTTTTACCAATTTAACCTTCTGCTGGAAGGTTACCTCGTTCGGATAAAAGGGCACATTCATTTTAAAGTCCTTTTCATATTTGCTCTGTGGCGCGGGCGCAGCAACTTTACCATTTAACGTATACTCCTTGGATGGCGCGAACGTAATAGTCGTCGATATGGGCCCACCCTCAGGCACATGAAGCCCATAAATGTGCCACCCTTCTTGGATTGTTGCTTTAATAAATACCACAGCTTCCTTGCTGTTTAACTTTTTCGAGGCTACAGACCACTTTACCGGATTGTGGATTTGGGCCATACCTGCTGAAACAAACAGGGAGAGCAAAATGATGCATAAAGCTATTCTTTTCATACTATTTCCATTTATGCTACCAGTACCCACAATTAAAGAGGAGCAAGTAGCTGTTCTTTTAAAAAATATATTATCACAAATTTCATCATATAACATATTATTCACAACACAAGACCATTAATAGCATAAAAAGAACCGAATAAAAACGCTTTTTCCATATTTTTTTCAGTTTAACAGATCTAAATATCCCATTAATCCAACAATTATTCAATCCCGCCCTTCTACCGTCAAATTCGGATGGGGCCGGCCACGAGCAAGCCTATGAAGTAAAGAGGTGTGTTTGGCTGTATCGAAAGAAGACTGCACGAAATATAGTGGGTCGCTTACTGAACTAATGATATAGTATGTGCGTTCTACCGAGGCAAGAATGGATGCCGACCGATGATCGCTATTGGCCTACTCCGGAAACACCGGGATCGATAACGCGAGCATATCTGGCAAACAGGACGCATAGATACTAGATCATAACGTATGCAATTAACGGAAATCAAGCAGCATGCAGCCCATATATTGGATTGCATCGGTAATACACCTTTAGTGAAATTTGATCGCTTGTTCGAGCCATCCTCGCTAGCCATTTTTGGGAAGATGGAACTCTTGAACCCTGGTGGCAGTATTAAAGACCGTTCGGCGCTGCATGTCGTCCGACAAGCCATCGAACGTGGTACGATCACCAAAGGCACGGTACTGATCGAGTCGACATCCGGCAACATGGGCATTGGGCTGGCACGTATTTGCCACCATTACAACCTGCGTCTGTTCTTGGTCACGGACCCGCACATAAATCCCTTGGCAGAAAAAATATTATCAACCTTTGGAGCGAAGATCATCAAGGTCAATCAGCATGATGGCAACGGGGGCTACCTCAACACCCGTTTAAAAATGGTGAAGCAGCTCTTGCAGGAAATTCCCGACAGCTTTTGGCCCGATCAATACCACAATCTAGATAGTCCTGCAGCGCACAAACAAACCTTCGCCGAGATTGTTCATGATTTGGGCATGCCTCCTGACTACCTGTTTGTGCCGACCAGCACCTGCGGTACGTTACGTGGTTTTGCCGACGCTATAGACGCTCATGGCGCGCACAGCAAAATTATTGCTGTCGATGCCGAAGGAAGCTTGATTTTCAGGGATAGTGCCAAGCCCCGTCTCATACCGGGCATGGGCGCGAGTAGAAAATCGCATTTCTTAAAAATGGAACAGGTGCACGATGTCGTACATGTCTCGGACGAGGAATGTATCGCAGGCTGTCAGTTGCTACTAGAGCGGGAAAGTGTTCTCGCGGGCGGTTCCTCCGGAGCCGTGGTAAAAGCGATGCAACAGTACCAGCACCTGCTGCCACCCGATGCAACGGTGGTAGCGCTCATTCCTGATAACGGAGAACGTTATTTGGACACTATTTATTCCGACGAGTGGATCAATAAACACTTCCCGGCATTACCATAGCGAATGATTTGGAAAAAAGAACATATCAGTAATCAGGCTGAGCAAGCTAGCCAACAGGTGGATGAACGCGTTCATTCCCCAGTAAGTTCCATCCAGGATCCGTCTTTCAATAAGGGCGCCCGTGTCGGAATTATTGGTGGCGGACCGAAAGGCTTTTATGCCCTCGAACGGCTATTTGCACAACTCGAGGGTTTATCGGCAGAAAGTTCCATCGACGTTTTCTGGTTTAATGAGGACAGTAATTTTGGCTGCGGCCCCAACTATCGAGTGCACCAACCAGATTACCTCCTGATAAATTATTGTATTGGCAATATCGATGCGTGGAATCGCGACGAAAAGAACCTACGGGTTTCTGAACAATTGAACCTGACAGACTGGATACGTGCAAACAAGGTTGCTGGGCCAGCGGTACAGCCTACCGACTATGCATCGAGAGCGTTGGTTGGCTGCTACCTCCAAGATCAATTGCTCACTCTGTTGAGGGCGAAGCCCCATGGCTTAACGTTGCATTTTGTACTAGGCCGTGTAACTGATATCAGGCATGAAGAACATTTTAACGTTCATGTAGACCAGCAATCAGACAGCCTGCCCATTGACCACTTATTGCTGGCAACGGGACATTGCTACCGTAATCAATCGTTGCTGACTAGCGCAGAAGCTCCCAGCGACATAAGCCGATATTTCCGCAGCGCATACCCCGTTCAAAAGCTCGATACCATACCAGCTGGGGAATCTGTTGGGATCATTGGCCTAGGGCTCACGTTTATCGATGCCGCACTCCAACTGACAGAAGGCCGTGGCGGGCAGTTTACCGAGGATGGCCAGTATGTACCATCCGGAACGGAACCCCGCATTTTCGCATATAGCCGGAACAACCTACCCATTTTACCCCGAGGCCCTATTTATGGCGGCAACCATTATAGACTACGGACATCTACCATAGCGTGCTTGAAACGACTTGCCATAATCAAAAGGAAACGTAAGATTGATTTTAAGACAGAAATATACCCCATTTTGCAGGATGAGGCGCAGTTTGCCTACTACAGCACGCTTCTGCAGACCGCTGATGAGCTACGCATTGCGAGGTACTGCAACGCGTTGCCGAAAGGGCAACTATTTCAATTGGAAGATTTGCTATTCCCAAAATATGAGAAGACAGCTGGCGAAGTAAACTCCGTTCTCCATTTTCTAGAGAACAGCCTCGCTGAAGCAGAACGGGGCGAACTGCACAGTCCGCTTTTGGCAGCCACCGCTGTTTGGCGGGAATCCACACCTTGGATTGGCCATATATACGCACATCATGGGTTCACGGGGGTAAGTCAGCAGACGCTAGATCGCGATTTGTGGGGTGCGTTCTGCCGAACCAGCTTCGGTCCGCCGATTGCGAATATGCGTAAGATTGTTGCCCTGGCACGAGCCGGGATAATACAATTCACAACAGCACGACTGACAGGGATCGAATACGAGCCTGCGCCAGCACAATTCGTCTTGATCAACGAGCAAACGAAACAGAACCTCACTTATTTGGTGGATGCCCGCATTGCCCGAGGCAACCTACTGCACGCTAATTCTGCTTTATATGCGCGTCTGCTAGCCACTGGATTGATCACCCCGGCCAGCAATGACGGATACCACACAGGTGGCCCAGCTTTGCAAGAATCCGGGCAGGCGGCAATTGGGCTTAACAGCTCTGTGCCCTCACTATTTTTCTATGGCACCTCGACAGAAGGTATGCTCCTAGACAATGATTCGCTTTCACGAAAGCGAAATGACACAGGTTCTTCCTGGGCAAAACATGTTCGCGAAGCCCTTTCCCATCAAACTAAAAACAAATTATATGAAAGCTACAGCCGCGGATAACCACGCCCCCCTGACGCCCATTATCCACTCGTGGATAGTACAACTATTGCAGGACCGGGATTTACTGGCGGAAACAATAAAACTGGAAAACTCACCGGTGAACATACAAAGCATCGTGCCGTTTCAGGAAAACATAGCGGCATATAAACGCGTTTTCCAGCAGTACGACTTAAAGCATAAAATCTACTTTGCACGCAAAGCCAATAAATGCCTAACCTTTGCCAAAGCCGCCGCCGAGGCAGGGGAAGGAATCGATACAGCAAGCCACAAGGAATTACAGCAATGTTTGGAAGCTGGAATCCCCGGCGACCAGTTGATCCTGACTGCCGCACTCAAGAACCTCACGCTGTTGGAACTCGCCGTGACCAATCATGTGACCATCATTATTGACAACATGGATGAATATGAGTTGCTCGACAGCATTGTCCGTGCGAGTGAGACAAAAGCACACATCAGTGTTCGGATCGGCGGCTTTACCGTAGCGGGTAAAAAACTACCGACCAGATTTGGTTTCTCACTGGATGCTGCCTACCATCTGATAACAGAGCAGATCAAAGGACATCCTTTCCTTTCCTTTACCGGATTACATTTTCATTTGAATGGCTATGATATCGCGCAGCGCGCGGCGGCGATTTCCCAATGTATCCAATTGGCTGATCAACTAGCCGCTTTGGATGTCCCTTGCCAACATATCGATATCGGCGGAGGCTATCTAGTAAATTACCTGCAGCAAAGGGAAGAGTGGGAAACCTTCCATCGGGAATTGAAAGAGGCCGTCTTAGGACAGCGTAGCGCATTGACCTATCAGAACGACGCTTTAGGCATGGTATTGATCGACGGGAAGCTGTATGGAGAACCAACGGTCTACCCCTATTACAACGAAATCCCGAAAGCCATTTTTTTGGAAAAAGTATTGACGAGTCAATCCGAACCACACAGTCTACCAATTCACGAATTGATCCGGTCACGCAACATTGAACTTCGTATCGAACCGGGACGTTCCCTACTCGACCAAGCCGGTATCACCATAGCCCGTGTGCTGTTTCGAAAGCAAGATACAGAGGGCAACCTACTGGTCGGATTAGAAATGAACCGCACGCAAATGAAAAGCTCCAGTGCAGACTTTCTACTTGATCCGATCCACATTACGCACCAGCCTACGGAAAAACAAGAGCCCGTGCATGGCTATCTCGTGGGCGGCTACTGTTTGGAACAAGAGTTTTTGCTGAAGCGAAAAATACAATTTGCGACGTATCCCGAAATCGGGGACCTGATCGCATTTCCCAATACAGCGGGGTATATGATGCATTTTTTTGAATCGCAAGCACACCAGTTTGCGTTGGCAAGCAATGTTTTTTTTACCAAGGATTTACAGCTCATAAAACAGGATGGAGATTGAGTATCTCCTTCCTATGCTGCCGGTCGAAAAAACGAAAATCGAACGGTGCTGAAGAAACAGGAAACAACACCGTTTCTTGGCTCTTTCCAGAGCGCTATCCGCAGGTGCACGTCTTAGCGCAGCTGCTCGCCCAAGCTATCAAAAAAAACACGGATACGCTGGGTTCTGTCGACCTCTAGGTGCATCAGCGGGTCAGCTTTATAAACTTCTTGGTTATGTTGGATCCATAAACTGGAAATCATGGCATGTAAACGATACAAATCTCTGTACACATTATCGCCCTTTCGCAAAAACGGCCGATCTTTCCCGGGTTCGCGCTGTGACTGCAAAACCGCATCCGAAAATTTTGTCAGATCCAGAAAGGCGCGCTTCCGCTCCAAGCGAATTTCGTAACGTTCACCTTTCTCGCCCGATTCCACATAAGCTAGTACGGTCTCGAAGTACGTATGCTGCGCCTTCAATGCTTGCGTTGCCAGCGGCATCAGGTTAACCTTATTTCGCACCGGAACCAAAAACCAACCCAACCAAGCTAGACCACAGCCCAACAAGGTGAACAAAACTCTATTCTGCATCACGTCGGTCCACGTGTCGTCGTGCAGATGCAGGGCAACGATGACCAACGCTGTAATAAAAAACACACTGACCATGTAGTAACGCTTATTGAACAGCAGAAAAGCAAACAACAAAACGCTGATCAGCACCAACAGTACATATGTATTCGGAAAGGTAAAGATAAGGAGCAACCCGAGAAAGACTCCGCCCAGTGTTCCCCACAAACGCTCACTGTTACGCTGCTGTGTCAGTAGATAACCGGGCCGCGCAACGACTATGATCGTAATCAAAATCCAATAGGTGTATTTCATGTCCGACAACAGTTCGCCCAGTAAACCACCCAAAAGAAAAAGAACCAGCATACGAACGGCAAACATAAACAGGGGGGAATAACTGCGCACATGTGCAAAAAGATCTTTTACACCTGCCGACAGCGGCGGCAAAAAGCCGGTTAAATCGAAGCTATGCGCATAGAACTCTTCCATAAGTCGATCACCCTGCCTGTTGCGTAACTGCTCCATGGAAGAGAGAAAGGTCCGTCCATTTCCCACGGCACCAACCAACATCGCCAATTCCTCGCTTTGCTGCTTTCGCTGCTTTTCCTGCAAGCCGGCCAAAATCAATTGAATTTGCTCTTCCAACCGTTGAAATTCAGGTAGGTGCGCGCCACGTTTTTGTGAAGCCATCTCCATGCCATCCGCCACCAGCAGCACCAGCTCATGAATTTGCGATAGCGCCCCTATAGGCTCCAAGCGCTCCCGGATTTGCTCGTAATCGTGATCTATGGCCGTGGCCATACCATACAGATCCATGAGCACATAAGCGCGCAGCCACAAAGAATAGGCTTTAGTGCCTTCACGTTTTAAATAACGGCGTTCCCGGAGCAAGAGATGCCGAACCGTTTCCTGCTGATCGGCCAGCTTGATACTGATGGCCGCCACGCGATGATAAAGTCGGTCGAGCGGCACGTTCATATCATAGCCCGTAGCCTTGACACGTAGGAGTAGTGCAGTCGTTCGATAGCCATTCGCTATGGCCTTACGCAATTCCCATAACGGATCGATGGAGGTATGCAAAATATTAATCAGATAAAACCAAGCTGCACCCGCCCCAACGCAAACCGCAAATTGGGGAACATGTGCGGGCTTCAGCCCCATGACGAAGGCCACTAGAAAGAGTGATGTTGTTCCGACCATCCCAATCCGAGATCCTAACGCATTGAAAAGGGTAAAGACAAAGGCCATCGTTGTGATGAGCAAGATCAGTATCAGCGAGTTCCCTAGACTGAATCCGACCAAAAGGCTGGTGAGCACCGCACAGACAATACTCCATAAGGCGGCTTGCAATTTTTCTTGCCTATGCCCAGGAAAATCGGTCATCGACGCATTCAAGGTGCCAATAACAAAGGGAATGGCATAATCCAGCTCAAAAATCCAGGAAATCACAACGGCCGGCAGCATACAGGCCAACGTTGTACGCAAAGCCTCTGTGCCATACTCGGCGCCCAGGCTCTTCAAAATCTTTCCTACTTTTTCTATTTTCGCCCTCAAATAAACGTTGCGTTCCAAATTATATAACGTGTAAAAAAACAGCGATAGTGGCATTTTCGCGCTGCCCTATGCACAAAGACATATGTGCTGGCATGCCTCTCCGCGCCGGCAAAGGTACAAACTTTGCCGCAATCCATCAGCGTAGACCCTTTGTACAGACATGTGCCCGCGACCGAGTAAACACTGTCTAAGCGCGTCGGTGTCCCCTGTACCTCGAGCGGCCATGTATTTTTAGCGTACAGATTCGCACCTCACAACATGTAGTAAAAATCAGGATTGGTTGGCGCAGGTTGTTCTGCTTCATCGCCCATTTGTTGCCGCAAGACAAATTCAATATTTTGGCTGATATTGGTCATTGGCGTATCCATAGGACCGTTTTCAAACGGATCCTGCATGAGGATAGCTGTGCGTTCGATAATGATGAAGATCGTGGGTATTCCTGCCGTCAATACGGCTTTTATAAAGGCGAGATTATCATCAAGACTAAATGGCAGTAGCAGCGTAAACAGATAAATCAAAAAATGCAGCAACGCACTGTAAGACGCCGGAAACACTGTTTTTTTAATCCGTTCACATCGCCCCATGGAATCGCAGAGCTTCGTTAAGGTGCTATCTAACTGCACCTGTCTAAACTCCGTCAGTTTACCTTCCTGTGCAAGACGTTTCAGTTGTAGCCCGTGTTGCTGCAACAGTGCGTTGGGGATGTTGGTGTCCTTTACGCCATGTAGATCGAGGTACTGCTGGACTTTGTCCGAAAACGGCAGTTGTCGCAAGGATTCACTAAGGGCATAGTTCCACGTTACTTGGCGTTCTAGGAACAGACGAATTTCGGCTTCTTCTTCGACGGGAAGAAAGGTGCGCAACTGCCGTATCAACGTACGGGAATCATTGACAATCGCACCCCAGACGATTCGTGCTTCCCACCATCTATCGTAGGCCTGTCCGGTTCGAAAGGCCAGCAGCAACGATATAGCCGTACCGACAATGGCCACTAAAGCCAAAGGAATGGCCAACGAGGCAAAATAACGCTGCGTCGCAACATACCCGACCAACACACTGAATGCCGTAATCGCGAACAGATCGTTCCGTATCGTTTTTACAAAATCTAAAATGGATATTTTTCCTTTAAGCAACATACGCTGAGATATTATGAAAGCCTTTTCGGCAAATTGCACGACCCGGCCGACTTTAATAAAATAAAAAAGAAGGAAAAATGTTTTTCTAGAAGCATGATATTTGAAAATTAGGCGTTATAGCCTTAAACCTATAGCGCATCAGGAACATTCAAGAATTTTCCGTACAAGCACAAACAAAACAACCTTGCTATCTGTTTCATCAAGAAGAAGATTAATGTTATTACAGATGACAATGAAGAAACTAAAAACAAGCATGATAGTCGGTTTAGGGATAGCTACGCTTGCGGGTTGTTTTCCAAAAGCAAGCGAGGTGATTCGTTCGTTGCCGGTCGAAAACAAGGAGCAGATTCTTGCCAAATACAACCAAGCTGAAATTGCCGAAGGGCAGGTTTTATTCACCAGCAATTGCGCCAAATGCCATAAGCTTAAAGAGCCGGAAAGCCGCACACCTGAGCAATGGAACAAGACGCTGAAGCGGATGATTCCAAAAGCTAAACTGAACGATCGCGATGGCCAATTGGTGCGCGCGTATCTCATTGTGAACGCGAAAGAAAGCTAACTCGTCGACAAAATACGCTTCTTCGCTATTTTCGAGCACCGTGGCGGTTTTCTCGATATCCGCAACTATAAAGGAGCAGGGAATCGTGGTATGGCTCCCGGTTGTGGGCGGCTACCGCGAGCCTTCGGACATACCGGATGTGGCATGCATTCAACGACGGTCAACCTGGTAGGTGGCCAATCTATCGCCCCTATCGTCAACCACCTCTAGGCTCAACCGCTGCTCATCGATGTGTACGCGCATCAACGTGCGCGAACCATCCTGTGGGCCTCCACCGATAACGATGGGATAGGCGTGTATCTCGGGTCTTGCTTTGTGAATTTTGTGCGTGTGCGTATGCCCGCTAATCACGATATCGACCTTTCCTTGATTGAACAAGGGGTTAAAGAGTTGTGAACAGTGGGCCGAGCCATGCTCATCTCCGCTATAGAAAGGCGGTATATGCATCAATACCACCCTAAATGCGGCGTTTGTAAATTCGCTGCACTGTATTTCCTGTTTTAGCCACTGGGCTTGCTCTGCCCGATAGCCGTCAAAATCAACGATGCCAGCATACACGGGATGTTCGTCAACCTTGTCTTCGCCCGTATCCAAGACGATAAAGCGTACAGGCCCTAGGGTAAAGGCAGTATACCCGATCTGCTTAAAATACCGATCGATCGAACGGGCAAAGACACCTCGGGTCTCGTGATTTCCGCGTACGTAATGTAGCGGTATCCGCGTGGCAAATGTTTTGCTGATCGGCCGGAGCAAGACATTTATCAATTGCTGTTCATCAATCTGGTAGTCGAACATATCGCCGTTAAAGAAGACAAAGTCCCGGCTTTCTACATCATCCAAACCAATCATCCGCTCTATCGCACCGTGACGTTCGTGCAAGTCGTTCAGCACAATAAAGGAGACCTCCGACTTGGCAATATCTTGGTTCACAAACTGGAAGACTTCGCTGGTCAACGTGGTGCCGTAGCTAAGCTTATAGGGCTGAAAGTCCAGCACCTCTTTGGATACCACCCGGTAATAGTAGGTTGCTCCGGGGGTAAGATCGCGCAACGTGACACGGTGTATACGCCCCAGCGGTAACAGGCCCAATTCGGGATTGCCTGCAGCCTTCAGCTCCAGTGCTCCGGGATCGGTACCATACAGCACCCAACCGTGGGCATCGCTTTGGGTGATCCATTGGATACACATCTCGTTGTCAAAATCGGTTTGTAAATACGGCCCTGCTACAACGGAAAAACCTTCGGCAGCTAGCTTACTTCCATTACCGCCAAAAACGCTATTTTTAGCCACAATAAGCCCACCGAAAAGGGAAAGAGATCGCAAGAAATTACGTCTACCCGAATCTTTTAAAGGTTTATGCATCGTTCATCAGTTTATAGGTATATAGCTCCGGACATGTCGACATATTGCCGCCTTGCGCATTGCAAAATCCTGCTGCGGCTACACCGCCCGACCGAGCTGTATCCGCAATATTAGCTAGAAAATAATGACACCGCAATAGGCCGGCAAACGCAAACGTTTGTGTGTTAACATAGTTTTAGCATGGCGACCACAATTTGCCATACTCCCTAGCACATCCATAGCTTATCATCTGAAGGTTCGCGTTAGGCATATACCCATATCGATGATGAAAAACTTGACATCTAGTCTTATTCATTGCATGATTTTATGCCTTGCTTCTTAAGGTTTTCCAATGCTGCTTTCATCGCCTGCACCTGTTCGACGCTATGCCCCTTCCACCGTGCTACTTCGCCCACTACCCGAAAAGGCTTTGTAGAACGATAAGATTTTGTCGGATTTCCCGGGAATTTTTTATCGGTCAGATCAGGATCATCTTCCAGTTCACCCGTTGGCTCTACCAGATAAATGCGTTCTGGACCGTCGCCAATAGCAAGCTCCGCTCCCCAAATAGCCGCGTCTAATGTTGCCGACAAAAAAATATATGTCGCATTGTTTTGCATGCTGTAATTGGAGCTAAAACCTACCTGAACCAGGTCTCCCAATGCTAAGTCAGCTTTGGTACCGTGAAAATAAGTCTGTGCAAACGCCGCTGCTCCTTGTACTGTCGATTGTTGGCTCATCTTAAAATTGCTTTCATGCGCATCATGTCATATATCCTGCCCAAAAGTAAGCAAGTTGCTATCTGGGTCTAGCAATGCAAATTCCTGCTGCCCCCATGGCTTGGTTTCTAGATGTCCATTGGGGTGAATGGGTACTTTACGATCTAAAAGACCTTGGTAAAGATCGGTGATATGTTTTGTGCGGATATAAACCTGTCCATAATTTTGGGATGGATCGAGCGCTGCAAATAAAAAGAAATGGATCTCGATTTGATCTTTTCGGATCAATAGATAATCCCCGTAATCTGCAATCTCGCTGAACCCGAGTTGGTCAATGTAAAAAGCTTTAGTTGCGGCCTTGTCGCGCATGGGAAGCTTAGGAATGATAGCTGTTAACATATGATGTTGTTTTACGTCAGTAGATAATGCGGTTGTTACGCATATTGTTTTCTTTTTTCGAGGCACGTTTTCGAATCAAAACTTTTGCCATCTGCTTATTCCTTTAAAAGGTGTCCTATGAGGTTCTATTTCCTGCCAACTTTTGTACCGAAATTTCCGGCTAACCAGTATATAGTACCGCCAACGCCAAAAGCAAAGGGGATTGATCTTGTATAATCTAAAGACCTCCATATGCTCTTGTGTCGGTCTTTGGCTTTCGATAAATCCCCACACGGTCCATTCATTTATCCAGCCAAGAAAGATATCAAAATGCTGAATACTTGTGAAAGAGGCGTCATTATTGGAATACCGAAAACGATCTTTATCAAGTTCTCCCATAATTGTGGTGGAAACAACTGGAAGATTGGTAAAAGTGATAACAATTATTGCCGCTATGGCTATCCTTTTCTTTTTCATCATAAATTCAAAAAAAGCTTCTCTCGGTAATTGCTTATTAAAAATCCTGCCACTTATTATTATCTACAAAGGGAACCCTATTGGGTTCTATTTCCTGCCAACTCTTATACTTAAATTTCCCGCTAACCAATATATAGTACCGCCAACGCCAAAAGCAAAGGGGATTGATCTTGTATAATCTAAAGACCTCCATATGCTGTTGCGTCGGTCTTTGGCTCTCCATGAAACCCCGAACAACCCATTCATTCATCCATGGGCGCATCCAATCGAAATGTTCAATATCTGTGAAAGAAGCATCTGCATTCGCATACCGAAAATGATCCTTATCAATCTCTCCCATCAACGCTGTTCCAATAACCGGAAGATTAGAGAAGGCAATGATTATTGCCGCCGTTATGAATATCCTTTTCTTTTTCATGATAGATTCAAAAAACGCTTCTCTCGACAATTGCCTATTAAAAATCCTGCCACTTATTATTATCTACAAAGGGAACCCTATTGGGTTCTATTTCCTGCCAACTTTTGTACCGAAATTTTCTGCTAACCAGTATGTAGTACCGCCAACGCCAAAAACAAAGGGGATTAATTTTGTATAATCTAAAGACCTCCATATGCTCTTGTGTCGGTCTTTGGCTCTCAATAAATCCCCACACAGTCCATTGGCTTATCCAACCGCGAAGTATGTCGAACTCTTGAATGTATGTAAACGACGCGTCGTTGTTTGCATACCGAAAACGATCTTTATCAAGTTCTCCCATAATTGTGGTGGAAACAACCGGAAGATTGGTAAAAGCTATAACAATTATTGCCGCTATGGCTAACCTTTTCTTTTTCATGATAAATTCAAAAAAACAAAGTTTCTCTCAGTAACGGCCTATTAAAAATGCTGCCACATATTATCCGAAACAAAAAGTGCTCTATTGGGCTCTATTTCCCGCCAGCTTTTGTATCGAAATTTTCTACTTACCAATATATAATATCGCCAACGCCAAAAATAAAAAGGATTAATTCTGTACAACCTAAACACCTCCGTATCCTCTTGTTTCGGGCTTTGATCCTCAATAAATCCCCGTACCGTCCATTCGCTTATCCAACCGCGAAGTATGTCGAACTCTTGGATGTATGTAAACGAGGCATCGTTGTTTGCATACCGAAAACGATCTTTATCAATTTTTTCCATCAATACGGTAGAGATTACCGGAAGATTGGTAAAAGCAATGACAATTATCGCGGCTATGGCTATCCTTTTCTTTTTCATGATAAATTCAAAAAAACAAAGCTTCTCTTGGTAATTGCCTATTAAAAATGCTGCCACTTATTATTATCTACAAAGGGAACCCTACTGGGTTCTATTTCTTTCCAACTCTTGTATCGAAATTTCCTGCTGACCAATAAATAGTACCGCCAACGCCAAAAACAAAGGGGATTAATTTTGTATAATCTAAAGACCTCCATATGCTCTTGTGTCGGTCTTTGGCTTTCGATAAATCCCCACACAGTCCATTCGTTTATCCAGCCAAGAAAGATATCAAAATGCTGAATACTTGTGAAAGAGGCGTCATTATTGGAATACCGAAAACGATCTTTATCAAGTTCTCCCATAATTGTGGTGGAAATAACCGGAAGATTAGAGAAGGCAATGATTATTGCTGCCGTTATGAATATCTTTTTTATGACGCATTTTCGAATCAAAACTTTTGCCATCTGCTTATTCCTTTAAAAGGTGTCCTGTGAGGCTCTATTTCCTGCCAACTTTTGTATCGAAATTTCCTGCTAACCAGTATGTAGTACCGCCAACGCCAAAAGCAAAGGGGATTGATCTTGTATAATCTAAAGACCTCCATATTCTCTTGTGTCGGTCTTTGGCTCTCAATGAAACCCTGAACAACCCAATCATCCATCCACGGGCGCAAAATGTCGAGCGGTTGGATACTTGTAAAAGAGGCGTCATTATTGGAATAGCGAAAACGATCCTTATCGATTTTTTCCATCAATACTGTAGAGACTACTGGAAGATTAGAGACGGCAATGATTATTGCCACTGTTATGAATATCCTTTTCTTTTTCATGGTAACTTTTTTAGTTGCAGTTCGTACTAGGAAGAAGATCTATTCTACTCGTCTCAATCCCTTGCTGATTGGGATGCAAAACTTTTGTATTTCTTATAAAGGTATGAAGATCATCCGGACTTATAAAACCACTGTTGCCAAGTTGTCCTGTAGGAGGATTCACTACATTAAATACACTTGTCGCATAGTGTACACAGTTATTATAAAGCAGGTGATACTGCTGATTGGCCAAGTTGAGTGATTTATTAACCACTGACTGAAATTGTGCCGCGTTAATGGAGAGCGAATACCTGGAATCACTTTTTCGATATTCATCTCCAAATTCATCGCCAATTGCACTCGCTACATGCTGCATCGATGCTGATGATAAGCCGGACACAGGATAAAAACCATACGAGAGCCGTTGAACTTGCCCTCCGTTGGATTTTTCTAAGGTGATAAAGGCATGTCCGGGCTTATTCCCGCCTCCCACCCCTTTGTGCGCATGCAGCGTGATTTTATATAGCGCACCCGTTGACGACACGCTGTTAAAACAGTTCAGCCGCTGCTGTAGATTAATGGTAACCGCAGGTGCTATCGCGCGAAACCCGCTATTATTTTCGCCGTTGCCGTCGCCACCGCCACTGTCACCACCGCCCCCACTTCCTCCTCCGCCGCCGCCGCCACCTACATAGGGTGGGGTTTCGTCATCTGGCCCCTGTGGACATCCAAAAAACCAAGAAGAGGTTTCGAACATCTGATCAATATAATAGGCGCATTGATCAAGATGCCAAGCTGTCCGAAATGGGAAATATATTATTCTCCTATATTCCCTCATGGCCATATCAAAATGGAAGATAGCCTCCTCTTGGCAGCTATTGTTGGAATAGCTGCGGTAAGCTCTCGGAAAGGGCGAATAGGCAATTGCATCAGGTAGCCGGCATTGGTAAACTTCTGCACCTGGCAAAGGCCCTCCCCTGCCCATCAGATTATTTCGTACCTGCACTTCCGTTTTGTCGGGGTGGTAGGGCAGCTGCTGGTAATCCGCCCAGCAGGAGACATCCAAAGGTGTTTTTCGCCACAGGCTGTCCGCAAACTTGGCTGTTTGAGCGCTATCCAGTTCCTCAGGGTGCCCACCCAGTTGCTGCCACTGCCGGGCATAGTGGCGCGTCGCATTCGCCAAGATGGTCTGATTGCCCGAAAGAACCGCCAGCTTTACCGCAGTGCTTTCCTGTCCTTGCTCCCCAGCAAGCTTGTCAAAGAAAAAATAGTACCATCGCGGGTCACTGCTTTGCAGCCATTTGTCCAGAACTTCCCTTTTGCTGCTGCTGTCGGCTGGAGGGTCATCAACCAAGTGCTCCTTTCGGCAGCCCACGTAAAGCAACAAAACCAGCGACAATAAGAGTGGGGGATAACATCGATTTCTTTTCATAATCAATTTATTTTTTGGTTAGCACAACAGTTACAGCACCTGCCCGGCACGATACGGTGCCGTCGGTAGGGATCCAAGACCCCTGCAGAATGCTTCCATCAGGAACGAGCTGCAACACTTATTTCTTTAAAAACAACAACAAAAACACTTTGTTTTAAAAAAAATAAAAATTAAAGAAATTAAAGAATGAAAAAACGTATTTATTAATCAAATAGCAATATAATGTTGTTTAAACGCATAAAGTAAATCAATAAAACTAACCCCTATTCTTCCAGTCGCTTAGGCCGGCTTCGCAGATGGCAAGTTCGCGGGCAGTTTGATATCGGGATCATGTGGGGGTGGCTTTACCTAAGAAATTCGGGTGTATGTATCCAAAACCGTGGTATTTTATTTTATCAAGAAGCAAAAACGGAGAAAGATCAAACAAAAGTATATAATTATTGAAAAAAATTAGTATTCGCTGATGGCGACAGCACTAGCTAACGCAGCGACGAAGCTCCATAACGTTTAAAAAAATTTGGGCAGTATTCATTTATGCTAAGCAGCTTTCCATCTTTTTGTTGCCGGACGAACATTTTGAAGGTCTTTCTTAAACAATTTAGTTTTTCTTGGTATAGGCGAAGTTATCAGCTACCCTGCTAGCCCTGTTCCTTCTGTAATTTTCGTTGGAGAAGCTAGCAAAACCAAGTTTATCTGAATGCCCCTCTTAGACTACTATTCTTCCAAATACTCGGCACAATATCCCAATTGCTCATTATAGTTTTGCATCCCAATTTATTTAAGCATCTTCGAGTTATAAGCCCTAAAAAATGCAGCGAATACTATTATTAATCATGCTATTACCCTTACTTGTTGCGCGAGCGCAAGACTCCGAAGGGAACGACTACTATTTTGGCGACAGCTTCCATTTTCATGCTGTCGAAACCGACGCCCGCATGATGGTACGAAATGAAACGGTGATGGAGACCGCCGATAAATATATTTGGCATATCCTAGACAACTTAGACAACAGCATCAAGCTGCCAGGAAAAGGGTTAGATATCCGCCCAAACTCGCCAATCATCTTGGGCATCAAGCTTCATCCTAAACTAAAAAACTACTTCAGTGCCAACGTCCAAAATATCTCGAAAACATACCATAGCTATCTAATTCCCGATAGTTCGGACGCGACAATCATCGCCATGGGCATCAACAAAAACAATCTACAGGATTTCGTTTATCGGGTAGTGGAAAATGACAGTATCGAGCTGATTCCATGGTCCCCTATTCCGGCGCTCTCCATGAAATATGGCGCGAAAGTCCCCTTTGCGGCCATCGGAACCTTCAACTATCCCGAAAAACTGATTATGGTGGAGGTGCGCCATAAAAAACAGGTAGGCATTCGGGAGGGATATCTGATAGACTGGCGCAAAAACAAAAAGCCTGTATTAGAACAAATTACCGCCTCCGGAATTGGAGCCTATGGCTTCCTTAATCTACTGGATCCGAAGCTAAATAAGCACTACATGCTATCAAATACCGGACGCAGGGACGCACCCTTGGCCATGCAATTCGAAAAGGACAGTTTGCAGGGCATGGAGCTAACCTTTGCAAACCATGAAACAACACCCTACTCCATTAACCTCATCCGAACCATCGATAACAAAAGAGATACAATTGGACTGGAGTGGTGGACGCAAGAAAACAGATACTTTGTTCCCAAAGAATACTTCAATAGCGTGGGCGACTATGAACTGTTGATCCACAAATGTGGTCACCTGAGCAAGTATACAGATGCCGATATCTTGCGTATAGCATACCATATCGTTCCGCCCAGATCGGTGCGCAGCCAATCCTTCTGGATTGTACTAATCGTCATTATTGGAATCGTCGCTTTTTTATTTTTCTTTATGCGCTTCAGCGCCCGCAGGCGACTGAAAAAGGTGGAACAGCAACGGCAAACAGCCAGCCTGCAGATCAGAAACATTCAAGCACAGCTAAATCCACATTTTATGTTCAATGCCATCAACTCCATCCAAAACCTGATCCAGCAAAACGACCCCGAAGCCACAAACTATTACCTCAGCAAGTTTTCATCTTTGACAAGAGCCAGCTTGGAAAATGTCGAAAAACAGATGAATGTGCTGAGCCAAGAGATACAATTGTTGGACGATTACCTTAAGATGGAACAGCTCCGGTTTGGTATGCACTACCAAATAAAAAACAAGCTGATGGTGCACAGTGATCTCGTTGAAATTCCCACATTCTTATTGCAGCCCTTGGTAGAAAATGCCGTGAAGCACGGCATCGCCACAAAAGGTGACGAGGGCTTGATTGTCGTCAGCTTCGAACAACAAGAGCAATCGCTGCTGCTTTCGGTAGAAGATAATGGCATGGGCTTTACGGAAAGCTCCCCAACGAGCAAAAGTGGTTATGGACTACGCTTGACGCGCGAACGCCTTCTATTATTGGCACAGCTCTACCCGGAACATGATTTCCGGATGCAGATCAGTTCCCAACCCGGAAATACAAAAATCACGATAAGCATTTCAAATTGGATTAACCATGCCTGATCAACGCATAAGCTACCTCATCGTGGATGATGAGCCAAACAACATCGCAGTACTAAAAAACTACCTCAAAAAGCACACGGATAGCATGCATCTGCTCGGCACAGCCTGTCATGTCGATGAGGCGGTCGCATTGATTAAAGAATGTCAGCCCGAACTTATCTTCCTCGACATACAAATGCCACAAAAGAATGGGTTTGATCTCCTGCAAGAACTTGGCGAGCGTAATTTTGAAGTTATTTTCGTGACGGCCTATGACAGGTTTGGTATACAGGCCATCAAGTTCTCCGCATTGGATTATCTCCTGAAGCCATTAAACTTTACCGAGTTGGAAAATGCATTGGCGAAAGCCATGCACAAGGTAAAGGAAAAGAAAAGGAATGCCAATCTTGAAAACCTTATCCAAAACTTGAATAATAAGGTGTTCGATGATCATAAAATAGCGTTACCAACAGGAAGAGAGACACGTTACATTGCCGTTTCATCGATTGTGCGATGCCAAGCCGACAACAATTACACGGAAATACACCTCCACGATGGCGAATGTATCATCATCAGTAAAACGCTGAAAGAGTATGACGAGCTGTTGAGTCCATACGGCTTTCTGCGCACACATCAAAGCCACCTCATCAATCCGAGCTACCTGCTATCGCTCAGCAAGGGGCAGTCACCGCAAATACATATGTATGGAGGCAATGTAGTCCCGATCGCACGACAAAAAAAAGAATATATATATAACGCTTTAAAAAACATCATCAAGCCATGAAAAAACTAACCGCATACCTAATCTGCGCCTTGCTGCCCATGCTTCTGCTGGCACAGCAAAATAGCGACACAGCAGCCATTACCGACCCGGCCTTCGCACAGCACTATGCCTCTCGGCCGCAACCAATCATCCGCGGTCAGATCCTACATGCTTCGCCTGGGGAACTGGATTCGCTCAAGATCAAATATGCCATCGTTAATCTGAGGCAACCCGTTCAATCGTCCTACGAAATCGAGCCCGATCCGGACGGTTCGTTTGAGATTATCCGGGATGAGCGCCTTCCCAATAGACAGATATGGTTTACCTTGGGAAACTATGCTTACCTCTGCCTGCTGAGCGATGAGGAACTCACGTTGACTTTCGATCTAGAAAAGCTGAAGCGGAAGTTCGTGTATTGGATCGGCGATGGCGTGGAATTTGGCGGCAAAGATGCTGACAGAAACAGAACCATAAACAAATTCATTGCTTTCCAGCAGGAACAGCAACCAGATATATCTGCACAGATTGCTTCCCTCGAGGTCAGTCGACCAGACTACCTTACCAAGTTGGACAGCCTTTTTGGCAAGCAAGATCAGCTGGTCGAAGAATTCTGTAGCAACAATGGCGACCGTTATCGCACCTTGATCGCAGGGGACAGCAAAGCGGATTATTATACGAAGAAATTGGCGTATTTACGACAAAACAAGATCTCCCCGCCCAACATCCAAGAGCTCCTCACACCCATTTACGCTATTTCGAACGATTCCTATGGATACATACAAGCGCTAAATTTTTACCTACGCCAAGCAGCTTTTGAAAAGACCGGCCAACCGCTCAGCTCCGAAAACCTCGCACAATATTACGATGACACGCTTCCGCCTGCCTATGCCGATCTGCTCAAGCTTCACATGGGGCATCCCGATGTAAAAAAATTGACAGAACTTTATACCGCGTTAAGTCCCACGCTGCATTTCGACTGGTCGCGCGACTACTTGGATCAACAGCTGGCCGATCTAAGAAAAAAAATAGCACAGATCGACTCGCTCAGCCGTACCGCTACAATAAACATAGCGTCCAGCAGCTCGTTGGGTAGCCAACTGATGAAAACACAAACGGGTATTACGCTGTATAGAAGCCCCCACAAAACCGGGGATTCGCTACTAAAAGATCTACAGTCGGTGTATAGCAATAAACTTGTACCGATCGACATCTGGGCAACGTGGTGCCTCCCATGCATAATAGCTATGCCCTCTGCACGTAAACTGCAGGAAGAGGCAAAGGCTGCCAACCTCCCTATCGAGTTTGTATATTTATGCACCTCGTCCGGATCCGACGAAGAACAATGGAAGAATAAGGTGCTGGAAATACAGCAGCCCGGCACCCACCTATTTGTAGACTCGAAGGCTATGAGCGAGCTCATGGCTACGTTTGACAAAGGGGGCTTCCCGTCCTATCTGCTCCTGAAGCCCAATGGGCGTTATGACGAAGAAACGGTCAACTCCCTTTACGACCTGCAACTCGACACCTTGAAAGATCTCCTTCAATAGCGGCAAAAGCACAATTGGGATAGCTGAAAACGCTGTACTGAGCGCTGTATAAAAAAGGCTGCGGTGCCGACATTCCGCCACCGCAGCCTCATTAAATATTCAGCCTATTACTTTGAAAACCTGAAATTGGAGAAATAGTAAACCATATCTGCCGGTGGACTAAAATTCAGCGACGGCTCACGTCCGATATTGATAACCACCACCCGGTTATGAGAGCTCTCTCGGTGCGATATATCCACCGTTACATCAGCCCACTTTTCGAGGCTTGCATCCGGTATCCTATAATTGTCGGGATTCGAATCCCATCCCTCGTGCCCGAAGGAACTTTCATTGCTAAACGACCAAAGATAATTCATAAAGCGTGGCCATAATCGCTGATAGGGAGCATAAATTCCATCAAACGTTGATTTTGCAGGCATATATACTTTAAATTTCAGGTAGCGGTACTCCGCGATGTTAAACCTGTATTCCTTCGGCAGCACAAAGACAAACGATCCGTTTTTACCTCTCATTGTCACGCGGAATGGATTAACGATGTTTGTTCCTGCAGGATAGCTCGTTGCAGGATTGACGACGTCAAGCGCAAAACCTGTCGCATCCTGCACTTTGCCATCCAAAAAGAAATTCATTGGAATCAACGATTCATCAGGAGTCGTGACCCACTCCACTATTCCTTTTTCATCAAAAGGCTTTAAAAGATGATCGATGCCCAAAGAATTGGGTATGTATTTTATTTTCTTGATGAACCCTAAATTCAGGAGATCCACCATGGTCTGTGCATTTTCATTCGATATCGGGGATACTTTCCGAATGAAGGGCAGATACGAGCCGCCTCCAATGGTTTTCACGATATTGTTTCTATTGTAATCGAGCGTCTTTAGGGGAAACAAGGTGCCTCCCGTGAGGTCAAGTTCTTCGATATTCGGGAAGTAAAACAAATCCTGCAAGGTGTTGGTATGCACAGGGAAGTAGAGTTTTTTGTAGGAAGCTACGCCGTCTGCGGTGAACACGGTAATGCCGTTTGCTGCCAAAATATCACGCTCTGCGGGATTGAACACCGTAGATGACGTGGGCATGCTAATCTCCAATGGCATTTCAACGGCTACCGAATCCAATATGGGCACACCGTTGACCTTTGGCGTGACATGATGGGTCATCTTTAATTGGAACGGTTGGCCTGCCTGCAGGTTTGCCGCAAAAATCCGCGGTCGCGCTCCCTGCGTGCCTGTAATTTTTTTTCCATCCTGGTCGGTGTATTCGTATGCAAGGCTACGGTAATCCAAGAGAATGGATGAAAGTGAGGTAGTCCAGTCAACGACAACGGCATTGGGTGAAGTCAGCACGCGCGGAGAAGCAACCACGAGGTTGGCTAGATCGCTTGACGTGTAGGGAATCACCGCGATCTCCTGCGGCACCGATTTGTTGTCGTACTCATCCAACGTATATACTCGAATGCGGTAGAGCTTGGATTGTTTTAGGTCGGGCACATTGATCCAAGATACGAGCGAATCGATGACCATCTGTTTGCCGTCATACTCAATCACTGTCTTGGAAGATTTTCCCAAGGATATTTGGCTGGTGGGAATTCTCCCGACCTTCAGCAGGTCCAATTCCACACGTTCGAAACCTATTTTTGCCGTGATCGTATCGTACTTGCCCGGATAGATCACTTCGGAGGCATAGGGTTCAATATTATCGAACATGCCTTTACATGCCGATATCAAGCATAGTATACCTAGAAAGCCCAAGTATGCTATGTTTTTTTTCGATAGACTATTCATCACTCTATTTTGTTTGATCGTCATTTCTTAATTTGTTTTTCTACCATACAGGGTGATCTCCGACAAACAGTTGCCATCTTCAAGCGTATAGTTGCCGTTAAAACTTTTTACGGCTTCATATCGAAACCATCTGGTAGGCTTGGTGTAGGCAGGCTCGTCTGGATACATGTAGGCCATGTCTCCCGCTTCTCCCTTCTTTACAAATTCCAACTCGGTTAGCCCCTGAGGCACGGTGATCTTGCTCTGCGACACAAATTCCCAAGAACTGCTGGCGTCGTCCCAGATATACATATTGAAGAGACCGACGTTTTCGTCTCGGTAGTATTGGCCGCGACTGATATTGGCCAAACCGCCCGAGTGGCGCTGCACGGTAATGATGCGGCTCAGCTCGTAATGCGCCCCGAGGTCAATGATAAAGTTCCAAGGCATATTCCCATCGCCTGTCCTGCCGGTTTTCCCTCGACTCCCCGTATGGAGAAAATTCAGGTTATCGCCCCGATCGATCATATCATCGATCACATATCTGTTTCGACCTTCCAAGGCATTGCCGAACACCATGGGCACGCCACCGATGGAATCATTCGCATTCGGCAACACCCATCCCGCTTTCGGGATCTTGTTATCCTCAAAAAGCGAAATGCTCCCTTTGTCGATCGTTTCCGTGATATTGCCATACATATCTTCCACCCGCACCTTTACGCCCACTTTCTCCGATGGCGGAAGAAATAAATCGTTGATAAATCGCCGATCCTCTTTCAAGTTGGACGAGAATACGGATGTCAGTGTGCGGGAAGCACCATCCTGGTTGAAGGTAAAATCCACGTAGACATTGATGTTTTGCTGAAGCTCGTTACTCCAATCCAGAAAAAACGAGCTAAATCCAGGTTTCACTTCGAGCGAATTGGCCACGCGGCTGAAGGCTGGCTCCAATGGGGTTACCGAAACATCCAGGGCTTCCGAGCGGTTGCCAGCCCGATCCACGGCAAAGAGTTGTACATTGTATGCATCGCTGCTCGGGAAGCCGTATACATCCAGTGAGTCCACGAAGTAGGATGCCGCAAATGTAAAAGATTTGCCTGCCGGCGTGGTATAAACGGCTTCCACGCTCATCAGGTCTTCATCGTTTGGCACGCGGTAGAAGAATCGAGCCCCTCCAAAGAGTGGTTTATATGATTTCAAGGTGACCATGCCCGGTGGGTTGCCGTCATCGCTATTCGGCTTGAACCGATCCAGCTTCTCGCAGCTGATCAGAAAAATGCAGATAAGCACCATATATAGCGGCATTACGTTTGTATGTTTCATTGTTTCTCTCTTTAAAAGTTCAAATATGACGGCTACCATCCTGGATTTTGCACCAGTTGACCATTCGTGTTCATTTCGTTCAGGCTGATGGGCCATAGGCAATCCGTGATGGTGAATCGACGCTCTTGCTTGACTTCCAGCACGAAGAATGTAGCGGCTGTTGTTCCCGTATGTGTCCATCCCCATACTGGCGCGGAGAACGTCGATGTAGCCCGTTTGTACCGCCACATGTCCCAAAAATTGATCCCTTCAAAGGCAAATTCAACACTACGTTCTTGTAAGATGATATCGCGAAGCCCTTCTTTCGTTCTATGCTTGTTGGTATTGCGCGCCAGCGAAGGATCCGCCCATACCGTTTCGACATTCGGAATCCCGGCACGCTGCCGAACTTTGTTGATCTCATTGTACACCTCCTGCGATGGCCCACTATATTCGTTGAGCGCCTCTGCCTTCATGAGATAGAGATCCGCCATGCGGATGATGGGATACGGGAATTTTATGGTCCGTTGCCAAGCGCCAGATTGCGACTCGGGATGCACCAGTTTTTGCGTACCGATGCCCGTGGTCATAAAGTCCGTCGTATGTTGCGAAGAGTTGTAGCCCCCATGGGAGTTGGCAAACATCATGGTATTGATACGCACGGCATGTGCGCGCCAGTATCCGGCCGTGATACCTAAGTTGGCGTAGAATCGAGGCTCGCGGTTCATATACAGTTTGATCGTCTCCGCACCAGGCTGCATATAACCGTTCCAAGGTGTGTAGCCCGGATCCAATAAGCCCGGCGTCCGGATGATTTCATGCCTGTTTGCTGCGTCGTAGGTCAAATCTTCTTCGATGGGCAATCCGTTTTGGGTATAGTACTTCTCGGCCATTTTATAGGTGGCGGCCATCCATTGCCACGAGAAACTTGAGGAGTTCACCACGCCATCTCCATAACCCTCGGGCAGACGGATATTGCTGGAATGTGCCAATTCACCCGAGTTGTAATAGTCCAGATTGGAGTTTCCCCATACGAGTTCGTTATTCCAAGGATCGACAACCACCATACGCAGGTCGTATAAAGTCTTCATACGCTGATTGTTCGCTTCGAAGGCTGGCCTATCATAGATATAGGGCTCGCGCTCGTAGTGGTAAAGTTTCAAGCCATTGGTTTCGCACAAGGCAATGGATTCGTTGATCGCATCCAATGCTTCTTTCCATTTTTCTCTATTCTCTTGCAAAGGGAAGAATGGCTGACCATCTTTATCCATAAAGTCGCCAAAGTATTCTTGGTTGCCATTAAAGAATGGGCTGGCACGAAACAGCAGGACACGCGCTTTGATAGCCTTTGCCGCGACTTGATCAACCTGTCCTAGATTATTGGTAGTGGCACGCTCTACCAAATTCGGAATGGCTTCGTTCATGAGGTCCAGGATAAAGGTGAAACATTCTTCCACTTTCGTGCGAGGCAGGAAAAGCTCTTCTTTCGTGGATTCTGGCGAAGCCATGGTTTTTGGAATGACAATCGGTCCATAGCGTTGCACCAATAGAAAGGCATAGTAAGCCTTCAGAAATTTGACCTGCGCCTTCCAGTCTGCTTTTTCGCCTTCAGACATGTCACGCACGTTATCGATATACATCAGGAATACATCCGCTTGGCGCATACCCTCATAAAGTGGCTTTCCTCCTTCGGTGCCAGACCATAGGCCAAGCTGCGGCGATGTTTGGGATTGCAGTCCACGCATAATGCGCATGGCGCGCAAATCACCATTGTTATTGTTCATATCTAGACGGCCTACCCATTCGTCGCCCAAGGTCCAAGACGTCACGTGGGTCTTATCGTCATTGGGGAGGTAGCTGTACACCTTGGCCAAGGCATTGTATGCGTCGATCTTGATATTAAATAAATCTTCCAGTTTCAGTGTATTATCCGGCACCACGTCGAGGTACTTGCTGCAAGACCCCAGGACGAACATGCCTGCAAAAAGGATATATGTAATCGTTCTCATCTTCTTCTTTCTTTATATATTAATACGTTAGTTGGATACCTACGTTAAAGCGGCGGTTGGGCGGATAGCCGAGTCCGTTGCGGCCGACCTCCGGATCCCACAGTTTAAAGGGGCTCAGCACAAACAGGTTCTCCGTACTGAAGTAGATCCGGCTACCCGGATTTATGCCTATCCGTTTGAGCGTCTTTGGGCTAAATCCTATCTCTAAGGATTTTAGTCGCAAGAAAGAGCCATCGCGCATCCACCAAGAAGACTGCCGGGTGTTGTTATTGATTGGTTCGGTCGAAAGGCGCGGCCAAAAGGCATGGATATTGGGATTGGTTTCGCTCCAGTAATCGTCGGCTATAATAGATAGCGCATTTCTCCTGTTGGCAAAGGGCGCTATCCCGTAGGAACCGTTTGAGGCGTTGGACTCATCGGTTGCGTTGATGAAGAACGATACGTTCTTGTTCCCCTGAAAGAAAAAAGAAAAATCAAAGCTCTTGTAGCCTACGGACATTCCGAATCCATACTGTATCTCTGGAACCGTCGGGTAGCCCATCGCAATCCGATCGTTGTCGTTGATGACACCATCACCATTGATATCTTTGTACTTGATATCGCCAGCCATATATTCGCCAAAATCCTGCCGTGGCGAGTTGGCTATTTCCTGCTCGTCCACAAATAGACGCTCTGCCAAGAGACCCCACTGCTGGTTGATGTTTTGGCCCTGCCTCTTCAGGTATTCATCGGGATAATCACGCTCATCCAATTCCAGCAACTTATTGACAGCGTAGGTAAAATTGGCACGTCCAGATATCCACAGATCGGAACCAAAGGATTTTTGATAGTCGAGCGACCCGTCAAATCCGTGCGAACTCACTTTTCCGACATTTCCACTTACACTTGCTTCCAAACCTGCCGATGCCGGGAAATTCTCCCGATTCATGTAAATATTGCTGCGGACATCACGGAAGTAATCTCCAACGAATTTCAGCGACTCGTTCATGAAGTTCATCTCCAGACCAAGATTCATCTTCTCCGACTGCTCCCAGGAAATGTCGGGATTGGCATAACGGTTCACGTTGAATCCATTGTAGGAGTTCATAAAACTGTTGCCCCAGCGGTATGAGCCTCCGCCCAAGGCAATATCGGATAGGTAAAAGAAACGGTCAGCCCTGCCTGCGATCGCGTCGTTACCCACAAGCCCCCAAGTACCACGTATCTTGAAGGTGCTGATCGCGCTCCGAAGCGGCTCCCAGAATTTTTCATTGGAAACCATCCAGCTTGCACCGAAAGATGGGAAAAACCCGAACCTTTTCTGTCCCGTAAACTTTTCTGAGCCATTAAATCCGTAGGATACTTCGGCGAAGTATCGATTGTCATAGTCGTAGGTCAAGCGGCCAGAGTTGCCCATGTTTCGCTCAGGAAGTGTTTCGTAAATAGACGTACTGTTTCCTGCTGTCAGCAACTTTTCCTCCATCATGCCAACCGTCATGACACCGACATTATGGGATCCAAACGCTCTGTTCCAGTTTAGTCTCGCTTCAAAGTAATAGTGTCCATTGGCATCCCTACCGGGGATGACATCGCCCAAGTAGGCCTGCCCCGTCGTCGGATTCAGCGGATACAACGTATACTCCCCAGTAATCTGGTTGTAGGATTCTAGGTCGTAAAAAAACGGGAAATAAGTACGGGTGCTGGCATACCGGCTCCATGTATTAACCGAGGCCTTCCCTTGGATGCGCAAACCCTCCGTCAGGAAACCAAGATCTTGGGAAAGGGTCGCCTGCGCCACGATGCTGCTTTCATCACGATCTTCATAACCTCGTACCATCTCCGCATAGGGATTGGTTTTGATGTTGCCTGCCACCGAGGTGCTCCCAAACAGGATATGGTTTGTGAAAGCGTTGGCCGGATCGGGCGCGTACACGGCCGGAAAATCGACCGGATTGCTGTTCATGATCATCCGAAAAATGTTACTGGCCGATTGGTACGGCCCTGTATAGCGGTCAAAGCGACCTTGAATCCGGGTATCCAGGGTGGTCGTTTTGGTAAGCTTAAGGATGACGTTAGAACGGATAAATAGCCTATTGATATCAATGTTGTTATTGAAATTGTTTCGGTTATCAACCTTCAACAAACCGGTTTCCTTATCATAGCCCGTTGATACATAATAGGTAGCAACCTGTCCTCCGCCGGAAAGGTTGACATTTGCCTTATAATTGGTTGTTGACGTCTTAAATAGGGTGTTAAACCAATCGACATTCGGGAAAATCATCGGGTCTTCGCCATCGATTGTGGACTGTATCTTCTGTTGCGAATAATAGCCACCCAGCACCGGGTCGCGGGTGATGCGCGCTTCATTGTACAGCCGCATGTATCCGATACCATCCATCATGCTCACCATGCGAGTCGGCGAAGCCGTGTTGACATCCACCCGCGCATTCATGCGCACCGGCCCTTCTCTACCGGCCTTGGTCGTAATCATAATAATACCGTTTGCACCACGGGCGCCATAGAGTACGGTCGCCGACGCATCCTTCAAGATGGAAAAGCTTTCGATATCATCGGGCAAGATCCTCGCCAACACGTCTGTTGTAGATTCAAATCCGTCGATCAGGATCAGGGGTGATGTTTGGTAACCAAACGTGGTAACCCCACGAATAAAAAACTGCGCATTATCCGCGCCGGGCTCGCCGGAAGTTTGATACGAAATAACCCCTGGTATCCGACCAGCGAAGGATCCGGTCAGGTTGGACGCCGGGACCCGCAGATCAGCGGCATTCACCGTAGTCACAGCCCCCACAATGGATGACTTCTTCTGTGTTCCGAAAGCCACAACTGTTACCTCGTCAATATAGCTATCATCTTCGTACATCATGATCTCCAAGATGTTTCGTTGATCGACGGCTTGTGTCACCTGTTTCATACCGACCGACGTGAACGTTAAGCTGTCGCCCACGACAGCCATAATTTCAAACTCTCCGTTCTCGTTGGTCACAACAGAGGACACGCGATTTTTAAGGATGCTCACTCCTGGCATCAGCGCTCCATTGCTTCCGTTTTTAACAACGCCCGTTACCTGCTTCTGCGCCAAGGCGAGCGCTGGAGCCAGTAGAAGCAGCATAAACAAAAGCAACTTTTCTTTCGATCTTTGCATATGATTTTATTTAGGTTTATTTAGGATCTAGTCCATCGACCAGAAGGTTTACAATTCCACTGTTTTTGGTTAGCATATGTCGTGATTGGTTAGATCAAGCAATAGGCTAAAATTAGCGACTAATCGACATAAAAAAATTGCCTATTCTGATCTAAAAATTGCAAAATCAGATCAAAGTACTAGCTGTCAAATCCTTGCAAGCGCAAAGCGTGAACCACGCCTGCGTATACCTTCCGTAATAAAATGACTCGAAAAAAGATCAAAAAGAGATGAAAATGGGTAAATGTTTATATCCTAAGGGTAAAGCTGCCATGTTGCAGATGTTCTACAAACCGTAGTGCGAGAACAAAGTGCCGTTGTCTCCATCTTCCAAAGGAATAGGGTGAATTTGGAAAGGTCAGGTAGTGTTTTATCCAGCAAGCACAGTGGCCTCTCGACAGACCACTGTTTTGCCTATTGCCGTCTTATTGTAAAACCGTCACAACGGGGAAGTGATCCGATGCATAGGTTTCCTGAATCGTCTCGTGCGACACGACAGACCAGGTCTTACGTTTGTCCAGCAATATGTAGTCTATCGTCTTGTTTGGTTTTAGGACAGGAATGGTGAACGCGCAGGTGGTACAGCTATGCGTAAACGCAGCATCCAATACTTTCATGGCTTCACTGCTGCGAATGGCATTGAAATCACCCGCAATAATCATTGGTGTTTTCTGTTCCGCCAAAATGCGCTGAAGCGCTTTTGCTTGAAGCAGCCTGTTGGCCTCGCTCTTTTGCGCATCCAGGTGTACCGTGCCAAACCGGAGCGTAGATCCGTTCGGCAGCTGAATGAAGGCCTCTCCCAAGATACGTGGCTCGCCCCGAAATTCGGGAGCGGACGGCAGCTGGCGGACAGCGGTAGACCTGATAGGAAATCTGGAAAGGATGGCTTGGCCATAAGCACCGGCGTCGTAATCCATTGCTTTGGCATAGAAGTAGTGCATGCCCAATTGCTCAGCAATGGCTTTTGCTTGATCTACGTTTCCGCTGCGGCGGGTAAATTGATCGACCTCCTGCAAGGCCACGATATCGGGTGATTGTGCACGAATGACACGAGCAATTGCCTCGAGGTCAATCAAGGAATCTTTGGATGGCGGATTCCCGTGGTGGATGTTATAGGTCATCACCTTGATGCCGGCGGCCGGAAGAAATGGTTGGGGCTTTTGCGCAAAAAGCGCAACATAAAAAAACAGCAGGATAAGTGGAAGTAAACGCTTGAGCATATTGTTCAATATTTGAATAATTATTCCCTAAGCACGCACCCATTTGGGGTCGTGCTTAGGGAAAAGATGAGACATAATTTACCAACCCGGATTCTGTCCGAGATTGTTGTTTCGATCGTATTGAGCTTGTGGGACGGGCCAAAGATAATTTTTAGGGCTCTCAAATGCTCGATTCCACTGTACAGAAAGGTAGCCATCGGCACTTTTCCTAAACGTCGACGAACTTAACTGTGGAAACCAAGCTGCTTTAACGCCCTCAATATCGTTCCCCAGAAGCTCACCTTGTTGCCACCGCCGCACATCGAAATAGCGATGCCCTTCCAGCGCAAGTTCCACCCGCCGCTCCCGACGTATTTCTTCGCGAACATCCATACCGTTTTGGGCAAGGAATGTCAGGCTCATGCGCGTCATTCCCACGCGATCGCGCAACAGGTTGATAGAAAGATCTATGTCTGCCTGCGTTAGCTTATTTTGCTCCAATCGCGCCTCCGCATAGTTCAGCAGTACTTCCGCATAGCGTATGTGGTGAATGTCGTTATCATCCCGATTATAGTTGGGCACGGCGGTAGGCTCTACATATTTCTTGTAATAATAGCCTGTTGTGGTGACTGACCCACGGCCATCTTGGCTAAACTTGGGCACCTGAAATACCGTAGGATCAGCATTTTCAGCAACAGGCCGCCCATCGTAACGGCCACCCCATTTATCCCCAGGAACCAGGATGGTCTGTGTCATGCGTGGATCCCTATTTTTGAAAACGTCGGCATAAGACGCATCGCTGTACAGTGGCGATTTATCGATCGGTAACCCATCGGCGCATAGGTAGGATTCCACCAAGGAACGCGTGGGCACAAAACGGGCAAACTGATCGGGCACCTGAATTTCGCGACTTAAATTGTGCATAATGACATCTGCCAAATGCAGTCTGGCAAAAATAGTTTCTTTGTTTCGCCCTGCAGAGAGTTTTCCAGCACGGGTAAAGAGTTCCCAGTAAGCGGTGCTTGGATTGCCACTGCTATACAGCTCGTAAACATCCATATCCATCACTGCCTTTGCCGCCTGTTCCGCTATTTCATATCGCCCATAGGTTAGGGCAATGCGTGATTTTAAAGCCAAGGCCGCTCCCTTACTAACACGACCTAAATTTTCGCCAGTAGGTATGGCCGCTGGCAGGGCCAAGGCCGCCTGATCCAACTCTTGCAACATAAAGTCGACCACTTCCTCCTGTGGGTCGCGGCCCGCATACAATTCCGGATCACCGGGATTTAATGATTTTGTGATCAATGGGATATCTCCGTAGAAAGAAGTCAAAAAACTGTAGGCCAATGCACGGATCACGCGCACTTCGGCAGCCAGTCGTTCCTTGGCGCCGGGATCGGTTTCCGACGCCCCCTGGTAGTTCTCCAAAAAGGCATTGCACTCGCGAACGTCCCGGTACATGTTTGCCCACTCACTGTTAACCGTCGGTTGGGTAACTGGAAAGACACCCGATCCGATATCCTTGTATTGATGGGTAGAGGGCCACATGGTGTTCTCCGCCAAATTTTCCATGTCCACCAAATTCTTGGCTTTTACACGTGAATAGATCCCCGTTGCGGCCATCTCCAAATGTTCCTGGGTTTTCCAGTAGGTTTCGTTCACAATTTGATCTTGCGGTACGCGATCCAAAAAATCGCTGCAGGACATAAGAAAGCCCACACCACATAAAAGAACCGCGAATTTGCTGTGTTTTCTATATTGAATTGTCATGATGCACTCTATTTTAAATTGATATTCAAACCAACGACATAGGTCTTCACCTGCGGGTAATAACCTCCAGAATTGCCTGTCGGAACCTCTGGGTCATAGCCGTAAAAGAAGTCTGTTTTTGTGAACAAATTATCCGCAGACGCATAGATCCTGAATTTAGCTATCCGGATTTTCTCGGTCCATTGCGGCGAAAAAGTATAGCCTAACTGCAGGTTTTTTACCCGCAGGTAGGACGCATCTTCGATCCATTTGGAGGACAGTCGTGTATTGTGCGTCCGCATATAGACGAAACGCGGGTAGCCCGCATCCGTATTTTCCGGCGTCCACCGATCAAGATGCACATGCTGTGGCATGGCGCTATTATTGATGAATGGATGCCTTGCATTTCCGGTCAGGAAGCCATCTGCTTTACCGACACCTTGCAAAAAGAAGCTAAAATCGAAATTTTTGTACGAGAGATCACCGCGAAAGCCATAGGTATATCGGGGAATATCGCTCCCCAGGATATGCCGGTCTGCACCGACGGTTATCTCGGTCGCATTGGGATCGGTAGGCACGTAAATCAAATCACCAGGTCCCACCAGATCGCCCCGTTGGAAAGGAAACTTAGGTACATATTCACCGTCTACGATATCGAAGTCGCTTAGTTGCGCGATACGATCTGCTTTAAATCCATAGAAGGCATCTAAGGGGTACCCTTCTAGACGTACCTGATCACCGAGGTTGTTGGCAAAGTTTTCCAACCTCGTCACTTTGTTTCTGACGTCGGATAGGTTGAAATTTGCACGATATCCAAATGCCCCGATATGGTCTTGCCAACCCACAACCACTTCCCAACCCCTATTTTCTAGCGATCCGGAGTTTTGTGCGGGATAGCCCGTACCTACGCCAATCACGTCGGGCAACGGAGGATTCAATAAAATATCGTTGGTGGTATTCACGAAATAATCGGCTGTCACATTCAAACGGCGAGACAGGAATGCCAAGTCCAAACCGATATTCATTTTTTCGGAAGATTCCCAAGTAACGAGTTCGTTCGGTATGAAGCTTTGTCTAAATCCGACGCGTCCAATGTTACCTATTGGATTATTGGAGTTCACCTGTGCGGATGCTAAAATAGCCATGAAGGGATGGTCACGACCAACTTTGTCATTCCCTTGGGTTCCGTAGGAGAAGCGTATCTTACCGAAATCCCAAAAGGATTTAACAGGTTGGAAAAAGCGCTCTTCGCTGAACACCCATCCCGCAGAAAAGGAGCCAAACCAATTCCAACGAACGTCCGGATGAAATCGCGAGGATCCATCGCGCCTAAAATTACCCTCCAACAGATACCTGTTGTCGAAATCGTAATTCACACGGCCAAAAAAGGACATCAAGGCATTTTGTCCACTGCCGCTGCTATTCAACTGGTTTTCGGTGCCCACCGCCAAAGAAGGCAAATCTACCGGAAGATGGGTACGCGATGCTCCGAAATCGTTCCCCACATTTTCCTCTAGCGAATAACCCAGCAAGCCCTTGATCGTATGCTTTTCGGCGAGCGTCCGTAAATAATTAGCTGTACCGATGAAGGTTTGATAGGTCCCCGAATAATGGTCCATTTCAATGCTATTGGGGTTGTTGGTCTGATATATGCGCTCGTTATCATCGGGACTATAATAGTCAATTGTTTTCAGCAATGTGGTTCTCTTGGAGTTATACTTTACCAAGCCATACTGCCCTTTAAGATCAAAGCCTTTAAACAAATTGAGCGTGGCACTGACATTTGCCGTTATTTCCTGCGAAGTAAAGCTATTGGTACCGCCATCTGTTGCTACGGCGACAGGATTGCTTTGGCCGCCATGATATCCCCAACTGTTGTTCGTGAAACGCACGGGCACCAAGGGCCGGATACTTGTCGCCCCAGAGAGGGCTTGCGTGCCATTTGCACTTCCATCATACGAGCGGTCCACGTAGCCCAAGTTTCCGTCGACATGCAAACGATCAAGCACTTGTGTGCTTACCCGCAAACGAGCGTTGTGGCGGTGGGCATTAAAATTATCCCCAACGACAAGACCGCCCTCCTTTAGGTAACCATAGGATGCGTAATATTGGGTGTTTTCCGCGCCTCCATTCAAGCTCAGGTTATGGTTTTGTTGCGGTGCACTCCTCCGATAGGTTTCCGAGATCCAATCGGTATTGGCAAAGTAGTTGGGATCAGAGCCGTTTCGCGCGATCTCTATCTGTTCATCCGTATAGGTAGGGTTTTGACCCGCATTGACGTTCGCCTCGTTCTGCAGCACCATGTAATCTACAGATCCCAAAAAATCAGGCAACGCCGTGGGCGTTTGCCAGCCGACATAGCTATTGTAATTAATGTTGGTCTTTCCTGATGTCCCCTTCTTGGTGGTCACCATGATGACACCATTTGCACCACGCACACCGTAGATGGATGACGATGCCGCATCTTTCAATACAGAAACACTTTCGATATCGTCAGGATTCAATATGTTCAGATTCCCACCCGGTATGCCATCGATGACGATCAACGGATTTGCATCGCCCCAAGTACCCACACCACGGATTCGGAATTGTGGAGCTCGATTTCCCGGAGCCGTATTACCCGTGCTGCGTACCGTCAATCCCGGCATTAGCCCCTGCAAACCTTGCCCGATATTGGCGATGGGGCGATTTTCCAACTCCTCGCCAGAGATGGCGCTTACCGCTCCGGTCAGGTTTGCTTTCTTTTGCGTACCATACCCAACGACAACGACCTCTTCTATATCGCCATTTTGGGATTGTAGCGTCACATCAATCAGCGTACGGCCTTTCGTGTCTACTTCTTTCGCCGCATAGGAGATATGTGCAAATGTCAATGTGGTGTTACCTAAATCCAATGCAAGTGAAAAAACACCGGCATCGTTGGTATGCGTCTGTAGCCCAGCCTGCCCTTTTACGGAAACCGTCACGCCTTCGATAGGCTGCCCACCTTCATCTCGAACGGTTCCCCGAACCATGGTTTGCAAAGCTTTCAAGGTAACTGTCGGCGAAATCACCTGCTTTCGTACCACAATGTGATCTTCGATAATTTTATAGTCCAAGCCTTGTTTTCGTAAGACCAAATCCAATCCTTCTGTTAGGCTAACGGCTTTTAAAAAAGCGTTTTCCACGTATACGTCTCCGATATCTGCCTGATCGTACACAAACCGATAAGGGATTTGCCGCTCGATTTTCTCAAGGAGCGTTGTAATAGTAGCTCGCTTTTCATGTAACGAAATACGTTGTCCGAAGGTTGATGCGCTTACGGAAGCGAGAGAAAGGACCAGGATGGCAGCTGCAAGTTTCATGATCCCAAATAGTCGATAAAGTTTATTTCGATGTATTGAATAAACTTTCAAATCAAAATGCATAATTTTAGTTCGATTTAGTTCTGTAAATATTGATGATGTTCAAGTCGTTCGATAAAAGAGCGAAATCGCTTTGCAGGAAGTGTTCCCGCACTTCCTGTTTTTTCGCCTTTTTTTGATTTTTCGATTTATCGCATAGGCTCTTTATTTTTGGTGTTAATAATCAATTTTTGGTTGCTGTATGTGGCATGGAACCCCAAAAAATCCAGCATTTCAATCATTTTGGAAAGTTTAAGATTCCGTGAGATTTTACCATTGATACGGTGCTTGGCATGTCGGTCTACTACGGTTACGTCCACGTTGTACCAACGCGACAGTTCTTCGGCCAACAGTTCAGGTGTCGCATTTTGAAAATTAAACAGGCCTTCTTTCCACAGGATGATATCATCTATGTTTTCTAGCCTCGTGGTCTGCGTGTAGCCATCGTCCCGGATGACGGCAAGTTCCGACGGCACCATACGCCGCGTTGTTTTCGCCGTGGTCAATCGGATGCTCCCCTCCAACAATCCCACTTCCGTACGATTCCGCTGATAGGTATTAACATTAAATTTGGTTCCTAGCACTTCGATTTCGCCAGCACCGCTGCTTACTATAAAACGTTGTGTTGTCCGTTTGGCCACCTCGAAATAAACCTCGCCTTCCACGGTCACCCGACGATCGGACGATTCCATATCGGGGTTGAACCGAAGGAAAGAGGCGGCGTTCAGCCAAACTTTTGTTCCATCAGGCAGAATAATGCTAATCGTCCCCCCTTTTGGCGTGCGGATCATGTGTTCCTGCGGACTATCCTCATTACGTACCATCTGATATTGGAGTTCGCCCGTCGACAACCGTAAAATCTGAAAATTATCGCCACGAATGACCTCTCCCAATGCCAGCGTATCCAAAGTTACGGATGTGCCATCCTTCGTGGTCAGTAATGCGCGTTCGTCCGCAGGGTTTATATCGCTGTTCACTTCAGCCACAGGTTGGGTGCTGTCGTAACCAATATGGTCTTTTTGCTGGCGAAAATATAGGAAAGCAATCGATATAAACGATAGGATAAAACAGGCAGCGAGGTAGGGCAAATAGACTCGATAAACGAAACGTCTTGGACGCTGCTTCTGTGCGCCGTGGTCCTTGTTCAAAATATTGACCAAGATCTGTTCCTTCTCTGTCGGTGAAAAGGGTTGTAGCAGCTCCGATTCGTGTGCTGAGATAGCTTCCTCACATGCTTCAAAGTACAGTCTTTCTTGTTCCTCCTGTGAAAGCGTGTTCAATAGCTCCCGCAGCTCATCGCGCTCGCCTTCCGCCAGCTCGTGCAAGATAGATTGTTTTAAAAGTTGTTTTGTCCGTATGTTCTTCAATTCCATCCCAATGAGGCGGTTGTCTATATGTGCTAGGATGATGACAACCAACAACTAAAAAAGGGGGTATTAAAAACTAGATAAAATAAAAAAAAAGCAAACGATGGAATCTTTGTGATAGGTTAGGTATTTCTTTATGGCTTGGGTAGCCAGCTTTAAGTAGGACTTTACGGATTCTTTAGACAGGTTCAAGTGTGCGGCAATCTCCAAGTATTTCATCCGTTCAAAACGACTTAGCTGGTACACTCTTTTTTGTTGGGGCGGCAACTTTTCTATAGCGCGATCCAAGAGTCGGTAATACTCATTTTGCTGGTCGCTCTCGCTTGTATCGTCAAGCAGATCCACTCGCTCTCGATAATAACCATGTTCCATAGTGCGGCGGCGCAAATTAGCTTTCAGGAGATTCAGCGCAGCGTTTCGGGAAAGGATACGGAGGTAGCCTTCCAGATTGACAATCGTGTCTAGCTGATCGCGGTTTTGCCAAATCTTGTAAAATACATCTTGCACAACTTCTTCGGTAAGTGCCCGATCTTTCAGAACGAAATAGATCTCGCGCGCCACTTGGTCGAAATAGGCCGTATAAAGCAATCGAAAGGCCGCTTCGTCGCCTCGTTTCACGCGTTGAACAATTTTTGATTTATCGCACCATGCTGAAGCTGCCATTATGTATATTCAAGGTGAAGCAAAACTACCATAATCTATCAATTTCCTTGAAAATAGCATATTAAGTTTATATTAACAATACAATTGTATACAGGATCAAAATAAATCCGGCATAAAAACGCAATATTATCTGTATTCCTCCCCCACAAGCGAGATCAGACCATAGAGGAAATTTAGTTGTTTGGCTAGCTATATGCTTGCTCCCTACTCCTACTAGACACGGCCTTTCCCGTTGATGTTGGGCGCTCAAGATCTGAGCGGTGCCTACACTTGATCTTTGGATTCGCTAAGCCATAATTTCAGCAATCTAGATTTCACCTTACTGACAACTACACCACCTTTTATCGCTGGATGAACCTCGACCTTTAATTGGCCATTGAAGTACTGATGGATTTTGTCGATGGATTTGAGCGATATAATATATTGTCGGCTGATCCTAAAAAAATGTGCTGGATCCAATTCCTCTTCCAATGTATTCAAAGACTGGGAAACGATGTACGTTTTGTTGCTTTGCGTCACCAAAATCGTATACCGCTCTTCAAAACTAAAATAAGCAATATCCACTGTTGGCACAACAACATATTTGTCTGCTTGGGACAATAAAAATCTTGATCGATACGTTCTACGTTCCGTTAACACGCTTTTAATCTGCTGTACAAGTGCAGCGTCCACAGCGCCTACATGTTGTGCAATGACCCGTTTATAACTTTCTTCCAGCCTGTCCCTGTTGACCGGCTTTAAAAGGTAGTCGACACCTCGAACTTCAAATGCCTTTAAGGCATACTCATCGTAGGCTGTTACAAATATAACGGGGGCTTCAACCACCACGTGTTCAAAGATTTCAAAGCTTGTACCATCTGTCAATCTAATATCCATGAAGATTAGATCAGGCATGGGATTGGTCTTCAGCCACGCAATACTATCGCTTATCGTTTGCAGTTCTTGAAGAAACACGATATCAGCGTCGATCGCTCGCAACATGCGCTCAAGACGCCGTGTATTGAGTATTTCGTCTTCTATAATGAGTACTTTTATCATATGTCAATTGTCTGCTAATCAGTCGGGTGAAAAGATCTTGGTTGACAGCGCCAACTCGACCCGAAAGGAAACACCGTCATTTGTAATAAGGGGTGCTGGCATCCCCAGCAGTTGATAACGCTCCACAATATTGCTGAGGCCTATCTTCTCTCCATCTTCCGGATACATTTTTTTCTTGATACTGTTTTGTATCAGCACCCGCATCCGCTCGGGATATACAATTTGTAGATGCATGGGTTCCATCAAGCTAAAGGTATTATGTTTGATCGCATTTTCGATCAAGAGCTGTAAAGTCAATGGTGGCAAACCAACGGTATCTGGCGCGCCGTGGGTATCAAATTCAACCCTTATCGCATCACCATAGCGTATTTCATAAAGAAAAAGATAGTTACGTATGAAGGCCAATTCCTCCTGCAAACTGACGATGCTACGTCGCTTTGCAGAAAGTATATACCGATATATAGTCGACAAGCGTGAAACATACTCCATAGCCAAATGTGGGCTGTCCTCAATGAGGGCATTGACCGTGCTCAGGTTGTTGAAAAGAAAATGGGGATCAAGTTGAAGGCTAAGGGCATCCAATCGAGCTTGGGTATTTAGATTTTTGAGTTGCAGCGCCTGAAACTTTGCCAAGTTCCACCCGTAAAAGAGATGTTCTGCAGTAAAGACAAACGTGCACAATATACTGACGATGACACCCAGAATCGTGGCCTGCCTAAGCAATAGCTCATTATAACCAAAATGTGCAGGAAAATTCATTTTGGAAAACATTGTCAATAAAAGATAGACAACGATGATATGCAGGAACAATTGTATGGCTATCCTTCGTTTGATACGATCCTGCCAAGGATAGTATCTATTTAAAAACCTTGTGATCTGTATGCCGGTCTCCAAAAATATGGCGGACAATAGTAGACAATAGAAAAATTCCAACAGAAAATCCAAGACGATGTAAAGTTTCCAAGAACTTAGCGTTGCGTCATATGGATTGAGCAGTACCAGTACAAGGTAGAGCAACACCGCAAGACTTGGATAACCATATAACCGAACGCGACCATAATTCGTTAGGTGCATCGCGTCCTCCGGTAACTAAAAGAACAGAATATCATGCCGTATTTTCTCATTTTTTGGAAAGTGGTGTTTTTATACCAACAGACAAGACCGTGCCATTAAAATTATTGCGCACCGCAGCCGGTAAATTATGAATATAAAGTCCGGTAGCTTCCGCAAAGAAACTTAAAGACTCAGATTCCTTAAAATTAACACCTAATCCCCAAGATACAAAGGAATATCTATCCGTTTTTTGTCGGTATAGCATGCTATTATTCGTAGGATCATACGATGATGTAGGAATATCCAAAAAGGCTAGCCCCCCACCCACATAGGCGTAGGGCTGGATATCGCGCATGTCGAGTTGGAAACCAACGTTTAACCCAACATTTCTAGTATGGACCTTGACATCAAAATCGGTTTTAATACCTTCGTCATAGCTCGGGATCTCAAATTTATTGGTGTACTTGAAGGATTGCAACCGCACAAATACGTTCTTTTTATAATTGAGTTGAACAAAACTGTTGTCAGCGAAGCTCGATGACGCGTCATCGGCTTTGGATCTGGCCGGTAAAAATAGGCCAAGACCTCCACCGAAATCGACCGTAAAATGCTCTTGCTTCCGTTTTGGTTCTTCTTGTGCTGTAGCATGGAAAGGAATCAGCATATCTGCCAAGAAAAACAATCCGATTGCCTGAAAAAAAAATAACGTGCTTTTTGTCATGGGAGTAGTATTTATTATAACCATGAAAGCAAAGCTATTCTTACTTTCCCACCTAGACCTGCACGACCTGCACGAATCGACCAAAATGCTGTATGAACTGCTGATACAGCATGACGAGCAATCCCAATCGTTAGGAATAACGGGAAGCCGTTCAGCAAGCTGCGCATAAAAAGCATGTCGTCAAGCAGAAACAGTCCTAACAAAATCCAACACATATGGTTACGGGTCGCGATGACAGCATCCGAAAGATTACACAACCTCTACAACAGCGTTGACCAGCCAAGTATGAATCGCTAATACGCCAAAGTAGCTGCTTCATGCCCGAAAACAGTCCATTCATCGAAATTCATGGCCGCTGCTGCTAAGCCGCCCTTACCTTTGTAGAAAGACATCCGTTCGTAACAAGAATCAATTTTATGAAATACTCGAAAATATTAGCGAATATCCATCATTTCGTAAGCGAATATGTCGACAGCCATCATAATCCGGGATGCTGTTTTCATAACTTCCATCATATTCAAACGGTATTAAAAGGTGTAGTCGAAATCGGAGCCTTTTACCGGGTAAACGAGGAAGAATCGTTTGTTTTAAAAGCCGCAGCATACTTTCACGATTTGTCTTACATATCGCATGGCCCGGCGGATCATGAAGAAATAAGTGCAAGAATGGCCAAAAGCTTTTTGGAAGAGGAAGGTTTGGATCAAAGTCTGGTAAGATTGGTCGAAAATTGCATAAAAGCTACGAAATACAAGCAGCGATCGACAAGCAAATTAGAAGCTATTTTCTGTGATGCGGATCTATGCCACCTTGGCGGCACGGCATTCGAACATTTAAATATCCGTATGTTGCAAGAGATCAAGAATTTGCGTGGAATTGATTTCGATGAAGATTTATGGCTTGCGATCTCGCTCCACGTATTGCAGAACCATAGGTTCCACACGGATTACGGCATGATGACACTGGACAAAGGAAAGCAGGAAAACATACAGATTTTGGAAGAAAAGCTCCGTATCTGCAGGAGCAAATCGCGCATGCATTGATATGGGGATCGTTTTAAAGGCGCAAGATCCCCTATTTAAAAACCCTGAAATTACCCTAACTGGAATATCCGTTCTAAAAGCAATCAAGGAATCATTTCAAAACAAGCCAGGCTTCCGTCGAGCGACGCGATGGATCCCATGCACACCATAAAACCCCAATAAACGACACGAATAATAAATCGCTTCTTGCGAATATTAAACGAACAGAACAATTCAAGCTCCTCATCCTATTTTTAGTATGATATATTAAAAACATGCCCCATAAGGCATGGATGGTTAAACGTAATAATTAAAAAAATGAAAAAATTATTTATGAGCTTGATGGCCGTAACGGTGCTATCAACAGCGGCATTCGCCGGCACGGACGCGAAAACCTCTAAAGAAAATGCAGATGCAAAACCAGCGACTGAAAAATCGGCAGAAAGCAATAGCGATGCTGAAGTTGCCGAATCGGCAAAAGAGGAAAGCGAGATGTTGCTTAAGAAATGTGTCTATACCTTGACTGTTTACAATGGTAACGGACAAGTGATCGACACCTTCACATCTTCCACCTATGTAGAGAATTCCTGCACTGGATTCTTCGACAACTGCAAAGCGGTTTATAGACACATGCTTGCCCATGGCGAACTAGGCATATAATCTGCGAAATTTTTCATTCGAACGACAATGTGAAAAACTTAAGCGAGGCCTAGCCTCGCTTTTTTAAACCCAACGATCATGAACAAATATGTTTTATTCTTTCTATTGTTACTGGCCACAACAGCATCACACGGACAAAAGCTAAAGGCGGTGTATCAATACATCCTATCGCCTATGGCTACTTATCGCGAAGAAGTTTTTTTTCAGGATGGTGTAAAGACATCCGTTCGCGACTCGATCCTGCTAAAACGTACCGACGCTAGCGCTGCTGAAGATAGAGACGAAGATATGAGCAGCGGTATGTCGGTTATGATCGATATGGGCAAGGTATACCGAAACATCGTCATCCACAAAAACAACGTGCCCGAATTGCTTGAAACCGCCTCCCTGAAAGGCATCAACTACCTCGTTAGCGACGATTTTCCATCGCTCGACTGGAACACCAGCTATAGCGATGTCGACACCCTGGGCAAACATATATGCCATAAGGCGACTGCCGCCTACCGAGGGACTAAGCTCGTGGCCTATTACACCAATGATATCCCGGTACCAGCCGGTCCCTACAAATTTGGCGGTCTGCCCGGTCTTATCGTCATGCTCTACAATGAAGGAGCCAACCCCCACTACTGGCTGCTTCAGGAAATCGATTATCCCTTTACAGGCGATGTCCCGGTTAACGAGCGATACATCCAGTCACTGCCCAAACTTAGCCTAGCGGACTATGTCAAGAAAACAGATCTGGAAAACGAAGAGCAAATGCGCATGATGATGAGTAAGATGCCGCTGACTGAAGGCATAACCGTAGAGCGCAAGAAGGTTCGCGGCAGCGTGGAGCAGGTATATGAGTGGGAGAAAAATTGAGCGGATAGTAGGATGGTTCGGTTTGTGCCTACTGCCCCTGCTTGCCCAGGCGCAGGTTGCTATACATGGCAGGGTGAGCCTCAACGGTGAAGCTTTGCCCGGTGTCCGCGTTGATTTGCGCCTAGAGGCCGACTCGCAGATGCTGGCCTACACCTTCAGCGATGAGCATGGAAATTATCGCCTGCAGCACAAACAGACTGGAAACCTGACGCTGCAATTCCGAGCACTCGGTTTTGAACCGCTCAACCTAAGGATTGTTCCGACAACTGCCGGCACCCTTGTCGATGCGCAGATGCAACCCGGCGGTGTGCAACAGCTGCAAGAGGTCATCGTGCACGCCAAACAACCTTACCGAAATGGTCGAGATACCATCGAACTGGACGTAAACTCCTTTTTACAGGGCGATGAGCGAAACGTGGAAGATTTGCTCCGCAAGATTCCGGGGATCAATGTGGGCACCGATGGAAGCATCAAGATAGGCAACAAAGAGGTGGAAAAGGTGATGGTTGAGGGCGACGATTTCTTTGAAAAGGGATACCGACTGCTGACGCAAAATATGAGCGTGCAGCCGTTAGAGAAAATTCAGGTACTACAGCGCTATTCCAACAACAAGCAGCTGAAAGGCATCGAAAACTCGGACAAGGTAGCACTGAACCTGCAACTGAAAGACGACAGCAAAAGCGAGTGGCTGGGCTCGGTGGGACTGCAGAGCTCGGCGGTCGATCTAAAGTATTACCAAGCCAGCGCCAGCCTCATGAATTTTGGGAAGCGCAATAAATATTACCTGTTGGCGAGCGCCAATAACAATGGCTACGACGCGGTAAGCAGCATCAACCATCTCGTGCAATCTGGTTCGGCCAACGAACCCGGGCAAATTGGTGTGGATGTGAGCACGCCCACCCTGATTGACAACACACCCAACTTACCCCACTTCGATTATCGGCGCACGAATTTCAATGACGACAAGCTCCTGTCTTTAAACAGCATTTTAAACCCGACATCGGCCTTGAAAATCAAATGGCTGGGCTTCGCCAACCCCACAAAGAAATCTTTCTATCGCAATATGATGCAGGAATACACCTTGGACGACATTCCATTCACCATCACCGAAAACTACGAGTTTACGCGCAAAATCGACAATTATTTCACCAAAGTGGAACTGCAGTACGAACCATCCCCGCTTTCCGTACTGAGCTATACCGGCACGCTTGGATCGCTGAACAACAACGAGTTGGGATCACTGCTTTTTAACAACATAGCGAGCTTGGAAACCACCCAAAAGAACAGTTACCTCACGAACCATAACCTCACATACAGCTATAAGTTGTCAGAGCGGGAAGCTTTGGTTAGCTCGGTACGCTTCATCAACCAGCAGTCGCCTATTGACTACAGCATCAACCAATACTATTACGAAGATCTATTCGGGGCCAACGCGGTGAGCGACGTGCAACAGCATATAGAAAATAGCCTCCTTTACTTGGGCGCTATCTCCCATTATGTAAGTCGACAAAAGAACGGCAATTTTTTTGAACTCGCATTCCGTTCAGCCTATCAACAACAGCACCTAAATAGCCAATTGCGGCTATTGCCGGATCCCAATGCCGCGCAGCAAGAGGTCGTATATCCGCCAGAATTTGCCAATGAAATGACCCTAAGCTTGTTGCAGACTCACCTTGTTTCTAAATACACCGTAAAACGTCGGCGCTGGGAGATTACTCCCCGACTGCAAGCAGGCACGGTACATAGCAGCTTGGCTAATTTTGAGCAGCAAAAGCGCAAAATTGATCTGCAGCTTTCGCCGGGCGTATCGGCAAAATGGACTATACACCGAAAGGGAAGAATAGAGGCTGATTTGTTTTTTCAACAGCAGAATGCCACCCTTCCCGACCTGATCCCGAATTACTATACTACCGGCGTTCGCAATTTTGTAAAAGGAATGGATAGCTTCGTAAATTTGAGCAGTTCCGGGGGATCGCTCCTGTATACCTACGGCACAATGAGCGACCGCTTTTTTGCTAACGTACACATAGGGCATCAGGTTATGTTTGATTATATCGGAACAGAAAGCGATCTCAACCCCAATTTCAACCTTGTGCAGCAACGATTACTTAACAATAAGATCGCTACCTATTATAAGGGAGAACTGAATTATTACCTAAAACCTTTACAGGGAAACATGCGTTTGGATGTGGGCATGACTATGCTAGATTACGAAACCTTGCTTACCGGCTTGGGCCGCAGGCAGATCCGCAGCGCGACATACGACTATGGACTATCCTTCCGAAGTTCCTGGAAATCTCATGTGAATCTCTATACAGGGTACCGCCTTCAAAGCAACAGCTACCGCACAGCTGGCAATAGTAATACCTTGACAAATCATCAAGCTTTCCTGAATCTCTTTTTAAATTTGGGAGGCGATCTGCAATGCAGTCTCCAGAACGAATCGTATCGCTTTGGAGCCTTACCCCAACAAAAAGCACAAACGTATTACTTTTCGGATTTTTCGGTGTTTTACGAACTGAAGAAATACAGAACCCGGTTTTGCCTCACGGCAAAAAACATATTTAACACCCGATCCTTCAAAAATGTGATGCTCACAGACATCTCGCGTAACACCACCGAATACCGGCTCTTCCCTCGGTATGTCAGCTTTGGTGTGGACTACAATTTTTAAGAGCGGTGGGGAAAATGAATTATTTCTTGTACCGACTTTTCTTTAATTGCTGTCGTGGTTATACAAATGTCATAACCTTTTTTCTCTAACCCTTTTCGGAGTTCGGTGTCGAGTGTCCAAATCTTGTCGTGTTTGTTTCGGTTCAATGCTACGAAAAAACATCATCGAAATCTATGTCGATTACAATATCAGAGGCTTCGAGATAGTATTTTTCAGGAATAACTTTGGTTTTTATTATCGTGACAGCCTCTTTAAAAGGCTTTTGTTTTAGTTTTTAGCTTGCGAACTTCAATTAGGAATTGCTTTCATTCTTTGATTTAACGATATTTACAACACCATACATTGTCTTGCAACAGCATAGTTTCCGGTTGGGAATTGCTTTCATTCTTTGATTTAACGATATTTACAACACCTATTCTTCATCAAGTGGAGAAAGGCCAATCGTTGGGAATTGCTTTCATTCTTTGATTTAACGATATTTACAACACCCGGCCGGCAGGTGGTCAACATCATGGTGCCGTTGGGAATTGCTTTCATTCTTTGATTTAACGATATTTACAACACCTCTTGACTTTTCCATAGCCATTAAGATACAGTTGGGAATTGCTTTCATTCTTTGATTTAACGATATTTACAACACCTTTTCACGAGTAAACGATAAGTGAGATGGGGTTGGGAATTGCTTTCATTCTTTGATTTAACGATATTTACAACACCCAGCTTGGGAAAACGCTATACGTTCACGATGTTGGGAATTGCTTTCATTCTTTGATTTAACGATATTTACAACACCACACAGGTTCAATAGGTGATATGTCACCCCGTTGGGAATTGCTTTCATTCTTTGATTTAACGATATTTACAACACCCATGTGTTGGCAATACGTGATGCTGT
>NZ_BNAF01000012.1:7140-169249 GCF_014653155.1 Sphingobacterium griseoflavum | reverse complement strand
TAAGATAGAAAATAGCGCGAGGTAAACAAGTAAAAAAAACCGTCCCATAATTACTTATGAGACGGCCTCATATTTGAAGCTGTGAAAATTTGATTTCGATATTTATTTCAACAAACCTCCCATTCCAAAAGCAGTTAATGCTTTCTCATATTGAACCTGAACGGCCTCATTTGCAGCTTTAAGGTATTCTCCGGTGAAAGGGTCGACATTGGTTCTGATCGGACGCTGACCTTTGGGTAAGCTGATTAAATTTACCACGGCGTCTGCAACATCTTGCGGATCGGGATTTAAGGTTTCGAATGCCTTGCCAACAGCGGCAGCCATTTTATTCGGATAATCTGCGATTGCTTCGTAACCATCATTAACCGAAACATCGGAACCAGGGTTGAATTTTTGTGACATCTCTGTCGGGAAAGCACCTGGCTGCAGAATGGCAACATCAACACCCAATGGTCTTACTTCGTAATGCAAACCTTCGCTGATGCCTTCCAAGGCAAATTTTGAAGCACTGTACATGGCCGCAAAAGGAAACGAAACAGCACCAAATCCGCTGGTAATATTGATGATAAGACCTTCGGATTGTTTGCGCATAAAGGGCAGCATCAATTTCATCAATCGCCAAGGTGCGATGACATTGATATCGAATAGTTCCTGCACATCGGCAGTGGTAAAACTTTCGGCTACACCGTTTCTGCTAAAACCTGCATTGTTTACCAACACATCTATTGTTCCTTCTTTTTCGATGATGGTATCTATGGCATTCTGCACACTATTTTCGTCCGTAAGTGCAACATCCAAAACCGTGACGTTCGCTATCTCTGAAAGAGCTTTTGCTTTGTCTGAATTTTTACCTTTTGTATCTCTCATTGTTGCGTAAACTTGGTTTCCCAAGGCTGCCACGCTTTTCACCGTAAGCCATCCAAATCCGCTATTTGTTCCTGTTATTAATACAATTTTTTTGCTCATTGTTTTTTGCCTTAAATTAATGATACAAAGTTCCGACCTTTAAAAACGAAAACATTTACCATTTGGTAAAAAGCGATTTTAGCGAATGTTTTTCCTAATTCTGCTTAACGATTGTTGGGTAATCCCCAAATAAGAAGCGATATATGATAGCGGAACACGATTGATAAGCATTGGATATTTTTGAAGAAATGACAAATAACGGGTCGTTGCATCTTCCGACACCAATGGACTTCTTCTATCCATCGCATCTGACAAACATTTTTGGGTTATTTTAGCTGCGATCCTGTCCCAATCAACTATTGTATTTGAGAGTGCATCCCAGTCTTTCTTCGTAAAAGCGAGCAATTTACAATCGGTAACTGCCTGAATATATTCTGAAGAAAGTGCTTGTGCTTCAAATTTTTGCTGGTCTGAAACAAAACTGTATTCGTCAATAAAGTAATGGGTTATCTCTTCGCCTTTATTGTTGTAATAGCAACACCGAAAAACGCCTTCCAAAACAAAACCAATGTATTTCGGAACTTTCCCAGCTTCCGAAAAATAATCATCTTTTTTCAAATCCACTTCCGTTGTTTTACTTTTGATAAAGTTGATTTGCTGTGGGTTCAGATTGCCAAACTGCAGTATATATTCAATCAATTTTTCCATTGTTGTAAAGTTAAGAAGGCGTTTTAATGAAGGAGTTAACATTTGGTAAAAAGTGATGTGTAGCGAGTTTGGCACAGAATCGTGTCAGGTCTTTAGTTTATCAGATTTCAGAATATTTTCTAGTGAAATCTAGACCTAAATTCAAGAGGACTTTGATTGGTTTTTGTCTTAAATAATTTACTGAAGCTTTGTGGATGCTCAAATCCTAACCCATAGGCTATTTCGCTAACGGATAATGCCGTGGTTGACAGTTTCTCTTTTGCTTTTTCTATCAGCTTTTCGTGGATATGCTGTTGTGTAGTTTGTCCGGTTAGAGATTTTAATAGACTTCCTAGGTAATTGGTTGACATATTGAGCTGTTCGGCAATCCAATGGGCGGTTGGTAAACCTTTATCAATTACATCATCCTTAAAGTAGCCATCAAGGATAATTTCCAGTTTTTCTAAAACCTGGTGATTGGTCTTCTTTCTTGTAATAAATTGCCGCTGATAAAATCTTTCGCAATAATTTAAAATAACCTCAATCTGGGAGATGACAATATTTTGGGTAAACTCATCAATTCCAGATTGATATTCTTTTTCAATTGCTTTGAAAAGCCCGATTAAAGTCTCTTCTTCTTTTTCGGAAAGAAATAAGGCTTCATTCACATCATAACCAAAAAATTTATAGTTATTAATCGTTTTTGCTAAAGATGTATTCCATATAAAATCGGGATGGAAAGCCAGAAGGTAGCCCGAAGGCTTTTTTTCAGTCTTACTAATGTTCAATCGTACAACTTGCCGGGGTCCAATAAAAGACATTAAGCCTTCATCAAAATCATATTGACTCTGCCCATAATGAAACTTTCCCTGAATATCTCTTTTGAAACCAATAAAATACAAATCCTGAACCCAGCTGATTTCAGATTCCTCGATTTGATATTCCACCAACCTATAATCTACCAAACTGATGAGTGGATGCTGAGGCTTTGGCAATCCAGAAATCTTATGAAATTCCGAAATGGTATCAATGGTGTATAATTTTCTATTATGCATAATCTAAAAAAATAAAGGCAACAGCAAGAACTGTTGCCCATACAAATTTAATAATCTGTAGATGTACTTAGCTTTTTAAATGCAGAGATTTCGTTTTGAAGTGCATTTAGTTTGTCTTCGGCAAGGCTGAATGCATCAGAACCTAAAACCAAATGAATTGGTGGATTTTTCATGGAAACCAATTCTACCAGTGCAAGAGCTGCCTTTTCAGGGTCGCCGGGTTGATGGCCGTTAATGTCTTTTTCGTGCGCCGTTTGAAGTTGTCTTGCCACGGTGTATTCTTCGATTTCAGTTTTTGGCGTTCTGAGCGAACCGCCAGTCAAGAAATCAGTTCTGAAATATCCCGGATAAACAACTGTTGCATTCACCCCGAATTCTTTCACTTCCGCAGCCAAAGCTTCTGTGAAGCCTACAACGGCAAACTTGGTAGCACAATAGATTCCCCAACCTGCAAATTCTCCTGTTAGGCCACCAATGGAAGCAATATTGATAATAAAACCGTTTTTTTGTTTTCTCAGGTAAGGCATTGTTTTTCTGATGATGTTCAGCGAACCGAACACATTGATGTCAAAATTCTGCCGGCTTTCCAGGTCCGTAATTTCTTCTAAGGTTCCCAATTGTCCGAAACCGGCGTTGTTTACAACGACCTCTAATTTGTTGAATTTCGCTATCGCTTTTTCAACCGCTGCTTCAACGGAAGTTTCATTGACTAAATCAACTTCCAAAGGAATAAACGACTCATTTTCATCGCTTACTGCGCTCTCCAATTCGGCAATATTTCTGGAAGTTGCGGCCACAAAATGACCCTCTGCCAATAACCTTTTTACTAAAGTTAGACCTAAACCTTTTGAAGCACCTGTTACGAACCATACTTTTTTTGTGTCCATTTTTTGATTGTTTTATTTGAGTATTAATGACAATGCAAATTTGGTCAGCATTTAATAATAGGATGTAGCTAAATCACGGCTTGTTGTAGCTGAAACAAATATCTTAATTATAAGACCGCCTAAACTCAGAAGGCGACATATCGGTTTTCTTTTTAAAAAGTATACTGAAGGACTGCGAATGCTCAAATCCTAATGCATAGGCTATTTCGCTAACGGATAATGCCGTGCTTGACAGTTTCTCCTTTGCTTTTTCTATCAGCTTTTCATGGATATGCTGTTGTGTGGTCTGGCCAGTTAATTGCTTCAATAAACTACCTAAATATTTGGGTGAAATACGCAGTGAATCTGCTACAAATTGGACGCTTGGCAAGCCTTTCGACAGCAACCCTTCATTGTTGAAATAGTCGTTCAGTACCGTTTCTAATTTATCTAAAAGCTGGTGGTTGGTTATTTTCCGGGTAATGAACTGGCGTTCATAAAATCGTTGGGCATACGTAAACAACAATTCTAATTGGGCAATAATTACATCCTGGCTGAACTTATCGATGTTGGCATTGTATTCGAAACGAATGTTGTCGATAATGCCGTTCATCATGGCTTCTTCTTTATCAGAAAGGAACAGCGCTTCATTGGCCGCATAATCAAAATATTCATATTGTTTTATCTTTTTTGCCAAAGAAGTGTTCCACAAAAAATCAGGATGTATCAGCAGCATCCAGCCCTGCATATCAGGCGGTATACCGCCATCTTCGCCACGCATGATTTGTCCCGGTGCCATAAATGCCATCAGGCCTTCATCAAAGTCATATTTCTGTTGCCCGTACAATAAATTGTTACAACCCCTTTTGAGTGATACGGTATAGAAGTCAAGCAATATGCTCACTACGTTTGATTCATTGGTAAATTTGGACACATCGACGATGCTGATGAGCGGATGCTGCGGCTTTTCTATTCCGGCCAAACGGTGTGCGTCTGCTATGGATTTTATGCGATAGGGTAACATATTAAGCAATGGATTTTATAAACGGATATTTCAACCAGATCATCACCAGCGGCATGATCAAAAACGGAATTTCTATCAATGCCATTTTAAAGTTGCCTGCTCTCACTGCTAATGTCATGATGATGACAATCGAAATGGCATTGAGCACATTGCCAATGAAAAATGTTTTTGGGATAAGGAGTAAAACACCAATTAACAAGGTCATGCCGCCAAAAATGGGAATCATGTTTTCTGTAATGCCCAGTTCGGTCATCATTTTGAGCGATTCTGGATTTTTTTTGTAGTTAAAGGTGTCCCAGCCGTGCTTGAATGCGAGATAAACAGATAGCAGCAGCAATACCAAAGAAATTATACTTTTTATCATAGTTCGTTGTTTTTAAATGGTACACTAATTTATTGAATTCTTTTAAATTTCATTGTTTTACCCAAAAGTGAAACCCCTAGATAACCCCGGAGATGCAATTCGTTTTCTGATTTCAATTTGGCATTGAGGCTGTACGTATCGCCATCACTGGGATTATATAGTTTTCCACCGCTGTATTCCCCTTTTTCAAATTTAAGATCGGTGACATTTACAATGCCTTGCCTGGAGCGGTTTTTCAGACATTTATTAGGGTTATTGTTGTCTTTTTTTGGCGTTTTTCCATCGGCTTCAAACATATTGGATGCCCATAACAGTTTCCCGAAATATTTGCCGTCTTGTTTGAAAATTGCAAATTTCAACTTTACATCTCCGGCTACACTTTCCCATTTTCCAATGATTTTGTCTGCGGGTTGTTGTGCAAAGCTTAGCGCAGATGTCAGCAACATAACGGTTGCAAAAAGTAACTTCTTCATAAGTGCTTATTTATTGTTTTTTTAGTTTTTTGATCGCTTTAAATTCTCCATGCCCCACCTTCAGCATTAAGCCAGGCATTATCTTAGTCGCCAATTGGATGATGCGGATCATAAATGGTTTCAATTCTTTTTTATCTTTCTGCAGACCGTCTACAACGACTCTTACCATATCATCTGCATTCATCATCATGCTTTCGTTGGGCTTTTTTACCCAATCGTCTTGCAATTTTGTTTTTACCCCCGGTGGTATCATCTCAAATACTTTTACATTCGTATCTTCCAGTTGCAAACGCAGCGATTGGGTGTAGGCACGGACCGCTGCTTTCGTGGCACTATAAATGGGAGCTGCTGAGTAACTCATAAAGGCGATCCCCGACGATACATTGACTATACCGGCAGATGGCTGTTTCAATAAATGAGGCAAAAACTGATGCACCATTTGGATGGTGCCGGTAAGGTTGGTGGCTATTTCCCGGTTGATGTTTTCTAGATCCAATGACTGGTCCTGAAGGTCTATCAGGCGCATCATCCCGGCGTTGTTGATGAGGATGTTGAGCTTGGGAAATTGTGTAGTGACGTCTTTGTATAGTTGCTCAATGTCTTGGGGATTACTTACGTCACTCTGGAAAGTATGTACACCCGGATACAGTTTTTTTGTTTCGTTTAGTGCATCTTGTTTACGACCTGTAACGATTACTGCTGCTCCTATTTCGGTGAATTGCTTTACCATTTCTAATCCCATTCCGGCTGTTCCTCCCGTGATGAGGATGGTACTGTTTTTTAAATCCATTTTCTTGACTATTTGTTGAAGCAAAGATCAATAGGAATCAATATGTCGATGTAACCAAAAGTCGGATTATTGTAGTGAAAAGTGAATATTAGGGTTTGATTTGTTTCACTTCTACTGCTATACACTATTCCCAGCGCATTTCCGCCGGAAATACCAAGAAGATCGATATTTACCCTGATCCGGTCGCCAGTGGGATGGATGTTTATAGATAATAAATTAATCTAAAAGATATAGCTCACTTTCGATAATGTCGATTTTGTGTAGTTTCTCATCGATAACTGTATCGATTGCTACTGTTCTATTTGCTTTCTTTGAATCCGAGGGTTTTAAGATGCAGACTGATGCATGCGGTTTAGAAATCAACTGTGCCTAAGGCTTTCATAATTGTAATTTCACCTAGGTATTTTCTATTTAAAAACAAATCGTGATCAAGTCTAAAAACATAACAAAGGCTACGGGCGTGTTCATCCTGATAACTACACTTTTGTTTCTTTGGGAAGTTGCGCATAATTTAGAGCCCATATTAATTACGCGTTTAAAGCGATTTTTCGACTTATCTACCGCAGAATCTACTTTAGTGGATTCTTCCGTCTATATTGTCTATTTGGTTATGGCTTTATTGGCGGGTCGGTTGATGAAGCGTGTAGGCTATCGATGGGGAATTATCATTGGTTTACCTAATAAATAGATATGGATAAAAATAAATACAGAAAGAAGCAACCCCTTTCCCTCCCCCCAATTGTGTTTGGAACAAGTGGGCTAGGTAATCTTTATGAGGATATTCCTTACAATTCCAAACTTCAGGTTGTTGAGCAATCCATGAAGGGCGACGAGCAGGAGATAACGGTTTTTGATTCTGCCGGCAAATATGGAGCGGGATTGTCATTGCATGTTTTGGGGAAATGTCTACAGGATCTGGATGTTGATCCATCGCGTGTTTTGATCAGTAATAAATTGGGTTGGTTTCAGACACCTTTGCTCACTAAAGAGCCAACCTTTGAGCCAGGAGTATGGAAAGGGATTAAAAATGATGCCGAGCAAAGGATCAGTTATAACGGAATAAAAGAATGTTACGTGCAGGGAAACAATCTCCTTTACCCATACAGAGCTGCACTCTTGTCCGTGCATGATCCGGATGAATACCTAGCAACAGCAGATTCAGCGGAAGAAGCACAATTGCGGTATAGGGAGGTCTTGGAAGCTTACCGGGCACTTTTGGAATTGCGTGAGGCAGGCGAAGTCATTGGCATAGGGGTAGGATGTAAGGATTGGAAAGTTGTACAGCGAATTGCGTCTGATATCGATTTAGATTGGGTAATGATCGCCAATAGCCTGACTATACATAGCCATCCACAGGAATTAGTGGACTTTATTGAGGAGCTACAGAAGCGCGGAGTTTGTGTTGTGAATTCAGCAGTCTTCAATGGCGGATTTCTTACAGGAGGCGATCATTATAACTATCGTTTGGTGGACAGGGGTACTAAAGCAGGACAAGATTTATACCACTGGCGAGATCAATTCTGGTCGATATGCGCTAAACATGGAGTAAAGCCAGCGGAAGCATGTTTCAATTTTAGCTTCAATATCCCAGGAGTGGCGAGTATCGCACTCAACACGACGAAACCCGAGAAGGTGAGGCCGAATATAAACATGGCGTCCAAGGTTATCCCGACTGCTTTTTGGGAAGAAATGCATGCACTCGGATTATTGGAAAGGGTATTTGGATAATGCCTTTAGATAGTATGGATACGTTGATATGCTTAGAATCAAACAGGTTTGAATATAGGTTGATGCCAATTCCTAAGTCGCAACCAAATCAGGTGCTGGTAGAGATTCCTCAGGTAGAAATTTGTGGAACGGACTATTTCATGCGTTCAAGGCAAGTCAACTTTTTTTGATTATCCGAGGATTTTAGGACATGAGGTTGCCGTCCGTATAGTAGATGAAGGCGACAGGACATTTGCGAAAGGAGAGTTGGCTACATGTATGCCGTAGCTTGCCGGTGGAATATGTACCGCTGCTCATGAATCTTTTTTAGGATTAGATAGCCGGATTATAAAAGTAGAAGTGGAATTTTAGTCTTTTGCTTGATTGGCAAAAACTTTGAGTCTTTTTTTGTAAGAGGTAGGGTTTTCGCCTGTCAGCTTTTTAAAAAGGCGATTAAAATAAAAAACATTATCAAAGCCTAATTTAAAGGCCAGCTCTTGCACACTATAGTCTCCCACTAATAACATGAGCTGCGCCTTTTCGATCTTTTTTCGGTTGATGTATTTTCCAGGTGTGCAATTGATCTGTTTTTTGAATGATCTGATCAAGTGATCTTTCGTCAAGAAGGAAATATCAGCCAATTCAGAAATGGATATCGTGGTATCAATGTGCGAATGGATGTAGTCAAGTACCCTAGACATCCTTTCGTCTACATTAGGGATTTTCTCTTCTGCTTGTGCAAAAAAGCGAGAGAGGATCTGCTTTATAATTCCTTGACTTTCGAGTTCTAGAGCCAACGGGGTATTTCCCTGAAGTGCTATATTTCTGATTAGCTCGGTAGAATTGTCATAATCTTTCGGATCATAATAAGAAAGTTCCCTTCCTGGGTTTATCTCGTGTAGACGCTTAACCAAATTGGCGCTGAGTTGATCGCCGACTATTTCGACGGGAAAACTAAATAGATCAAAAATACTGCGTGGTTTATCTGGACTTTCGTAAATGTGGATGTAGAAAAGGGTAAGATCCTCCTCACACTCGTACCCATGGGGTGTATAGGAGGGAGTGAGATAAAGATGCCCTTCTTTTAATTTTATCTTACCACCGTTACGCACGATTTTCGCGGCGCCTTTTACTATATAATGAACTCTAGCAAAAGGGCTATTGATATTTTTCCAATTCCAATCTGCATGATGTTCGGCATAACCAATGTTCAACAGGATAAAATCTAAATTGTACTTTTCTCTTTTCATATGCCTTTTTCAAGATAAGGGTCAGTTGCATGAATATGTTGGCCTTTGCCTATGGTATAGTCTATTTAAATACGTCCTTCGTCGTTAGCGTAAAGGTAACCATCTTTTACGGCATGTGTCAATAGGTTGGCCTTTAAAATATCGATTAAGTGCATGTTCTTATCGATGACGGTCAAGTGCAGGTGGCTTTTCATGGCTAATTTTGACTTGTAGGCCTTAACAGTAGTAGCCAAGTATATTGTGCATTTGATTTGTTTCACCTAAGGTGCGTGGCTCCTTAAGCAAAATCCTAATCTTGGTGACAATAGAATAAGGTAACATCAGTAACAAACAAACCATAATGGAGATAAAAGATAGATATGGTGCCGTTCAGAAAAATTACGCACAACCAATAAAACGCTATTGCCAAACACTTGATTTAATCGATGATGCCGAACTTATTGCCAAGTATGTTGCCGCGCACAGCGAAGAAGTTCATTGGCAGGAAATTAGGGAAGGGATAAAGCAAGTTGGCATTTTGGAGATGGAAATTTATCTATTGGAGAATAAGCTTTTTATGATCGTAGAAACAGGGGTCGATTTCCAGTGGGAAGATGCTTTTAACATTTTGGCCACACTTCCAAGACAGCAAGAATGGGAATGCTGGATGTCCTCATTCCAGCAGAGCAAGAAGGGGAGCACGGACAAAAAATGGAGATTGATGGATAGGATTTTCCATTTGTATCCGCGTATATCCTGAGCGATCAGTATGGTGATGCGGCGGCTTTACTGAGTCAAAGTCGATAAAGGACAAGTTTTTGTCGATAACGTGGGTTTTGTTCTTTTGAAAGACACTTACATTTGTTAGTATAATAATAGCCCTTTTATAAACCGAAGAGTTACCCTAAAATTGTCAGATCTGTCAACGGAGGTCATTCAACGGATTTTACGAAAAAGAAGATTTATGAATAGGAGAACAGTTATTAAGATGTTGGGAACAGCTATTCCAGCTCTTTATTTAAGTAAATTTTCCCATGGTCAGGGAAATTGGGTGAAGGTGCCGTTTAGACCTGATTGGGTTTCTTTAGAGAATTATCGCGTTCCCGAATGGTTCCGCGATGCAAAGTTCGGTATATGGGCGCACTGGGGCCCGCAATGTCAGCCTGAGCGTGGCGATTGGTATGCCAGAGGTATGTACGAGGAAGGATCTGATCAATACAATTATCACGTACAGACCTACGGTCATCCTTCTCAATTCGGATTCAAGGACGTTATAAACGAATGGAAGGCCGAGCAATGGGATGCCGAACAATTGATGGATCTATATGCCCGTACCGGTGCACAGTATTTTATGGCGCTTGCCAATCATCATGATAATTTGGACTTGTATAAGAGTAGTCATCACCAATGGAACAGTACGATGGTTGGTCCAAAAAAGGATATTGTAGCAGGATGGGAACGTGCAGCTAAAAAAAGAGGTATGCGTTTCGGCGTGAGTGTTCATGCCGCACATGCTTGGACTTGGTATGAGACTGCACAACGATCGGATAAAAAGGGACCGCTCAAAGGGATTCCATACGACGGCAAGCTAAGCGAGTCAGATGGTAAAGGCAAATGGTGGGAGGGTATGGATCCGCAGGGACTTTACGCCCAAGATCATGCCTTGAGCAAAGATAGCGAGGATGGACATAGTATACATAGACAATGGCACTGGGATGTCAGTACTGGCGTAAACGTACCCACGAAAGACTATTGCGAAAACTTCAGGGATAGAACATTAGAGCTTATTGATAACTACAGACCAGATATTGTATATTTCGACGATACTGCGCTTCCCCTATGGCCTATAAGTGATGTAGGTCTTCAGATAGCGGCACATTTCTATAACGAAAACCAAAAATGGCATGGTGGAAAACTACAGGCCGTGATAAACGGAAAGATTTTGGATGAAAAGCAACGTAAATGCATGGTATGGGATATAGAACGTGGTCAGAGCAATAAAATAGAGCCCGAGCCGTGGCAAACCTGTACCTGTATAGGTGCTTGGCATTACGATCGGAGGATATATGATAACGGACATTACAAATCGGCAAAAACGGTGATTCACATGCTGGTGGATGTCGTTAGTAAAAATGGCAATTTGCTTTTGAGCGTTCCGCTTCGTGGAGACGGCTCTTTGGATGATAAGGCGCGCCTGGTGGTCGAGGGGATAGCAGATTGGATGCAGGTAAATTCTGAAGCGATAATAGGAAGCAGGCCGTGGGATGTTTTCGGTGAAGGTCCTGCACAGAAAGATGCACCAGAATTGACGGCCCAGGGATTCAACGAGGGCAAAGGTAAACCCTTCACAGCAGATGATATCCGTTTCACGACCAAAGGGAAGGATCTATTTGCTACGGTGCTGGGAATTCCCGATAACAATACAGTCACTATCAAATCGCTGGGAAAAACGAATAGTAAACGAAAGAAAATAAGCAAAATAGTGGCTTTGGGCAGTAATAATCCTTTAGATTTTGTCAGGCATAACACACACCTAGAGGTAAATATTCCCAAGCATGTGTATAGAGACGACATAGCGTTCGTGCTCAGAATATCTTAGTTTGTGATGCTTTAGTGTTCTTGGTGGATGGCTGATACATGCTGTATACGGTATCAGCCATCCAAGAATGCGCTTATTTATATTTATACCGCTAACCAAATATTTAGTGGTGGTTGCCAAGGTGTAGCCGCCTTTTTTCGAACTTAATAAAACTCAAAATGATCGCTGGATTTTTTTTCTGTGGTGCTATTAAATGGCGTTACGTGATGATCGCATCGCTGTTATTGTTTGTGTGGTCTCTTTCTGCTCAAACGTCTGGATTAATATCCGGTATTGTTATTAACGAAAATGGAGAACCGCTTTCTGGGGCAACGGTGACCGTCAAAGGGACGGTCATGTCAGTTTCAACGGATGGTAAGGGCGAGTTTCGACTGCAGACCGACGCAAAAAGCGGAATCTTGGTTGTTTCGTTTACCGGATTTGTTACAACAGAATTCAATTTGGACGGGAAAGATTTCTACCGTTTTGAAATTAAATCGATAAGTGCTGGTCTTGAAGAGGTTGTCGTCGTAGGCTATGGTACCCAAAAAAGAGTCAATTTAACCGGATCTGTTTCATCCGTTTCAGCAAAAGATATTGAAGACAGGCCTATTACGCAGGCTTCTCAAGCTTTAGCTGGGTTAGCTACAGGGGTATCCGTTTCGCAGGGGGCTGGAAGACCAGGCAACGATGGGGCTTCAGTTAGAATACGCGGTCTTGGTACGTTTTCTGGTGCAGGAAACGAACCACTTGTTTTAATCGATGGATTGGCGGCATCTTTAAATGACATTGATCCCAACAATATTAAAAGCATATCGGTGCTCAAAGACGCTGCGTCCGCATCGATCTATGGAACACGGGCAGCAAACGGTGTTATTTTGGTAGAAACGAAAAGGGGATCAAGCGGACGTCTGATGGTGAACTATAACAATACTATAGGTTGGCAACGTGTGACCGAATTACCGGATTTCGTGAATTCTGGAAGTTATGCCGAACTCTTCAATGAAGCGAATACAAATATGGGCAGAGCGCTAACCTACACACAGGAAGAAATCAATAAGTTTAATTCTGGTAGCGATCCGGATAATTATCCAAATGTACCCCATCTAAAAAATTTACTGAATTCCGGTTCCGGGTTCCAGACCAACCATAATCTTGGCTTTTCAGGGGGAAATGACCAAAGCCGCTATCTATTTTCCCTAGGTTATCTTAATCAGGATGGAATCGTAGCGAAAAACAACTACCAGCGTTACAACTTTTTACTGAATTTCGACAGCGAAATATTCGAAAACTTAAAATTAAAGGTCAATGTAAACGGAAACACGGCAAAAACCGCAGAACCAAAGCATTTTGATGGCGATATGATGCATATGATAGGTTTCGCTGTACGCCAAGGACCCATTTACGCTGGAAGAAAAAGCGATGGTACTTATGGATACCAAGACAACTACAGCCCTGAAGCATGGATGTCGAGTGAGTCTTTTGTTAACCGTGCCAACAAGTTCTTCCTTGGTGGAGCCGAACTAGCCTGGGAACTTTTGCCCGGTCTTACTTGGAGCGGAAAAGCTGGTTACAACTATTCCAACTATACCGATAATAGCTTCACTTCAAATTTCGTCTTTGACGAAAATAAAACCGTAGGCCCGAATAATCTTAATGTAAGCTCGGGTGACAACTCCTTAATTACACTACAATCGCTGGTTAACCTCGATAAGAAGTTTGGCACCCACGTACTGAATCTGTTGGGAGGATATTCAGAAGAACGCTACCGTTCGGATTGGACATCGGCGTTCCGTGATAATTTTCCCAGTAATCTTTTACATGAATTGAACGCAGGTGCGTCATCAAATATGCAATCTTCGGGCTCAGGAGAAGAGTGGGCGTTGAGATCTTTCTTCGGTAGGGCACAGTATAATATTGACGATCGCTATTTGCTGGAAGCAAATGCACGTTACGATGGTACTTCTAGGTTTCCTGGCAGTGGAAGATGGGGACTTTTTCCTTCGATATCAGCAGGTTGGAGGATTTCAGAAGAATCCTTTTTCAAAAACAATGTGACAGCTATCGATAACCTCAAACTGCGAGCCTCTTGGGGGCAACTGGGGAATCAGAACATAGGCAATTATCCCTATCAAAATGTTCTCAATTTAGGCTATGGTTACCCGATAGGGGATGTGTTTTCTCCTGGGGCTAGGCTTGTGAACCTAGCCAATGCGGACATAACCTGGGAAACAACGACGGTCACCGATATAGGTGTCGATTTAACCTTACTAAACGGCAAGTTAGATTTTGTAGTCGATTACTTCGACAAGTATACCGATGATATTCTTTATAATTTGACTGTTTCTGGTGTCCTTGGCTTAACCCCCTCTGAGGTAAATGCAGCGGCGGTCCGAAACCGGGGTATAGAATTAATGGCAAGATATAGCGGTAATATAGGCAAAGTAGGCTTTTCATTCAGCCCAAATTTTACCTATACAAAGAATAGGGTAACGCGTTTAGCAGGGGATCTTCAGCAGGATATCGCTAAGGGACTGTTTGTAGGACATTCCTTGGGCGCGATATATGGATATAGTGCTGATGGTCTGTTTGTAAACGACGCGGATGTCGCTGACTATGCCACGCAACCATATGCTGCTGAGCCTGGATTCGTGCGATATGCAGATATCAGCGGACCGGACGGGGTCCCAGATGGCATTGTCGACCCCACTTACGACCGTCAGATCATCGGAAACACGGTGCCAAAGTATAGCTTTGGGGCAACTTTGAATCTCGATTACCGAGGATTTGATGCCTCGCTGATCCTCCATGGTTTGGCTGGTTTCGAAAGACAAATGGGAGCTTACCAGGCGTTTGCTTTCTATAACGGGGGGCAGATTCAACAGTGGCAGGCCGATGGTCGTTGGACTGCGGAAAATCCTGATCCGAATGCTGATTATATTAAGCTTAGCAGTTTAAATATGGGATCAGGAACAATCATGACTTCAACGTTTTGGAATAGGAATGCTTCTTTCCTGCGCGTGAAAAATGCGCAAATAGGTTATTCGTTCGGTGAACAGACAATCAAGAAAATCGGTGTTTCCCGATTACGTGTGTTCCTAAGTGGACAAAATCTACTGTCCTTCAATAGTTTCTATAGAGGATGGGATCCTGAAATGAATCAGGCGACCGGAGATAATACGCCGTTTTACCCGATAACAAGTGTTTACACTTTTGGAGTTAATGTTAATTTTTAGTAGACATTATAATATATTTATTATGAAAACCAATATGATTTGCCGCCTATTGGTGGTTACTACAATATTTTCGTCGAGTGTACTGTTAAATGGCTGTAGCAAGGATTTTTTTGATAAGAATCCATTGGATGCTATTTCAGATGCCACTTTTTGGAAAACCGAAAGTGATGCAATGCTTGCATTGACTGGATGCTATAATACTGGGGGCTTTTGGAAAGGTGAAGATTTTTGGACGCCTAGGAGCATGGTTTTTTTGGATATGATGGCCGGCAATGGGTCGGAAAAGGAATCTATTCCCGACAGGATGACAGACGGAACGTTGAACTCGGCTTATTGGGTCGTAGAATCCTATTGGAAAAATTCCTACCAAAAGATTGCTGCCTGTAATAACTTTCTTGATCATATCGATCTGGTGAGTATGGATAATGATTTGAAAGCCTCGTTGGTTGCTGAAGTTCGGACACTGCGTGCATACGAATATTTTAATTTAGGTCTTTATTATGGAGGAGTACCACTGGTAAAAAATATTCTATCCATCGATCAGGCAAATAGTGTTGAGCGTGCCTCTAGGGATGAAGTTTGGGATTTTGCAGAAACCGAACTCGATGAAAGCTACGGACTACTTCCCAATACGCGGCCAACCAGTGAATCTGGGAGGATCACTGCTGGTGCGGCGCTAGCCATACAAGGGCGGCTACTAATGGCGAGAGAAAAGTGGTCCAGCGCGCAGGAAGTATACAAAAAGGTGATAGATGCTAAGGTGTATGAAATAACGCCAAATTACCAATCTGTTTTTAATCTGGGCAACGGTGGGGGAAAGGAAGTAGTATTGAGTTCGCAATACAAGGAAGATGTATTTGGACATGTACTATTGCAATATCTATACCCAGAAACTTGGGGCGGTTGGCATCAATTTTCGCCTTACAACGAACTTGTGAAGAGTTTCGAGTGTAGCGATGGAAAAACCATTGAAGAGTCACCTACGTACGAGGTGCATAACCCTTATGTAAACCGGGACCCACGATTGGATTATACGATTTTAATCTCTGACCGTTCAACTTTTAAAGGGCAAACCTACGTATCTCGGCCCGGTACTTCCTCACCGGACAGATTTAATCGATATAATTGGAGCGGTTATTCTATACGAAAATTTATGGACGAGTCTTTCGACGGAAATTTGATGAATTATGGGGCAAATTTCCCGCTGATACGATATGCTGAGGTCTTATTGGGCTATTTGGAGTCTGCTTTGGAAGCCGGTTCTACACTTGACCAAACGTTGCTTGACAACACCATTAACTTGGTCAGGGGACGCGCTGATGTCCAAATGCCTGCAGTAACGTTAACAGACAGGAATGTCTTGCGCAATATAATAAGACGCGAAAGACGCGTCGAGTTTGCATTCGAAGGTCTTCGATATTACGATATTCTGCGCTGGGGAATAGCCGGTACAGAACTTAATTGGCAGTTTACCGGTATGAAACTGACCAACACGCCGAATACTTATAATGATTTCGCAGTGGATGCGGAGGGATACCTGATTTATCAAAAGCGTGCGTTTAAAGTGGGAGTTAATGAACTTTGGCCAATACCGCTTTCCGAAATACAGATAAACCCGAAGTTGACCCAAAATAAAGGCTATTAATGGAGGTTTTGTGATGGATAAAGGAGATTACCTACAGCCGACGCTATAGTTGGCTGTAGTAAACCAAGCCTAAATTTTAGTTGCTGTCAGCAAGGCTTTTGCAGGCAGTTGTTACTGTAATAAGTTAGTTTTTTATTTAGTGCAATAGTGGTTAAGGGCAGTTTTTTCTAGTTGCTGATCACTACTTATTCTAAAAAAAGACGAAGAATACTTTGCTAACCAATTTTTAAAGACATATGATTCACCGAAAAAAATCTCCTAAATGGCCCTTAGGCCTCTTGCGGTATTTACCTTTCCTATTCTTTACTTTTGGCCTAATCCATTCAGCCGATGCGCAGCGAGTAAAAGTTTCAGGCGTTGTCAAAGATGCATCGCAGGCGTTAATTGGTGTGACCGTTGTTGTCGAAGGAAGTTCGTTATCCACAACGACAGATAGTACAGGAAGCTATCTTTTGAATGTGCCAGCAGGTAGCACGCTGAAATTTTTTCACATCGGTCATCAAAGCAGTCAGCTATCTCTACAAAATTATGTTCCATTGTCTTCTGGCGAGTATCGTATTGATGTCGTCATGGAGAGTCAGAATAACGATATAGACGAGGTTACGGTAGTTGCCTTTGGTACCCAACGTAAATCGAGCATGGTCAGTGCCATAGAGACGGTGAGTCCCAAAGAATTAAAGGTTCCTTCCAGCAACTTAACGACCGCATTGGCAGGCCGTATTGCTGGGGTTATCGCTTACCAGCGTAGTGGCGAGCCAGGTCAAGACAACGCATCGTTTTTCATTCGGGGTGTCACCACTTTTGGTTATAAAGTGGATCCACTTATTTTGATAGATAACGTAGAGGTTAGTGCAACAGAATTGGCACGCATGCAACCGGATGACATCGAGAGTTTCTCGATCATGAAAGATGCCACCGCAACAGCTCTTTATGGCGCTAGAGGTGCAAATGGCGTGATCCTGATCACGACGAAAGCGGGCAAGGAAGGACCTGCGAAAATTTCTTTTCGAGCCGAGAATTCATTCTCTTCGCCGACAAAAAACATCAAACTGGCAGATCCGGTAACTTATATGCAACTGGCGAATGAATCGGTACTGACAAGAAATCCCTTGGGCTCGCTTCCATATGCGCAGAACAAAATAGACCAGACTGCTGCCGGTGCCAATGAGTATATTTATCCCGCGGTAGATTGGATGGACGCATTACTGCGGGATTACACGACCAATCAAAGGTATAATTTTAGTGCAAGCGGTGGCGGTCAGGTTGCTCGTTATTATATCGCAGGAACGATGAATCAGGACAATGGGATTTTAAAAGTGGACAAGCGTAACAATTTCAACAGCAACATCAACTTGAAATCTTACCAACTTCGCTCAAATATAAACCTCAATATGACAAAATCCACTGAAGTTATCGTGCGACTGTCAGGTAGCTTCGATGATTACAGAGGCCCTATTGATGGCGGAAGCGGAATGTATACAAAAATAATGCGATCATCTCCTGTCGATTTCCCGGCCTTCTTTCCTGCCGAGCTCATGCCTAGAACAAATCATATTTTGTTTGGAAATGTGGAAGGAGCCTCGCTTATAAATCCATATGCCGATATGGTAAAAGGTTACAAGGATTATTCAAAATCTTTAATGAATGCCCAATTTGAACTTAAACAGGATTTAGGAGCACTTACCGAGGGATTAAGTCTGCGCGGGCTATTTAATACTTCGCGTTACTCTTTTTTCGATTTGAATCGTAACTATAATCCATTCTACTATCGTGCCACGGGATACAACGCAATTAATGATACCTATGCTTTGGCTTTGTTAAACGAAAATAGTGCTACAGAATATCTTAACTACAACGAAGGTGCGAAAGATATCAATACAACGGTTTATATGGAAGGAGCGGTCAATTATATAAATACCTTTGGAAAGCATGATGTTAGTGGTCTTTTAGTCTATATACGCAGACAACAACTTTTCGCTAATCAAGGTACTTTGCAAAGGTCGCTTCCTTACAGAAATCAAGGTTTGTCGGGACGTTTTACCTATGGTTATGACAACCGCTATATGCTGGAAGCTAATTTCGGTTATAACGGATCCGAACGATTCTATGAGACCGAAAGATATGGTTTTTTTCCAGCCGCTGGTGCCGGATGGTATATCTCCAATGAACGGTTTTGGGAGCCACTTTCAAAAATCGTTACTAAACTGAAGTTGCGCGCAACCTATGGAATGGTAGGCAATGACGCGATAGGCGGGGCGGATGACCGTTTTTTTTATCTTTCAGAGGTTAACATGAATGATGATGGCCGAGGTGCAGTATTTGGGGAAAGATTCAATTATTACCGACCGGGCATTACCGTAAATCGATACGATAACAGGTTGATCACTTGGGAGCGTTCAACAAAACTTAACACTGGATTTGAATTTGGACTTTTCAACGCTTTTGAACTTCAGGTCGATTATTTTAATGAAACCCGTGACAATATATTGATGAATAGGGCGGCGATACCTACCACGATGGGTTTGTCGGCAGACGTCAGGGCTAACGTGGGCCGAGCAAAGGCTTATGGTGTAGACCTATCTGCCGACTTTAACAAATCATTTGGTGAATTATGGCTTCAAATGCGTGGGAATTTTACCTACGCAAGAAGTGAATTTCTCGAATACGAAGAGCCAGAATATGCGGAGCAATATAAGCTCAGACCGGGCAATTCGATCAATCAGGTTTTTGGTCTTGTCGCCGAAAGATTGTTTGTGGATGAATTCGAAGTCGCTAACGCCCCTCGCCAAAATTACGGCGATTATATGGCCGGCGACATAAAATACAGAGACTTAAACATGGATGGTCGTATTACCGATCTAGATCAGGTGCCCATAGGTTACCCAACAGTTCCTGAAATAATCTATGGTTTCGGGTTTTCAACTGGCATGAAAGGATTCGATTTATCGGTCTTTATGCAGGGCTCCGCAAGATCATCTTTTTGGATAGACCCGAGAGCTACGGCACCGTTTGTTTCCTATAATTATCCTGGCGAAAGCCTTGCAGGAACTCAAAATGCGCTCTTGGAGGCCTATGCGAATGATCATTGGTCGGAGAGTAATAGGAATCTTTACGCGCTGTGGCCACGGTTGAGCAATGCGGTTAACAATAACAATGGACAGACAAGTACATGGTTTATGCGTAACGGTGCGTTTCTTCGACTAAAGACCGTAGAATTTGGTTACAGCATCCCTCAAAAAGTATTAAAAAATGTGAAGTTGGGGATGGCTAGGGCATACCTCAGTGGTATTAACCTAGCAAACATCACTGGCTTTAAGCTTTGGGATATCGAAATGGGGGGAAATGGTCTTGGATATCCCGTACAACGCGTTTTTAATTTAGGTTTACAAATTGGCTTTTAACATGAAGATCACATACATTATTACCTTGTTTTCGACGGTCTTGTTGACCTCCTGCAAGGATTATCTGGACATCGTTCCAGATAACGTAGCAACGATAGATAATGCTTTTACCAATAGGAATGAAGCTGAAAAATTTTTATTCACTTGCTATTCCTATTTGCCACAGGAAAGTTATATATACGAAAACCCCGCGTTATTGGGGGGAGACGAATTGTGGACTTATTGGCCAATTACCGGATTAAGTAGGCTGCCTACTTTTCCTCAAGAAATAGCAAGGGGAAATCAGGGCATCGTAGACCCTTATCTCAACTATTGGGATGGACAGCAGTCAGGTAAGCCACTTTTTAGAGCACTTCGGGACTGTAATATATTTTTAGAGAACGTGGATCAAGTTGTCGATCTTGATCCATTTATGAGAGACCGCTGGATCGGCGAAGTACAGTTTTTGAAAGCTTATTATCACTTCTACCTAATGCGCATGTATGGCGCAATCCCTATTGTGGATCGCAATATACCTATATCTGCTTCTAAAGAGGAAGTTCGCGTTTCGCGAAATTCTATTGACGAAGTAGCTAATTACATTGTTGATTTATTGGATAGTGCAGCTGCAAAGCTGCCGGATCAGATCCAAAATAGGGCGACAGAACTTGGACATATCACTAAACCAATTGCACTTTCTATAAAAGCGAAGGTATTGGTAACGGTTGCTAGTCCATTATTTAACGGAAATAATGATTATACCGGGCTGGCGAATAAGGACGGTACCAATTTGTTTAGTCGAGGATTCGATTTGCAAAAGTGGGAAAGGGCACTTTTGGCCTGTAAGGAAGCCATTGCGGCTTGCGAAAAAGCAAACATACATCTGTACCGTTTTTCGAGTGCTTTGGTTACGGTTAACGACCGAATTCGTAAAGAAATGGATATAAGAAACAGTGTTTGTGAGCCATGGAATGAAGAGGTCATTTGGGGATTTACAAACGGAACCGGTTCGGGCATACAGCTTCAGTCCATGCCGAGGCTTAATAGCGCTTATCCCGGTAATGAGTCGACATTTGGTCAAATCGCACCAACCTTGGGAATGGCGGAAAGCTTCTATACCCGCAACGGGTTGCCTATACAGGAAGACAAAACTTGGGATTATGCAGGTCGTTTCATGCTGAAAGTTGCGGAAGCTGGTGAATTGGACTATTTGCAACAAGGTTATACTACCGCCGCTCTACATTTTGAACGTGAGCCGAGATTTTATGCCAGTATGGCCTTCGACGGATCACTGTGGTACATGGAAAATGGAACTTGGCCAGTTCAGGCTAAATCAGGACAGGCACAATCTCGAAAGTCTGCTTTTGGATATTCTATTACTGGTTATTTCCCGAAAAAATTAGTGAACTGGAAATTTGTCATTCAGTCCGGACAAGCCATATCCCAGGAACAATATCCATGGCCCGTCATAAGGCTTGCCGACCTATATCTATTATATGCAGAAGCATCTAATGAGGTCAATGGTCCTGGAGAAGAGACGTCCAAATATCTTAATATGGTTAGGGAGCGAGCTGGTATACCTACCCTTCAGGATTCCTGGCGTGATTTTGCACGTAATCCTTCGACAATTTTCTCCAAAGATGGACTGCGTGATGTTATCAGACAGGAACGGCTAGTAGAGCTGGCATTTGAAGGTCATCGGTTTTGGGATCTAAGGCGGTGGAAGCTTGCAGCAGAGGAACTTAATAAGCCCATTTATGGCTGGGACGTAGAACAGGAAGATGCCGGTAACTATTACAGAAGAAAACTGTTGTATAATCAAAGATTTACCAGTCCAAGAGATTATTTATGGCCAATTAGGGAATATAGTCTGGTAGTCAATCCAAATTTAGTACAGAACCCAGGTTGGTAACTTTTAAACTTAGTTATGATTAATTTATATAAAACCTTTGCATTGATCAATGCGTTTATGCTTTTTTACAGTTGTAAGGAGCCTAAGATCGAACCAATATACACAGCGGGACAAGCCCCCGGAAAAATCTCCGTTACTAAAATAGAAGCGCTTCCTGGAACTGTTAAAATTACCTATAACTTACCTCAGGAAAGAGACCTGCTTTATGTATCGGCTGAATATACTGATAAATACGGAAAAAAGATTGAGGGAAAGTCATCTGGATATACCAACACCATTACCATAGAGGGGTTTGCCGATACGGCCGCCTATGAGGTTTCGCTTTATGCTGTCAGCCGAACAGAGGTTAGATCATCACCAACAGTTGTTCAGGTACAGTGTTTGCTCCCCCCCGTGTATGATGTGCTTAAAAGTTTGGATATTCGAGCTGATTTCGGTGGGGTCAATGTCACATTTTCCAACCAAACGGAAGCGCCGCTATCATTGGTCGTCGCCTATCGAGACAGTCTAGGAAAGTATATCGATAAGGAAACCTTCTACACCTCACGCAAGCAGGTGTCGCTCACCGCCCGAGGGTTTTTATCGAATAGCACAGATTTTGCGATCTTTTTGCGCGATCGTTGGAACAACCGAACGGACACGCTATTTCGTACGTTAACTCCTATTTACGAACGGGAACTTGACAAAAATAGATTTCGAAGCATTACCTTACCCAGCGATGTCGCCGTTGGCTGGGGACTCCCTATTCCAAATTTATGGGATAGGGTCGTCGCTGCCGAAGGATACATGTGGCATTCCGTAGACGCGCCAATGCCCATGCATTTTAGCTTTGACTTAGGTGTTCAGGTGCAATTGAGCCGATTTGTGTTGTGGCAGAGGCAGGGGCAATGGATATACAACCACGGAAATCCAAAACGATACGAAGTATGGGGGTCGGCTAATCCCTCCAGTGACGGAAGCTGGGAAAATTGGGTTTTACTGGCTCAATGTGTGTCCGATAAACCGTCAAAACAGCCGTTGGGTATGAATACCGCTGAAGATGTCGCCGCCGCCGCTCGCGGAGAAGAAACGAATGTATCACTAGATGCTCCTAGGGTACGCTATATCCGAATAAAAGTGTTAGAACCTTGGGTTGGATCGGGAGGTCAGGCTGCGCACATTTCGGAAATGACATTTTATGGAAATGACAGTAATTGAAAAACAAAATGAGACAGATATATTTTTTAAATGTGCTATTTATCAGTTTTTGTCTGCTGGGCTGTACAAAAATGGATGACTACAAAAGGTTCTTTGATGACCAAGAAATAATTTATATTGGTAAACCTGATTCTGTCAAAGTCTTTTCTGGTAGGGAAAGAGTAGATATTCAATGGCTTATCATATCGGATCCAAAGGTAAGTTCAGCAACGATTTATTGGAACAATAGAGCAGAGCAAAAGAAAGTCGATATTCAGCGTGGAGCAGGTGTCGACACGGTTCGCACAACGATAGATGGCCTGACGCAGGGATTTCACACGTTCGAATTATTTACCATGGATCAGGAGGGAAACAGGTCGGTTTCCGTTTATACATACGGCATGGTATACGGAGATAATTATGAAGCTAGTCTACCTAATCGATCAGTTGACGGCATAAAGTACGAACCAGATGGTAATACGTTTGTCAGCTGGCTATTGGCAGATAGCGCATCTATCGGAGTTAGCTTGTCTTATGAAACTATTTTAGGAAAAAAGAGGATTAAGTACATTTCCAATGATGAACTTACAACAGAGTTGGAGGGGTGTGACCCTGATAAACAAATATTTTATCGAACAATGTACAAACCTGATCCTATGGCTATAGATACATTTTACGCACCAGAGATAACCTTAAAAGTTAATGAGATCTTGTTGAAAAATGCAGGATCACCTTTTCGTGGTACCAATATTTCAGGTAGGTGGGGCAATCTAGAATCTTGGGACACAAATACCGCCGCCAAAAATCACGATGGAATTGGAGGGTTCGATAATGTCAATAATGGCGGATTTCTATCATTCGAATATTGGAGTACACCTCCCATTATCAATGGAAAGATCTCCCAATCTATACAGCTTCCAAGTGGAAAATATCGGATGGTAGCCCGAGTTTCCAATATCGACTACACTTGCGAAGCAACGTATATGTTGGTCTGTGCAGGTTCCAACCTTTCGAATGTGGAATCCATTGACTCTGCAATAGCGGCCTTCAGGCTTACGGATAATTTTTTAAATAATAAGGATATAGCCGTCCCTTTTCAACTCAATACTAGACAATTAGTGACATTAGGTTTTCTTTCGACAATGGTGCAAAATAATCCAACGAGCGTGCGTATTTCCAGTGTACGTTTGTATCGCGAGAATGAATAGTAGGAGCCTTTCCTGGCGATATCTCCGATTTGTTGGCGAGTTTGATCAGTATATTTTTATTTTAGACTACGCCCTTAAAAAATAGAATAAATTGATTGGCCTCGACGGGAATGTAAAACAAACCGTGTCATTAGCTGAATTACCGCCCTGTTGGGATGGTAATTCAGCTACCCTTTGGCTATTGCCAAAAAGAGCAAAGTTCCAACTTTAGTTGAACTTTTGTTAGGTCTTCGCGGAGAGGGCGGGATATGTTTAGCCCCACATCCCCAAGCTTGGCGCTAAACGAGCGAAGTTCGAAGCCTGCGGGTTCTCATCCCTTAACTATTGCTAAAAATAACAAAAGTCCAACTTTCGTTGAACTTTTGTTAGGTCTTTGCGGAGAGGGCGGGATTCGAACCCGCGGTACCGTTTCCAGTACGACAGTTTAGCAAACTGTTCCTTTCGGCCACTCAGGCACCTCTCCGTGTTTCGACTGTGCAAACATAACGCAAATATTTTATTCTGCAAAGCGTAGAAACGTATTTTTTACTAAAAAACAATAACGTTCTGACAGTCAAAAAGATTTTTTAACTAGGGCATAGCGGCGCTGCTGCGCTTGTTGACATCGTAGTCAATGCGTACATGGTAAATACTTTTTAACATCGCTTTGAATATGTCGGAGACCTCTGTGATATCACGCATGGTGATATTTGCATTCATAAATTGGCGTTGTGTAATTTTATAGTCGATGATTTTGTCGACCAGCTTATTTATGGATTCCTCACTGGGCTCTTTAAGCGCTCTAGATGCCGCCTCTACCGAGTCGGCCATCATCAGTACAGCTGTCTCTTTGGAAAATGGTACCGGCCCCGGATAGCGGAAGATACTTTCATCTACCAGCTTGTCTGGGTTGTTCTTTACAAACATATTGTAGAAAAAATCCACCCGGGTAGTGCCGTGGTGCGTGCGGATAAAGTCAATCACCACTTCCGGCAAGAGACTTTTTTTAGCCATTTCCACCCCTTTGTGCACATGCGATATAATGATCTGCGCCGATTGCTCGGGCGTTAGCTCCTCGTGCGGATTTGTTCCGGAGCGTTGGTTCTCGATAAAGAATAGTGGATTGGACATTTTCCCGATATCGTGGTAAAGTGCGCCTGCTCGAACGAGCAAAGGATTTCCACCGATTTTGTAAATTGCCGCTTCCGCGAGGTTTGCCACTTGCAGTGAATGTTGGAAGGTGCCCGGAGCTTTAAGGGATAGCTCACGCAGGATACGGGAGTTGCTATTGGTTAGCTCCATCAGGGTGAGATCGGATACGATGCCGAACAAACGTTCAAATGCATAGATAAGAGGGTAGGCAAGGAGCGTAAGTCCAACACTAACGATAAATGGAGCGATGTCAACCCAGTAAATATTACTGAAAGATCCGTTTCTCGTTAACACCAAACCGACATAGGCAACAATATAGGTGGCCAGAATAATAAGCGAGGAAACCAAGAATTGTTCCCGCTTGACTAGCGTTTTGATGCTATAGATGGATACCATACCCGCAATAAACTGAAGAAAAACAAATTCGTAGCTATTCGGCACGAAAAGAGCCGCAATCAACACCATAAGCAGATGGATGTTCAACGCCACTCGGGTATCAAAAAGCACACGGAAAATGATGGGTACGCTGCAATATGGAATGTAATAGAGGTTCGGGATCTTCATGTTAAGCGCCCAAGAGAGAACCCCCAGCATGGCTATGATCACAATCAGGATGATCATGACGAGCCTGTTGTTCTCATAGATGGACGAGCGAAAAAAGTAAAGGAATACCATGAGTAGCGCGATACACATCGAAATCATGATGAACTGGCCAATTGCCACAAAATTCTGGTTACCACTGATGCGTGCTTCATCCTCAAAAACCTTGCGCAGTGACTCCAGTTTTTGGTAGGTTTCATTATTGATTATCTTATCCTTTTCGGCAATGAGCTCGCCCTTTTGCACTACCCCTCTAGTGCTGGAGATGTTGGCTAAGGCATTCTGTTCTACTTTATTGGTGAGGTTTTCGTCAAAAATATAATTTAAGGTGACGTAATTTTTCAAAATCTCTGAAAGCCATGCCTTTCTAACTATTTTCGTGTTTTTGGCTACCGATTGATGGATGTATTGATTCGCTGATTCAATCGTGAAGATATCCGCCGTGTTTTTTTGCTGTGCGATATTTTCGTGGATAAGCGTAAAATTGTACTCCCGCTGCGTTTTATCCACATTTTCAGGATCCAGACCTTTGTTTTGATAGCGGTTGTTGAGTGATACAATACCCCGGTTATAGACGTAATTTAGCAACGCGTTACCCACGTTTTGGTAAGTTTCCAGATTACCCTTTCCCAACGTGTCCATATTTCCAATCTGCCATTTTTCGGCTATATCGGTATTAAATTGGTCAATTTGCTCCTTGCTAGCGCTAGCATTCAGTGTATATACAGGTTGTACAGTCTTTAGAATCTGTTCTCTATCTCGAATCAGCTCCTCTTGCGTTTTCAAGATCGCAAAATTATAGGGTGAGATCAAGTTGTCGTGATTCCAAGCCTTGCCCTTCTGAAATTCGTACCGAAAACGCGGTTGTTTGGGTAAAAAAATACCGATCAGGACAATTGCCAAAATAACCATTGCAAACTTGACCAAAAAGGAGTTATTTTGATTCTTTTCTCCGCTATAATTTATCTTAAGTTTAGCCACTTACCGTATCTTTTATTTGTAAAACTACCATTCCACACAAAGGTAACACATTCTCGCGGAATCCGTTTGTCGATTAATTTAAGAAATTCTGTGGAGAATGGTAACTGACTTCCCTATCTTTGCGTAAAATTTAGAGATCATGGCTACGACAAAACATTTGATTGCTCCCTCAGTGCTTGCTGCAGATTTTGCTAGGCTTTACGACGATATACAAATGGTCAATAATAGCGAGGCCGATTGGTTCCATATTGATATTATGGATGGCGTATTTGTGCCCAATATCTCCTTCGGATTTCCTGTTATGCAGGCTATTGCTAAGTATGCGACGAAACCGCTGGATGTACATCTGATGATTGTGGATCCAGATCGGTATTTAAAGTCTTGTAAAGACGCCGGAGCGGCGGTTATTACGGTTCACTACGAAGCTTGTACACATCTGCATCGTACGCTGGCCGCTATTCACGAGCTGGGATGCAAGGCTGGTGTCGCCTTAAATCCACATACGCCTGTCGACTTGCTGAAAGATGTGATCGGCGATATCGATTTGGTCTGTTTGATGTCTGTCAATCCAGGTTTTGGAGGACAGAAATTTATCGAGCAAACCTACGTGAAGATTAAGGAACTGCGGGCCATGGCAGCAGGTGTACAGGATGCGTTGCTTATTGAAGTAGATGGCGGTGTTGGGGCGAGTAACGCGGCTAAGCTGCTGGAGGCTGGTGCGGATGTGCTTGTAGCGGGAAGCAGTGTTTTTGGTGCGAAAGACCCGTCGGCAGCGGTTCAGCAGCTAAAACACATTGCTATCGGGACGAAGACTGTCTAGGACCATTTGTTAGCAGCTTCAGTAGATTTACTTCAAATAGGGACTGCTCGGTTTTTCATCAGGCGTGTTTATTTTCAATTGAAATACCCGTTTTTGGTGAGACTATCCTGACGCGGAAAAGTATGTTGTTTGGATTTGTTCCAAATTAATACCGGCCTCCGAAGAGTCCTGCTTAAAACCTATTCTTTTTTGTATTTTTGTCGTAAATCAAAAAACGGACATCCGATTGGTTTTTTTATGAACATTACGTGCGATACGTTGTTTTATTGTAACTGGGCAGCGTATGTTATATGGGATATAAAACACGGATAGCCGTATACAAAAAAACAGGCTACAAACACGTAGATTTACTGCAATTTTGAAACGACTTATTAATGATGAGTACTTATAACGATTATATTCAAGAGATTGAAGAAAGAAAGCAGCAAGGTTTACATCCTAAACCAATCGATGGTGCAGACTTGCTTCATGAAATGATCAACCAAATCAAAGATCCGGGCAATCCCAATAGAGCAGATTCGCTGCATTTTTTTATTTACAACACACTACCTGGCACAACCAGCGCTGCTGGGGTCAAGGCCAAATTCCTGAAAGAAATAATCACAGGCGAAGCGATCGTAGAAGAGATTCCGCCTGCGTATGCTTTTGAATTATTGTCACACATGAAAGGCGGTCCATCGATAGGTGTTTTGCTGGACTTAGCGCTTGGCGACGATGCAGTACATGCGCGACACGCCGCCCAGGTATTGAAAACGCAAGTATTTCTTTATGATGCGGACATCGAGCGTTTAAAGAAAGCCTTCCAAGAAGGGAATGCGATAGCAAGAGATGTCTTGGAAAGCTATGCAAAAGCAGAGTTCTTTACACAATTGCCGGAAGTCGCTGAAGAAATCAAAGTGGTAACCTTTATAGCAGGAGAAGGTGATATCTCGACGGATTTACTTTCACCGGGCAATCAGGCACATTCGCGCTCGGACAGGGAGTTGCATGGCAAATGCATGATTAGCACCTCTGCGCAGGAAGAGATCAAAGCATTGCAGGCGAAACACCCCGACGCTAGCGTGATGCTGATAGCCGAAAAAGGTACCATGGGAGTAGGCTCTTCCCGGATGTCCGGGGTGAATAATGTAGCTTTATGGACAGGCAAGCAAGCTAGTCCCTATGTGCCGTTTGTTAATATTGCTCCTATTGTAGCTGGAACAAACGGTATTTCACCTATTTTTCTGACGACGGTTGATGTTACGGGTGGGATAGGAATTGATCTGAAGAACTGGGTGAAAAAAGTGGGGCCAGACGGACAGGTCGTGCGTGATGAAAAAGGAGAGACCATCCTTGAAGAGGTTTATTCGGTTGCTACAGGCACCGTTTTGACCATCAATACGAAAACGAAGAAATTATATCAAGGGGATAAGGAGCTTATCGATATAGCAAAAGCCTTTACCCCACAAAAAATGGAATTTATAAGAGCCGGCGGCTCTTACGCTATTGTATTTGGCAAGAAAATTCAAACTGTCGCTGCCAAAATTCTTGGTGTGGAAGCAACGACTGTATTTGCGCCGGCTAAAGAGATTTCTGTGGAAGGGCAGGGGCTGACGGCTGTCGAAAAAATCTTTAACAGGAACGCTGTTGGAGTCACATCGGATAAAGTGTTGCACGCCGGTTCGGATGTGCGCGTTGAAGTGAATATCGTTGGCTCGCAAGATACAACCGGATTGATGACTGCGCAAGAATTGGAGTCGATGGCTGCGACCGTGATTTCGCCAATTGTCGACGGTGCATACCAATCGGGCTGTCATACGGCTTCGGTTTGGGATAAGAAAGCACAGGCAAACATACCGAGATTGATGAAATTCATGAACGACTTCGGTTTGATCACGGCTCGGGATCCTAAAGGTCATTATCCGGCCATGACGGATGTTATTCATAAGGTGCTCAATGATATCACGGTAGACGAATGGGCGATTATTATTGGTGGTGATTCACATACCCGGATGTCAAAAGGTGTTGCATTTGGTGCCGATTCAGGTACGGTAGCGCTTGCGCTAGCGACGGGAGAGGCGTCGATGCCTATTCCAGAGTCAGTGAAGGTGACCTTCAAAGGCGAGATGAAAGACTACATGGACTTTCGAGATGTGGTTCATGCTACACAGGCGCAAATGTTAAAGCAATTTGCTGGCGAGAACGTCTTTCAAGGTAGGATTATCGAGGTGCATATCGGTACGCTTCCTGCGGATCAGGCCTTCACCTTTACAGACTGGACGGCCGAGATGAAAGCGAAAGCTTCTATATGTATCTCTGAGGACGATACCCTGATCGAATCCTTGGAAATTGCAAAAGGAAGAATCCAGATCATGATAGATAAGGGCATGGACAACGAAAAGCAAGTTCTCCAAGGTTTGATCAACAAAGCCGATAAACGGATTGCGGAAATTAAATCTGGTGAGAAGCCTGCGTTGACGCCAGACGCGGATGCGAAATATTATGCGGAGGTTGTGGTCGACCTCGATATGATTGCGGAGCCGATGATAGCTGATCCTGATGTGCATAACGATGACGTCTCTAAACGCTATACACATGATACCATCCGTGAACTGTCTTATTATGCTGGTGAGAAAAAGGTAGATCTGGGTTTCGTCGGCTCATGCATGGTTCACAAGGGCGATTTGAAGATTGTTTCGCAGATGCTGAAAAACCTAGAAGAACAGCAGGGTAAGGTGGAATTCCGGGCGCCATTGGTTGTCGCTGCACCGACGTATAATATTATAGACGAGTTGACAGAGGAGGGCGATTGGGAAATATTACAACGCTACTCCGGCTTCGAATTTAGTGATATACTTCCAAAAAGTATTGCGCGGACAACATATGAGAATATGATGTACTTGGAACGCCCTGGTTGTAATCTCTGTATGGGAAACCAAGAGAAAGCAGCTAAGGGGGATACCGTTCTTGCTACATCAACACGTTTATTCCAAGGCCGTGTTGTGGAAGATGCTGAGCGTAAAAAAGGAGAATCGCTCTTGGCATCTACGCCTGTTGTCGTTCTTTCTGCCGTATTGGGAAGGATTCCAAATATGGAGGAATACAGAACTGCGGTGAAGGGTATAGATTTAACCACATTCGCTCCGCCGGTGAAGCAATTGGTCGGATAGATCAAGATGATCTTTTCGAAAGGTGAATTTTTAACTGCTAATAAAATTAAAGAGATATGGCATTTGATATTAACATGATAAAGAAGGTTTATGGCCAATATGAGGAGCGTATTAATGCAGCTCGTAAGGTCGTTGATAAACCTTTGACTTTATCCGAGAAAATTTTGTATGCCCATTTATGGGATGGCAATGCAACCGAAGCTTACGAGCGCGGGAGCTCTTATGTAGATTTCGCACCAGACCGTGTGGCCATGCAGGATGCAACCGCACAAATGGCCTTGCTGCAATTTATGCAAGCCGGTCGTCCAAAGGTAGCCGTACCGTCAACGGTGCATTGCGATCACTTGATTCAAGCAAGAGATGGCGCAGCGGAGGATTTATCCCGTGCTAAAAGTGAAAGCTCGGAGGTATTTAACTTTTTATCTTCCGTTTCGAATAAGTACGGTATTGGCTTTTGGAAACCAGGAGCGGGGATTATTCACCAAGTGGTGTTGGAAAATTACGCGTTTCCTGGCGGTATGATGATCGGTACGGACTCGCATACGGTCAATGCTGGTGGATTAGGAATGGTTGCTATTGGCGTTGGCGGTGCTGATGCATGTGATGTCATGGCGGGCCTACCTTGGGAGCTTAAATTTCCGAAATTGATCGGTGTCAAACTTACCGGTAAATTAAGTGGTTGGTCCTCGCCGAAGGATGTGATCTTGAAAGTCGCGGGTATCCTAACCGTAAAGGGTGGTACAGGTGCTATTGTCGAATATTTCGGCGAGGGTGCCGAGTCGTTGTCCTGTACGGGTAAAGGTACGATCTGTAATATGGGTGCCGAAATTGGCGCGACGACATCCACCTTCGGTTACGATGAATCAATGGAGCGGTATCTCCGGGCTACCGACCGCGCGGAAGTGGCCGATGCTGCCAACGCTGTCCAAGCGCATTTAACAGCTGACCCGGAAGTGTACGCAAATCCGGAGCAGTATTTCGATCAATTGATTGAAATCAATCTATCTGAATTGGAGCCTTCTTTAAATGGGCCGTTCACCCCAGATTTATACACACCTGTCTCGCGTATGCGCGAGGAAGCTGAGAAAAATGGCTGGCCGACTAAAGTTGAGTGGGGCTTGATCGGTTCCTGCACAAACTCTTCCTATGAAGATTTGTCACGCGCTGCATCCATTGCCCAGCAAGCCATAGATAAAGGATTGGTGACGAAGGCCGAGTTTGGGATTAATCCCGGATCAGAACAAGTGCGCTATACGGCTGATCGGGACGGATTGTTGAAAACATTCGAAGAGCTAAATGCGACCATCTTCACGAATGCATGTGGTCCATGTATTGGTATGTGGGATCGTGCGGGCGCCGACAAACAGGAAAAAAATACGATTGTGCACTCCTTTAACCGCAATTTCGCGAAACGTGCAGATGGTAATCCAAACACCTATGCGTTCGTGACCTCCCCAGAGATTGTGGCTGCTATTGCTATATCGGGAGACCTAGGTTTCAATCCTGTTACGGATACATTGACCAACAGAGATGGGGAGCAAGTAAAATTGGATCCACCTACTGGAGATGAATTGCCTAGCAAAGGTTTCGATGTGGAAGATGCCGGCTATCAGGCACCTGCTGCTGACGGGTCGGGGGTAGAAGTGGAAGTTTCGCCGTCTTCGGATCGTCTGCAGCTCTTGGAACCCTTTGCAGCTTGGGAGGGTACGGATCTGAAAGGCTTAAAATTATTGATTAAAGCCAAAGGCAAGTGTACCACAGACCACATCTCCATGGCTGGTCCTTGGCTAAAATACCGCGGTCATTTGGATAACATCTCCAATAATATGTTGATTGGTGCAGTAAACTATTTCAATGATCAGACAGACTCCGTTAAAAATCAATTGACAGGAGAGTATGCGGGTGTTCCTGCAACACAGCGTGCCTACAAAGCGGAAGGTATCGGGTCGATCGTCGTCGGAGATGAAAACTATGGTGAAGGCTCCTCACGCGAACACGCGGCTATGGAACCTCGTCATCTTGGCGTTCGGGCCGTGTTGGTTAAATCGTTTGCCCGTATTCACGAAACAAACTTGAAAAAGCAAGGAATGTTAGGATTGACCTTTGCGGACAAAGATGACTATGATAAAATCCAAGAGGACGACACCGTGGATATCTTAGGGTTAACATCTTTTGCTCCAAACCAGCCGCTAACCGTGGTGCTGCACCATGCGAATGGTACGCAAGATCAAATATCGGTTAACCATACGTATAATGCACAGCAAATCGAGTGGTTTAAAGCGGGGGGCGCATTGAATATTATCCGTAAGAACCAAGCAAAGAAATAAGTTTCTTTTGCCTTACATAAAAAAATCCCTTGTCATATCGACGAGGGATTTTTTTATAATCTGATACCACCCAAACGCTTATCAAAAAAGCTATTTAGTCAGCTCTTGATCTATCGCCTGTTGGAGTAGCGGGCTAACGGGCACCAAAGGCAAGCGTACATAATCGGAAGAAACAATGCCTAATTGTTTCATGATGTACTTTACACCACAGGGGTTGCTTTCTACGAAGCATAGCTCAGTTAGTTTCAGTAAGTCGTTGTGTTCGGCGCGTGCTGCGGTATAGTCTCCGGCTGCACATAGTTTGGCCAATGTGGCGACCTTCCTCGGAAAAGCGTTGCCGATCACGGAAATAATTCCCGCAGCGCCCAGAGCCATCATCGGTAGCGTTATGGGATCATCCCCAGAGATCAATAGGAAATCTGCTGGTTTGTCTCGCATGATTTCGCTGAATTGCGCGAAGCTACCCGAGGCTTCTTTTGTGGCAACAATTTGCTCAAAATCCGTTGCCAGGCGCACTGTTGTTGCTGGAGACATATTACTGCCGGTCCTTCCGGGTACGTTGTACAAGATAATGGGGAGCTTCGATGCCGTCGCAATAGCTTTGTAGTGTTGGTAAATACCTTCTTGTGTAGGCTTATTGTAATAAGGCGATACAGAAAGCAAAGCACAATAACCCGAAAAATCGAAAGAAGCCACTTGCGAAACGATTTCCTGCGTATGATTACCTCCCAATCCGGCTACCAACGGCACGCGACCATTCACATGTTTCGATGTATACATCCAAATTTGCTTTCGCTCCTCGGCAGTTAGGGTCGCTGTTTCACCTGTAGTACCCAAAGATACCAAGTAATTCATCCCTTCATCGATTTGAAAGTCTATCAGTCTGCCCAGCGACTCAAAGTCAATCGATCCATCTGCATTAAAAGGAGTAACCAAAGCTACACCTGCTCCTTGAAGCTCATTCATTGTGTGTGATATAGTTTTTATTATGGATTAATCATGTTCAAAATGTCCTGATCCGAAATGATCGGTATCTGCAGTTTTTCGGCTTTCGCTAGCTTTGAAGGGCCCATCTTATCGCCTGCAACGAGGTAGTTCAATTTGGCCGATATACTGGATACCATTTTTCCGCCGTGCGACTCGATCAGCTGTGCCAATTCGTCTCGGGAGAAATCTGCAAATACGCCGGAGATCAAAAAGGTTTTGCCCATCAAGCTGTCGCCAGCCAGGACCACCTCTTGCTCTTCGATTTCAAATCGTAGACCGGCTTCCTTTAGCCGTCCGATCTCCAAAAGGTGCTGCGGATCGTGCAGGTAATTGTATACGCTATCGGCTATTCGCCCACCGATATCCTGCACGGCAGCCATCTCTTCGGCACTCGCCGCAATAATCTGATCGATCGTTTTAAAATGTTGTGCTAATTTCTTCGCAATGGTTTCCCCGACATGGCGAATGCCTAATGCAAAAAGTACCTTTTCAAAAGGTTTCGATTTTGATTGTTCGATGCCTGCCAACATATTGTCAATGGATTTTGCGCCAAAGCGCGCTAAGCCCTTTAGCTCTTCTTGATGTTCTTTTAGGGAATAGATATCCGCTATTTTATGCAGTAAACCGAGCTTATAGAAGGTTTCGATAGTTTCGTCCCCCATACCTTGGATATCCATCATTTTGCGACCAATAAAATGCTGGAGCTTTCCTACAATCTGCGGCTTACATCCATCCTCATTGGGGCAATAGTGCACCGCTTCGCCCTCTTGACGAAGGAGTTCAGTCCCGCATTCCGGACATACGCTAGGGTAAACGATCGGAGCTGTTCCTATGGCGCGTTTCTCGCCATTGACGCCGATCACCTTTGGGATAATTTCACCCCCTTTTTCTACATAAACGGTATCACCTTCATGGAGATCCAAGCGCGCAATTTCGTTGGCATTGTGCAGCGAGGCACGTTTGACCGTGGTGCCGGCCAGCAAGACTGGCTTTAAGTTGGCGACGGGCGTTACAGCACCAGTACGACCCACCTGATAGGTGATGCGTTCCAGCTCCGTTTCGACACGCTCGGCCTTGTATTTATAAGAAATCGCCCATCGGGGAGATTTGGCGGTAAAACCCAGCTCTTCCTGTTGTGCATAATCGTTTACTTTAATCACGATGCCATCGATATCGTAGGATAGCTGATGTCGGGCTGTATCCCAATGGCTGATAAACGAGAACACGTTATCCATGGAGTGGCACAAAGATGTGTGTTCGCATATTTGGAAACCCCAGCTCTTTACAGCTTGTATGCTTTCCCAATGGCTGGCAAACAGCCGGTTTCTATTGTCGGCGTACAAAAAGTACAGGAAACAATCTAAAGGTCTCTTTGCTACTTCCTTGGGATCCTGTAATTTAATTGTTCCAGAAGCAAAATTCCTCGGATTGGCATACGATTGTACGCCTGCGTCTTGACGTTGTTTGTTCAGGCGCTCGAAAGCGGCACGGTGCATAAATATTTCACCACGTATCTCGAATGTAGCCGGATAATTTCCTTTTTTTAAATGATGCGGAATACGCCGTACGGTCTTGACGTTGTTGGTTACCTCATCGCCCTGCACCCCGTCGCCACGTGTGACGGCTTGGACCAATGTGCCGTCTTCATAGGTTAATGAGATGGACAAACCATCGAATTTCAGTTCACAAACATATTGTACTTGATCGCCGACGACCTTACGAACGCGCTCGTCAAATTCACGGAGCTCTTGCTCGTTGTAGGTGTTTCCTAACGATAGCATGGGCCAACGATGAGCTACCGTGCGAAACTTTTGGGTAATATCCCCACCGACCTTTTGGGTAGGTGAGTTTGGATCTCTAAATTGAGGATACTCGAGCTCCAAGGATTCCAACTCCTTTAATTTCAAATCGAAATCGTAATCTGAAATAGGTGAATTTGCCAAAACGTAGTACTGATAGTTATAGTCATTCAGCTCTTGCGTGAGTTGGTCGATTCTTTCTTGGATACCTGCTAACATAGAGAACAAATTTAGTAAAATTAGGCTGTAAACATACTATCACCACGCTTTTTATACCATTGTACCTGACTAGAGATCGGTCCGCCTACAGCAGGAAACGCTGTTATTCGACGGTCCATGCATTATTTGAAATTATCACCTTTCAAGCTGGAGAATTTGCGTATTTTATTCACGTAATATGACCAAATAATGCTTTTAGTGTACATGCCTGCTGTACTCATCGTTTGCTTGTAACTGCGACGCTTCTTAGCATTGCGAAAGAAATAAACAAAGAAATGTTGGTGCGACCGGCTGACAGCCCATGCATCGCGGAATTTTCCGTCAGCCAAAAATTTCAACAAAGCCAATAGATCCATCCACATGCGTACGAAAATGATCCAGCATGCCGGTAAAAATGGTAGGTTTTTTTGCAACATGACCAAATTATTTCTGAAGTTTAGATACGTTTTCTTTGGATTACTTGCACTCAACGTGCCGCCTCCTACATGGTAGACGGTTGCATCGCTTACGACTGCAATGCCGTAACCCATCCGTTTTAACCGCCAGCAAAGGTCAATTTCTTCCATGTGCGCAAAGAAATCGGCATCGAATCCTCCGGCTTCCTTCCAACGTGAAGATCGTATAAAAAGTGCTGCGCCAGATGCCCAGAATACTTCGTAATTGTCATCATATTGACCCATATCGCGTTCGACCGAATCGAACAGTCGTCCTCGACAGAACGGGTAGCCGTAAGTGTCCAAAAAACCGCCGGCGGCTCCGGCATGTTCAAACATGTCTTTATCGTGGTAGGCCTTTATTTTGGGCTGTGCCGCCGCGATGTTTGGATGCTGCTCTAGATAATCGATGATGGGTTCGATCCACGATTCCGTAACTTCCACATCTGAATTTAGCAATACAAAATAGTCCGCCTCCACCTGTTCCAAGATGGCATTGTATCCACCGGCGAAACCTAAGTTGCTGGGATTTCTGATCACCCGTATCGTCGGGTAATTTTCCTCGACAAATAAGAGTGAATCATCCGTCGAGCTGTTGTCACCTATCACAAATTCGACGTTAGGGTAGCGACTGTTATATACAGAAGGTAAAAATTTCTCTAAAAAAAATCGTCCGTTCCAATTAAGGATCACGACGGCCACGCGTGGGTAATGTTTCATGATCTGCGTTTTCTTTTCCAACGTCTGTGCGACCAAAGCCAATATTCGGGTTGGCTTTTGATCATCTTTTCGGTAAATCGATTGTGGATCTGTGTGATTTCGTTTGCTTCGTAACAGTCCGGATCGCTTACTAGGGTCGTGAATTTACAATAGTAATATCCTCGCTTTTTCTTTCGACCAATATGGCAGTAAACTACCGGATTTTTTGTCAGTTTGGCGATTCGTTCCGTGCCGGTGTACACCAAGGTTTCCTGCTGGAGAAAGTCCATGTAATAGTCAGAATCTTGGTAAGTGGGCGTTTGATCAGCAACGAACATGCTGATATGCGGTTTATTACGAAGTTTCACGATATGCCTTAGGATCTGTTTCATGGGAACCATGGTGGCTCCGAAGCGACACCGGAGATCATTGTACACGCTGTTAAAATCGCTATTGCTCAACGGTTTATATATGATCAGTTTCGGTAAAGAAGTCATTAGCGAAAGCCTGTAGATACCCAATTCCCAATTTCCGTAATGTGCGGTAACGCCAATAACCCCTTTTCCTTGATCAAGGTGTTGATAAACCTCTTCCGCATTAAGTAACTCGATACGCTTGCTGACGGTGGTTGCCCTCATTGTGCGCATTTTGACGGCCTCCACCACGAGGTCGGGTAGAAATCTATAAAACTTTTTTGCTATAACATCTCGCTCTTCGGCGGATTTATCGGGGAAAGCATTTTCGAGATTGTCGGATACGACCTGTCTACGGTACCGAACCACATAAAAAAGGATGTAATACAACAAGTCAGAAACGCTGTACAGTAACCAAAATGGTAGCAAAGATGTAAGATAGAGTAATGCTGCTATACTTTTTTTTCCCATGAAGACGGTCAAATCGCTTGAAATTTCTGCAAATATCCCTAAATAAGTTTACTTTTGCCTAAAATAGTTAAAATCGATGAATTCTTCTCTGCTCTTACCTGCTTTTTACTTGCCGCCAGTATCCTATTTCCACGCCATCAAACAGGCTGGAAGCGAGGCATTGCTGTTGGAAAAGCATGAGCACTATGCGAAGCAGAGCTATCGTACGAGAGCTAGGATTGCTTCGGCCAACGGCGTATTGGATCTTATCGTCCCGATTGTACACGGAAGGAAAGAGAGGGTAGCGATGAAAGATATCCGAATCAATTACGAGCACGATTGGCAACGCCTCCACTGGCTAAGCTTGCAAACGGCTTACCGGAGCTCAGCCTATTTTGAATACTATGAAGACGATTTTCGTAAATTTTATGATCGGCAACATGCTTTCCTTTTCGATTTTAATTTTGCACAACTTGAGTTGTTGTTGACATGTTTGAAATTAAATCGCAGTGTACACTTCAGCGAAGCGTATGTATCGCCTGAATCGGCCGCAGATTTACGAACGCTCATCCATCCGAAAAGAGATCATTTTTGGCCAACCCAGCCTGCCTATTACCAGGTGTTTGAAGAACGGCATGGCTTTCTGCCAGAGCTGAGTGTTATCGATCTTTTATTCAACCAAGGTCCGCAAAGCAAAAATTTCTTATAGCACTGCTTTCTTCTGAAAAACTTTTGAATCAATTTATTGTTTAAAGATAACAATAAAGATGGTTTCATGAGAAAGCTGATTACAATGGTGCTGCTAACCTTATGTTTTACAACTGGGTTTGCGCAAGAAGAGCAGGATACAATTCATTACCATAAAATTTATTATTTGGGCGGTACAGGGCTGTCTTTCCCTATGGGAAAAACAAACAACGTATTCACCACCAAATTGTTTTCAGGAAGTATGGGGCTGGATATTTCGTTGAAAGATTCGCGCTACTTTCTGACTCCGACCCTATACCTGCTAACATATGGTTACAATCAGCAACGTCCAGATCCGGATTATAATTATATGGTTCAAAACGGGCGTGCAAATTTTTATATGCTGAGTCTCGCTGCTGGCCGTCGTAGGCAATTTAAGCGTCTGAATACCTTCGTTTATTTAGGTCCGGCAATAGGGTTGGTGAGCGAGCCTCGTGGCGAGCTTGTTGGGCAGGTACTGAAAATGGACAATAAGTATTCTGTATCTGTTGCGGGAAAGATGGGCGTCGGTGCTGACTACAAATTCCCGGGCTTCTTTATTGGCGCCGAATTAGGTTATCTGCAGCACTTCAGGCAAATTGAAGGAAACCCCGTTCAATTCCTGACGCTTATGGTTGGGTTGAAATCCGATATTACCAGCTTAAGTGAGAAGGTGAGTCATGCCATCGGTCTGGATAACTATATCGATTAGCCTATGTACGGCATGCATAAAATCAGGCGGGTGGCGCAGATTCTACGCATTTTGTCTAAGCACGGTTTTGACGAAGTCATTTCCCGTTCGAATATCGATCGCCTGATCCCAGATAGTATATTGCTTTGGAATGCGCACACCAAACGTATCTTTGAAGAAGATTTTAATGTCCGCGTACGCCTCGCGATCGAGGAGCTTGGGCCAACGTTCATCAAATTGGGGCAGCTGTTGAGCAACCGTGCCGACATCATCCCAGATGATCTACGTCAAGAGCTGATCAAATTGCAGGATGAAGTGCCTCCCGAACCGATGAAGCTGCAAGAAAAGCTGGCTAAATCACTGGGTATCGATCTGGACGAACACTTCGAATCGATAACGGAGGAACCGATAGCGGCGGCATCTATCGCGCAAGTTTATCGCGGCACACTAAGAGACGGAACGGCGGTTATCTTTAAGGTGAAGCGTGGCCAAATTAACCAAATTGTGCATGCCGACCTCGACTTTATCTTGGACTTGGTGAAGTTGTTGCGTAGCAAATATGAAATTATTCAGAAGATCAATTTATATGAAATTGTACAGTCCTTTGCCAATTCCTTGATCGGAGAGCTTTCTTTCACCAATGAGCTGAATAATATTGAACGCTTTCGCCGAAATTTTAAGGGGAACAGCTTGGTCTACGTGCCGAAAATCTACCGCGCCTACTCCAATGACGAGATCTTGTGTATGGAATTTATAGCAGGTTTCAAAATTAACGATGTGGAACGGTTGCTGGATCAAGGTTTGCAGCCTCAAACGGTACTGCAGCATTGTTTAGATCTTTATTTGGAGCAGGTGCTGCAACATGGCTTTTTTCATGCAGACCCACACCCGGGGAATGTATTGATCAACCAAACAGGGCAGATTGTGTTTATCGATTTTGGATCGATGGGCTTTATGATTCCAAGAGATCGCGATATGATCGAGGCCATGGTCATCAATTTTTTGATGAACGATGCCAAGGATCTTATCCGCAATGTCAAAAAATTAGCCGTGGTGCATCATATTGATGACGAAAGGCAACTGGAGCGTGATGCGTATGAGATCTTCCAGATGATTGAAGAGAATGCGCTGGATGATATCGATATTTCCGTTATGCTCTTTAAACTCAACAAAATTTTGCAATATAACAGCATATTGCTGCCAGATTTCGTGTATTTGCTGCTGCGCGGGGTTTCCATTTTAGAAGGCACAGGCCGGCAGTTGCATGCCGAACTGAATGTCCCTGAAAGTATCAAGCCTTTTGCCAAGAAAATTGCGCAACAAAAAATGTCGGCCGAATATATTAAAAAGCAACTGCTCGATAAGGCCAAATTTATGAAAGATGTACTATCCGAGGTACCAGAAGATTTGATCACGCTTTTGGAGAAAGCAAAAGCGGACAAGCTGACGTTGAACCACAAGATCCAGGATTTCGACCGTATGCAGCTGGTCTTTCATCGTATCGGAAATAAGTTTTTGCTCTCGATTTTGGCCATGACTTTCGGGGTAGGCGCAAGCATTTTGGCACATGGCCGTGTAGGTTACTTGATTTGGGGAATGCCTATTCTTTCTTGGCTAGGCTTTACGGTGAGTTTTATCCTCTCCGGCATCCTGTTGGTCTATCTTATCCGAAGCAAATAATAGCGACCGTTTGCATGCTGTATCTTTTTTTGGTACTTTGAGGCCAAACATCGTATTATGAGAACAGTATTATTATTTTTTATTTCGCTCAGTACATTTTTTAACGCGCATAGCCAAGCGGTTCAAGCTTATACCACAGTGGAAAATATAGATTATGTGGAAAAGCCGGTCTCCGATTACCAACGCGCCCAATGCCAATTGGATATACACTATCCAACGGAGGGCGAAAAAAGGCCGATCATTATATGGTATCACGGCGGCGGGCTGACAGGCGGGCGGAAGGAAATCCCCAGTTTTTTAAAGGAGAAGGGTTATGTCATTGTCGGGGTGGGCTATCGTTTTTCACCGCTCGTGAAAGTAGAAGATATTATACAGGATGCTGCGAAGTCGGTTTCATTTGTCTTGAAGCATGCAGAAAAATATAACGGTGATGCGGGTAAGATGTTCCTGTCGGGTCATTCCGCAGGTGGTTATCTTGCACTCATGCTGGGACTTAACAAACGCTATTTGAAGGAAGAAGGCTTGGATGCCAACCAACTGGCAGGCATCATTCCCTTCAGCGGACAGGCAATCACCCATTTTACGGCGCGCAAGGAGCAGGGGGTGGATGAGAAACAGCCCACTATCGACGCCTATTCCCCATTGTTTTGGGTACGTAAGGACGCTGCCCCGATCGTTCTGCTGACCGGTGATCGGGAAAAGGAAATGCTTGGCAGGTATGAAGAAAATGCCTACCTCAAACGAATGCTGAATGTCGTAGGCCATCGGGATACAAGACTGTTGGAATTTGATGGTTATGGGCATGATATGGTTTACCCTGGTTTGCCCGTATTGCTGGATGAAGTAAGCCGTATCCTGAAACAAAAAGATACAAATTAGTAATTTCCGATAATAGACTTTTTCGACCTTCAGGCCACCAAGGGATCAGCGAACTATGCTGATCCTTAATGGACGGCTTATTCCTCAAGATTTGGCATTCGCTCTCCTTTATAATAATACTGTTTGTCGCGCTCGTCGATAGGCCGAATGACACGGCAAGGGTTGCCAGCGGCCACAACATTGGCCGGTATATCTTTCGTCACGACAGATCCGGAGCCGATCACCGCATTTTTACCAATGCTGACACCGGGATTCACAACTGTGTGGCCCCCAATCCAAACGTTATCGGCTATGTTTATTGGCTTCGCAAACTCCCAGCCCGCCGCTCGCGTCTCTGGATGTACGGGATGCCCTGCGGTGAAAAGGGATACATTTGGTCCGATCAATACATTGGCTCCAATCGTAACCGGTGCACAGTCCAAGATGGTGAGATTAAAGTTTGCGTAGAAGTTGTCTCCCAAAAAGATATTATAACCGTAATCACAACGAAACGGAGGTTCTATAAAAAACAAATTGGTTGTTCTGCCGAAGAGCTTTTTTAGGAGCTGGTTTCTTGCTTTTATTTTAGAGGGCGCTAAGTTGTTAAAAATATGGAGTTGCTCTTTGGCGTACTGTCTTTCGTCAAACAATTCTCTGCCCATAGCGCGATATATTTCTCCGGCAATCATTTTCTCTTTCGATGATTTCATCTGATGGTTTTTGCGATTCTAGGATTAAGATACTAAAAATGTTGATGAAAGTATCTAGGAATCGACAAAAGGAGGGGGGGCTTCAAATTGTCATCTGGAAAATAGCTTTTCTAGCTTTATGTACAATAATGTGTATTTTTACCGGGAAAAACAGAGAACGACTATGTTAAAGGAACTACATCCGAGGGCGGTATGGACGCATTTTGAAGCGTTGAATGCGGTGCCCCGAGGATCAAAGAAGGAGCAGCGCGTCATTCAGTTTATGTTGGATTTCGGCCATGGATTGGGCTTGACTACCGCTAAAGATGCCGTGGGCAACGTGATTATCCGTAAACCAGCTACGCCCGGTATGGAAGAACGGCAACCTGTGGTGCTACAATCCCACTTGGATATGGTACATCAAAAGAATAACGATACGGAGTTTGATTTTGATAACGAAGGTATTAAAATGTTCGTCGATGGTGACTGGGTGCGTGCAGATGGAACAACCCTTGGCGCAGACAATGGTATCGGTGTTGCCGCGATCATGGGCGTGCTGGCGGCAACGGATATTGCACATCCACCGCTGGAAGCGCTGTTTACGATTGATGAAGAAACCGGAATGACCGGAGCTAAAGGGTTGCAAGGCGGATTGTTAAGCGGTAGTATCTTGCTCAACCTGGATACGGAAGAGGATACGGAAATCGATATTGGCTGTGCCGGAGGGGTTGACATAACTGCCCGCTTAGCTTATGAACCAGTCACACCTTCTGCCCTGATGTGCTACTACCTGCTGGAAGTGAAAGGTTTGCAGGGTGGACATTCGGGTATGGAAATCCATAAAGGTTTGGGCAATGCTAATAAAATCTTAACGCGTTTGCTCTATAGATTGACTTTAGCAGGCGCACGCTTGTCGAGCATCGATGGTGGCGGGTTACGGAATGCTATCCCGCGGGAAGCTTCAGCCTTATTGGCTTTTGAAGATCCAGACGAACAAGTTGTGTTTTCCGTTTTTGATCAGGAGGTGGCAGTGGTGAAAGCGGAGTTCGCGACCGTTGATGGCGGGTTGCAGATCAGCCTACTAAAAGTGGCGGCAGCGCCTGTTACCTTGTTACCTTTGGCTGTGCAAGAAAAGCTGCTGAAGGCTTTGTATGCGGCGCCAAATGGTGTATTTCGGATGAGCGCTGATTTTGTAGGTCTCGTGGAAACCTCCAATAATATGGCTCGGGTAGCGGTGAAGGATGGAGATATTGTTGTCAAATGTCTGACGCGTTCTTCGGTGGAATCGTCGAAATGGGATTTAGCAACCGCGTTACAGAGCTGTTTCGAGTTGATGGGGGCATCGGTTTCTTTCTCGGGCGATTATCCCGGCTGGACACCGAATCCGCAGTCGAAGATTTTGGATGTGTTAAAATCTACCTACGCATCCCTTTTTGCGGATGAACCTGAAGTGGTGGCATGCCATGCCGGATTAGAGTGCGGTATTTTAGGCACCAATTACCCCGGGATGGATATGATATCCTTTGGACCGACCATTTTGGGAGCGCATTCGCCGCAGGAAAGGGTATCGATTTCTTCAGTACAGAAATTTTGGAAATTTTTGCTGCAGATACTTCGGCAGATTCCAGTGACAACGTAAAAAAAAGGGGCGCCCATAATGGACTGCCCCTTTCACTTTGTTTCAATATAGCTGTTTAGTTTGAGCTCAAATCAAGGACAAAGTCTTCCTTCGCCAAACGCACTTTCTTTAGATTGGCCAACCAATCGTTTTCGCTATCGCGATAGCCTAAAGCTAATATCGTAACGGATTTTAATCCCCATTTATCAAGCTCTAACAACTCGTCCAAAGCAACATTGTTAAAACCCTCCATAGGTGTAGCATCGACTTTCTGTTCTGCTGCTGCGGCAATGGCCAACCCAAAACCGATGTAAGCCTGACGCGCGGCATGTTGGAAATGTTGCTCTTTACTTTGCTGTTGGAAGTTGCTGAACAATTGATTTTTATAGTCGTCTGCAAATCCCTGAGGCAAATTGCGTTCTTTCTCTTGTTGCGCAAACACGGAGTCAACACGCTCTTTGGTGTATTCATCGTATGCAGCAAATACCAGAACATGAGAAGCATCGACAATTTGGCTTTGACCGTAAGCAATAGGCTGGATCTTGGCTTTCAATTCCGGATCGGAAATCTCAACCACTTTAAAAGGATGCAAGCCTGATGAAGTAGGTGCTAGCCGCGCAGCTTCAACAATATAGTCTACTTTTTCTTGTGCAACCGCTTGGCCATTCATCTTTTTGGTTGCATATCGCCACTGTAAATCTTGTAGTAAGCTCATTTTTTTATTTTTTATTAATTAGGGTATACATAAAACTTTCTATAGCATCTTTGAATACAGGGGTCGGTTCCGCTGGAATCACCGTATTCGAAAGCAATTCAATGGAAATAAACCCGTGCAACATGGACCAAAAGGTTTTCAGCTTCAGGTAGATATCAGTGTGCTCTTGCCGATGGCTTTGAGCCAATTTTTCGATGGCCACTCGCATCATGTCAGACATCTGTTTCATCTCTGCTACACTATTTACCGTTTCGCAATGAGGGATGCCCAAACTGAACATAATCCGATAATGCGCTGTTCGACTGGCTGCAAACCGCCAATAGCTATACGCGATCTCGCGAATACGCTCATCATCGCTAGCCGTCTGTATTTGGCGCATTTCCTCAGTCAATTTTGCGAAACCATCCTTGATGAAGTACTCTTGGATAGCCTCCTTATTTTCGAAATGCTTGTAAATAACGGGTACGCTGTACTCGATGGCATCTGCGATACGACGGATAGACAGCGCTTGCCAACCTTCTTCAGCAATGATATGCCATGACTCGGCAATGATTTGCTGTTTTATCTCTTCCTGCTGCCGTGCCTTACGATCGTTGATACCCATTCTTGTTTAAACATTTTGTTAACAGTGTTATCAAAAGTAACGATATTATTTTATTTTCAAGTGGGTTAGTTATAAATAGACAATAGTTTGACATAGCTACGGGAATCTATATTCGCTATATTTATACCATGCAAAATTTCGAAACGCCCGAAAAGATATCACTTGTACTCGGGAGTGGTGGTGCACGCGGTCTGACACACATTGGTGTGATACAATATCTCGTAGCGCATGGCTACGAGATTGATGAGGTTGTGGGCTGCTCGATTGGAGCATTGGTTGGTGCGGCATATGCTTGCAATCGTGTCCAGCAACTTGGCGATTGGATGAAGACCTTAACCAAAGCTCAGGTTTTTAAACTGATGGATTTCACAAATCCGCGCTACGGCTTACTAAAAGGGGAGCGGGTCCTGACGATATTGCAGGATGTATTCGAAGATGTATTGATAGAGGATCTCCCATTTAAATACACGGCGGTGGCGACCGATCTCGAACGGGAAGAAGAAGTGCTGTTCATGGACGGAAGCATTTACAGTGCTATCCGTGCCTCCATTGCCATTCCAGGTGTCTTTAAAGGTGTGTTGCAGGGCAACCGATTTTTGGTGGATGGGGGTGTTTTGAACCCTTTGCCGCTCAACCACGTAAGTAAACGGGGCAATACGGTGATCGCAGTTAATCTAGATGGTTTTCCTACAAAGGAAGAAGGTTTTGTTGCGAAGCTTAATCCCGTTGGTCTGCTGCAGGAATCCTTTTATGCGATGCGACGCCGACTGAGCACGCTGAGCCTAGCCTACTACCAACCAGACTACACCATCACGATTCCGCATGATGCTGCCGGGGTATGGGATTTCCACCGCTCCAAGGAATTGATTGACTTGGGCTATGCACTTGCTGAAAAAGCGCTTCAAGTCTAGATCTGGGAATCACATGTTTGCTAGGAAGTCGCTCAATAATTTATTGAATTCTGCAGCATCTTCCAAATTCGGCAAATGTCCTGCGCCCGCTATTTCTACAAATTGATTATTGGGTATGGCATTGGCCAAATCCATCATGTCCTGTTTTGCGGTAATCTTATCTTGCGCACCACGTACTAATAGGGTAGGTACTTCAATGTGGTGTAAGGTTGCTGAGGTGTCTGTTCGTGCTGCCAAGGCCAATAATGTCGCACATATGGTGCTAATGCTGTTCCTTCTGATGCTACTTTTTATCATCTCAATCGTATCGGGATACTGCTCTATACTGGCGGGAGAAAAGACATTCTCTACGAAACCGATCGCAAATGGCCTACGTCCATGGCTTAATACCGCTTGAATACTGTCAAATCGCTTTTGTTTTGCCACGTCACTATCCGCTTTACTATGCGTGTCAGCGAGCACCAATCCACTTATCTTCTGTGGAAACAGTTCATAGGCGCGTAGCGCAATATATCCGCCCATGGAGATACCGCATAGAACGGCATGCTCGATTTGGAGGCGATCCATGAAGACACGAAGATCCTTAGCAAATACATCTATCGAGAAAAAGCCATGTCCAGAAGTGCTGTTACCATGTCCGCGAATGTCCACTGCAATAGCCTCTATATGATCGGGCAAAGCTTCAAGTTGCGGACGCCACATGTTTTTATTAAAGGGGAACCCGTGAAGGAAAATGATGGTTTTTGCTGCTACGCTTTGGGCCTTCTTATGGTAGTAGGAGATGCTGATATCGCCAATTCTGATTTTATTGCTTTTAATTAAGCGTTCCGACATGTTAGTGAGGTTTTATTCTTTATGTAATTATGTTTTAATCAACAATATATATACCACAGATTGTATAGAGGCCGTTTTTTTTGAAAAATAATTTGGAAAAAAGGAAAAAGTGCCGATATTTGCAACACGGAAGACGAAAATCAGTGTAAATACTGCTGCAGTCACCAAAGTTTGCGCTCATAGCTTAACTGGATAGAGCACCTGACTACGGATCAGGAGGTTAGGGGTTCGACTCCCTTTGAGCGCACATTTTCTATTTCTATCCATATTCCTTTTTCATTTATAATTTTTTGAGCAACATCCGCTAAGGTCAACAGGTTGAAGTTGTTGCCATATGCCGCGCTTACCATTGCTTTGGTTCTTTAGATCTTATCCGAATACGCGGTCTTTTAACTCTCCTGGGGTCTGAACAGAAAATCGATATGCACATCGCCATAAACTTCTTTCTTTTGATACGTAAGATGTTAAGCGTTTACAAGGTTCGAAATGTAAAAAAAAATTTGCAGGGAAAATTCAATTTCCTATATTTGCATCACCAAAACGGAAAGGGCAATACGCCAAAATGTAATGGTTGCCGCGCTCATAGCTTAATTGGATAGAGCACCTGACTACGGATCAGGAGGTTAGGGGTTCGACTCCCTTTGAGCGCACTTAGTACACGAAGCCTAATTCTCTATCGGATTAGGCTTTTTTTTTCGAACATAGAATATTAAATACTACACACTATGCTAAACCTTGTCTTATTCGGTCCTCCAGGTGCTGGTAAGGGTACTCAATCGGAAAAGCTTATTGAGAAATACCAATTGGTACATATTTCTACAGGCGATATCTTTCGTGCACACATTAAAAACCAAACAGAGCTGGGGCAACAGGTAAGCCAAATTATTGCGGATGGTAACTTGGTTCCAGATTCCATTACTATCGCCATGTTAGAAGAGGAAATTAAAAAAAATCCAGGCGCTAAAGGTTTTATATTCGATGGTTTTCCGAGAACCGTCGCACAGGCCGAGGCATTAGATGCATTCCTGATGTCCATTGGTCAGCAGATTTCTGGGGTCGTGGCGCTGGATGTAACGGAGGAGGAGTTGACCCAGCGTATTGCGAAAAGACAGGAAATCTCTGGTCGCGCAGATGATGCTGCTGATAAGTTGAAAAAACGCATAGAAGAATATTTTAGCAAAACCATACATGTACTACCGTACTATGAACAACAAGGAAAACTTGCTAAAGTAGATGGCATCGGAGAAATTGATGCAATTTTCCAATCGCTAACGGCGATTGTAGACCAGTATTCATAAATAAAAAAGAGGTATGGCCCAAGGCTCAAATTTTGTAGATTATGTGAAGGTGTGTTGTCGCTCGGGGCACGGTGGTGCCGGTTCGGCGCATTTGCACCGAGACAAGTTCACCGCCAAGGGAGGACCCGACGGTGGTGATGGAGGTAGGGGTGGCCATATTATCCTAAAAGGGTCTACGCAGCATTGGACATTGCTACACCTAAAATTCCGTAAACATATCATTGCGGCAAATGGTGAGCCTGGTGGTTCTTCACTCCGTAGTGGAGCTACTGGTCGGGATGAAATCTTAGAGGTTCCGCTTGGCACCGTCGCCAAAGACGCCGAGACGGGCGAAGTATTGTTTGACATCACAGAAGATGGTGAAACTAAAATTCTGACGCCAGGTGGAAAAGGCGGATTGGGCAATTGGCATTTCAAATCTTCCACACAGCAAACACCGCGTTTCTCCCAGCCTGGACTTCCAGGCCAAGAGCAATGGATTGTATTGGAATTAAAGGTGTTGGCAGACGTTGGGCTTGTGGGTTTTCCAAACGCAGGCAAATCAACACTCCTTTCAGTCGTCTCGGCAGCAAAACCTGAAATTGCCAATTATCCGTTTACTACGTTAGTCCCTAACCTGGGTATTGTCGGTTATCGGGATAACCGGTCTTTTGTTATGGCGGATATTCCAGGAATAATCGAGGGAGCGTCCCAAGGAAAAGGTTTGGGCTATCGCTTTTTGCGGCACATCGAAAGAAACTCGGTGTTGCTGTTTATGGTTCCGGCCGATACTGATCGGAGTATTCAAGAAGAATACCAGATTTTGCTGAACGAGCTGACAGCTTACAATCCAGAGTTGATCGATAAACCTCGTTTGTTGGCGGTAACGAAATCAGATATGTTGGATGATGAACTGGAAGCTGAAATGTCGCAGACGTTACCGAAGGGAATCCCTACGGTCTTCATATCATCAGTTGCAGGGAAAAATATTCCGCAGCTGAAAGATATGATTTGGAAAGCAATTAACGAGTAATGATTACAATCATATAAAATACCAAAGCAGCTATTTAGCTGCTTTTGTATTTTATATGATAGGGAAGAGCCTGCTTTCGACAACTATTCTGAAGTTGGCCTGAAGGCAATCAAAAAATTGCTTGTTTACCGGCTCCGGGTTTTGCTCGATTAGATACGGGATGACTACCTGTCCTTGTCGGAGATGTAGCTTATAATAGCCATAAAGCATATCCCTGTTCTTCTGTACCGATTTGACTTCGCTTACGGATTTTACGTCATGAAAGATGTTGAAATGCAGCTCTTTGCCATCTGTTTGTTGAACAAATACATCTCCCTGTTGTGGGTCGAAGTATAGCCTTTGCTTTCTTAATGCCTTAATGTGATTGCTGTATACAAATAATTGACCGAACAGATAAAGGCTTAGTGGAAATGCAATCCATAATATTTTGATTTTAAAGCCTATAATAAGTATTAAAAGAAATAATAGGGCACCTATGCCAGCTGTAACCATGGTGCTACGTGCCGCTTTGGATAGTAAGCTGGGGCTGGTGTCTAACAGTTGCAGGCTATGCATACGGCTGTGCGCTACCACGGTGCGTACCGGGGCAGTCATCATCAGCCGTCTTGAGACGTAATACACTAAAATAGCCAGTAAAAGGAAAATCAGCAAGAAGCGCATCGGTATATTTTAGTATTGTTCGTTTTCGTTGGGATAGTCGCCTGCTTTCACGTCCGCCGCATACTTCGATGCTGCCTCCACCACCCCGTTATATAGTTGCATGTATTGCCGCAAAAACTTGGGTTTGAAATCTTTGGTAAAACCTAGCATGTCATTGACCACAAGAACTTGTCCGTCACATCCGTTCCCGGCACCGATACCAATGGTAGGGATAGAAAGTGCGTCGGAAACCTCCTTAGCAAGCTTCGCCGGTATCTTTTCCAACACAATAGCAAAACACCCAATCGCTTGTAAAGCCAAAGCGTCGGCTTTCAATTTTTCAGCTTCAGCTTCCTCCTGAGCGCGCACGCCAAAAGTGCCGAATTTGTTGATAGACTGTGGAGTCAAGCCCAAATGCCCGCATACGGGGATGCCCGCATCGACAATTTTTTTGATGTTGTCCAAAATCTCGACACCACCTTCCAGTTTCAATGCATGTGATCCGGATTCCTTCATCATGCGAACCGCGGCTTTGAACGCATCTTCCGCAGTGCCTTGGTATTCGCCAAAGGGTAGATCGACCAGTACCAAAGCCCTTTTTGTGCCACGGGCCACTGCACTTGCATGATAGATCATATGATCCAACGTCATTGGGAGTGTGGTTTCGTAGCCTGCAAAAACATTGGCTGCCGAGTCGCCCACCAACAAAATATCTATGCCGGCCTCATCCAAGGCCCTCGCTGTCGAAAAGTCGTAAGCCGTCAACATGCTGATCTTTTCACCCTGCTTTTTCATCGCGAGTATGCTGCTGGTGGTCACCCGTTTGATTATCTTGTTTACTGACATCTGTTTTGTATTTGTAAAGCAAAACTAAATAATTAAAACAGAAATATGCCAAATAATCCCATAATGCCGATCATCGCTCTTTAATCTACCCTATATTTCTTATTTTTGTGGCCATGCAGGAAAACGAAAATCGTTTATTTAAATTCCCGAAATTTCAGGACTTGATCATTTTTGAAGATGATAATTTAATTGTCATCAACAAACCACCGTTTGTGGCGTCTTTGGATGACCGTAGTGGCGGAGAAGTGAACATCCTTCGGTTAGCGAAAAAATACCACGCTGATGCACAGGTTTGCCATCGCTTGGATAAGGAAACGTCCGGCATCCTATTGATTGCTAAAAATCCGGAGACCTACCGCTTGGTATCCATCGAATTTGAGCGACGTCGTGTCAATAAGGTTTATCATGCCATTATTAGCGGTACGCATACCTTCGATAATTTGATTGTCGATCTACCGATCCTTAATCAAGGCAACAAAAATGTATCCATTGACCGGGCGAATGGAAAGCCTGCCGAGACGATATTCAATTCTTTAACATACTACAAGCACTATACCTTGGTGGAATGTAAACCAATCACGGGAAGGATGCACCAAATAAGAATACATTTAGCTACGCAGCGGGCGACTATCGTGGGCGATAGTATGTATCGGGGTAAACCTGTATTTCTGTCCCAGATTAAGAAGCGGGGTTTTACAATGGCCAAAGATCAAGAGGAACTACCTATTATGAAACGTTTTGCTCTGCATGCCCGCTTCGTTAACCTCAGCATTGATGGGAAAGTTTATACGTTTGAGGCACCCTACCCGAAAGACTTCGCAACATTGTTGAAGTTGTTGGAAAAATTTGATAGTTAATCGATGAATAGCATGAAGGATAAAAAAAAAGTATGGAAGATTATAGGCAACGTGGTGTTTATTATGCTGATTGCTGCCCTGATCATTCCAACTAGTCGATCTTGGTTCCAACAGGGTCTCATGAAGATCGGGCTCTTCAAACCTAATTTGGAACAACCAAGCGCTGCGCCTGCAGCACAAAAGCAGCAAACCGTAGGGGATCGTTCAAACATCTCGTTCAGCAATGATAAAGGCGAGATCATTTCGGTGGCGAATTTATCAGGAAAAGTTGTCTTCTTAAATTTTTGGGCCACATGGTGTCCGCCATGCAAAGCCGAGATGCCGTCTATACAAGTTTTAAAGGATAAGTTTAAAGGGAACGAGCAGGTGGTCTTTATGCTGGTTGAAATTGAGGGAGAGGCAGAGAAGGCACGCGAATTTATGAAGCAAGGAGACATGGACCTGCCGATTTATTTTCCGGAAAGCGAAATTCCCGAAAGCTGGTTGGGTCAGTCCATTCCCACAACGGTAATTTTAGACAAAGAAGGACAAGTAGCTGCGCGCCATGAGGGTATGGCGGATTACTCCCGGAAGGAAGTCTTCGATTTTATAACGACTTTAACTGATAAATGATGAACAGAGCGGAACTCGTTCGTGCGATAAAGCATAAAAAAACCTTTTTGTGTGTGGGCTTGGATACGGATCTTACGAAGATACCGGAGCATTTACTAGATGATGAAGATCCAATTTTTAGCTTTAATAAAGCGATTATCGAGGCGACGGAGGATCTATGCGTAGCCTATAAGCCTAATATTGCTTTTTATGAGTGCTATGGTGTCAAGGGCTGGCAATCTTTGCAGCGAACCTGGCAAATCTTGCCAAAAGAATGTTTCAGTATTGCCGATGCAAAACGAGGCGATATCGGTAACACCTCAGCCATGTATGCGCAAGCTTTTTTCGATGAAAAGGTTTCCGGGCTCGGATTCGACTCCATTACAATCGCTCCGTATATGGGAGAGGATTCCGTAAAGCCATTTCTCGCTACCCCCAATAAATGGGCTATCGTTTTGGCGTTAACATCAAATATCGGAAGCAAGGATTTTCAAAATTTCACCAATGAAATGGGAGAACAATTGTATGAAGCGGTAATAAATAAGGTGAACCGTTGGGGAACGAAGGAGAACACGATGTTTGTGGTAGGTGCGACTAGAGGAGAGGCCTTTCTGCAAATCCGCAAACATGCACCAGATCATTTCCTGCTGGTGCCGGGTGTAGGTGCGCAGGGTGGGTCGTTGGAAGATGTTTGCCAATTTGGTATGAATGCCGATTGTGGATTGTTGGTGAATAGTACACGTGGAATTATTTATGCGTCGAAAGGAAAGGATTTTGCTGAACGCGCTCGCGAAGAAGCATTTCTGCTCCAACAAACGATGCAGGCCGAACTGGAGAAAGCCGGTATTGTATAAAGCTAGTTTATCTAGCTTTTGTTTTTTAGATCTATTTTGGCACAATAATTATGCGGTAAGGGTGGTGGAACAAAATATACGAATTAAATCCGTACAGCTATTGGCGTTGTCGATCATGCTGTCTTTTTGCGCTTGCAGCTCAATCTATATGCCAAACGTTCCTGCTACACCGATGTTTCGGGAGCAGGGAGAGGTATATCTGGCAGCACATAGCAATGTGAAAGGTAATATCAGTGGCCAAGCCGGTGTAGCGGTTGGCAAACATGTAGCCGTGATCGCCAATGGATCCTACATCGACCGCGGGGGCGAAAGCAGCAACAACCTATTCAGACAACAACTTGTGGAGGCTGGCTTAGGTTATTTTACCAAAATTGGGAAGGACAAGAGGCAAGTGTTGGAGGTGTATGGCGGTTACGGATTGGGCTCCTCGACCGAGGTAGACCGCCGAGCGACTACGATCGGAATGGAACCGGTCGAGACCCGTGCAATGGATTTTGATAAGATATTTGTACAGGTGAATTATTCATCCACGAGGAAGCAAAAGTTGAATCTATTCGGCAAAAGAAGGGAGCTGAACTACGGTACAGCGATACGTGCGAGCCGCGTTGGGATGACAAGCTTCCTAATTAATGACTTAGAAAGTCCGAAAGAAGAAGCTTTCTTTTTTGAGCCGCTTTTTTTTACTAGAATGGAACTTCATAAGGGCCTTCAATTGCAATATACCAACGGTTTTAATTTCAATGTGTTGGAGAATGATTACCTGAAGGCAGGGAATGCTGTTTTTACGTTGGGCGTCACGTACAACTTTGGTGGTAAAACTTATAGGAAATAACACGATATGATGAAAAATAAGAAATTAAGCCTTTTGTGCTATGCGTTGTTGATCTTTTTGATCAGCGGTTGTGCGGTAACCAAAAATAATATCGATGCACTTGCAAAATGTGACTATTCGGTGGAATCGCTACAGGATGTGCGACTTGCTGGTAGAGCGATTGATAGCTACACGGCCGGTAATAGCGTTAATATTGCTTCGTTACCCGCCGTAGCGTTGGCCATGTTACGCAAAGATCTGCCCTTGGAAGCACGCGTCAACATGAAGATCAGCAATCCTACTTCAACAAGAACATCAATAAACTCTTTTAAATACTTAATCGAGATTCAAGGGAAGCCTCTGTTTGAAGGCGATGTTAATCAAAATGTACAGCTCGCCACAGGTGAAAGCACCACCGTTCCGCTGTCTTTTAAGGCCAATATCTTCGGTGCAACCCAAGAAAAGGGTCTAGAAAGTGTATTGAATGAACTGTTCACGCGCGAAGGAGAAGGTTTTTTAGTGTTGAAAATCAAGCCTTCCATACGGATTGGGAGTAGCAATATTTATTACCCGGGTTACATCACGGTAGATCGGAATCTCGCAAAAAGCATCCGCAAGCTCGTTATGTAGCAATGCGGTTTAAAGAGATGCTGTCTGTATAGAACTACGGCATGAAAAAAAGGATGCGTCCTTTTTTTCGTGTTTCAGGCTAGATCAAGGCTGCTATCTGTTGAATGTGTAGCCCATTGTCCATTCAATGAAATCTGCTTTCCCTTTATGTGCTTTAATGGACACACCTGCATTGATGTTTTTGTATACATAATAGCGTGCACCAGCCCGGAGAAAAATGCGGGTAATTTCTCCGTTGAAATATTGTTTGTGTAGATAGTAACCTACATTTCCGTTTAGTACCAAGTCACGGGTCAATACGTGTACGAGGTAATAGGATGGTCCATAAGATAATTTTGAACTGAGACGACCACTTTTGTCTCCGGCTATTTCATCGTTGTTGCCAGATTCGGAATAGAAAATATCGACGCCCGCCCCCATGCGCCACTTGTGCGATACGTGTTTACTTGCATAGGTGCTCACCGTCATTTTTAAGAACCGACGATCAATATCTCGTTCCAATTGTTTCCAACCCATGCCGTAGTTGATATGGTACATGATGTTATCGTTGTATGGTTCAATATGACTTTTATCGGGCAATGTAGTCTCTCCATAAGGTTGATAGGTGATGGATGCTGTAACAGGGATTAGGTTTACTCCTTTGTTGGGCAAGCGCATGGCTCCGTTGGAAAAATGGTGGAAGGCCAGACCTGCCCCGGCACGCCAATGATTATTCAATTTATATTGTGCACGAATACCTAAATCTATAAAGACGTTGTTGCGTGCGCCAATTACGATGTTTAGCGGGTTTGTTTCTTCATCGTAAGGCCTGAAGTTTCCAGATATGCCTAAGCCAATACGGTAATCAAATCCCCATCGCTCATTTTCCAAATTACCAAATGGTGATTGCATAAAACCGTAAAGCGCGTAAGGGCTGCCGATAATATCTGTATTAAACGTGCTGCTGTAGAGCCCAATCCCGTATATTGGATTATTGTATAGTTTGAAGTACTGGTCGCTACTGTGTTGTATTTTCCATCCAACCTTTAGATTGACGCCGTTGTAGTAAGCTTGCTGAAATGCAGTCTGTTTTACTTCTCGAGATGCTAAAATCCCACCATTTTCTACCTCCAATTCGATTATTAGCGGATTTCGCGGAGCTTTAGCGGCAGGGATACTATCTGTTTGCGCAACCGATGCTATTGTCCAAAACAAGGCTAGGCCTGTTATATAGCGTATTTTTTTCAATGTATGTTCCAACTATTTGATAACTTTGCGCGCAAAGTTATTAATTTCCGAGAAATTACCGAGGAAGAATTCCTTTTTACAATATTGCAATATCAGTCTTTACTTTTGTATGTCAAATTTCCTGATTATTTTGTTCTGTTTGTTTGCTGGATATTTGCTGAAAGAACGGCATGTTTTGCCTGCAAATAGTTTTAAAAGCATTAACGTTTGGATTATCTACATAGGATTGCCAGCTACCTCGTTTCGTTATTTGCCGGGTTTGCAATGGAACAATGATTTTTTTGTGTTGTTGCTGACACCCATTTTTGTGTTGCTTGGCGCCATTGTATTTATGAGGCTGTGGCAAACCCGTGCGGGATTCTCCCGTCGTACAGCCCATAGCCTGATGTTGGTGGCGGGTTTTAGTAACACATCGTTTGTCGGCTTTCCGCTTGTCGCAACCTATTTTGGTGAAACGGCTCTACGTTGGGCGATCATCAGCGATCAAATGACTTTTTTTTTGTTGTCCAGTGTGGGTACTGTCATCGCGATCAAGGGTCAACCCGATAGGAACAGTATGATTTCGCCCAGCTATTTGCTCAAGCGTGTTCTGTCATTTCCTCCCTTATGGGGATGTTTAGCTGCCTTGTCTATCCCTCATTTTATTGATTTATCGCCTCTAGAAAGCTTTTTCGCCCAACTGGCAACTACCGTTTCTCCCTTGGCATTATTCTCTATTGGTATGCAGCTTTCATTTTCATTTTATAGATCAGAGATGTGGGCTGTTGGTATCTCTTTGATGTACAAACTGCTCATGGCGCCGATTTTGTTGCTGGCGATCTGCTATTTTTCCGGTATTCGGGGCCAGGTTCCGCAAATTGCTGTTTTCGAAATGGGTATGCCAAGTTTGGTAGCAACCAGTATGCTTCTGCAGCAGTTTAACCTAAATAGTAAATTGGGCCATACTGTCATTGGTTTTAGTATTTTATGTGGTCTGCTAACTACCAGATTGCTTTATTCGCTATTGATTTCCTTTTTGTAACTTGCTTGTTGTAAAGCTCGCTTAGTGTATTTTTTACAATATAATTTCTATATTTAATTCCGATTTATAAAAATCTAGGTTGATGATAACGAATATTGTAAAGAAGAGTGTCATTTTTTTTAGCTTGTTAACGGCCGGCTTATGGACTGTTGCACAAACCAAACACGAACGCTACACACAAAAGCTTTCTGGTACAAATCTCGAATTTTCGATGGAAGCGATTCCTGGCGGTATGTTCACTATGGGCAGCGTCAAGGATGGACGGGACGATGAAAAGCCTGCGCATCAAGTTAAGCTCGATCCGTTTTGGATGGGAACCTTCGAGGTGACCTGGGATCTCTATGAACCTTTTGTCTACAAAGACCTTGAAGCGACTAGAACTTTGGATGGAGCGGTTGATCCTGATGTAGATGCCGTCACCCGTCCCACCAAACCTTATTTAGATATGACTTTCGGCATGGGTAAAGAGGGGCATCCAGCTTTAGCGATGACACACTACAACGCCATACAATTCTGTAAATGGCTTTACGTACGAACGGGAGAGTTTTACAGATTGCCGACCGAAGCGGAGTGGGAATATGCTTGCCGTGCGGGGTCCCAAACGGCATACTATTTCGGGGATGATGTGACGAAGCTAACGGAGTATGCTTGGTTTGCGGCAAATAGTGATGCGCAAACCTCGCCGGTCGGAAAAAAGAAACCGAACGCTTGGGGACTATTTGACATGTTGGGGAACGTTGCTGAGTGGACCTACGACCAATACATACCTGATTTTTACCAACAGTTTGCCGATAAGGTAGCAGAAGATCCGGTGGCCATACCAACGACCCTTTACCCACATAGTGTTCGGGGCGGCTCATTCGAAAGCCAAGCAACAGATCTTCGATCTGCGGCGCGCGGCGCGTCAGATCCTTTTTGGAAGCAACTGGATCCGCAGATCCCCAAGTCCAACTGGTGGTTTCCGGAAGCGCCTTTCGTGGGACTACGACTGGTGCGCCCAGTAGTAAAACCTTCGCCGCAAGAGATCATGTCTTACTATGATAAAGCACCAATAAAAGACTTCTAAAGAAACATTATAAACGCTAAATAACTATGGATAATTTTAAAAGACGAGATTTTATCAAGGCGGGTTCGGCATTAGCCGGTGCCACGGTTTTGGCTTCGACGCCTGTGGGCAGTGTTTTCGCTGCCGGATCCGACGAGATAAAAATTGCGCTGATTGGCTGTGGCGGAAGGGGAACCGGTGCAGCATTTGATGCTTTTGCTTCTGGACAGAACATCAAGCTTGTCGCAATGGCGGATGCCTTTCAAGATAACCTTCAATCAACCTACAATACACTGAAGGAAAAATTTGGTGATAAGGTGGACGTACCGGACAGCCGCAGATACGTTGGTTTTGACGCTTACAAAGCTGCAATAAAGGATGCCGATGTCGTGCTGTTGACGACTCCGCCCGGCTTTAGGCCTTTGCACTTTGAGGAAGCGGTAAAAGCAGGTAAGCATGTGTTTATGGAAAAACCGGTAGCTGTCGATATTCCGGGGATCCGGAAGGTATTGGCGGCTGCAGAAGAGGCCAAGAAAAAGAAGCTGAACGTCGTGGTGGGATTGCAGCGGCGTTACCAAACAAATTATCGGGAAGCTATAAAACGTATTCAGGACGGTGCCATAGGCGATGTCTATGCCGGCCAGGTGTATTGGAACAGCGGTGGTGTTTGGGTACGGCCACGTCAAGCTTCGCAAACCGAAATGGAATACCAAATGCGTAACTGGTATTATTTTAATTGGTTGTGCGGGGATCATATTGTAGAGCAACATGTGCATAACATCGATGTCGCTAATTGGGTAAAAGGCAAATATCCCGTGTCTATACAAGGGACGGGAAGCCGGGCGCATCGAACAGGCAAAGAGTACGGGGAGATTTATGACAACTTTGCCGTGGAACTCACTTACGATGATGGGACCGTAGTGTACAGTCAATGTAGACATTTTGAAGGCATTTCCAATAGAGTCGATGAAACCTTCCAAGCGTCTAAAGGTAGAGTTTACTTATCTGCTAGTAATCAGGCTGTTCTTTGGGACGCCAAAGGCAATGAGATCTACAGGCACGACCCCAAAGGAAATCCAAACGCTTACCAGCAAGAGCATAAAGAGCTCTTCGAAGCGATTGCTAAAAACGAGTATAAATTCGATAATACCGAATATGGCGCATACAGTACCTTGACGGGAATAATTGGCCGTTTGGCTTGCTATACCGGAAAGGTAATCAAATGGGACAAAGCGTTAACCTCTGAAGTGGATTTATCTCCCGCCGTATATGCGTGGGATGCGAAGCCAAAGATCGTTCCCAACGAAGATGGTGCTTACAACGTAGCAATCCCAGGGATAAACACCGCGTTATACATTTAAAGGTTGTCGCGTTCATTTGCCATAATCCTTTGTGTTATTTTAGGTTGTCGTGCTCACGCACAACAACCTAAATTCGTTATTGAAGGACGCGCTCAGGGAACAACGTATTGCCTACAATACTATGCGGATAGCGTCCTGGTATCGAAAGATCAAGTCGACAGTGTTTTGGCGGTTATCGATCGATCCATGTCCTTATATCTTTCCAACTCCTTAATCAGTAGGTTTAACAGTCCTGATCGGAAAATGCTGGTTTTGGATCCGCATATGGAAAGGGTAGTGCGCCGTGCGAAGGAGGTGCATAAAGCATCGGACGGACTTTTTGATATTACTGTTAAGCCACTGGTGGAGCTGTGGGGTTTCGGCGCGAAACGCATCAGCAAGATGCCGGATCAAGCAGCTGTTGACAGCGTGCTGCAATTTGTCGGCATGCAGAAATTGAGGCTACGGAAGAACAAACTTTACAAGAACGATAAACGTACAGCGATTGACCTTAACGGTATTGCTCAAGGCTACACGGTGGATGTGTTGGCCGAGCTGCTGGATAAATTGGGTAGTAGCAATTACCTAGTGGAAGTGGGCGGAGAAATCCGAACTCGTGGATTGAAAGAACAACGTAAACCTTTTGAAATTGCGATTGAGCGGCCTGCGGGTTTGGGCTCTTCACGTTTTGTGTTACAATTGTCCGACAGGTCTGTGACGACATCCGGTAACTACCGCAAGACATTCGACTACCTAGGCAAAAAGATTCATCATCACATCCATCCGCAGGATGGATACCCTTTACAAAACAATGTTGCAAGTGTAACAGTCGTCGCGTCCACGGCCATGGACGCTGATGCATATGACAATGTATTCATGGCCTTATCGCCCGAAGAGGCGATTACATTTGCAGATCAAATGAAAGAAATAGAGGTTTATATTATTTACAAACAAGATAATGAGTTCAAAGAAGCCTTTTCGAAGGGTTTTTCTCGTTATATAAAAAATTAATGCGCATCCGATGAAAAGATCAGATTTTATAAAAAGTGGAGCGGCACTACTTGGTAGTTCGGTCCTTTTAACCAATGAAAGTATGGCCCAAGAAAAACAGACGAATGGTGCGACCTTTAAACTGGACTATGCACCCCATCAAGGAATGTTTGCTGCGACGGCAGGCAAGAGTTTTATCGACGAAATTAAGTATATGCACGAGTTGGGCTTCCGCAGCATCGAAGACAATGGTTTGCCAGGGCGCCCTTTGGATGAACAACAGAAAATAGGGGATACCTTGGCAAAACTAGGGATGCGCATGGGGGTTTTTGTTGTGCCAAAAGGGGGCAATGGTGCCAATACTTTAGCGGCTGGCAAGCAAGAGTATGTTGACATATTCCTGAAGGGATGTCGCGAGTCTGTAGAAACAGCTAAGCGGGTCAATGCGAAATGGGCCACGGTTGTTCCCGGCGACTATCATCGCAATTTGCCCATTGGCGTACAAACCGCCAATGTGATCGAAGCCTTGAAGAGAGGAGCGGAAATTTTTGAGCCCCACGGTATGACCATGGTACTGGAACCTTTGAGCGATACGCCCGATCTATTTTTGCGCTTTACCGACCAAACCTATGAAATTTGCAAAGCAGTGGGAAGCCCATCTTGCAAGATATTGTATGATGCCTACCACCAGCAGAAAAATGAAGGTAACTTGATCAACCTAATGAATACTTGCTGGAGCGAGATTGCTTATATACAAGTGGGCGACAACCCAGGACGCCGCGAACCGACGACAGGCGAGATAAATTACAAGAATGTATTCAAATGGCTGAAAGAAAAAGGCTACACCGGTATTGTGGGGATGGAACATGGTATGTCGAAGGCGGGTGTGGAAGGGGAAAAAGCCCTGTTGGCAGCGTATAGGGAAGTGGACAACTTTTAGCTAAATGATTTTAGCAGCAAAATATTTTTGTTATTTACGAAGAAGTAATATATTTATACTATAAACCTATCAGCAGATGTCAACATCAATAAGATTTAAACTTTCATTTATGATGTTCCTCGAGTTCTTTATTTGGGGAGCATGGTTCGTTACCTTAGGAAGGTTCCTTCCTGTCAATTTAAATGCCTCTGGTTTTGAGATTGCTAATGTATTCTCTACTCAATCTTGGGGAGCTATCATTGCGCCTTTCATTATCGGTATGATAGCCGATCGTTTCTTCAATGCAGAGCGGATTTTGGGCGTTTTGCACCTTATCGGTGCTTTGCTGATGTACTTGATGTACCAAGCAACCGATATCACCACGTTTTTCCCCTACGTATTTGCCTACATGATTTTATTTATGCCAACCCTAGCGTTGGTCAATTCAGTTTCGTTCAGGCAGTTGACTAATCCGGAAAAGCAATTTTCCACGATTCGTATTTGGGGTACTATCGGATGGATTGCAGCTGGGTTAAGCATTTCCTTTCTCTTCCATTGGGATTCTAGTGAAGGTGTTGCAAGTGGATTATTGAAAAATACGTTTTTGATGGCTGCTGTCGGTTCTTTGTTGCTAGGTTTGTTCAGTTTTATCTTACCCAAGACCCCTCCCACAAAGATCGATTCATCGGAAAAACCATCGTTCGCATCGATCATTGGGTTGGATGCCGTCAAATTGTTGAAAGACAAAAACTTTTTGGTATTTTTTGTTTCCTCGATCTTAATCTGTATTCCACTCGCATTTTATTACCAAAATGCAAATAATTTCCTCGGTGAGGTAGGCATGGAGAATGTTACCGGATTTATGACCATTGGTCAAATATCAGAAGCATTATGCCTGTTATTATTGCCTATATTTTTTACACGCTTTGGATTCAAAAACACCATTCTTATAGGTATGCTGGCGTGGGCAATCCGTTATTTGCTTTTTGCTTACGGTGATGCGGGCTCTGGTATGTATATGCTGCTCATCGGTATCGCATTACACGGCATTTGTTACGATTTCTTTTTCGTTTCTGGCCAAATCTATACCGATTCAAAGGCAGGCATAAAATACAAAAGTGCAGCGCAAGGATTGATTACATTAGCTACCTATGGAGTAGGACAATTAATTGGATTTTGGGTTGCAGGTTACATCGGCACGATGTACGAGGGTATCAAGACGACCGATTTGGGAAGCTTTTGGCAGCGTGTATGGTTAGTGCCTGCAGGCATAGCATTCATCGTATTTTTGTTGTTCTTGCTTTTCTTCAAGAATGAAAAAGTTGAAAATAAAATTGTATAAAAAAACTAAATAGAGAGATATGGCAGATAATGTTTATGACGCGATTGTCATTGGTTCCGGGATTAGTGGCGGCTGGGCGGCAAAAGAATTGACAGAGAAAGGTTTAAAGACCATCATGTTAGAGCGGGGTAGAAACGTCGAGCACGTAAAGGACTATCACGCGAACAAAAATACTTGGGAGTATCCACATAGAGGAGGGCGTACCAAGCAAATGGAAGAGGATTATCCCGTGTTAAAACGTGACTATCCCTTGAATGAGAAAAATCTCGATTTTTGGGTAAACGAAAAGGAGAGTCCGTATACGGAGGTAAAGCGGTTCGACTGGTTTCGTGGATACCATGTGGGAGGACGATCGCTCATGTGGGGACGTCAGAGCTACCGTTTTTCCGATCTGGATTTTGAAGCTAATGCAAAAGACGGGCACGGCACTGATTGGCCAATCCGCTACGCAGATATCGCACCATGGTATAGTTACGCAGAAAAATGGGCTGGTATTTCCGGAAATCGGGATGGTCTAGATGTGTTGCCTGATGGTGATTTTCTACCAGCTATGGATTTTACGGTGGTCGAAAAAGATTTAGCGGATCGTTTAAAAAAGGAGTATGGGAACAAACGCCATTTTATTATGGGGCGTACGGCCAATATTACCAAACCCCATCACGGACGGATCAATTGTCAATACCAAAACCAATGCTGGTTGGGGTGTAACTTTGGCGCTTATTTCAGTACGCAATCTTCCACTTTACCGCCGGCCATGGCGACGGGAAATTTAACGCTCAGGCCGTTTTCTATTGTATCAAAAATTATCTATGATAAGGACTCGCAGAAAGCTAAGGGTGTGGAAATTGTCGATGCAGAAACAGGAAAGACTTACGAGTTTTTTGCGAAGGTAATCTTTGTATGTGCGTCGGCGTTCAACTCGACATGGGTGTTAATGAATTCAGCAACGGACGTTTGGGAAGGAGGCTTGGGAAGTAGTTCGGGCGAGTTGGGACACAATGCAATGGATCACCATTTCCGTTGCGGTGCCGGAGGCCGTATAGAAGGCTATGAGGATAAATATGTCTTCGGAAGACGCCCTACGGGATTATATGTCCCTCGTTTTCAGAATGTACCTGGAGATGATAAAAAGCGTGATTATGTCCGTGGTTTCGGTTATCAAGGAGCAGCAAGTCGTGGCCGTTGGTCGGGTGAGATCGCAGAAATGAGTGTGGGAGGGGATTGGAAGGATGCCATGCTTGAACCCGGATCTTGGTCGGTAGGTTTCACCGCATTTGGAGAGATCCTTCCGTATCACGAAAATAGAATCTTTTTGGACAAAGATAAAAAAGATAAATGGGGACTCCCTGTCTTGGCCATGGATATGGAAATCAAAGACAACGAACGTAAAATGCGTCCGGATATGCAAGAGGATATGAAGGAAATGTTGGAGCGCATCGGTGTAAAAGATGTCTATACTTACGACAATGAATACCACTTCGGTATGGGAATCCACGAGATGGGTACCGCTCGTATGGGGACAGATCCGAAAAATTCGGTGTTGAATAAGCACAATCAAGTATGGGATGCAAAAAATGTATTCGTCACGGACGGCGCTGCTATGGCATCTGCAGCTTGTGTAAATCCTTCGTTGACCTATATGGCGTTGACAGCACGTGCAGTGGATTTTGCCGTTAGCGAACTGAAGAAGGGTAACCTGTAATGAATAACAACATAAACTTACAATAGCTGAAATGAAGGAAACGAACAATTCTCGTAGAGATTTTATCAAAAATGCGGCCCTTGCAGCGGCCGGCTTTATGATTGTCCCGCGCCATGTGCTTGGGGGCAATGGATTCTTGGCACCAAGTGACAAATTGATGATAGCTGGCATTGGCGTAGGGGGCAAAGGACAAAGTGATATTGCTTCTTTTTACAAAAGTGGAAAAGCGGAAATAGCCTACTTGTGTGATGTGGATGACCGTCGTGCAGCCAACTCGGTGAAGGCGTTCCCGAAAGCTAAGTATTACAAAGATTACCGGGAGATGCTGGATAAGGAGCATAAGCATATCGACGCTGTATCGGTATCATCACCCGACCATAACCATGCGATCCAAGCGCTAGCAGCTATGCAATTAGGGAAACATGTGTATGTGCAAAAGCCCCTTACACACGATGTTTGGGAAGCTCGGGTGCTTACGGATGCAGCCAAGAAATACAAAGTGGTAACCCAAATGGGAAATCAGGGGGCATCGAATGACGGTCCGCGAGAAATCAAAGAATGGTTTGAAGCAGGCCTGATCGGTGATGTTCACACGGTCTATTGCTGGACTGATCGTCCAGTTTGGCCATCGGGTATTCCATGGCCCAACCAAACGGCGCAAGTGCCCAAAGAATTAGATTGGGAACTTTGGCTTGGAACGGCGCCTAAAAAAGATTATATCGAAAAACTCGTTCCGTTCAATTGGAGAGGATGGTGGGATTACGGTACCGGTGCGCTGGGCGATATGGGATGTCATTTGTTGGAAGTTCCTTTTAGCACGTTGGGATTGAAATATGTTCAAGACGTACAGGCCACGGTAGGTACCGTGTACGCTGATGAATTTAAACGTGCGTACTACCCAGAAAGCTGCCCTCCATCAAGTCACGTGACGATGACCTTTCCGAAAACCCCAAAAACCAATGGCCCTGTAACGCTGCATTGGATGGATGGTGGTATTCAGCCAACTAGACCTGACGAACTAGGTCCAAACGAAATCTTCGGGGATGGTGGTAACGGTATCTTGCTGATCGGTACCAAAGGCAAAATTTTGGCAGATACTTACGGAGAAAATGCGCGCCTATTGCCAACAACGAGAAAAGAGCAGGTAGCTCAAAAGTATGCGCGTGTGGAAGGGAAAGCAAATGGACATTATGGACAATGGGTCGAAGCGGCATTAGCGGGCTACGGCAAAATGGAAGTTAGTGCTCCATTTGAAATTTCAGGACCGCTCACGGAAGCGTTGCTGATGGCCAACTTAGCTATTCGTGGCGCTGATTTGCGCATTGATGGCAATTATCCAGGTAGAAACCTGAAATTGCTTTGGGACAACAACCAAATGAAAGTAACTAACTTTGATATTGTCAATCAATTTGTGAAACGGCAGTACCGTCAAGGTTGGGAAGTAAATTACAATCTTTAAAAAGAGCAAACAATGAATAGAAGAGAGGCACTTCAACGTGTAGCCATGTTGATTGGGGGTTCGGTAATTGGGGCAAACCTATTCCTAGAAGGGTGTACCCGACCAGCGTCCAAAGATGTGGCGACGTTATTCGAAAAGGAGAAGACGGATTTTTTGGGCGATCTAGCGGAAGCGATACTCCCTAAAACATCTACACCAGGAGCAAAAGAAGCTGGGGTAGGCGAATTTATTCCGGTCATGATCCGTGATTGTTACGATGAGGCGGATCAAAAAGCGTTTTTGGAAGGTTTAGCGGATGTGGATAGCCGTGCAAAGAAGGAATTCAATAAACCTTTCCAAGAGCTGTCCAAGGAAGAACGTTTACAATTCGTAAACAAATATGATAAGGAGGCTGCCGAATACCAAAAAAATAGAAAAGATGGCGAGCCTAACAATTTCTTTCATATGTTGAAGCAATTGACGCTAACTGGGTTTTTTACTTCGGAAGTCGGTATGACGCAGGCATTGCGCTATGTGAAAATCCCCGGCCGCTTTGATGGTAATTTTCCTTACCAAAAAGGCGATAAGGCTTTTGCCTCCTAACATGCGGGACATTTAGAAAGCGCCGTGCCGCGCTTTCGTTTGACTTAGGAACGATCTACACATCGTTCCTAATTTTTTTTGATATATCCATTCGATTCCACCCGAATGATGTGTTGCATAAAAGAAGTGTCATAAATTATTTGTCGTCATGGAAATAATGCATATACTTATTTAAAATATTGGGATGATTTTTTATATTTATTGGGCAGCGCGTATTAAGGTTGTGTTATATTTTTAATAAATTTTGCAATATGATCGGACAGATTATCGAAAAGGAACATATTTTAGACTACAAGATCATTCCTGCGGCGGAAGACAAGACCTATCTTTTAAAAGATAAGCTAATGGCAGCGCAACGTTTGGGGAATGAGTTCAAATCGAAGACAACAATTGTTTTCCAGACGGAGGATGGTCCGAAACGTATTGAAACCACTGTTTGGTCGTTAACGGAACATTATATACAAATTAAAAGCGGTGTGCTTATTCCACTAAAGTCCATTATCGAAGTAGATTTTTGACAAATTGCAAGAGCGTAAGCAGCTTTTCTGTGGGGAAGGTGAAAGGATTTTGGCATAAGGCCACTTAAATCAATGCAATTTGAGATCATGGTAAGTGCTACCGATAGGGATCATTTTATCAGCCACCCACAAGTGGGCTTTGTCAAACTTTTCCACCTTGTTCTTTGCAATAATAAACGCTCGATGGCAGCGCACAAAGTCAGCTTTCGGCAATAAATCTGTTAGCTCGTTAAGGGTAATGCGTGAACTGATCAATCGTCCAGTCAATTGTATTTGTGTGTAGTTTCCCGATGCTTCAATGTAAAGAATATCGTCGAAGGCTATTTTGACGTGTTCATACCCGTCTTTCGCAAAAAAATAATCTTTTCCTCCATCTGTTTTCGCACTGCGCAGCAGGTGCAATTCGTTCGCTTTGTTGCATGCTTTTAAAAAACGAGACATGGAAAACGGCTTTAAAAGGTAGTCAATGGCATCCAGTTCAAAACTCTGTAAAGCATGTTCGGAATAGGCCGTCGTAAAAATGATCATAGGTACTATTTGAAGGCTTTTTAAGAGCTCCATACCAGAGATGTCAGGCATCTTGATGTCTAAAAAAATGAGATCTACCGGCTGCCGTTGCAAATAGTCCAAGGCAGAGAATGCGTCGGTAAAGGTTTTCCGTAGATCGACAAAGGGCACCTTGGAGGTGTGGTGCTCAATAACCTCAAGTGCCATGGGTTCATCATCTATTGCAATTGCTATCATATGAATTTTTTTGTAAATGCTCGTTGTGTTCAAGAATCGGTAACGATTGATTTTATCAAAAAATAATAAGCTCGTACGATCAAATATAATACATTTGTAGGACAACTTTCAGGCGCCATGCGGACATGTGCTGCTATAAAAGACAAGTTGTATGGTCCCGCCAACGAATTTGCCTTTACTTAGCCTAACGATTCACTAAAGGCGGAATTCGCCGGCATGAGGGTTCTTTCCAAACTGTCAACTGTTGTGGGTACACCTGAAAGAAGCTGTCTTGTAAACCTTTATTCCTTCGTAGGCTGTGCTCCAAAACGTCGTTGGCTTGTGGAAGGAAGGTTGCTTGCGTTTGTGGATCCCGCGGTGTTTGAACGCTTGCGGGGAAGTCTGGAATACCTTTTCCAGTATGTATAGCGCCCATCTGAATACGAACTGAAAGGTCGATATAAAACAAATTTCCAAATGTTGTATAAAAGCCGTCTTCTTTTTGCTGGCATTTGATCAATGGCGTAATAAAATACCCAAACAGCATCAATAATCCTACTAATCTCATCATGACTTAAAGTGTTAGGGTAAGGTGTACAAAATATTCGTTCATATTCTCCCGAATGATAAGGTCGTGTCGACCTTTATACAGGAGATACATCCGTTGTTTGACATTTGCCAATCCTATCCCGCTTCGGTCTGCTTCGGGGTCATGTTCATTTTTGGGATTTATACTATTGGATACATCGAAGTATAAAACATTGGCTTGAACCTGCAGACTGATTTTGATGTATGATGGCCGCTGTAGACTTATGCCATGTTTAAATGCATTTTCCACAAACGGGATCAAAAGCATAGGTGCAATTTGGAGATCATTGATATCTGCCTCTATTAAACTCTCTATTTTGATGTCCGCAGCAGGTGACGTACGCAATTTCTGTAACGCAATATAGTTATTTAGATATTCTACTTCTCGTATGAGGGGGATGGTTTCTTGTAGGTTTTCATGCAGCATAAAACGCATCATGTCCCCAAGCTTTTGAATACCTTCTCCTGTCCGCTCAGCATGTTCTTGCAGGGCCGTACCATACAAGGTGTTCAAGGCGTTGAATAGGAAATGTGGATTTATCTGTGATTTTAGAAAGTGAAGGTTAGCGTCTGATTTGCCTAGTTCGGTGCGAAGGGTATTGAGCTCAAAACGGTTTTCCGATCTTTTTTTATAAACAAACCAAGAGAGCGGTACGCCGATGAGCAGTTGCGTGGGTAAGTGAAATGCTAATAAAATGAAAGCTGCTTCTACATCCCTTTGGAAAAAAAAGATGGCCAGTACGCTTAAGGGAAGAGTTAAAAGCAGGCTGATCACAAAAATGGTCCAAAAGAAAGTGCTGAATTTTTTTTGTTTTTGGTGAAGTGCAGGTAAAAGATAATAGATGGCATAAATGACCGTGCCTAAAGTCGCCAATACCACCAATGTCCACAACACGGTAAGTTGAAAGTAAGATCTCGTGCTAACCCAAAAGAGCACACCAGCAAACCAAAACCCGATTCCCAAACCTAAGTCCATTTTGAGTTGTTTTTGGAGCGAATGCTCATCCGCCATGCGATCAACCAAATAGATGATGAGCTGTTTGATGCAACTGTAGGCAGCTAATACCAGCACAAGTAAAAAAGCTTTGGTGAAGGCATCGAAAAAAAATCGGTTGTAGCCCTGCGTCAAACTGTTGTAGCGCAATAGCTCGTAGGTATGGCTGTGCGTACGGCCTACAGCAAAGACGATACCCAGCCCGACAATGAGTACGATGATCATGAAGTAGGATAGCCATTCATTTTTCTTCTGTGTGATGGACGGAATCAGCCAAAAATTCAGGCACAGGAAGCATACATACACCGCGAAAATGTTGAAAACACGAGGTAGGAAGAAATTGAAAAAATAGGAATAAGTTATTTTTGAAACAATGAATTCATAGTGTTCCCCATTATCGCTTCTTTTGTTGGTATCAAATACCAGTATCAATGCCACGATGATTAGCACTATGCTGGCGATCCAAAATTCAATTTTCTTAAAGTCATTTAGTTTCATACGTTTCTGGTTTGATCATGCAATGTTACTACAAAAGAATAGCGCTATAGAAAAAATGTGATGAAAGTAATCAAAAAAGTGACGAAAAGCCAGTTTAGGTTTTTGTTCCGATCTTTAGGGGAAAGTGATGATAGCCTTCTCCGTTTTTTGTGGATTTATAGCAGATGAAAATTTTGGATTTTTGATAATTTTATTCATATTTGCACTCCGCACGTCGAATTTGATGAATACAGAGCCGTGCGAACTATATGTGTGGTTTCACACGGTAGTCCCTACGGGATGTAGCGTAGCCCGGTATCGCGCCAGCATGGGGTGCTGGAGGTCGTCGGTTCAAATCCGGCCATCCCGACAAAATTAAATTAGTAAAGCAAGATCCCGCAAAACATTTTTTTGTGGGATTTTTTTATACCATAACAGATAGGGAAAAATACCGAAACGAAACCTTCACAGATTAACATACCTCTACCTAGCGTAAAAATAAAAACCCTTCAATAACATGTATCAAAGGGTTTTTGTGTACCTAGGGCGGGAATCGAACCCGCACTCCCTTAACGGGAACAGGATTTTAAGTCCTGCGTGTCTACCAGTTCCACCACCTAGGCAACTGAGCGAAAGACGAGATTCGAACTCGCGACCCCAACCTTGGCAAGGTTGTGCTCTACCAACTGAGCTACTTTCGCTTGACGTGGTGCAAATATAGAAGATTTATGTAGTGCAGCAAAAATATATTTTAAAATTGTGCGACATTTTCAGGCGCTGTGTGCGGGATTTGCCATATTTTTAATGGATAGTGTAAAAGTTGCCGCCCGGCGGTTGTCAAGCCTAGCATAAATCCGGGCGGCGGTAAAAACAAAGAGTATAGTTACAGTTCTTCGTCGTGTTGACTAGCATCTAAGCCGAGGACTTCGTCTTTTTCGCTTACGCGTAACGGCGCAAGCATATCGGTAACCTTTAATAGCAGCAATGCACCGAAGAAAGCAAAAGCAGATGCTCCTACCAAAGCGATGAGATGTGCGGTAAATAGGTTGGTCTCACCGAAGAAAAGACCGTTGGTTGTCACTGCGCTGTTCACGGAGCTATGTGCGAAAACGCTAGTTAACAGCATGCCGACCATACCACCTACACCATGACAGGGGAACACATCCAACGTATCATCAATTCCTTTTTTTGTACGCCAGATAACCAATATGTTACTGATGACGGCAGCTACTATACCAATAATAAGAGAGTGGGGGATCGTGACAAAGCCTGCTGCTGGCGTAATGGCTACAAGGCCTACAACAGCACCAATACATGCACCCATCGCTGACGGTTTTTTGCCTTTCAGTATATCAAAAAATATCCAAGCCATCGCAGCAGCGGCCGACGCTGTGGTTGTTGTCGCAAAAGCTGAGGCTGCCAGTTCATTGGCTCCTCCGGCTGAACCTGCGTTGAAACCAAACCAGCCAAACCATAGTAGGCCAGTTCCCAAGATCACATAACTGATGCGCGATGGTGTATGTTCCTGTTCTTTGCGCTTACCGAGGTAAAGGGCTGAAGCCAGGGCCGCCCAGCCGGCAGACATATGTACCACCGTTCCTCCGGCAAAATCCAACACGCCCATCTTCGCTAAGATACCCTCAGGATGCCAAGTTGCATGGGCAAGGGGCGCATAGATTACAATGACAAAAAGCGTTATGAAAATTAAATAGGCGTTGAACTTGATGCGTTCTGCAAAGGCGCCTGTGATCAAAGCTGGAGTAATGACGGCGAACTTCAGTTGGAACATCGCGAATAGGGCGATCGGTATAGTGGGGAGCGCTGGCCAAGTTGCGTTACCGAGCATGCCCTTCATCATATAAAATGTTGATGGATCACCAATGATGCCGCCGATATCATCGCCAAAAGCGAGACTGAAGCCGAACACCACCCAAATAATGGTGATAAGTCCCATGCAGACAAAGCTTTGTAGCATGGTAGAAATCACATTTTTCTTTCTTACCATCCCCCCGTAAAAGAAGGCGAGGCCGGGTGTCATGAGCAGTACCAGCGCAGCTGCCATCAGTAGCCATGCGGTGTCACCAGTATCGATGTTACTGTCAACTACGGTGGTCACTTCGGTGGATGGGGCAAGAATAGCGAGGATTACGGCGATAACGAGGGTCCCAAATGGAATTATCTGTTTTATAGTCATGTCCTTGGTTGTGTGTACGATTGGTTTGTGTATAGCTGCTCTTAGAGCAAGGGATTCGGTATTTGTTATGAAGGGAAGTCGTATATAAAACCACTTCCCTAACTAAAATAGTGGGGTTTTGCTTAAAAAGTGAATCCAGTAGAAAGTTTATAAAAAGAATCTTTTGCCTGAAGACCATTTTTCAGTTCTGGCCCAGCAGAAAGTCTTATGAAACTGGCTACGCGTGGCACGTTGAATTGAACGTACGGCCCGAGCCATTGATAATAGTCCAATTTTCCATTTACGTCATCTTTGGTGCGTTTCAGATGCTCGAAATGACCACCAAGCGAGAAGTTTGGACTTACCTTAAAGCCGGCGTTAGCCCAGTAATGTAAATAAGCAAGCGTGGAAGCATCTGCAGGCGCTTCATCGCGAAGTGGTGCATAATACCCTACGTATACTTCGCTTTCAAATTTTGTCTTATCGACATTAAAAAATAGATTTGGCACAATCCCATCCCCTGCAATACCGCCCAACTGACCGGATGTTGCCCCTTTGGAAAGCAGGTCACCAAATGTGAAGCCAATGTTCGGATTTAATGTGATACCTTCCGCAAGGTAAAGGTTAACACCTCCGCCAAACTCCGTCCAGTTTCCCCAAGCACCGGCGGTTCCTGCACCCCAAAAAATACCATAAGCAGAAACGCCAATTTTGTCGGTAAGCTTGTATTCAACACCTGCACTCGGTGCTACACCGAAAAACTGGTCAGAAGTCAGGCTTAATGAGAAGGTTGCATTGTTGTCTTGCGCTTTTGTCGATAAAACGCTTGCTGAAACTGCTGTTAGGCATAGGATTGTTTTTAAAAAGTTGTTTTTTTTCATAAAAACTTTGGTTGTTAGATAGACATTTGATTAATTAATGCTAAAGTAGTCCAAAATTTTATAAAAACAATATTTTTTTTGAAAAAAAATCAAAAAAATAGATGAAACAGTGATTGAATTGTAATTTTTATATGTTTATTTTTATTATATCTTGAATAATGTCACTTTCGAATCCTTTGCTTAGTAGATATTTGAACATTTTTGACTTTTCTATGCTCGATATTTTATTTAGTGGAGTTTTTGTTCGTTTATTTACGAGGTTTCTCACCTTTATACCGTATTCTTCATCGCTTATTTCACGCAATGCCATTCGAATCAATGGCTCGGATACCCGTTTTGCCTTTAAATGCTGCCTTATTTTGATTTTCCCCCATCCCAGCATACGGAATTTTCCCAGCGCATACGCTTTTGCAAAGCGCTCTTCGTTGAGGAAATTCTCCTCAATAAGTAAAGCAATAATATTTTCCACATTCTCCTCATTCATCCCCCAACTATATAGTTTATCACGTACTTCCTGTTGCGCGCGTTCCTGATAAGCGCAATAGCTTTCCGCTTTCTGCTTGGCCTGCAATGGGGTGTAAATTTTCTTATCTTTATTCCGGTCATCCATGTTGCAAATCTTGAAAAAATGATGCACTTATTGAAAATATTGATGAAATTTGTGGTGTTCACTTATATATGTATTCAGTAGCCCAAATCCATGCTATCCTTGGCCGTCAGACCGACGCACTCGTTGATCCTACATTGGAAATTTTCGATTTAGCCTATGATACGCGTAAAATCCGGCACGGAGAGCATAGTCTTTTTTTTGCGCTAAAGGGTATTCGTGATGGACATGCTTTTATTGGCGATGCTTACCAGAAAGGCGTTCGCGCCTTTGTTGTATCACAGCGAGATTTAGATCTCAGTCTGTATCCCGCTGGAAATTTTATTTGGGTAAAAGATGTCTTGCTCGCCCTGCAGCGGCTTGCCAGCTACCATCGTGCACAGTTCAAAAAGCCTGTTATCGGCATCACAGGAAGCAATGGTAAGACGGTTGTTAAAGAATGGCTTACCCAATTGTTGCAGGGGGATAAGCAGGTCTATCAAAGTCCGAAAAGTTACAATTCCCAACTGGGGGTAGCGTTGGCACTGTGGAACCTATCTGACGATTATGACTGTGCTATCATCGAAGCCGGAATAAGCCAGCCGGGCGAGATGGCGTCGCTGGAGGCCATGATTCAACCGGATATAGGTATCTTTACCAATATCGGCACCGCCCATGCGCAAGGCTTCAGTACGAAGCAGGAGAAAATACGCGAAAAGCTTCAATTATTTATCCACAGTAGCGATCTTTTGTTTTCTTCGCGATATGATATCGGTCCTTTTTTGTCAAAAGGCGTGCGGGGCTTCACCTTCGGATATATGTCGTTGGATGATGTGCAGATTTTGCAGATCGCGGATGACGGGAGCCTAGCAACAACGATAAAGCTCTCTTATGCGCGGGAAGTGGCAACTTTTTCTATTCCCTTCCGGGATAAGGCTTCGATAGAGAATATATTGATCTGTATAACAGCACTTCTATTTTTCGGTTATCCGTTGGCTAAGATTACGGGCAAGCTTGCCAAGCTGAGACCGCTGGATATGCGACTACAGCTAAAGAAAGGAAAGAACGGCTGTTCTATCATCGACGATAGCTATTCCAACGATTTGGGGTCTTTGCAGATTGCACTGGATTTTCTATTTCAACAGCAACAGCATAGCAAACGCACGCTTATCCTTTCCGACATGGCAGGACTTGACAATAAACTGCGGCAAAAGCTATTGGATCTGCTGCGACGTCAAGAGCTCGATCGTATCATATTGGTGGGATCAGGGACTTATTTTTTGCAGGACGGTTTGCATACAGAAGTCTTGTTTTTTAAAACAACAGATGAGCTGTTGTCCGCCATGCGAAATCTTACTTTTGAGCAAGAGTCCATCTTGATTAAAGGAAGTAGGGCTTTCCATTTGGAAGAGGTTAGTAAGGTGCTGGTTGCAAAATCGCATGAAACGGTCTTGGAAATTAACCTTAATGCATTGGAGCACAATTTGCAGCTATATCGAGGGATGTTGCCCTCCGGTGTGAAACTGATGGCCATGGTAAAAGCATTTTCTTACGGTAGCGGAAGCTATGAGGTAGCTAACTTGTTGCAGTTTAATAAAGTGGACTACCTGACCGTGGCGTTTGCGGATGAGGGCGTGGAGCTGCGACAAAGTGGTATTACCCTGCCAATTATGGTTTTAAGTCCTGACGAACAAGTTTTTGAGACATTGGTCGCCCACGAACTAGAACCTGAAATATACAGTTTTCGAATTTTGAACGCCCTTATCGCTTTTCTCCGCCGTCGGCATATTAAACATTTTCCGATACACTTGAAGATTGACACAGGTATGCATCGGCTGGGGTTCATGCCCGATGAGATGGAAAAATTAATGGAGGCGTTGTGCCATACGGACACCGTCCGCCCAATTAGCATACTTTCCCATCTTGTTGCTTCGGGAAATGTAGATCATGATGATTTTACACGACATCAAATAGCAGCATTTAGGCATTGTGCCGCGGCGCTCGAGGATGCAACTGGTTTTCCGCTAATCAAGCATATTGCCAACACCTCCGGTATCACGCGTTGGCCGGGCGCATATATGGATATGGTGCGTCTCGGTATAGGGCTTTATGGAGTGGATACGAGCCATACCCTGGATCTGGAACTGGTCGGAACGTTAAAAACTACGATTACGCAGATCAAAACATTGCCCGCTGGCGAGACCGTGGGATACGACAGAAAAGGCATATTAACGCGTCCTAGTCGGATTGCTACCGTGAAAATCGGTTATGCCGATGGCTACAATCGGAGGTTCGGTCACGGGGCGGGACAAATGGCGGTCAATGGGCAGTTGGTGCCTACAGTGGGAGCGATTTGCATGGACATGTGCATGCTGGATGTTACGGATATCGTGGCGCACGAGGAAGATGAGGTGTTGGTATTTCCGGATTTACTACAAGCAGCGTCCAATATCGGGACAATACCCTATGAATTGTTGGTCAATATTTCATCCCGAGTGAAAAGGGTGTATTTTTACGGATAAATAGCGCATGAGTATGATAAAAAAAGTTTCACAGACACTTCTGTATTATTTAATAAAAGGGGCATTGGTCGTTGTGCCTGTAGCTGGGGCCGTTTTTTTAATTATTTGGGCCGTTGCCTCATTGGATAATGCGCTGAATTTAACTTCGCATTTCTTACAGGATGAACATGGGCATCCGCTTTACATACCGGGTATCGGTATTCTTACCGTATTGTGCGCATTGATCTTGGTGGGATTAATTTTTACCAATTTGGTCACCGCGCCGATACGTGCATGGTTAAAAAGGTCGATCAATAAAATTCCGCTTTTCAATACCTTGTACTCGTCTATCAAGGATTTTACGGAAGCTTTTGTTGGCGATGCCAAGAAATTCAACGAACCGGTTTTGGTATTGGTCAACGAAACAGGCTTGAAGAAGATTGGGTTTCTTACCCAGCGTGATTTGGATACAATCGGTTTGCCCGACGAAGTCGTAGTTTATTTCCCGTATTCATATTCGGTGGCTGGACAGGTGGTAGTCGTAAAATCCTCACACGTGCAGAAGCTGAATATGAGCGCGACCGATGCGATGAAGCTGGTCGTTTCCGGAGGCGTCAGCGGCCTTGAATAGCGTGATATGGGTAGTTTTCTAGATAGTATTTTTGGTAGTAAGATCGAGCTGGATTTGGTAAAGATCGATCTTGAGGCTAAACTTTGTTTTCATGAGAGCCGTGCAGATAGTCACTTGGCCAACTTGGTGTTTACGATGCTCAATAAGCAACGGCAACAAGAATTTTTACAGTATATGGGGCAACTTTCTCAGCTTTCCGAGGAGGAGAAGATACCCGTTAGCAGGGAAATAGAACTACTTCGACAATATATCGGATTTTATCAAGATGCATTGGACGATCAGCTTTACTTGCAGTTCGATTATCAAGTGGAATTGGAGAGAGATGTTCCGGCCTTTATACTTTTTCCATTAGTTCGCAATGCGATTACAAACGGTTACAATAGCATGCAAAAATTTCCGGTAAAGATCAAGATTCGTGTTTATGAAAAAGCAATGCTCATGGAAGTTAGCAATCATGTAAACCACCATATCGCGTCGCAGGAAAACAATCCGTATGTCGATCATTACAAAAGCCGTCTGATTTCATGCTATGCGGACAAGTACGACCTGCTTTTCAACAGTAATAGCCATACCTTTAAAAGCAACTTACACATTTGTATATAAATCGATAGAAGAAAAAATCCTGCTGACAAACAGTTGTCATTATTGCCTTTAATTTTGAGGTATCATAATAAGGAAGCGATTCCTTAACGATGAGTGACACAGGATTTACACACTTTAAATTAATTTATATGAACACATCGATCATTGTATCCAAAGCTGAGTTTTTGACCCATTGGTTAGGCCACCGTACGTTGACACGTCGTACGATCGAAAAATTTCCGGAAAAAGAATTGTTTCACTACAGTATAGGCGGTATGCGCCCATTCGCAGATTTGGTAAAGGAGCTTCTTTCCATTGCCGAGCCCGGGCTTCGCGGCATAGTACAGCAAAAGGAGGAACCTTATAACCACGATATTGGCTTGTCAACCAAAGAAGAGCTTTTGGCACGATGGGATGAAGACACACCCAAAATTATCGATTGGTACAATCAAATTCCGGAAGCAGACTTTCACAAAGAATATAACCTTTTCGGTGAATACAAATTTCCGATTTACAGTAATCTACTATATTTTGTCGACAACGAAATCCATCATCGTGGTCAGGGTTTTGTGTATCTTCGCTCATTAGGCATTGAGCCTCCATTTTTTTGGGACCGTTACTAAAACGCGATAACGAAAAAAAGATCGCTAAAGACGAACAATAAAAATTTAAGTTTTGATGGAAACCAAATCTACGATCTGCACGGAACTTGCACGTTTGCTCTTGCTTGTCGGCTTTCTGGTAGCCTTGGCACTCTTTTAATCGGTTAGCCTAAAGCAACAGGCGATATTCATAGCCGGTCACATGTGATACATCTTGTATGGAAGGGTGGGAGAGATCCCGCCCTTCCATCATGCTGTTATTTCAGTATGTGTTTTACGCCTTCGAACGTCATCTTCACAGGATTAATATGACCATTTTCATCGAAAGTCATTTCATCTATGCAGGTTTCTCGCTCATGTGCACTGGTTTTTCCAAGTGGTCGGCGGTGGTAAACAATGTAATATTTATCTTCGTCTGGTGCTTTGATAACGGAATGGTGTCCCGCACCGGTAGCAATTTTAGGGTCTTGCTCCAATATGGTGTTTATACGTTTGAAAGGGCCAAAAGGGCTATCTGCTATAGCGTAGGCTACTTTGTAGTCCGGGCCTGTCCATCCGCCTTCAGACCACATAAAATAGTATTTATTGTTTCGGATAAACATAAAAGGCCCTTCTACGTAGTTTTCTGGTGTCACCTCTTTATATATACTGCCATCTTCGAACGGAACTAATTTCGTGAAATCGTCACTTAACTTGACGACGTTACAATGCCTCCAACCACCATAGAACATATAATGTTGGCCATCTTTATCCTTAAATACAAATTGATCGATAGGCTGTGCGCCATTTACAATCTCGTTAATTAATGGTTTGCCCAAAACGTCTTTGTAAGGCCCTTCCGGACGATCAGCTACTGCTACGCCAATTCCACCAATTTCTCCCTCATGCACATCATTGGCACCGAAGAAAAAATAATATTTTCCGTCTTTTTGGATTACGCTGGGCGCCCACATGGCTTTATCAGCCCATTTTACCTCGTTCGTGTCGATGATACGTGAATGTTTTTTCCAATTGACCAAATCTTTCGAAGAGAATGCATCGAAGAATATCTGCTGCTCGTAAGGTGCGGAATATGTCGGAAAGATCCAGTATTCGTTATTATACACGATACCTTCGGGATCGGCATACCAGCCAGGTATTACAGGGTTCTTCTGTGCAAAACCAACAGTTCCGCATAACAGGGCAAAAAGGCTTAGTGCTGTTTTTTTCTTAATCATGTTTTCGAGTTAGGTAGGTATAAATATACAAAAACCTTTTAGCAAACGTGGTATATTTGAAGAATGTGTGGGCAACATTGCGCTAAACCTTGATGTTTTGGAGGATTTCGCGTACGCAGTCTTTCAAGCTATCTGGTTCCAAAATACGGGCGCAATCGGCAAAACGGATATACCAACGTGCGAATTCTTGTATGGAGTTACTGCTTTGGAATGTCATGATCACCGTTTGGTCACTTACTTCTTCGGATGTGAACCCGAAATGCATGCGATCCCATTGCAGGTAACGCGCGTATGTTTTGTCAACGGAAATGCTGATCCGGATCGATGGATGGGCATCCTGTTTTTCGATGTAATGGTTCAGTGGTTTATGTACCCTGCTGAAAGGTTCATCGGTAAGCATTATTTTTTGTATTCGATCAATACGAAAATGACGGTGAGTTTCCCGGAGGTGGCAATAAGCAACGAAGTACCAAAAATGGCTTTCGTGAAAAACCCCTACTGGCTCTATCCGACGTGTGTTTGCGGTTTCACGATGTACGGCTCGATATTCCATCTGAATAATTTTCCGGAGAGAAATGCCTTCAAAAAGCACGGATAGCGCTTCCGGAACCTTTTCATTAAACATAAAGTTCGTGGATGACATCCACATGTTTTCTTCCAATGTCATCATATTCGATTTGTCGCTATACCGAAGATAGGATCGAACTTTGCCGATAGCTGTGCTAAAGTTTAGGAACATATGATGATCGACAAATTTCTGCATCAATTTTTCCGAGGCGGCGAGGCTTAGGATTTCTTCCTTCGTAAAGCTAGCTGGTGCAAGCTTATATCCTTCCGATAAGCCATAACCGGTTCCGGCTTCGCCATATATTGGGATACCTGCTTGCTCCAGTGCGCGCATATCCCGATAGATTGTTCGCAGGCTAACGCCAAAGCGTTCAGCTAAATCCTGCGCCTTAACCACGGACTTCCCCTGCAACTGGAAATAGATAGCGAGAATGCGATGAAAACGCTTGGTGATATCCATGCGTAAATATACGAATATGGCACCGAATATAATTTACGTAGGGCTTAATCGTGTTTGGTTTTTTTTCGAAGGTAGCGGTATAGTTCTACTTGGGATCGATGGGGCGGCTTACCATCGTCTACATACCTGTTGTCCAATTCATTGTTTAAGATACGTGCTTTAACGTTGTCCTTTAGCTGAATGGCCAACATGTCGATCAGCTCCTTTTTAATCTTTTTATTGGTTATTCGGATGGCGGCTTCGACGCGATGATCCAAGTTCCTTGTCATCCAATCTGCCGAAGAAATGTAGAGTAATTCCTTTCCGGCCGCGTGGAAATAAAGCACCCGTGCGTGTTCCAAATATTCATCTACGATACTGATAGCATGTAAAGGCTCTTTAAATTTCTTTTGATTAATCGCACAGTAAATACCGCGTACGATCATATCCACCTTGACACCAGCATCTGCAGCATCATACAATTTTTTTATCAAAAGTTTGTCGCTTAAGGAATTCACCTTGATGACGACATGTGCTTTTCGACCTGCTTTCGCTTCAATAATTTCTTTGTCAACATGTTCTAACAATGTTTCTCGCATATCAATGGGGCACAACAGCATTGTTTTGCATGGCTTTAAGCTTTGATAGATATCGACTTTTGGCTTTTTCAGTGCCGCGAATATTTTGTTGATATCTGCCATTACGCCGCGGTTGCTTGTCATTAAGCAGTAATCTCCATAGATCTTTGCGGTTTTTTCATTTATATTACCCGTACTTACAAATCCAAACTGAACGGTCTTGTTGTGTACCCTTTTTTTGATGATGCAAAGCTTAGCATGGACTTTCTTGTCAGGGATGCCGAGCAACACCTTAATCCCTTCCATTTCAAAACGCTCTTTCCATTCGAGATTATGTTCCTCATCAAAACGGGCCCGAAGTTCGAGCATGACGGTTACCTCTTTACCGTTACGTGCGGCGTTTACCAAGGCATTCGCGATTTTGGAGTTCTCGGCCATCCGATAGATGGTGATCTGTATGGACCGTACATCTGGATCCATGGCCGATTCGCGCAGCAGGTCGATCACGGGCATGAACGTATGGTAGGGGAACGAAAGTAGAACGTCCTTCTTTACCAATACATCGCTCACCCGTTGTCGGCCTGCAAAATCAGGGTGTTCAAACGACGTACGTTCCTTCAAACGATTTTCCAACTTGAACACTTTTGGAAAGTCCATGAAATGTTTAAAATTATGGATCTTCTGGCCGGGGATAATGCTGTCTTTTTTGGAAAGATTTAACTTTTTGATCAGGAATTCCACCAGGGCTGGATCCATATCTTTATCAAATACGAATCGCGTTGGTTTTCCTTTCCTTCGATTCTTGATACCTTTTTCTATTTTTTCTACTAAACTGGTATTGATATCGTTATCTAGATCAAACTCGGCATCTTTTGTGATTTTAAAAGCATGGGCTCGAAAGCTATCGAAGCCGAAATACGAGAAAATATAGGGTAGGTTAAATTTAATAACGTCTTCTAATAACATCACGTGCTTTTCTCCTTTCGGCGATGGAAGAAGCAAGAAACGACCATTTGTACGTGTAGGGTTTTCGATAATGGCAAATCTCGTTTCATACTCCCAGTCGGTTTTACGCATGGCAATACCGAGATAAAGGCTTTTGTCTCGAAGATAAGGCATGGCCCTAGCCTCATCAAGTAAGAGCGGGATCACATTGGATTCGACTTCATCTTCATAATAGCGCTTAACAAATTGTTGCTGTTCCTCGTTAAGTTCAATATCGGTTTTGATAAAAACACGCTGTTTGGCCATCTCTACTTGTATTTTGTGCCAAGTGCTGTCAAATTTCCGTTGCTGTTTGATGACCAAATCATGCAGCTCTTCCAATATTGTCTGCGGTTTTTCGAAAAATATCTCTTTGGCCTCTTTCTCATTAAAAATGAGCGCACGTTTAAGTCCAGCAACGCGCACCCTGAAAAATTCGTCCAAGTTATTGGAAAATATACCAAGAAACTTTATGCGCTCGGATAGCGGAACATGTTCGTCTGCTGCTTCCTGCAATACCCGGCCGTTAAAGCTTAACCAGCTGATATCTCGAGGGTTGAATTTTTTTGTCATCTTTTTCTTGACCACATTCTTGAAGCTTTAAATATAGGTTTGCAATATATCCTAAATATAATAAAAATATTAACAAGATGTTAACTCCGTACGTAGCACTATACGGATGAAATGACTGACAATAGAGCGCCAAATAACGCAAAACATGCCAAATTTTTTTGATAGGTCGCTATAAAACGAAATGCTTATCCGCCAAATTTGTTGACAGATAAGCGGAAAGCTGCTACATGGTCGTTTTGACGCGTGCAGCAGCTTTCTATGACAAGTTGATGGTAGCTTGGTGAGGTATCGGGCAGCTACATGATCTTTGTTGCGAAGAAACGCATAGGGATGGTTTCTTTGCAAACGTATGTTAATTTTTTTTTATGCCCAAGTAGGTGACGATTGCTTTGTTGAACGCGGCGAGATCATCAGGGGTCCGACTGGTGATTAAGTTCGAATCAATCACAACTTCTGTGTCTTCCCAATCAGCACCGGCGTGGATCAGGTCTGTTTTAATGTTTTTAACAGATGTTAGTCGCTTGTTTTTCACAAAGCCATTTTCTGTGAGGATTAACGGGCCGTGGCAGATGGCTGCAATCAATTTATCGTGCTCCACAAAATGATCGATAAAGGAGATGCTTTCTTCACTAACACGTAATTTATCAGGATTGATGACACCACCAGGCAATATTACCGCGCAATAGCTCGACGGATCGGCTTCACTTACCGCTACGTCAACAGCAAACTCACTGCCCCAGTCGGTATGGTTCCAGGATTTTATATGTTCGTTCGCATTGGGCGAGATTATATGAACCTCATAGCCTCGCTCTTCTAATGTTTGTTTGGGCGATGTCAACTCAATTTCTTCAAATCCTACTTCTGTTAGGATGGCTATCTTTTCTTTCATAATTTTCCTTATTTATACTGATAAACGAACGGTGCTGAGGAAATAAAGTTTTCACCAACATTATTTCCAAAAGCGTATCTTTGCACGATGTCAACAGATTTGATTTCGCAAGATACAATTGTTGCCTTAGCCACCTCTCCCGGAGCTAACGGTGCAATTGCCGTTATCCGTTTATCGGGCTCGCAGGCTATCCATATTACAAACTCGATATTTCGAGGTAAAGATCTGCGTGAACAAGCGTCGCATACAATACATTTTGGTACGATTCGTGACCAGAACGAGATTATCGACGAAGTGTTGGTATCCCTGTTTATCGGACCAAACTCGTACACCAAGGAACATGTGGTGGAAATCTCCACGCATAATTCAAAGTATATCATCGAGCGTGTCATTAATCTGTTGTTGAAGCATGGCGCTCGGGCCGCTCAAGCCGGTGAATTTACGCTGCGAGCGTTCTTGAATGGCGGTCTAGACCTTTCGCAGGCGGAGGCTGTTGCGGATCTGATTGCATCAAATTCTGCTGCATCGCATCAAGTGGCTATGCAACAGATGCGCGGTGGTTTTTCCAATCAATTGAAAGGTCTACGTGAGGATCTTGTTCACTTCGCGTCGTTGATCGAACTGGAGCTGGATTTTGGTGAAGAAGATGTCGAGTTTGCCAACAGGGATCAGCTGAAAAGCTTGATTGACCATATTCACCAAGTAATCCGTCGTTTAATTGCCTCGTTTGAGCAGGGCAACGTTTTGAAAAATGGGGTTCCTGTTGTGATTGCTGGAAAGCCTAATGTCGGAAAATCTACGCTGTTGAATGCGTTGCTGAACGAAGAACGTGCCATTGTCTCTGAAATAGCAGGCACAACGCGTGATACGATCGAAGATGAGATCAATATTCAGGGGGTAACCTTCCGTTTTATCGATACGGCGGGAATTCGAGAAACACAAGATATAATCGAAGCGAAAGGTGTAGAGCGAACACGTGAAAAAATGAAGCAAGCACGGTTGATTATTTACTTGTTCGATCCCACGCAAGATACGGTGGTTGAGGTGCAGCAACAAATTGCGGATGTCGCCCAGTTGTCTATTCCTTTTGTCACCCTAATCAATAAGTCAGATTTGTTGTCAGTAGCGCAGCGTGAAGAATATGCGGTGCTTTCTCCCGTTTATATATCGGCAAAACAGGGCGCGGGTATAGAGGAGCTAAAAGAGGAACTTTTGCATCAGGTGAATGTCGCAAATGTCCAAGTCGATGATGTTTTGGTAACCAACATAAGGCATTTGGAAGCGCTCCAAAAAACGTTGGAATCTCTAGATAGGGTATTTTACGGTATCGATAACCCTGTTACATCGGATTTTTTAGCGATGGATATTCGACAGGCGCTATATCATTTAGGTGAAATAACGGGTGCGGTTACTACCGATGACTTATTGGAAAATATTTTTTCTAAATTTTGTATCGGAAAATAATTCTAGTTTTTCTTACTTTATCTTGTTGTCTTTTGCTTGATTTTAATAATCATATCTGCTAGCTTTTGGTCCACTCTTGTCCGGAATTTTGGCAGCACGCATTCGTAAAACAACATTACTACGCTGGAATTTTATTGTAAATAACCTTCATTCCGTTTTTTTGATCGCGTATCGGCGGAACTTAGTAAACAATGCGACAAGTTCAGGTTAGAAGCTAACAAGAACCTGATCAGATTATCCAATTTGGCTGTCGAGACGTGCTGCCTGAGCATGACTGTTATCGCACATGAAATTGCGGATGCCCATCGTGTCATTTGGTGATTTAACTTTTTTAGATTTGGCGGTATCCGTTTGGCAGGAAGATTGTGAGATAACCATGTCTCAAACATGGATGATAGATTGGAAAATAAGCAATAGATTAGGAAAATGGTACGTAAACAAAGGATTGAAATTCATTCCCTTAAACTGATATGGATCAGTTTTTTTGCAGGTTTGTGGGGTATGGGATACGCGCAGGTAGGGGATAAGCAGCAGGTCGAAAAGGGAACATCTAATGAGCGTTGGGAGGAAACGCGAGCTTCGGTTATGGATTCCTTTGACATTGTCCGCGATTACCGTCCGATGCTAGCAGATGCGGTAAAGATACGTCGAAGCCCAGATATGAACATCGACCGGAGGGCATTGGAGATCGAGGTTCGCCAAGTTGCTGCAAGCTTGTATTTCGAAAGGAATGAATTCAAAGAACCTTATCATTATCCTTTACCGGAGCGATATCCCAATGCCCCGCGGAGCAACATCGATAATAACAGGATCGGTATCTTGGCTTATCGAGCTGGCGAATTTGAAAGATCGGCATCCATCCTCAAGAAAGTGGAACCGGCGGATGCTTTTTATCAAAGTTCGATCATTGCGTTAGGTTATATTTCCCTAAAAACCGGCGATAAGACAGGTGCCCGGAATGCCTTTTTTAAGGCGTCGAAGATGGATTTTGACCGGGAATTGAAAACGGATGCACTATACAACTACGCCAAGACTCTATATAGCTTGGACTCCGTACAAGCTTCCCTCAAACCCCTCCAAGATTATCTTTCGATGAAATATGCAGACCGCGCTCCGGATGCAAAGAAAACGGAAACCACGGAAACACGGATGATGGACGTGCTGTCGGGTAGCAGTAATTTTGAGGCGGCAGTATATTTGTTGGAGTCATTCAAAACTAGGGATCGTAAAGCCGATATGGCCTACCAAAAAATAACGTACTACCGCGGCATGGAGTTCTACAACGAGCGTGCGTTCGAAAATAGCATATCGATTTTCATGCGGTCAGAAAAATTCCCTTTCGATCCCGAGATGGCAGCGTTGGCTACATATTGGAAAGCAGAGGCGATGTATGAAGTGCGCAAATACGGCGAGGCGGTGGAAAATTTCTCACGGTTCCTCCGTTTGCCTGCTGCGCAAAACACCGCGGTATACAATTATGCAAACTATGCCTTGGCGTATTCGGCATTCCGTATCAATAGATATAGCGTGGCAGCGCAATCTTTTGAACGCTTCTTGTCTACGGAAGAAAGTTCATCGGATGAACGTATACGTTATGATGTGATAGCGCGTTTAGGTGATTCGTATCTGTCTATGCGTAATTATGGGCGCGCTAATGCGTACTATAACCAACTCATCAGCAGTAAAGCGCCGAACCAAGACTACGCGTTGTTCCAACTCGGTATTATTCAGGGGTTGGAGGGAGATAATGCTGCCAAAATTAATACGTTGCGATCCGTTGTTGAAAAATTTCCAGGTTCAAATTACGCAGATGATGTGGCGTTCGAGATCCCCTATGTATATTTCACCCAAGGGGAGTATGATTCCGCGATTGAAGGACTGCAAAAGATGATCGAAAGATACCCTCGCAGCAGCTATGTTCCAAGGGCGCTGATGACGATCGGCCTCGTACAGTACAATAAGAATGATACAGATGCGGCGATGGCTACATTCCAAAAGGTGGTGAAAGATTATGCGACGACCGATGAGGCAGCACAAGCGCTTCTTTCCATCGAAAACATCTATCTGGATCGAGGAGATGCAACAAGCTATATCCAATATGCCACCGGCAGCAATGTTACGGAGCTGAGCGTCGCACAACAAGATGACTTGGCATTCAAGATAGGCCGTACATTGTTTTCTAGAGGACAATATGGCCCCGCTGCGGAGGCTATCGACGCCTATTTTGATAAGTTTCCGAAACCACGGCAAGAGAAGTATGCGCGTTACATTAGAGGGGTGAGCTTATACCATACGGGGCATCCGCAAGAGGCCTTACACGACTTAAATATTATTCTCAATGACTGGACAAGTCCGTATACGGAGAACACCTTGCTCACTGTGGCAGCTCTGTATCTGGATCTGAAGCAGTATAACGAGGCCATAGTTCACCTAAAAAAGCTAGAACTTAATGCTGATTATAAGAAAAACTATGGTTACGCCGTAACAAATTTAATGATCTGTTATTTTGAAATAGGCGATGTGGAGCAGATGAATAAATATCTAAAATTGATCAAAAATTATGATCGGGCATCTGACGAAGAGATTGCGACAGCGCACCTGTACAGTGCAAAGGCGATGTTGAAGCAAGGTGACGCGAAGTCTGCGATGGACGAACTGAATTTGTCTGCGCTCAAGAGCCAAGCGGCGGTCAGTGCTGAAGCTCGGTACCGTGTTGGACTCTTGCAATATGAAAATAAGGAGTACGGGAAAGCAGAAAAGTCGGCTTTTGACGTGATAGAAAATATGAATGGCCATGATTATTGGGTGGCTAAAAGTTTCATCTTGCTTGCAGATACTTACGCACGTAGCGGCAATGTACAACAGGCAAAACGCACGTTAGAAAGTGTGATAGAAAATTATACAGAAGATGACGATGTCATTCCTTCTGCGAAAGACCGTCTGAAGAAGTTGAAATGATCGGACGTTATTTCTAAAAGGTGTACAACATGAATCGACGTTCGTATTTCCGGTTCAGATGGATAAATAGCTCGTTGCGATTCAATTTCGGATACACCTGAGGGAAGACGTCCCGGTGAGAAAAGCCGCGTCGCATTTGCGGCACGTTTGGTCAGGCAAATCCTAGGCACCACGGTCTATACTATTTTGACAGATAATGGTCAAAATACGCCTTTTTATAGGGGAAGGTTTGTTTTTTTGCTAGAAAATGAGGTATTTTGGGTGGTATTATTTTAACAGTTATGAGCCATCATCCTATCAAAGAAGTAACTCCTTTGCGTGAAACGGAATGTTTTACTGTCTTTCATAGAGAGAAGGATAAGTTTGACTTTCCTTATCATTATCACGAAGAATATGAACTCAATATGATTTTGGATGCCGCGGGTGCACAGCGCATTGTCGGAGATAGGGTTGATACCATTGATAATTTTGAGCTCGTACTGACAGGACCGAACCTTCCACACGGGTGGTTTAACCACGAATGTACCTCCGATAAAATTGTCGAAGTTACGATACAATGGAATAAAGACTTGTTCAGTGAACAATTTCTCCATAAAAATCAATTGAATTTTATAAAGCGCATGTTTCAGCTGAGTCGCTTTGGAATAAAATTCTCCAAAGAAACCGTAAAAAAAATTCTTCCCGAGATACTTCGCTTACATACCATCACCGGATTCGATTCCGTGATAACATTGATGCTAATTTTACGGGAATTGTCTGTAAGTGGAGATACTAAACTGTTGGTTGAAGGGGATATGTTACTGGACAAGACACTCAATTTTCGTAGTAGGCGCTTGGACAACGCTTTCGAATTTATGAACAAAAATTTTGGCAACCTCATTACACTGAGACAAGTGGCTGAAGTTGTGAACATGTCTGAAGTATCTTTTTCCAGATTTATAAAGAAGAGAACCGGAAAGACATTTATTGATAATCTTAATGAAATCCGTTTGGGGCATGCTACCCGCATGCTAATAGAGACCAGTAACACGGTCGCCGAGATCTGTTATCTGTGCGGTTTTAATAATATTTCCAACTTTAACCGGGCTTTCAAGCGTAAAAAAAATTGTACCCCCTCTGACTATCGAATGAACTTCAGTGGTAGCCGCGTATTTATCTAAAAAGATAAAATAATATATATCCCGTTTCTTTATACATAGGTGCTGAGTAGTGATTATACTATTTAAAGTATAATATTTGGTTAAAATAGTATTGATGTCCAAAGGAGGTATTGGAATATCTTTGTCTAAAGCTGCAGGCTAACCAATTTATGAGGCGATCCGAATGACGGATCACGTTCAAGTTGCCTAGAGAAGCTATGTATAAATCTAAATGTTATCTATATGAGAAGAAGTGTATTAAAAACCTGCGCTGCATTTTGTGGCATGCTGTTCACTATCCAAATGGCTGTGGGGCAAAGCCGCCAGGTATCAGGGGTGGTACGGGATAGCGAAGGGCGGCCATTAGCTGGCGTCACGGTCAAGGCGGGTGGACAAACGGCGACCACTGACCAAGCGGGTACTTATCGTATCACGGTTGAAGGTGCAACAGCAGCATTGACCTTCACATCAGTAGGTTTACAGCCTTTGGATGTGGCGGTAAACAACCGCGAGGAGATCAACGCAGTACTGACCGGTACGGCTGTTGATCTGGATGACGTGGTCGTAGTAGGGTATGGAGGGGTTAAAAAAAGTGATCTGACTGGCTCCGTAGCTACATTGAAGGGAAGTGACCTGAACAGAACACCCGCTTCGTCGGTTGATCAACTCTTGCAGGGAAAAATTCCAGGTGTTCAGGTAGCGATATCCAGTGGTCAGCCAGGGGCCGGCGCGACCGTACGGATCCGTGGGAACAGCTCTTTGAGCGGTTCTAACGCTCCACTTGTGGTGGTTGACGGTTTTCCGTGGGGTGATGCTGGCGATCTCAAACAAATAAACCCCGATGATATTGAATCCATAGAAGTGTTGAAGGATGCATCTTCAGCGGCTATTTATGGATCAAGAGGAGCGAATGGTGTTATTATGGTGACGACGAAAAAAGCAAGAGCCGGTACACCACGGATCACCTTGAATACCTTGCACACCTTGTCATCTTTATCCGTAAAACCAGACCTTTGGCGAGATGGGATCGAAGAGGCAGTCTACGCAAACGAAGCCGCACGAAACGGGGGAACTCCGCTTAGCCAACTCCCCTATCTTGGCGAAGTAAGAAGCGGTGTATATTTTCCGTCGATAGCCGAATTACGGGGATTGGATCCAAACAAACCGCAATGGTCGACTAATACCGATTGGGTCAATCTTGTCTATAGAAATCCTTTTTCGCAAAATTACACCTTGGGTATAGATGGAGGTTCCGACAATACGAAATACAGCATGTCCGGTAACTATTATAAGGAAGAAGGACTGGCTATCAAAAATGCCTATGATAAGTATACCGGTCGACTGAATCTAGACCAAAAGGTTAATCATGCAATTTCTGCTGGAACAAATATTATACTGACCTATACGAATAATACAGGACAAAACCTGAGTGCCGGTCGTTCGCGAATTTTTCCAGTGTATGATGAGAATGGTAATTATTTTCGGACATCGGCAATGGATTTTGGAAACCCGATTGCCATCGCCAATGAAGTATTGAATAAATCTAAAACAATCGATGTCCTCGGAACATTGTTTTTCAACGTTAAGTTTACTGAGTGGCTGCAGTTCCGAACACAATTAAGTACGAAGTTTGGAAATGCAGTGGGGGATGTGTACGAACCAGCAAGCGTCACGTTTAGGGGATATGAAAATACGGGCTATGGGGCAACAAATAACTTCAACAATAACGAACTGGTTAATGAAAACTACCTTACCTTGGATAAAACTTTTCATGACATACATCGTCTGAACGTAGTAGGAGGTTTTTCTTTGCAAAATTCCAAAACGCGCACCAGTAATCTCATGGGGATGAATTTTGTGAATGATAATCTCCAAAACGAAAACCTCAATAGCGCCAAGACAAAGGTAATTAGCAACGGTCTCTCGGCTTCCACCTTGCACTCTTGGTTTGGTCGGGCGAATTATGCATTACTGGATAAATATCTAGTTACGGTTACAGGACGTGCCGATGGTTCCACCAAATTTGGAGATAACAATAAATGGGCATTTTTCCCGTCAGCAGCCATTGCCTGGAAGCTGAACGAAGAATCGTTTATGAGTGATATTTCATTTTTTTCTGAATTGAAGATGCGGGCAAGCTACGGTTTGACTGGGAATCAGGGTATATCGCCTTACCAAACATTAGACCGATTTGGTTCGGAACGATATTACGTAGGTGCTCAAAACGGCTTTATGACCGGTTTTGGACCGGGGCTTGCGGGAGCAAATAACGAACAGGGATTGACGATTGTTGGTGGGCTTGGAAATAAAAGCTTGAAATGGGAAACTACGACGTCCTATGATATCGGGCTGGATATCGGTTTGATGGATCAAAGGTTTACAGTGACCTTGGATTATTATAATAAACACACTAAGGATCTGCTACGTACCAGAACCATTGCGCCCTCCTCGGGTTTCGATCAACAGTGGGTGAATGATGGCGAAATCAGCAACCGTGGGTTTGAGTTGGGTTTTAACGCACATATTATACAACAAGACGATCTTTTTTGGTCAGTTGGCGGAAATTTCGCGTTGAATAGAAATAAAGTGATCGCTATGGGAGAGAGTGATCGGGTAGTGACCGGATCGCTCATCGAAATGGTACGACAGAATATCAACCATTTCATTATTGGCCAGCCGATGTATGCTTTTTACGGATATCGTGCAAATGGAATCATCCAGTCCCTAGAGGATGGGATCGAAGCAGGACTTACCGGTGCAGAAGCATTGCCCGGAGAGATTAAATATATGGACATCAGTGGCGTAAACGGAGAACCCGATGGGACGATCGACCCCACCTACGATCGGATGGTTATCGGTGATCCCACACCAAACTTTATATATAGCTTCAATACATCGTTATCCTATAAACGGATCGATTTAAGTGCGCAATTTTATGGGGTTTATGGGAATGATATATTCGATCTGCAAAAGATGACGCCGAGTCGGCAGATACAGCGTTGGACTCCTGATAATCCAAGCAACCTCTATCCAAGAGCGAACAATACGAGAGGTTACAAAGCATCGGATTTCTTTGTCGAAGATGGTTCGTTTCTACGGCTGCAAAATCTCACCGTAGGATACAACTTTAGACCCGGTCTTGTTCGTGGAATTAGTACGATCCGCGTGTATGCGTCAGGAAATAACCTAGCGACCTTCACGAAGTTCAATAGAGGATTCGATCCTGAAGTGGGGATCGACGGCATTAATTGGGGGAATTATCCTAGACCAAGGGCTTATTCCTTTGGATTGACAGTTGGATTTTAAACTAAATTGAAAAGAAACATGAACTTTAATAAGATAATAGTAGGCCTTTGTTTGTCTGCGTTGATAGGGGGTACTTTTTTTTCCTGCTCAAAGTTAAGCGAAGAGCCGTATGGTATCGTCAATTCGAACTCGTTTTATAAGACTGCAGATGACGCAGTTTCGGGCTTAATATATGCCTACGCGATCTTACCTGAGGTAGGATATTATTCGCGGGGCTATTACATCATAACAGAGTTGCCTACCGAAAATCTAACGGCTAAATCGGACGCTGGACAGGCTAATTTTGAGCTCGATCAACTTCGGACGACCTCCACGAATGCTGATTTGGATAATCTATGGACGTACCTCTATCGTGGCATCGCACGAGCAAATGCCGTCATTGCAAACGTTCCCAATGTACCCAACATGCCGGAGGCGGATCAGAATCAAATCATCGGCGAGGGGTATTTTCTACGAGCATTACATTATTTTAACTTGGTGCGCTTGTTTGGCGAGGTTCCTCTCCGTTTGGAGCCGTTGGTAGAGGCTGAACAAATTCCTGCCGAAAAATCGACGATCCCCCAGATCTATGAAGTGATTATCAATGACCTCAAACAAGGAGAAGCATTGATGACGCTAAACAAGAATTTTGAAGGAAGGGCCAATAGGGCTGCTGCACAGGCTTTGCTCGCGAAAGTCTACCTGCATATGGCCTCTTCTGGATCGAGCAATGCTTTAGGATACGATTTTGTCGGGAATGCGGATCTGCTTTATCAGGAAGCGCTAACCTATGCGGACAAGGTCGTCAATCAACAGCAGGTTTTCAATTTCACAGATATTCTACCGGATATTTGGAATACGGAGGTCTATAAAAATGCAGCGGTGTCTGAACATATATTCGATGCGGCAGTGGATCGGACGGGAGAGAGAGAAGGCAACTACTCCAAGCTGCCCAATATGTTTCTGCCGGATCCAGGGTTCGTCATGACCATACCGTATAATCCGAGCGATCCAAATTCAAGCATGATTAATATCGGTCGGGGCTGGAATCACTTTCAAATGGAAGCGGCTCACTTTGACAGCTACAACGACAGTGACAAACGTAAGACGGATTTGATCGTATCGCAAGTGGTCAATCCAGATGGTAATACGATTGAGTTGGGAATTAATGATTTTTCTCGACCATTTACCCGTAAGTTCATAGATCCGCTGCGTGACGCCGATAAGATGAGCACCAATTCACCCATTATCCGCTTTTCAGATATTCTTTTAGTGTATGCAGAAGCTGCAGGACCAACAGTAGAAGGTTACGCCGCTGTGAACAAAATCCGGACACGCGCGGGATTGGGACCGCTGCCAGCCAATCTGTCGATGAGCGAATTTCGTCAGGCAGTTATCGAGGAGCGAGCATACGAGCTCGCTTTTGAAGGAAATCGTCTTTTCGACTTGCGACGAACAAACACAATGCAAAAAATTTTGGTTGAGAAATACGGAAAATCGATTACTTCAGGTGCTTATTTCTTTCCTATTCCACAGCGTGAGCTGGACGCAAACCCTCTAATGAAACCTTAATCTATCATATTATGAAAACGAAAATATGTAATCTTTCTTTGTTTATTCTCATACTATTAGGCGGGGCGATCGGCTGTCGAAAAGACCCATATGAAGGTGTGCAGAGCAACGAAAAGTCTATTGAGAATTTTACCATGGGTGAAGGCTTTACGCAAATTGGCGCTGCGGTGGTTGATCGTGAGCTGGGCACCGTGAAGGTTAAGGTATTGGTGGAAAACAATACTGATTTTTCAAAAGTAAAGCCCATTGTGCAGCAATCTTACCGTGCACAGGTCTCGCCGCAATCTGGTCAAGAAGTCAATTTTTTAACAGATGATTATAAACTGACATATACCGTAACGGCGGAAACAGGTGAAGCTCGGGAATGGCAGGTGGAAATTGAACCATTCGAAGAATCGATATTGGGTACATATGACATGCAGGATTTGGTGCTATACGGAGGTACGGGACCTGAATATGGCGGGGGCGGTGTATTATCATTGACCAGTAAACCCTGGATATGGCCGGCAGCGGAAGGTCCGCAAGTGGAACTGGACAATGTGATTACTTTCACGTTAACGGCTGTAACTGCTACGGGCAAGACAACAGGTAAATTCATCCATGATCCAGGTCCGGACGGTACGTTTGCTAACTTTACGTACATTTTGGATCCGCGGACAGATGTCAATCACTTCTATAGGAAGCTTCCAAAAGGAGAAGGGACGTGGGAACGAGATTATACGACAGATGTGCTTACTTTGATCGCTGCTGATGGCTCACGAGTGAGTTGCTCGTTTGTCGGTTCCGGGACAGAGGCATTGGGTAATAACTTAAGCAAAACTATCCAGAACCACGCTTTTGTATTCGCGCTAAACGGTACTGATGATTGGGGCGCAATCTATTCAGATTATGACAAATTTGTCAAAAAGCCCCGTAGGTATTGGATAGAGGTTAAAAAACGTAGTTAGCACAATATGAAAAAGATACACTCTTTAGCTTTCACGATCTTGTTTATAGGTAGTGCGGCATGTAGCAAATCTGGGCCGGCGCATTCGGAAGATCCCAAACAACAATTCCAGCAGATAGCACTTACTCTATATGACAAGGCGGCTACAGATGAAACAAAGGCGCTTTATTCCCAGTTGTGGCGGATTCAAGACAGGGGCTTTCTTTTTGGTCATCATGACGATCTCCTTTATGGGCGAGAGTGGATGGACGAGCAAGGCCGCTCGGACACCTACGAAATTGTCGGCGATTATCCCGCGGTCTATAGTGTCGATTTGGCAGAACTCATGGATGACAGAATCACGACCTCGACGTTGAATAATGCTCGCAAGAGAACCATACTGGAAGCACGTGCACGTGGTGAAGTCGTTACAGCGATGTGTCATTTGAATAATCCGTTGACCGGTGGCGATTCCTGGGATAATTCCTCTGCTTCTGTTGCACGGGAAATTTTGGAAGAGGGTAGTACGACCAATCAGAAATTTAAAGGGTGGCTAGACAATTTAGCTGCGTTTGCCTTGTCATTGAAAGATAAAGACGGGAACCTTATACCGATCGTCTTTCGTCCTTTTCATGAGCATACCCAAGCATGGTCATGGTGGGGAAGTTCGTGCACAACACCCGACGAATTTATCAGCCTTTGGAAATTTACATTGTCTTATTTAACAAAAACTAAAAATGTCCATAACCTTATTTTCGCAATTTCGCCGCAACGCGACAACAACGGCGGCCGCGAGGAGCTACTCATCCGCTGGCCTGGCGATAGTTTTGTAGATTTCATAGGAATGGACTGCTATCATGGGACAAATACACAGGCTTTTACAGCTAATTTAACGGCGTTACAGCAGCTATCCATGGAGAAACTGAAACCTTGTGGCGTAACGGAAATAGGTATAGAGGGAATCCAAAATGGGAACGCTCCATACACGGACTATTGGACGGAGCAAATCCTTATCCCAATGGTTGGAAAAAAGGTCAGTATGATCGTGATGTGGAGAAATGCCTTTGACCCGCTGAAGGAAGGGAATCATTTCTATGGGCCATGGAAGGGACACCCTTCAACAGAAAATTTTAAAGTGCTCTACCGAAGTTCCATAAGCCTCTTTTCCAAAGAACTGCCAAATATGTATGTGCTGGCAGAAGGCGTAACCGTAAACTAATGGCTATGAAAAAGTTCTTATTAATGATAGCGTTGGCTGTCCTGCACTTCGCAACAGCTGTTGCGCAGATTCAGTCGGTACACTTTTCCGATAAGGATGCCGTACGCTACAAAAGATTAGACTTTCTAGTTTCGCTGAAATCAGTATGGCAGAATCCGTACCTTCAGGAGGACATCAAATTGGATATGGAGGTTACAACGCCTTCCGGTGCACGTATCCTCCAACCTTGCTTCTTTGAGACAGGAAAGTCTGGAGAAATCTCTGCATGGGCCGCTCGATTTTTACCTCAAGATTTCGGGGTTTACCATTTTCATTTTGTTTTGCAGCGTAGACAAAAGGTCATTTCTCGATCAAAGACGTTAAAGGTGGATGTGAAAAACGCAATGGACAAAGGATTTTTGACGGTAAAGAACAACTGGGCATTGGTTTTCGATAATGGCGAACCTTTCCGTGGCGTTGCGGAAAATATTTGTTGGGAGTCCAGAACACGTGACGATTCCAAGTATTTTGCTCCCCTCCACCAACGTGCGGATCGGTATAACTATGATTACATGCTGCCCAAATTTGCCCGGTATGGCGGCAACTTTTTTCGGACTTGGATCTGCGCTTGGAACCTGCCGTTAGATTTTCAAGATGGATTTAATAACCATCGTTATCGCGCCGACTCGGCTTACTTTAACCCGAGTGCGATAGAAAGAATGGATCATCTGCTTGCGCTTGCGGATTCATTGGATCTTTATATGATGTTGACATTAGGTACAGGTAATTTTAGAAAAGATGGATTTGGAGGCGTAGCAACGAGTGACGAGTTTTTTGCAAATCCAATTGCAAAACGTGTTTACAAAAACCGGCTCCGCTATATCGTTGCTCGTTGGGCATATTCACCCCACATAGCCATGTGGGAGTTGCTCAACGAAGTGGACAATATACAGCACAATGGTCGAGATAGACCTATTGATTCACAAGATATCGTAGACTGGCATAGCGAGATGGCAGATTATTTAAAAGAGATCGACCCTTACCGCCACCTAGTGACGAGTAGCATTTCCCATCGGGATATTCAGGGGTTAAATGATGTGGAAGGAATTGATATTAACCAAAAGCATATTTATGGGAACACAGCTGCCATACCTTCGGAAGTACTGCGATATGCAAATGATCATGGTAAGCCTTATGTTATCGGTGAATTTGGCTACGAATGGGATTGGCATAAAAATTTCGATGATTTTTCCAGAGAGATGGAGGTAGATTTTAAACGTGGTCTTTGGTACGGCCTTTTTTCGCCGACCCCCGTTCTTCCCATGAGCTGGTGGTGGGAATATTTTGAAAATAGGAGTTTAATGCCATATTACCTGGGTGTGCGTGAAATAAATGACCGTATGTTGAAAGCGGGGAAGGGCGAGTTTAAACGACTGGAAATAATGAGCAACGAACTGGACGCCTATGCCGTACAATGCGGAATGGAGGTATTTGTATACATACATAATGCGGGATATCTGATACAAGGCGGTGAAATAAGTATCGCAGTTGATAGTGACTCGTTTGATCGTATGATTTGTTATGATCCGGTCGAGCGTGTATACAGTAGTGAGGAGCAGATTTCCTGCAGCCAAGGCCGTATTGTACTTAAGGATGTGTACATTGGATCAAAAAGCGATATGGTTTTTATCATTAAATAAGTAGCTAACTAGTTAAAAGAACGAATAATATATGAATGTTAATTTGAAAAAATCTAGTCTCTTGTGTATCTATCTTTTTTTGCTGTTAAATGCCGTAAATCTCTCCTGCGTGGGCAATCTCAGGCAGCGAGACGATGTGGACAATACGGGACAGGCGGAAGACTCTTCGACATGGTCGGCCGAAACGGAAAAACAGAAAATCATGATGCGACTTCAGCAGCTCAAAGGAAAACGTGTGTTGGGAGGTATTCACAATCGAGAGCCAAACAGTGACCCAGCACGATGGACCAATAAGGTTTTCGAGGTGGTCGGAAAATATCCGGCACTTTGGAGTGGCGATTTTCTGTTCCAACAGGAAAATATTGATCATCGGGAAACAATGATCAACGAAGCGATTAAGCAATATCGAAAAGGCGCGGTGGTCAACATCATGTGGCATGCCTGTAATCCCGCTAACGGTCAGCCCTGCGCTTGGGATAATGGTCAAGGTGTACTTAGTGCGCTTGATGATAAACAATGGGATGAATTGTTCGCGGAAGGAACGGTCATTAACGACCGATTTGTAGCGATGATGGAGGAGGTCGCCGTATACTTGCAACGGTTGAAAGATAATAAAGTAATTGCTCTTTTTAGACCCTTTCACGAGATGAACCAAGAAAAGTTTTGGTGGGGAGGACGTCCTGGAGCGTATGGAACCGCGAAGCTTTATCGATACTTGCACGACTATTTTGTGCACAAAAAAGGCCTGGATAATTTGATTTGGGTGTGGAATGTGCAGGATTTTTCGACACTTGACAGAGATGTCGAAGTGTACAATCCTGGTGATGCATACTGGGATATTGTTAGTTTAGATGTCTACGATGACCAATCGGGGTTTTCGAAACGTAAGTATGAATCTATTAAACGCGTTGCAAAGGGCAAGCCGATGGGAATAGGTGAGTGTCAAGTGCTCCCGTCGGTTGACACCTTCGAGGATCAACCGGACTGGATATTTTTCATGGGATGGTCCGAGCTCGTCTTTGAAAAAAATAGCGTTGACGTGGTAAAAGATGTTTATGGCGCTGAATGCGTAGTGATGCTTGAAGAGTAATTCAGTTTAAAATATTGTAAATGAGTTATTTGTATTGGTTGTGGATAAAATAGTATTACCCAGATCGTAACTGCTGTTATTATCTTCGTTTAACCAAAAATAAATACTTATGAAAAATCTTAACGCATTATGCTATCTCTACCTGCTTCTCATGGTGTCCAGTTGTCAACGCATCGATTTCCAAGATATCGACAGAAACACGGCACTACAGGCTGCTATGCCAGCCCAGGCAGGCGTAGCGCCCACATCCATTACGCAGGCCGTTACGATTTCGGGTAACAAGTTTTACCTTGGATCTAAGCAGATTTTTTTTAATGGCGTGAATACCGCGTGGCAAAAACAAAATGACTATACGCTGGATTATCTCGGCCGTAATTTTGATTACAATTGGTGGAATGCGGAATTCCAACGATACAAGGATAATAAAATAAACCTTGCCCGTATATGGATTCATGGCTCAGGTAGCCATAGCCCGTCATTAAATGGAGATGGACTCGTGACGGGGGCCACCGTGCAATTTTGGTCTGATATGGATCAATTGGTGCAAATTGCGAAATCTAAGGGGGTATATCTCTTAGTCACTTTCTGGTCGTTCGATATGGTGAAAAATTCCAGTAGCAAACACAATCAATATCGGCAGATCATAAATGATGTCAATAAAACGCAGTGGTACACGGAGTATTTTCTTGTTCCATTTCTGCAACGGTACGAGCATGAACCAACGATAATGGGCTACGACATCTGTAACGAGCCTGAACATATGTGGAGGGATGCGGATTGCGGATATCTGCAGAAAAACAACGTGGTGCGTTTTGTTGCTTGGTGCGCGGCGAAGATTAATGAGTTTTCCATTAAGCCCGTAACGGTTGGAGCCATGTGGATTATATTTAACAGCGATCGCTATGCATCATGGGATCCTCATGGGGGGAATAACTATAGCCCTGCAAAATTGCAGATGCAATATAATAATACCCATGCCTACCTTGACTTTTATTCGCCGCATTGGTACCAGTGGCAATCTTCTGGAGCACCTTTCACCACCACCGTGGGTTATTGGCTGGACAACGGTGATAGACCTGTACTGATAGGCGAAACACCTGGTTACAATATCAATGCATCCAGCTACAATAATGCCGGAAATTGGAACATAACCTTGGCCAATTATTACAAACAGAGCTACTGGAACGGCTACGCAGGCGTCTGCGCTTGGAAAAATCCTTGGGAGAACGATAACTACGGAAATTTTGATGCAATTAAGGTCGCTACAAATGACTTCCATTATCACTATCCAAGTTTGGTGTATCCGTAGCATATCTGGTATCGACCGATAGCGTCTAGTGATCGTGCAAGGGGTAGTATAGGCTACTCCTTTTTCTTTTTTTTGCTACGATAACGTTACCGCAGCTGCTAAAATAGTACAAGTACAAAAGATGTTATTTGAATATTGATAGGGCTATTTTGTTGGAATTGCACCAATAACAGTTAAAATAGTATTAGTGCTGCACTTAGTCTTCGCGTAATTTTGTGTGAGAACATAGACCATTTGATAAAGCATAACCTAAGTAACAAAAACTGAAAACAAGATAATTGGCAAAATGAATAAAACTTTTGAAAGCCGCCGCGACTCATTGGAAACAGCGCACCAAAAACTAATAGATCGTAAAAATTCACCTATGTTACCCGGGAATGGGGTGTACGAGCGTTACCGCTACCCTGTGCTAACGGCTGACCATACACCTTTGGAATGGCGGTATGACTTTAACCAAGATCGTAATCCTTTTCTCATGGAACGTTTCGGTATTAACGGTACGTTTAATGCCGGGGCGATCAAGTGGCAGGGCAAATATCTGATGATGGTGCGCGTAGAAGGAAATGATCGTAAGTCATTTTTTGCGATTGCACAAAGCGATAACGGTATCGATGGTTTTGAGTTTTGGGACACCCCTGTTATTATTCCCGAAACCGAGAATCCGGATACTAATATCTATGATATGCGGTTAACACAGCATGAAGATGGCTGGATTTATGGTGTTTTTTGCACGGAGCGCCATGATCCAAATGCGGCGGCGGGCGACTTATCGTCTGCTGTTGCTGCTGCAGGTATTGTGCGAAGCAAAGATCTGCTGACTTGGGAGCGGTTGGCAGACTTACAATCAAAAAGTCAACAAAGGAATGTTGTGCTACATCCAGAATTTGTAAAGGGCAAGTATGCATTGTATACGCGGCCGCAGGACAGTTTCATTGATGCGGGTAAAGGTGGCGGTATAGGATGGGGATTGGTCGATAGCATGGAACATGCGATAATAGAAGAGGAAAAAATCATAAATCACCGTTACTACCATACCATTAAGGAACTTAAAAATGGGCAGGGGCCAGCACCTTTGAAAACGGATAGGGGATGGTTGCACCTCGCGCATGGTGTGCGGATGTGTGCAGCAGGGCTTAGATATGTCCTCTATCTATTTGTGACCGATTTAAACTCTCCTGATAAGTTGATTGCTGAGCCAGCCGGGCATTTTATGGCGCCAATTGACGATGAAAGGGTGGGAGATGTTTCTAATGTGCTCTTTTCAAATGGTTGGATAGCAGATGAAGATGGGACGGTTTTCATATATTATGCCTCCAGTGACACACGGATGCATGTTGCCGTATCTTCGATAGATCGACTATTGGATTACTGCTTTCATACCGCTCCAGATGGTATGCGATCCTCTCGCTCTGTCGAGGTATTATTGGATATAGTTTCTAGAAATATAAATCGCTAATTTTGGTTTCATTTAAACCTATTTATGAAACATAAAACCGACAATATATCTTTACGCGAGAAAATAGGCTACGGACTGGGGGATGCTGCATCTTCCATGTTCTGGAAACTTTTCGGCATGTACCTCATGTTTTTCTATACCGACATTTTCGGCATGGAGGCCAAGGCTGTGGGAACCATGTTTCTTGTGACCCGCGTTTGGGACTCGTTATTTGATCCCGTTGTGGGTGTGCTGGCCGATCGTACGAGGAGCAGGTGGGGTAAGTTTCGACCATTTATCTTGTATATTGCGGTCCCATTTGGTGCAATTGGAGCCTTAACTTTTTTTACGCCAGATGTTTCACCTACGGGCAAAATTTTCTATGCTTATTTAACCTACTCGCTCATGATGATGGTATATTCTGCCATCAACGTGCCCTACGCATCACTGTTGGGTGTCATAAGCCCCCTGCCTAAAGTAAGAAACGTGTTGGCTACATTTCGTATGACTTTTGCCTACATCGGAAGTTTTGTTACTTTGCTCTTATTCAATCCGCTCATTGCGATCTTTAGTAACCATGCAAGTGACTTGCTTTCCCTGCAGCGCGGATGGTTTTATGCGGCTCTATTAATTGCTACGTTCTCCACCATACTTTTTCTCCTATGTTTCTATTGGACGAATGAACGCGTGGTAGAAGATGGACAGCACCGATCCACACTTAAGGAGGACATGGGCGACCTGTTAAAAAACCGGCCTTGGTGGATACTTTTGGGTGCTGGAGTTGCAGCGCTGGTTTTTAACTCCATTCGCGACGGTGCTGCTCTATATTATTTTAAATACTATGTGCAGGAGCAGGACTTGGATCGGATTGTGTTCTTCCATATTCCGTTTATGCGCAGTGGACTTTATCTTGCACTCGGACAGGCTGCAAATATTGTAGGTGTAGTATTAGCTGCGCCACTGAGTAATCGGATAGGGAAAAAAAATACATATATGGGTGCAATGGGTGCCGCCACGGTTGGAAGTATATTGTTTTATTGGTTGAGTAAAGGAGATCTGATGCTCATGTTTACCTTGCAGATGCTGATCAGCATCTGCGCCGGAAGCATTTTTCCTCTACTGTGGTCAATGTACGCTGATTGCGCAGACTATTCGGAGCTACGCACAGGAAATAGAGCAACGGGTCTAATTTTTAGTTCATCTTCAATGAGCCAAAAACTTGGCTGGGCATTTGGTACCGCATTAACGGGATGGTTACTGGGCTATTTTGGTTTTCAGGCAAACCAACAGCAAACCGTCGAAACGTTGAATGGCATTCGGATGTTTCTCAGTTTTTTTCCAGCAATCGGAACCGTTCTTTCTGTTATTTTTATCTTTTTTTATCCGCTAGATGAAAAACGAATGGAAACAGTAACGTCGGAATTGGCGCGTAAGCGCGGTACACGGGATAGATAATGTAGCAAATCGTTCAGACCAGAAAAGTTAGTTAAAAAAAATGGATTTTAAAGATATTCTTGAGGGTAATATATTGCGCTTTTGGAGCGAAAAGATGGTTGACAGAGAGTTTGGAGGCTTCTATGGTCGGATAGACGGGAATGGCACGTTGGTGCGTGATTCAAATAAAGGGGTGGTCATGCACGCCCGCATACTTTGGACATTCTCGGCAGCTTACAGAATATTGAAGCAGGATCGTTATCTTCAGTTAGCCAAAAGAGCATATGGGTATATCAAAGACTACTTTTTAGATAAGGAATTTGGCGGTGTCTTTTGGGAGCTCGATTACCGGGGCAATCCTGTGAATACAAAAAAGCAAACGTACGCACTGGGTTTTGTGTTGTACGGTTTCTCTGAATTTTACAGAGCAACAGGGATCGCAGAATCTCTTCAACTGTCCAAAGAGATGTTTTGGTGCATCGAAAAGACATTTGATAGAGAAGGGGATGGTTACTGGGAAGCCTTCTCGAGGGATTGGTCACCGATTGGGGATATGCGCTTGAGCGAGAAAGATGAAAATCAGGTTAAAACCATGAACACGCATTTGCATATTTTAGAGCCTTATTCCAATTTATTGCGCATTTGGAAGGATGATAAGCTCTTGGCTGCACAAAAGAACCTTATAGATATTTTCGTAAAAAAAATCTTTATACCGAAGACCGGCCATTTGGCTCTGTTTTTTGATAAGACGTGGAATGTGGTAGGGAATACAATCTCCTATGGACACGATATCGAAGCAGCTTGGCTGCTTTGGGAGGCCGCTGTATTAGTAAGCGATGCAGACCTGCTTACGGATCTTAAACCGATCGTTCAAGCTATTGGCGAAGCTTCGCTCGAAGGGGTGATGGCAAATGGCGCGATAGCTTATGAATTCAAGGATGGGCATCGCGATGAAGAATGTCATTGGTGGGTGCAGGCAGAAGCTATCGTAGGTTTCAGCCACCTAGACCTCTTGCATCCTGAACGCTCTTATGGTGCAATCGCACAAGGTTTGTGGAAATTTACGCAAGAAAAATTGATAGACTATAAGAGTGGTGAATGGTATTGGAGCGTATGGCCTAACGGGATAGTAAATCGGAAAGAAGACAAGGCAGGATTTTGGAAATGTCCTTACCATAATAGCAGAATGTGCTTTGAGTTGATGGCTTTAAACAAGAACCTAAGCGATTGATCAAAATTTGGGCCTCATCTTGTGTAGCTAGATTCTTTTGCATTGTCGTTTTGCATACCTTTAGGTGCTGGCCATATAATTTTTTCTGAGGAATTTAGAATAAGCACGATTAATAATTGTTTTATTGTAAAAATATTGCTGTTTTTGATGTATTTTCCTGAAATTAATAGCGTTGTTTGATTACTTTTGGCAAAAACCTACCTTGCTAAATCAATAGCAACGTAATGGATTGCAGAAATGGCTCGATATGACCTTAAGGATGATGGCGAATTGATAGCGCTACTTGTAGTAGAAGATAGGTCTGCATTTACGGAGATATTTAATCGCTATAACAAACTGCTATATAGCCATGTATTTAATAAAATTCGGGATGAGGATACCGCGCAGGATGTCGTACAAGATATCTTTGTTGTGCTATGGGAAAAGCGTCTTCATGTTAAAAACATAAACTTATCCGGATATTTGTTCACGATGACGCGCAATCGCATCCTCAATATGCTAAGCCATGGCAAGGTGGTGTCTGACTATACCGCTGCTCTTAGCCACTATGCAGAACCTGTGTATCCCAACGCCGAGGAAATATTCTATGAGAAGCAACTATCTGCAATTATTGACGAAGAAATCAAAGCGCTGCCGCCGAGAATGCGGGAAATATTTATGCTAAGTCGGTTCAAACACCTCAGTAATAAGGAAATTGCTGCTAAGCTGGGTCTGTCCGAGCATACCGTGGCTGATCAGATAAAAAAATCCCTTAGAACGCTCCGTTTTAAGGTGGGCGTGCGAATTCTTTTAAGCCAACTATTTATTTTTTAATTTTTTCCATTCCCATATCCCCGAACCAATGTTCTAAGCTGTTATGTTAATATGGGGGCCATGTTGACTTTACCTTATGAACAGAAAAAAAGACAACCATATTTTAGAAAACTATCGTCTCGGACGGTGCTCAAAAGAAGAACTGAACCAACTTGAAACCTGGTACGATAGCTGGAATAGGGCGAACCGAATCTCATTGACCGAAGAAGAGCTACAACGTGTGGAGTCCAAGATGCGTCTCAACGTTATGAAACGCGTGGGCTTCGATCGTACAGCGCGAAAATGGGGGCGAATTCATGCCATTTCTGCCGTAGCAGCGGCACTCGTAATCACGATAGGGGTTGCGATTTACCACAGTATCTTGCAGCCGCAAACAGGTGAAATAGCAGCGAGCGCCAATTATGGCAGTGATATAGCTCCCGGAAAAAACAAGGCAACGCTCACCCTGCCCGGAGGCGAAGTGGTTACGCTAATCGGTGAGAAAAATGCCGTAGTTGTCGATAAAAATGAACTTATATATCCGGATGGGACAGATATAGCGACAGCTACTTCTCAACAGGCTTACGGAACGACAAGTATTCCTATGCACACTATTGTGACGCCACGTGGGGGACAATATCAATTGATTTTATCCGATAAAACAAAAATTTGGCTTAATGCTTCCTCTTCCGTACGCTTTCCCACATCTTTTACTGGGGCAAAACAACGGAGAATAGAAATTTCTGGCGAAGCCTATTTGGAGGTCACGAAAGACACGGAGCACCCGTTTTTGGTCAAGACCGGAACCCAGGAAATCGAGGTTTTGGGAACACGATTCAATGTCAGCGATTATACTGACGATGCGGTTGCGCAGACTACGCTGTTGGAAGGGTCAGTAAGTGTCAAGCCGTTGTACAGCACGATGGCTCAAAACCTTCCGAAAATATTGGAGCCTGGCCAAGAAGTGCTTATTTCAAACCGAAAAGTGACCGTTAGAAGTGCTAACATCAAACAGACCCTAGCCTGGAAAAATGGGGACTTTAGGTTCGAGGATGAAAGCGTACCCGCTATCATGAAGCAGATTGAAAGATGGTATGATGTCGATGTAGTTTATACCGATAATTTGTCTGAGGTGAAACTCAACGCCTCTATTTCCCGATACAGGAATGTCAGCCAAATGCTTAAAATGATGGAAAAAACAGGAGAAGTTCATTTTAAAATAGAAGGGAGGAAAATTATAGTGTCAAAGTAACTACCTATCGTGAAGCGAATTTCCTTAAATAACGGAAGTTGGCTGTCAGTTTAACCTAACTTAATCAATCGAATATACGACGTATTGCCGTAGCAGCAAAACCATCGCTTTACGTCGGCCAAACTAACTACTAAATGTATAAAAATTATAGGAAACTATTATTCATTATGCGATTAACCACCGTACTATTTATTATTTCCTTGATGCAGGTCAGTGCCGCCAGCCTTGCTCAAAGAATAACTATTTCAGCAAAAAATGTTCCCTTGTCACATATTTTTGAAAGAATCAAAGAACAAGCAGGGGTGGATTTCGTCGTCTCTACCGACGTTCTAAAAACGACGAAGCCAATTTCTATAAACGCCCAAAACATGCAGTTGAACGATGTATTGCGGGCTGTGTTTGAAGATCAGCCGCTAGATTATGTCGTCGAGGATAGGTTTGTTGTGGTGAGCAGAAAGAAATTGAGTTTGTCGGCCGTTGTTCCGCCCGTACAGCTTCCCGTTTCGTCTTCCATTACGGTAGCAGGCCGTGTGGTCGATGCTACAGGGGTGCCGCTTTCCGGGGCAACCGTAACCGTCAAGAGTACACTCCGAAAGGTCATGACGAACGTCTCCGGAGACTTTGTGCTGGACAATGTGAAAGAAAATGACCTGTTGGTGATCACGTATACAGGATATACGAAAAAAGAAGTGATTGCTGCACGTTCATTAGGCATTATCACCCTGCAAATTGCCGTGGACAATCTCGAAGAAGTGAGCGTGTCCGTGAATACAGGATATCAAAAGATCCGGCCTGAACATAGTACGGGCGCTATTTCACAAATTACGACCAAGGAATTTGAATCTAGGATCAGTAGCGATTTTTTGGACGGTTTGGTGAACCGACTTCCCGGACTGATGATCAATAACGATGTGACATTCAACAGCACAGTTCCTGGGCAAGGACAGTTGAGCAGACCTTTGTTCAATATTAGGGGGATATCTACCATGTCTGCCAACCAAAGCCCGCTGATCGTCGTTGATGGGTATCCTACCGAACTTACGTTGGATATGATCGACCCCAATGAGATCGCTTCGGTAACGATTCTGAAAGATGCTGCCGCCGCAACCGTGTATGGTGTTCGTGCGTCAAATGGCGTGATGGTCATTGAAAGAAAACAGGCCAGCGCGGGCGCACCACAATTTAATTTCAGAACAACTTGGGGAATAACGCCCGAGGAGAACTACAGCAGGTATCGCTGGGATCCGAATGCATCTGCCGTCAACGCGAACTATCTGCGAGAGCGGCAAGCTCTTAATATCGCACCGTCAACGTGGTCTACCTTATTCAGTCCTGGAGCGGGCAATGTCCGCCGTTCCATTCCATTCTATATCCAGGCACAGCTTGCTGCCGGGATCATTTCTGCGGATCAAGCTGAAAATGCCTTCACCGAATTAGCAAGCTACGATAATCTGAGTGACTATAATCGCTTGTTTTTAAGAACTGCGCTTACGCAAACGCATACCTTGAATGCGTCTGGTGGATCTCCTAGTGCCTTATACTATATCACCGCTAATTACACAGGAAACCGTCATAACACGATTAATAACGACGATGGCAGGTTATTGCTCACGGGTCGTACAACGCTGAAGCTTTCTAAAAAGCTAAACTTGGAACTGACAACGGAGTTCCAAAACCAAAATTATCGCGCCGCCCCCGTACCGGGCCCATCCCAATTTGCGGGCTATGAACGTTATGTGGATGTTAATGGTAACCCTGCTGCTATTGTATCGCAGGGTTATGCTCCAGTCTATAACGATTACATCATGTCTCAAGGTCTTCTTGATCAAAATTACTATCCGTTATCGGAGGTTTACAACGTTAACGACAAAACCCAAGTGTTAAATTATAAAACCATAGCTAATTTTACGTTGGATTTAGGTAAAGGCTTCAACCTATTGTTTGGGGGAGTGTATGAAACATCCCGCTCGGAGTTTAGACATTTGGCAAACGAAGGCTCAGCAGAAGTTAACGGATGGGTGAACAATTACACGGTGACCCAAGGAACATTTAAAAGAAATCTTCCAAATGGAGCGTTTCTTCGTCAACAGAATAGCAGCTCGACGGGATATACCGCACGCGGACAACTGAACTATAATAGACAAATCAACAATCATGCGCTAAACGGTATTGTCGGTTTCGAAGTTAGAAGCGTACTGGATCGGGGCAACCTCGCATCGTACTTTGGTTATAATGATCAGAGCTTACTTCAGCAGCCAGTAGATTATGCATCGATCTTCTCGGGGTCGGCAGCCGTAAGGGGAACATTGGTTACGTCCAATATGCTGGGCAGTTTAGAAAGCTTCTTTAATCAATCGTACAATGAGGATCGGTATGTGTCCGCATTTTCAAATCTCGTCTATTCGTATAAAAATACGTATTCGTTATCAGGAAGTGTTCGTATTGACCAATCTAATCTATTCGGTACAGATCCCAAGTATAAATACAAACCACTTTGGTCATTGGGCGCGGGATGGAATATGCATCGGGAAGATTTTATGGATGACATCACTTGGGTGAAGCTTTTGAAACTCCGAGCAGCTTTCGGCTTCAATGGAAATGTAGCCAAACTATCTTTGCCACGAGTGATTGCTGCCGCTCAAAATAACCTATCAAACACACCGACGCTTAGCTCATTGGTATTGTTGTCGAACGCCAACAGCGGGCTTCGGTGGGAAACGACGGAAAATTTCAATCTAGGACTAGATTTTAATGTTTTCAATAATATTTCGGGGAGCTTCGAATACTATACTAAGAAGACTACTGACGTGATGGGCTCGTCGCGGGTCGACCCCACATTGGGAGCGGGGTCGGCGAGTTTGGGCGCGGGCTTGGCCTTGGTGAATTTTGCCACTATCCAAAATAATGGCTTGGAACTGAGTATAAAAGCTGATTGGATATCGAGGAACAATTTTAACTGGAACATGGGTGTTGTGGTCGCTAAAAACAATAGTAAAGTTCTTGATGTATTCAGGACGGGTGGTTACAATCCGCAGGCTCTCGATGTCATTGGTTATGTAAATGGGTATCCCGTGGGCGCCATGTTTTCTTATAATATGATCGGGTTGAACAATGAGGGCCATCCCATTATTGTTGATCTGGATGGAACAGAATATGTCGTTAATACCAGTACAACAGGACAACCACTGACTACTGCGATGTCAAGTGAGACGTCCGGCCTGGTCCAGTATTCTGGTACAACCATACCACAGATCAATGCGGGATTAAGTAACCGCGTGGACATTGGAAACTTTTATGTGTTCGCTATGGTAAATTATTACGGCGGATTTAATGTGCGGGTGCCAAGGCCAACACCATCCGATAATCGTCCCTTACCAGGAGCCGCGAATTATTGGAGAGAACCGGGAGATGAGGCTAGAACAGACATTCCAAATCTCACCGATCTGACAGCCACAAATCCCAGTTGGGCATATCGCTACAACAGCAATTACGTTGTCCGTGGCGACTACCTCACCATAGGCGATATCACCGTTTCCTATCGTTTAAATGATGCGATGTTTATTAAAAAAGCGGGCTTTAAAAACTTTGAGATTAAAGCGCAGGCATCTAATCTCTACACATTAGGTTTCAACCGCTACAATTTCAGCATGGCTACAAGAAGTTACGCAAAGTCTTATGTAACACCTACCTATACCATAGGGTTGTTCACTAATTTTTAAAATCTTTTTCATGGAAATATTAAAATATAGAGCTGTTATTCTGGGGATATTATGTTTGGTGTTCGGTAGCTGTGATCGCTACTTAGAGATCGAACCAAAGGGAAGGCAATTGCTCAAAACTACCAACGATTTCGACCAGTGGCTGAATAACGTAATGCTTACGGCAGAGACACCGGTAGATAATATCTTGAATTATATGACTGATAACATAGACCTTCCCAATATCGGTAATCCGCCTAGTACGTTTGCAGAACTGCTGTATACTTGGGCTCCGCAATTTTCAACAGACGTAAACACTACCCCTAATCTATGGGGCGAACACTACCTGCGTATCAATCTTTTCAATACGGTATTGTTGGGGATAGACGGTGCAGAGGGCGGAACGGAAACACAGAAAAGAAGTTTAAAAGCGGAAGCATTATTAGGCCGCGCCCATTCCTATTTTTATCTGGTCAACGAATATGGTAAACCATTCGACGCGGGAACAGCTTCCTCAGATTTGGCCACACCCTATATCACCTCTGACGATGTTAGTCAAACGGTACCGCCAAGATCAACGGTCGAACAGATATATCAACACATTATCGATGATATCCATGCTGCCATACCCGACCTTCCGTCAGATAATACGGTGGCACGCTTTCGCGGTTCGAGGGCGGCTGCTTACAGCGTGTTGGCTCGCGTTTATCTATGCAGACGCGAATATGATGAGGCGAGGCGTTTTGCGGAGTTAGCACTAGCCAATACACGGGCAAATATGATTGATTTTACCAATTCTGCCACATTTCCCACAACAACAAATGTGGTATCACATCCTGACGTTATTTACGGCCGGTCATCTGTTGCATTAGGATTGACGATATCCCAAAACTTGAAGGATCTATTTGCCAGCAACGACGCACGCTCAACTTTACTATATTATAACTTTGCAAGTCCGTTAAGGGGGGCAACAATGTTTTACGCCCTCGCCATTACGCCCGTATTTCAATTGACAAATTCCGGCACTACGGTTCAGGAAATGCATCTGATTGCAGCAGAAGGAGCTTGCCGGTCTAATCAGCTGGTCGAGGCACTTGCACATTTGAACGTGGTACGTATCAATCGGTACACGGGACCTGCCAGAACGTTTTCCTCAAATGATCGGGAAACGATTCTAAATGAGGTACTTTCCGAACGGCGGCGTGAATTTCCATTCCACGGTTTGCGGTGGTTTGACATGCGACGTCTCGGTATGGAAGGGCGAATGGCTACCGTGACGCGTACAAATGCACAGGATGAGATTATAGCTACGCTGGAGCCTAATAGCACAAAATACACCTTACAGATACCTTTTCAGGTAATGATTTACAACCCTGATATGGTACAAAATCCGTAAAACTATGAAAATTAATACATGTATTATCTATGCCATTGTTTTCTTGGGAATATGGCTTACAGCTTGTGAAAAAGATGAGTCCAAACCTGGACAACTTGCGGCGGACGCCGTCATGTTTGATCTACCGGGGACGCAGGATTTTGTAGCAACTGATTTGGACATTAAAGAACCGTCTTTGCTGAGCTTGGAAATGAAAGCTGCATTGCGGGAAGGTACGGCTTCGGACTTGCATTATGTGACGTTCGATCCCGATACAACTAAAATAGATCTTTATAAAGAAAAATATGATCCCGATGCTATATTGCTCCCTGCTTTAAACTATTTGTTTTATAAATCCACCGTGCCTCTGCACGTCGGGAACAGCTTTTCCGATCCGGCGATAGTGAATATTGGTTTCCAAAATTTATTAAGGCCGCACAGCACCTATGTGCTCCCCGTCGCCATAACTGCTTTGGACGGAATCGTACAGGATCCCGGTACACGGCAGGTAGCGTATTATGTCTTTAAAACAGGGCAGCCGCTGTATGTAGACCATACGGGATTTGCGGTGACGGCTACCGCTAGCTCAACAGCCGGAGCAAACACAGCCGCTCGCGCAATCGATGCAAACACCGGCACAACATACTGGGCAAGTGCGACGTCCGAAAGTTTGCCGCAGTCGCTAAACATAGACTATGCGCGCGAAGTGGGATTTTCTGGCATCGATATATTTTATCCAACCAGTAGCAATATTAACTACAACACGACGGGAGGTGATCCTCGAGTTGTAAAAATAGAAACAAGTACCGACAACACGGTGTGGGTCGATCATGGGACCTTTCCGGTCGATATCCGAAATACTGCACGAAAATACACCATCAATTTACCTTCGCCAACAACAGCGCGTTACCTACGGGCGACCATCTTAGAAGCGGCTCCCTTTCAATCTGGCAACTTGACCTTTAGCGTGGTGCTGGTAAGCGGAATTATGTTGAGAAATTAAAATAAACAATTGAATATGATGAAAAAAAAAATCATGACAGCTTTACTGCTTTTGCCTCTACTGGCTGGAGCACAGAAAAATTACAGGATAACAGGCAATCTATCTGCCGTTAAGGGGGATGCCAAAGCCTATCTTGTCCTTTTGAAAGAGAGCGGATGGGAAGAAGTGGATTCGACCGAGATCAAAGAAGGGATGTTTCTTTTTTCCGGCCGTGTGGATGAGCCACAGCAGGCAATTTTAACTGTTAAAAGCTATGGGAATAATCTTTCTGTACCACGACAGGAAATGCAGAGCTTCTTTATTGAAAATTCGGAGATTGCTTTTTTGGGTAAAGACTCTATTAGTTCCGCGATCGTCAGCGGTTCAATCACTGATCGCCAAGATCGGGATCGGGAAGCATTGATCAGGCCGGTAACGGCGCAGATTATGCGCTTGCAGAAAGTATATGGTGCAAAAACCGCGGATGGTGCTTTCGTAAAGCCACTGCATGAACGGCAGATAGCGGCCGACAGTATCAAAATGCTCGTCGCACAAAACAAGAGTATCAACCGTAATTTTGTCGAGCGCCATCTAGATTCCTTTGCCGGACTACATACTTTTTACACCTTTATATTGGACAGCAAGTTCGATCCCTCAGTCGAGGCGCCGCTTTTCGAAAGGTTTTCAGCAGAATTGAAATCAACTCCGCTGGGTGTGCGCACGGCACAGAAGATAGAAGTCGGCAAGCGTCGCCAGACCGGAGCGCTCGCCGCAGATTTTACACAAAATGACGTCAAGGGCAAGCCCTTTACACTTTCTTCTCTACGAGGGAAATATGTCTTATTGGATTTTTGGGCAAGCTGGTGTGCTCCATGTCGGGCTGAAAATCCATTTGTCGTCAAGGCTTACAATGAATTGAAAGGTAAAAACTTCGAGATCGTTGGCGTATCACTGGACTATCCGGGTGGCCAAGCAGTTTGGGAGGCAGCGATCGAGAACGATGGTCTGCCATGGATCCACGTGAGTGATCTCAAGGGATGGAAAAATGAAGTTGCGGTGATGTACGACATCAACGCTGTGCCGCAGAATTTCTTGATCGACCCCAACGGGTTCATCATAGCTAAAAATCTTCGAGGAGAGGCACTAACGCAAAAACTTAAAGAACTCATTAAATAAAGTAAATATGGATGCTATTAAACAGGTGATTGCCGTATTATTACTTCTTCATGCAAGTTGTGGCATGGCACAAGATAGGTTTGAGATACAAGGGCGTATTCCATCATTAGAAACAGGAGGTAAGATTGTACTCAGCTACGTGAACAGTCATGGAAAGAATGCGCTAGATAGTGCTATCGTCAAGAAAGGGCGGTTTAGTTTCCATGGCACGACCTCATTTGCCCACAAGGCTCAGCTTTCGTATAGACCGATCAACAGTTCTGTTGCTAAAAAGGAAGCCACTGCGCCCGATTATCAGCAATTTTATCTGGAAAAAGGTACGTACCGTGTAAAGGGCAAAGACAGCTTATCAAATGCGACGATCAAAGGTACCGCCGCACAGGAAGATTTCAATGCATATAACTTGTTAACGAAAGATTTACTGGCGCAATTTAAAGATATCACCGCGCGTTTCTCCAAGGTGTATTATGCGAAAGTGAAGGATACATTGGCCATACAGGCGATCCAGGCCGAAGCCCGACCGGTACATGCCAGAATCGAAGCGGTCTTGGACTCTTTTATCTTCAGCCATCCGGATTCATATGTGGCGTTGGATCTGATATTGGAGAATAAAACGGCGGTCATAGATCCCGCCACGTTTGGAAAATACTACGATCCTCTAAGCGCACGGGTTTTGGCGAGCTTTAACGGACAACGATTAACCGAAAAGTATGAAAAGGCGAAGCAAATTGCTATAGGTAAAGTAGTAGATTTTGAGCAGCCGGATATCGATGGTAATATCTTTAGACTCTCGTCACTACGGGGGAAATATGTCTTGGTTGACTTTTGGGCAAGTTGGTGCATGCCTTGTCGTGCCGAAAATCCAAATTTATTAAAGGCATATGAAGCTTTTAAAGACAAAAATTTTGAAATTGTAGGTGTTTCTCTCGACGAAGGCCGGGCGGCTTGGCTTACAGCGGTAGAACAGGATGGAATGCCGTGGAAGCAGGTCAGCGAATTGAAGGATTTCAAGACGGGGTTGGCCGTTAAATACGGAATCACGGCTATCCCTCAGAATTTTTTAATTAACCCAGAGGGGGTGATTGTCGCGAAAGATCTACGAGGCGAAAATGTGGAAAAGATAATTGCCTCCTTCATCAAGTAGCGTCCAAAGTTCCATTCTTAACATAGCTATATTCGAGGTAGCTGATTAGGATGCTACCCAGCCTCGGCGTATATGTTGTTCCGGAAAGATAATTTTTGTGAACAACATATACGCTTCTGTTTTAAGACAAAGACTTTGGGGCATCAGATCAAATTTGAAGGGTATCCTAAAAATAGATGCTTTCTTTTTTATATCGCTAGTAGGTTGCGCGAAATCACGGTTTGTATTTTTGCACTGTTATGATAGGGTTACTGAAGCTGCTATGTGAGAAATTATATATCTTTGGTTATTGATGAGCACCGTACAGAATAATCAGCAGAACCAGTTCGAAGATAATATCGTTTTAAAGGCGCTTAGCCTTTCGCCAGAGCCGACAGCAATATATTCGGATGAAAATATGATCATCCGATTCGCCAACATCGGCATGTTAAGGCTCTGGGGCAAAGAGGAGTCAGTAATCGGTATGCCGCTTTTGGACGCAATCCCGGAACTAGCGGACCAGCCCTTTCTAGCGATCCTCCAAGGTGTATGGAGGTCGGGAGAAAGCTATGCGGTGGAAGGGGCTCCTGCAGAACTGATCCATAACGGGACAAGAAGGATCGGTTTTTACGATTATGAATACCGAGCAATATGTGACGAGCATGGAAAAACGTGGTGCATTCTGAATACGGCTCGTGAGGTAACATCGGAAAAAGCTTATCTGCAGCAGGTACGGGAGAAAGAAAAAAATGAAGATCTGTTGAAAGCTGAAATGTCTGCAACGCTCGCAGAACTTTACGTCACCAATAGGGACCTTATGGCTTCTATGAGACTGCTTTCCGAAAGCAGGGAACACGTCCGTACAATCATTGAACAAGCTCCTGTTGGCATAGCGATGTTAAAGGGACCAAGACATATCATCGAAATTGCAAATCCGGCTATACTCCATATTTGGGGCCGCAGCGAGAACGAGGTGCTGGGCAAGCCGCATGAGCTAGCAAGACCTGAATTAGCGGGGCAACCGGTGTATAATTGGCTAGATCAGGTTTATGCAACAGGAAAAAGAAAGACCAACAAGGAATTTACGGTAAATTTATATCACCAAGGTGGGGCAAGAGAGGCCATTGTAAATTCCATTTATCAGCCGATATTTTCGTCTACAGGCGATGTCACGGGCGTGTTGGTCATATTGGAGGAAATTACCGAACAAGTAATCGAACGGAGAAAAAATGAAAAAGACCAGCACATGCTTGCCTTGGCAATCGATGCAGGAAATCTGGCGACTTTCTATTATGAGCCTGCTACAAACCTTTTTGCCGGGAACCATCTTTTGCACACATGGTTTGGCCTTGAGCCGGTAGACCATATCGATCTGTCCAAAGCTTTAGCGGTAATTGTTGATGAGGACAGGCATCGTGTCATTGATGCAATCGAACATTCATTGGGTACCGAATCGGATGGAAATTATGCTATTGAATACCAAATCAAATCGACGTATGACGTTACACCTAGACTTATACAGGCTAGGGGTAGAGTTTTTTATGATCATATGGGTAGCGCATTGAGTTTAAATGGAACGCTACGGGATATTACGGAACAGAAGAAGGATGAACAGAGAAAAGACGCATTTATCGGTATGGTGAGCCATGAACTGAAAACCCCGCTGACCTCCTTAAAGGCATACCTGCAGTTGATGCAGCGTGGCATCTTAGGTTCTGATGGCTACGCTCCCCAAAATTTGTTGGATAAGTCCCTACGTCAGGTAAATAATATGACCGTCATGATTAACGGGTTTCTCGATATTTCACGGCTGGATTCCGGAAAAATGGTGCTCGAAAAATCGTATGTCGATCTGAAAATGCTGCTGGAAGATTTGCACGAAGAAGTCGTTCACACTATTCATAGCCACCAGGTTGTATTTGACATAACGGAAAACATGGTTCTTTACGCTGATCGAGAAAAGATATCCCAAGTCATACATAATTTGATCGGCAATGCCGTTAAATATTCTCCCGTTGGATCCCGCATCGACTTATACTATAAGCGGATTGATCGACACACCGTTGTGATTTCTGTCCGAGATGAGGGCATGGGTATTGGCATTGACGATCAAGATAAGATATTCGAACGTTATTATCGGGTGCAGAACATAAAAATGGGCTCGATAGCCGGTTTCGGCATCGGTCTATATTTATGTAAGGAGATTGTGGAGTTACATGATGGTGAGATAGCTGTAAAGAGTGATGGGGAAAAAGGTGCTACGTTCAGCATCACGTTACCTATTGAATAAATTACCTTCCGCGAGACATAAGTATAACGCTACGTTTATCTGCGTCGTATTCCGACTTTCGACATTTATTGGATGGACGTCGTTACCCTCCACGCGAGAGGAAAATGTCCATCCGCGAGGCAATTTCGCCTCCAAAGCCTAGGTCATTTCTTTTGTATGGCTGATGTGTAAGGTAGCGGTATACCAGAAAGGTTCCTGAACAGCCAGCTGCAAGTTGCTTAATCGAGCTTCGAATGTCGTTAGTCAATTCCCAAAATGTCAAATATAGATAAAAAAGATAAGGATGATTTGGTCAGTTGTTTTTAATATCGTAATATTGCGATTATATTCCAAAAAGATGGGCGTAACGAAAACAGATCTCTATCCGCAAAAACAGAATCAACTAGCTGTATGGCTCAAAGTATTGGCTCATCCAGCTAGGTTAGCGATCTTACAATACATTATCAATCAGAAAACTTGTATTTGCAACGATCTTGTTGACGAACTGGGATTGGCGCAAGCGACTATTTCGCAACATCTTAAGGAACTGAAGAGTATTGGTATCATTAAGGGTTCAATCGAAGGAAAATCAGTTTGCTATTGTATTGAGCAAGCCGTTTGGAAGGAGTTACAGAAGGAATTTAATTCATTTTTTAATCAGGATGTCCAAGTCAACGAATGTTGTTAGACTTTTTTTATTTATCATATCGTTATATAGCAATATATAGATTACAATTAAATAGCAGTTTATTTACCATGAAACTTTCAGAAATCAAAGGTATCCTGCCGGCATTGCAGGAAGTCGTTTTTAAGCTTGAGAATGGTACGGTTGTTCCCGAACATTTTCATGTAACCGAAGTGGGACAGATTACCAAGAATTTTGTAGACTGTGGTGGGGTGGTCCGCACGGCGCGTGTTGTGAATTTCCAACTATGGAATGCCGACGATTACGAGCATCGGCTTAAGCCAGCCAAGTTGCTGCATATTATACGGATGTCCGAGGAGAAGCTCGGGATCGAAGATGGGGAAATCGAAGTAGAATACCAGCAAGAAACCATCGGTAAGTACGAACTTGACTTTAAGGACGGGGTTTTTTTGCTCCGTAATATGAGCACGGCATGTCTTGCTCCGGACGCCTGCGGAATCCCTCTTGCCAAGGATGATATCGGCCTATCAACACTACCTGTGCAGCAAGCACCTTGTTGCGGCCCCAATTCAAACTGTAGTTAGATCTTTACCTCGAATTATGTACGCGACATTATTGACGACCATTAACCAGCTACGATGGGACAAAATGCAATCCGACGATCGTATGCAGACGCTGCAACCACTTATCGATTACGTGCAACGAAAAGCGAACGAAAGGGAGTCTATCGACCTCCATTTCATATGTACCCACAACTCGCGGCGAAGTCATCTCGCACAGGTATGGGCGCAGGTGGCCGCGGCCTATTTTCGCATACCCGATGTGCATTGCTATTCCGGCGGTACTGAGGAGACGGCGCTCTTTCCAATGGTCGCCAACACATTGTCGAATCAAGGTTTACTTGTGCTTAACATTGCAGAGGGAAGCAACCCCATATACGCTATTAAGTATGCCGAAGATACGCTCCCCATAATCGGCTTTTCCAAAAGCTATGATCATGCCTTTAATCCTTCTTCTGGTTTTGCGGCGGTCATGACCTGCTCGCAGGCGGATGCCGGTTGTCCGTTTGTTGGAGGTGCGGAGAAGAGAATTCCTGTGACGTTCGAGGATCCTAAGATATCGGATGGCACGCAAGAGCAAGCAAATGTCTACGCTATGCGTAGTTTGGAGATCGCTCGCGAGATGCTATATGTTTTTTCAAAAATCAAAAGTAGATGATGCAAACTCGATTAAAACTTTTGGATAGGCTGCTTACGCTCTGGATATTTCTCGCCATGCTCGTCGGCATATGCATTGGCTACTTTTATCCAGCATTTTCCGAGCTGATTGGTGCATTGCGCTTAGGGACGACAAACATACCCTTGGCAGCTGGGCTTATCTTGATGATGTATCCGCCCTTAGCCAAGGTAGATTATACACTGCTGCCCATCGCCCTACGGGATGGGAAAGTTGTAGGTATTTCATTGCTGCTAAACTGGGTTGTTGGGCCACTCCTGATGTTTGTGCTTGCTGTTCTATTTTTGGGCGATAAGCCAGATTATATGGTTGGCTTAATTTTGATCGGATTGGCGCGATGCATTGCGATGGTCATTGTGTGGAATGATCTCGCAAAGGGAAGTCGCGAATATGCCGCATTGCTTGTTGCACTAAACAGTATCTTCCAGATTTTTTCCTACAGCTTTCTCGTGTGGCTATTTATCAATGTACTGCCCGCCCACTTCGGCCTTGCAAATTTGTCGGTAAGCGTATCCATGGTCGAGGTCACGCAAAGTGTGTTGATCTATCTAGGCATCCCTTTCATGGCAGGGTTTTTCAGCCGGCTTTACCTGATCAAAACCAAGGGAGTCGATTGGTTCAATCGGAAGTTTATTTCGCGTATCTCGCCACTTACCCTTTACGCACTGCTTTTCACAATTGTCCTCATGTTTAGTCTTAAGGGGGATAGCATAATGGCATTGCCATTAGATGTTTTGCGTGTTGCGATACCGCTGGTCATCTATTTCGTATCCATGTTTTTCGTAAGCTTTTTTCTCAATAAAATGCTCCACATACCTTACGAAAAAAATGCATCCATAGCCTTTACCGCTACGGGTAATAATTTCGAATTGGCAATCGCCGTTGCGATCGCTATCTTTGGAATAGACTCGCCACAGGCCTTTGTTGGGGTGATTGGACCGTTGATCGAGGTTCCAGTACTTATTCTCCTGGTGAAAGTCAGTATTTGGCTTCGGCAGCGATATGCAGGGGGCATATCGTAGCATGAATGCGAAAGCAGTATAATGGAAACGTTGGCGCACGGTACCGATTGGCGTGCGTGGTATACGACTTACTACTTATTGTTCGGCAAAATTTTTAAGCCTTTTTCTGTAGTTTGTGGGGTTTTCGCCGGTTAGTTTTTTGAAAAGACGATTAAAATAAAAAACGTTTTCAAAGCCTAGTTTGAAAGCGAGCTGCTGCACGCTATAGTCGCCTACCAATAGCATGAGCTGTGCTTTCTCAATTTTTTTACGGTTGATGTATTTTCTGGGCGTACAGTTGATTTGCTTCTTAAAGGATCGAATAAGATGGTCTTTCGTCAAAAAGGATATTTCAGCTAGTTTGGAGATGGGTATCGCGGTGTCAATATGTGCGTGAATGTAGTCTAGAACTCGAGCCATCCTTTCATCTACGTCAGGAGATTTCTCTTTTGCAAGGGAGAAGAAGCGAGAAAGAATTTGTTGGATGACCGCTCGGCTTTCTAGTTCCAGCGCAAAAGGCATACTCCCTTGCAGCGCAATATTCCTGATAAGCTCTTCAGAATTGTCGTAGTCGTTCGGGTCGTAATAGGATAGTTCACGTCCGGGATTAATTTGGTGTAGCCGTTTTATCAAATCAAATGCAAGCTGGTCGCCTTTAATTTCTATGGGAAACTCCAATGAGTCAAAAATACTGGATGATTTATCCGGGCTTTCGTAGATATGTAGATAAAAAAGGTCAAGTTTTTCGTTGCATTCGTATCCGTGGGGGGTGTAAGCCGGCGTTAGATATAGATGACCGGCCTTTAATGCGATCTTCTCGCCGTTCCGAATGATGTTGGCGGAACCCTTCGTTACCAAGTGAATTCGAGTAAATGGACTGTTGATGTTTTTCCAATTCCAGTCCGCGTGATGTTCCGCATAACCGATGTTCAACAAGATAAAATCTAACGCGTGTCGCTCTCTTTTCATGTGTCTTTCCAAATTAGTATCGCAATTTCAATTTAGCTTTTTCCACGACGGTTTAAAATGGATAGGTGCATTGTCTCGGCAAAGTTACTTATCTTTTGTCGCTATCCGATTGCTTTTGAATGTATCATATCGTTATATGCCTTATGTAAGTACGGTAAGAAGTCGATAAAGTGCAATATTTCATCGATAACGTAGCCGTTGTTTTCGCGGGAGCATCTTAACTTTGTATAAGCGATAATAACCCATTTGTAAACCGGAGAAATGTGGCTAGCTTACCAACTTAGGAAGCTAACGCTATTGGTCGGAAGGATAAAGCAAAAGAATTTTATGAATAGGAGAACAGTTATTAAGATGCTGGGAGCAGCTATTCCAGCGCTTTACCTCAGCAAATTTTCCCATGGGCAAGCGGTAAATTGGGCAAAAGTTCCGTTCCGTCCCGATTGGGCATCTTTGGAAAGCTATCAAGTTCCGGATTGGTTTCGAGATGCAAAGTTCGGTATCTGGGCCCACTGGGGCCCGCAGTGTCAGCCGGAACGCGGCGACTGGTATGCGAGGGGCATGTATGAAGAAGGGTCTGACCAGTATACATATCATCTAGAAAGATACGGGCACCCATCAACTTTCGGTTTCAAGGATGTGATCAATGAATGGAAAGCAGAACAATGGGATGCAGAAAATCTAATGGAACTGTACGCCCGTACCGGTGCGCAATATTTTATGGCCTTAGCCAATCACCACGATAACCTGGATCTTTACAATAGCAGCCATCACGAATGGAACAGCACGAAAGTAGGTCCCAAGAAAGATATCATCGGCGGATGGGAAAAAGCAGCAAGGAAGAAGGGCATGCGATTTGGTGTAAGTGTGCACGCGGCACATGCGTGGACTTGGTATGAGACTGCCCAACGATCTGATAAGAAAGGGCCGTTAAAAGGAGTGCCGTATGATGGCAAACTGAACAAATCGGATGGTAGCGGCGCATGGTGGCAAGGATTGGATCCGCAGGAGCTCTACGCTCAGAACCATCCGCTAAGCAAAGGTAGCGAGGAAGGACATACCATCCATGGGCAATGGCACTGGGACATTGATTCGGGCGTAAATGTGCCCACGAAAGCATATTGCGAAAACTTTAAAGACCGTACGATTGAGCTGATAGATAACTATCGTCCCGATGTGGTATATTTTGATGACACAGCGCTCCCGCTTTGGCCTATAAGTGACGTAGGATTACAAATTGCTGCCCATTATTATAACCAGAATAAAAAATGGAACAACGGCAAACTGCAGGCTGTAATCAACGGGAAAATCCTCAATGAACAGCAACGTAAATGTATGGTCTGGGATATCGAACGGGGACAAAGCAACAAAATTGAACCGGAACCGTGGCAAACGTGTACTTGTATAGGTGCCTGGCACTACGATCGAAGGATATATGACTCCGGACACTACAAATCTGCGAAGACGGTCGTTCACATGTTGATTGATGTCGTCAGCAAAAATGGGAATCTTCTCTTAAGCGTGCCGCTTCGTGGCGACGGTTCTTTAGATAATAAAGCACGTCATGTAGTTGAGGGTATTGCAGCATGGATGGAGGTTAATGCGGAGGCCATTATCGGAACTAGGCCCTGGCATGTTTTTGGGGAAGGTCCGGCGCAAGCCGAAGCGCCAGAGCTGCATGCACAGGGGTTTAACGAAGGCAAAGGCAAACCCTTCACGGCAGAGGATATGCGCTTTACGACAAAGGGAAAAGACCTGTTTGCAACAATAATGGGAATCCTTGAAACCGATACCGTTCGTATCAAATCACTTGGAAGGAAAAATGCCAAAGGAAAAAAAGTTAGCGAAGTAAACTTACTCGGGTATGCGGGGCGCTTGCGTTTTGTCCAGCATGATGACTTTTTGGAGGTTACGCTACCAAAGGATGCGGAGAAAAATGAGATCGCTTCGGTCTTGAAAATATCGTAGGTAGATTGCCTGGGTAGCGTTGGCCACTATGGTCCGATACGGCTGCTGCTGTATCGGACTTATAAGCCCCCCTCCATGCCCTAAAATTAACATGTATGCCTTTGCTGGCCACACACGAGATAATTTTAATCGTAAGGAGACCTTTGCTTGGTATCCAGCGGTAAAATAAAGCTAAAGGTCGCACCTTGATCGGGTTCGCTGTCTACCCAAATGGACCCGCCATGTTGCTTAATTACGGTCTCCGTGAGATATAAGCCTATTCCCATACCGGGAAACTTTTCTTGCGTGTGTGAAGCCCGGTAAAAACGCTCAAATATCTTTTCCTGATCGGATACGTGAATACCTATACCATGGTCTTTTACCGAAACCTTGATGTGGTTCTTTATATTGGCAAGATTTACCTCCACCGGCTTGTGTGCAGGAGAAAATTTAATCGCATTGTTTAATAGATTGACAAAAGCTTGCGAGAGCTGTACCTCATCGCCGTCCAGCTCAATCGATGTTGAACCGTGTACCGTCACCAGCGGTATCGCACATTCGTTGTTGATACGATCCACAGCCTCTAATATCATGTTGTCGAAATTAAATATGGCGTTATATACTTGCAATTTCCCCGAATCTATTTTCGAAACGTCTAAAAGCTCATCGATTAGCTGCTCCAATCGTTTTACCTGACCTGCGGATTTATCCAAGATATTGCCCATTTGTTGGTAACTCGGCACCAGCATCTTGCTCATCAATTGTATATATCCTTTGATGACGGTTAATGGCGTCTTAAGTTCGTGGCTAGCCATCTTCAGGAAATCCTCTTTGCGCTTCTCAAAAATCTTACTTTCCGTTATATCATCAATAACGATCAATAGACGATCTTTAAATAGCCCTTCCATTTGTACGCGACTCGCATTGAATTTGAGCGTTCTTTCGCCTATATACGGAAATTTATGCTGTATCGTTAAATCCTTTATTCTATCTTCCGTGACCAGCAGATTGCTGATCGCCTCGCGGAGCACGGGCAGCTTGCTGAACGTAGCGATATCAAATAGATATTTATCCAAAACTTCAGATTCCGTTAGTTTGAAGGTTTGCAAGAAAGAATCGTTAACATTCACGATTCTTGCATGATGGTCTGTAACGATCATGCTTTCCCCGATGGTTTCTACAATAGTCTTGAAATAGTTTTCACTGATGAGTAGATTTTCTGCACGGCGTGCGATCTCGCGCTCGGCAGCCATAGATTCCATTGTAACCCGCTCTTCCTGATCTTTTCGCGCGGTTATATCATTTTGGACGCCGATAAAATGCGTAATTGTTCCTGATTTGTTGCGAATGGGAGAGATGTGCAGTTCATTCCAAAAATGCCGACCATCTTTGGTGTAGTTTTTTATTTCTACTGACGCTTCGCGGCCAAGACGCATGGCGGCCCGCAATGTGGATCGTCCTTCCTGCTGCCTATCTTTTCCCTGCAGAAAGCGACAGTTACGCCCAATCACTTCCGTTGCACTGTATCCGGTCATTTTTTCGAAAGCCTTATTGAGGTAGATAATTGGATTATCCGACAACCGTGCATCAGTGATCACGACGCCCGACGCGCAGGTATCCAGTGCGGCATAGACGAAGGCCATCATGTCTGTACTTGTATTATCCAACGTATTGCTCTTTTCTCTCTCGGGCGATAATGACATATAACTAGCGGTAACTGTCTAGATAACTCTATTATTAACACCATAATAACTGTGAAGTCGAATAATGGTTCAACCAAAATTCCTAATTTTTCTAAATAAACGGGATCGACTAGCTGCGTCGGCTGATTACCCATACGATGTCACAGGTTCTGCCTCTTGAAAAAATGCAGCTTACTACTTTCTTAATACTAGCAGGAGATGGTCAATTGAACGATATCGCATAATGTTTAGTAATGCTTTTTATTGGAAATAATATGTAGATTTGCAGCGTTCCATATCGACTAAAACAAGCAGGTATTCTCAGGAAGAATTGCGGTGGATAACAGTCTTTTGGGTGTGTGTTAGGGAAAACGTTTTTTAATGGAAAAAGTTATCGGCATGGCTTTAACGAATAATTTCGATAAAGAAGTAAATCCAGAGGAATGGTGCAGTAAGGAGCCTATTCACATTCCTGGCGGTATACAAGCGCATGGCTTGTTGATTGCTATTGACAACCAGGGAATTGTATGCTATGTAAGCGATAATTTAATTGAGGCGTCGAAGGTACCAGCGGATGCAATCATTGGGCATAGTGTTCGGTTGCTCAATGAGTTTTTTGGAAAACAGAAGGACAGTAATTTTATACTGGATCTTATTGATTTGGCCAATCAGAACGAGATTTTCAGGCCTGTCAATCCCTATGCCATTCGTATAGAGCACACCCCATACAACTTAATCATCAGTAAAAGTGACACGCATTACCTATTGGATATCGAACCGGAATATTCAAGTCTATTTGAGGATCCGCAAAATACAGTCGGCGCAGGACTTTCACAAATGCTTGCCGATCGGGAGCTTGGAACGATCCTAAGAAATGCGGTTATACAGGTTCGTAAAATTATAGGCTACGACCGGGTAATGATCTATAAGTTCCATCCCGACGGACACGGTGAGGTGATCGCTGAAGATTACGAACTTGCACTCGAATCATGGCTGGGTCTTCATTATCCGGCGGCAGACATCCCCTCACAGGCAAGAGCGTTATACAAAGCTAACCCTACACGCCTAATCGCCGACGTAGATCAACCGCCCGCAAGCTTGCTGGCTAACATCGATAAGCCATTGGATTTAACCAACAGCTCTTTACGCGCGGTATCGCCCATGCATATACGTTACCTGAAGAATATGGGCGTATCGTCCAGTTTCAGTGTCTCTATTGTGGTGGACGATATCTTGTGGGGTTTGATTGCCTGCCATAACTATTCGCCCAGATTTATCAATTATAAACAGCGAGAAACGGCCAAGCTAGTAGGCCAGGTGTTGAGTTCGTGTATTGGTATGCGCGACCAAGAGCTTGCGCAAAAAGAACGGATCAAGTTACAAGGCATCATCATTGATGTTACACGAAGTTTGATAGATAACGAAAGGATTGTATCGCTGGTGGAGCAATGCGGATCGCAAATATTGAAAGCGTTTCGTGCATCAGGTTTTGTTTTGTTCTTTGAAGGCGCTGTTTATAGCGTGGGAGATGTGCCTAGCGACGATCAGATCGAGCAAATAGCCCATCAATTTGTGGTGATGGAGGATCAGCATTGCCTACGGAGTTACAGCACGGAATTAGACTTGGAAGCAATAAAACTCGATAGCAGTCGTTTTGCGGGCCTGCTGTCCTGCCGACTGACGCATGGGATAAAGGATTGCCTTATCCTGTTCAGGCCGGAGCGGGCGTCTACAGTAACTTGGGCAGGCGACCCCACCAAATTGGTGTCTATGGATGCGTCCGGAAAACCTTTTATCTCGCCGCGAAACTCGTTCGAACAGTGGGTTGAGGAATGTCGCGGACAGTCTGATGATTGGACAGAGGTAGAAGTGGAAGTTTTTGTGAAGATCAAGGATGAACTGAATTTCGCGATTGCCCGGAAAATCGATGAACTGCGCCTGCTGAACGACAAATTGCGCGATGCGTATGCGGAGCTTGACTCGTTTACCTACACGATCTCGCATGATCTAAAAACACCGCTTACGGCGATAAAGGCTTACGCGGAGCTTATACAACGCAAGTCTTCGGAGCCTATCATACTCGATATGGCTGATAAGATCAAAGGTAGCGCGTCCCGGCTCAATCAAATGGTGCAGACCGTACTCGAGTATTCTAAAGTTGGGCAGCGTTTCGTCAATAAACAGCGCGTCAATATGAAGTCGCTGATCAATGAAATCAAAGACCATTTGCTCATCAGCAGAGCAAATGATCAACTACAACTGGAAGTTTTAAAAACACCCGATTTGGAGGGGGATCCCATATTGCTTTTTCAGGTTTTTTTGAATGTTATCGAAAACGCTGTCAAATATTCGCACAAGCAGGCATTGCCAAAAGTAGTGATTGACGGAAGCTCAATGTATCAAGAGACGGTCTATCGCATATCGGATAACGGTGTGGGGATCAGCGATGAGCAACAGAACGCAATTTTCGATCTTTTCAGTAGGGTAGGTGATACTACGGAGTTTGAAGGAACAGGGGTCGGTCTAGCGACCGTTCGGAAGATTATGAATAGGCACGGTGCGCAGATAAGCGTTGAAAGCAACATAGGAGCAGGTAGCACATTCATATTGCGTTTTCCAAACAGTGTAGGCGCCTAGATCTATTTAAAGATGTATGGTATGGATGCCGTGTAGCTTTGTCTTCACGGCTTTTTTTACGTTTAGACCATAATGAGACATGCCTTCAACAGTAAAAAAAGGCAGGGCTGATGACAAGTCGTTTGTGCTTAAACGTCCACTCTTCCCCCAAAAATTTAGTCTTCCCCATCCCTTACAGAAAAATCTTTTTTTCAAATGGTAAACAAACCTTCCCTTTAAACGGTTAGAATAACAATTGTGGATTGCGGGTACGCAAACGCTTCACTTGTTATTAGAAAAATAAATGCCAAAGAATCTGAAGAATACATCTACTTATGAAGACCAGGGACTCTCGCCGCTGATTTACCAAGCATTGGATGCCAGTGTGTCGGGGGTTATTATTACCGATAATCGGCTACCGGATAATCCGATCATATACCACAACGCTGCATTTGAAAAGATAACAGGTTATAGCAAGCGCGAAATAATTGGACACAACTGTAGGTTTCTTCAAGGGGAAGACCGACAGCAGCCCGCGCGCGCGAAAATCAAGGAGGCTATCCAAAAGGGGCAGCACATTACGGTCGAAATACGTAATTACACCAAGCAAGGGGATCTGTTTTGGAATGAATTGTATATCTCACCAGTAAAAGATTCGGACGGACAGGTAACCCACTTTATCGGCGTGCAAAATGACATCACACGTCGCAAGCGCGTAGAAGAGAAATTGTTGATGGAAAAAGAGTCGGTCGAAAAGAAAGTGGAAGAACGTACCGAAAATCTTCGGAGCAGTCAAGAATATCTAAACAGCATTATCGAGACGATTCGTGAAGGACTTGTTGTGCTAGATCCCCATTTTAAAGTGCTCAAAGTCAACAAAGCATTTCTGAAACTTTTCAAAGTGAGCGAAACCGAGACCATCAACAAACTATTGTTCGACTTGGGAAACCGACAATGGGACATCGAAACACTGCGAGAGCTGTTGGTCAAAATTTTGCCAACAAACAATCCGGTATTGGATTATGTTGTTGAGCACGATTTTCCGCATATTGGGCCAAAGACCATGCTGCTAAATGCGCACCGTATTGAGTTGGAAGGTAAATACAAAGATCGGATATTACTGGCAATCGAAGATGTAACAGATCGGCGTGAAATTGAAAAGCGTAAAGATGACTTTTTGTCAATTGCCAGCCATGAGCTCAAAACGCCGCTGACGGCGATAAGAGGGTACGTACAGCTGTTAAAACGATTTATTTCCAAAGAGAATATCAAAGCACTAGACATTTTATCCAAATCTGATACACAAATTGAGCGACTGAATAATTTGATTGCGGAGCTATTGGATGTTTCCAAGATTAAAAGTGGGAAATTGGATATCCACCACAGTGCATTTGATTTTGATAAAATGGTTCGCGATACCATCGAGAGCGTGCAATTGACCAACAAAGAACATAAAATTGTGTTACGCGGAAGCACGGGGGTGATCTGCAACGGCGATGAAACCCATCTAAGCCAGGTCGTAGGAAATCTATTGACAAACGCCATTAAATATTCACCAGATCAAGCCCAGGTGAGCGTCGATCTGGCGAGGTTCGGTGATCAGGTGAAGGTTATGGTGAGCGACCAAGGCGTGGGAATCAGCGATAGTGATAAGAAAAGAATTTTTGAGAGGTTCTACCGCGTTAAAAACATACAGAAAAGATTTTCAGGGATGGGAATCGGTTTATATATCTGCCAGCAGATTGTCTTACAGCACGGAGGGACCATTTGGGTAGATAGTGAACTGGGGAAGGGCTCTACATTTAGTTTTACGATACCATACAAAAAATAACGCCATAGGATGAACAAAAGAATTTTAGTGTGTGACGACGATAAAGGGATCACAGACATGCTACAGATGGTTCTTGAGACCATCGACGTCGAAACATTTGTGGAAAACGATAGCGTACATGCCATGGCGAAGATCAAAGAACTGCTGCCGCAATTGTTTATCGTTGATCTATGGATGCCGGTGGTATCGGGCGACCAGCTGATTCGGCGGTTAAAAATGTCTGCCGATAGCAAAGATATATACGTGCTCTGCATATCTGCCAGTAGGGACGGTGAGGATATTGCCCGCGATGCCGGCGCAGATGCATTCCTCTCTAAACCCTTCGACATGGACGAGCTGCTCGACGCGGTTGAGAAAGGGATGAATCATGTGCATAGTGCATAAGTCAAGCGGCAATTTTACAGCCGGTTGCATGCAGGTAAGGACCCGATCAAAAAAAATATCCCGTCCTGAAACAAAAAGCATTGATCGTGAGTTCGTGATACACAAAGCCACTAACACGTATGCATAAACGCAAACCATATTACTATCAACAAAAAGATATCGATCTTTTGTTTGATAAAATGACGCAGTGCGCCAGTGGCGCATGTCGGCTCCTATACCAACTTCCAACAGGGGGCGGTAAAACATTTATTTTTTCAGAGATTGCGCGTCAGTATGCGGAGACAACATCGAAAACCGTCCTTATCCTTACGCATAGGGTAGAACTTTGTGGACAAACGCATAAAGCTTTGTCAAACTGTGGCTTGCATAGTAAAATTATCGATAGCTCGACAAAGCGGATACAGCGAAAAACGCCTTTCCGATGTTTTGTGGCGATGGTGGAGACGCTGAAACGGCGCATCAACGATGGCCTCTTCGATGTCAAGAATGTAGGATTGGTCATCGTCGATGAAGCGCATCATAACTCGTTCCGGAAGCTGTTGGGAAAATTCGAAAATGCCATCGTTATCGGTGTGACGGCCACACCGCTCTCTTCTGATGTAAACTTACCCTTAAATAAGTTTTATAAGGAATTGGTCGTGGGCGAGTCCATTGAAACATTGATCGAACAGGGCTATCTCGCGCGACCCAAAGTCCATGAGTATGACGTGGAACTCAATACGCTAAGAACCGGCGTAACGGGCGACTTCACCATAGGAACTTCCGATCTGTTATACGGCTCAGACGTGATGCTCGAGTTGCTCTTGCATGCTTACCGGTCGCATAGCGTCAAGAAGAAAACGCTTATTTTTAATAGCGGAATAATCACGTCGAAGAAGGTCGAGGCAACTTTCCGTGCGGCAGGTTTTCCCATCAAACATTTAGACAATAGAACGCCTGCCAAAGAGCGCGCGGAGATTCTCCAATGGTTTAAAAAGACGCGGGGTGCGATACTCACCTCGGTATCGCTGCTAACGGTGGGCTTTGACGAACCCACTATCCAATCCGTCATGCTCTATCGTGCTACAACGTCGATCACCTTATACCATCAAATGGTGGGGCGCGGTGCCAGACGTACCAAGAACAAAAAGACTTTTCAGGTCATCGATTTGGGAAACAATACGGATCGTTTCGGAAAGTGGGACAGTGCCATCGACTGGGAAAGTGTTTTTGCTAATCCTGAACGCTATATGGGACAACTCAAAGAATCAATAACAGAAATACGAGCCATTTCGCCAGAACTGAGGGCAAAATTCCCGCTAAGTCTTTCCATAGATTTCGATGTGTTTGCAGCCTACCAAAACGCATTGGACAGCGGCTTGAAAACCGCTACCGTGATGCGGGATTCCATTAGACAGCATGCGAAAATGTGCATGGAGAATGCGCAGACCGTAAGCGAAGCGCTCGAACTGGTCTCGATCTTGGACAAGCAAATAGATGGCCGTGTGAAAGAATATGTCAAATGTATCGGGAAGGTTACCCGTGCATACACGACTTGGTTGATGGCTAGTTATCGCGAACGCCTTATCAACCTTGTGACACGGTCTATGTCTATGCAAAATAAACTGGCAAAAGCGGTTTGAGTTCGTTCTAAAGTACAGTATTTACCAAATGCCATCATACAATATGAGTGCTTACAAGTTTAAAAAAGAAGATTTCGAGGAGTTAGAGGGTGTATTCGTGTTCGCCGTAGCGTCGGATCTTACAGGTTCTGTAGCCGTATATGAGCTCACTGACCCGGAAAATATCATCTATGAAGAGATCGCTATTATAGAAAGTACAATTTTGGCAGGTGTTTTAACCTTGCTGGCCAAGAGACCTTTTGACGGGCAGGCCGTGGTTACAAATGATGCCCTGATGGCCGACTTGTTCCACAGCGACACAGTCGAACAGAAAGACATCGTACGGATAAGCGAAGGCACGCCGGGACAGTAGGGGCCAAATAACTAATAATCAACCGCAATTTTACCAATGAGGCATTGGCTATAAAAAACGATCTGTTGCGAGCGAATAACATACTAAGAACTAAGCAAGCCGTCTACAAGTTTTTTCCATTGCGGATAGGATAACCCGAACATTGCGCCTATACCAATAATTGAATTTCGGGCATTCTCAAGAAATAAGTCACTTCCCGTATTGGGTTCCTCATTTCTTCCAAAATAGTTAGCATGCAAGGCCAGTTCGCGAACTTCAATTTCAATTGTCGAACTGGAAGTCGGTTTGAAAAAATGGGCTACTTCGTTTCGATTACGTTGTCCAGCTGGCGGTATACTGGGTTGTAGCGTTATTTGGGCGTACCGCTCGCTGGCTCGATCCGTTATTTGTACCACACGAACCCAGTCATATCCTTTTCCTACAATACTCCCCGGCCCGGGAATATCAATTTTCACGTAGTCGCCGACTTCAGGTCGACGTAAAACTGCTTGATCGAGATGATTCAATAATTCAAATGTCGCTGAGGACGTCTTGGTTATCTTATGCCAATCGTTTATTGCAAAAAGTCTTTCCTTCGCCCTATTGAAGGCGGCGACAACTTCTTCTTGCGTGCCGTACCGCTTTTGCGCTAATATATCAAGCTTTTTGCCTTTAACTTGACGTGGTATGTTTTTTCTCTCCATATGCAGCCTTTATAAGTAGAATGGTGAAAGGCAGTGAATAGTTTCATTGCGAGAGCTAGTTTTGTGATGTGGTTTGTAAATTTTACTAAACTTTATGGTTAAGCTAACAGATTTACCCTTCAATTCTCCGATAGGGAAGATGTAAGTATAAGGTATCGCTGCTTTTCGTACTCCATGTAAACCATTGTTATTTTTAATTTTTGCTTGGCAGCGGATTAAAAAGATAGAAGTACTACCTTTGCAGAGTAATTTAAATCTAAACCGTCGCTTACAATGATGTATGATAGCGAAAAAAAGCTGCTAGAAGAGTTTTCAGATGGCAGGGAGTCGGCTTTTCAGCATATATTTCATAGATATTATGCTAGGATATGCTATTTCGCCACACATTTCGTTTCAAATTCACAAGATGCTGAGGATATTGCCGAGGAAAGCTTCATAAAACTGTGGGGAGGTAGCCGATCTTTTGAGAACTTGACACACCTGAAGGCATCCCTTTATCAAATTGCCCGGCGCGTCGGTATTAACCACCAGCTTGCGGAAAATCGCCGGGCCGGCCGGGTAAATAGATATGTAGCGGAACAGGATGAATTCCAGCAAGGGCAGGATAACACAATTATATATAGTGAAACAATGGCGCAATTGCAGGTAGCACTGAATTTGTTGCCCGATAAAGCACAACAAATTATCCGGCTTACTTACTTAGACGGTAAGACGAATCAAGAAGTGGCGGATGAAATGGGTATCGCCCTACAGACAGTAAAAAACCAAAAATTGCGTGCGTTAGCGCTTTTGCGTAAACATCTTCATAAAGAATCGTTCCTTTTATTGCTGATGGGAGCGTTTGTCCTCGAGAAAATTTAATTTTTTTTAAAAAGTTTAGTACTTTTTGCATTCGGTGCTGTATACTCTAGTAGAAACTACATTTGATGGATAGGAAGGACGAGGAGCACTTAATTCATATTGCCTCATTGCTGGCGCGCAGCACCTGCAATGATTTAAGCCCTATGGAGCAAACCGAGCTTGCGCATTGGTTGAGCGATGCACCGGCCAACCAGCAGCTTTATGCGAAGGTAAGAAGCAAACAGCTCCAGCAAAAGGCTTTGGAGCATATCGCTACATTTGATAGTAACAACGCATATGATCGTGTAAAGGAGCAACTATCGTTTGCCGAAGATAACAGCCCTGTTTTAAGACGAAAGATTTGGTTTGGCGCAGCTGCAGCAGCATTGTTAATCTCTTGTTCTTTTGCAGCTTATCTATTTTTTGGTCGGCAGCAACATACAGATCTGGTCGCCGAAGCCAAAGATCAAGTGGCGACGTCCCAAAAGGCCACCATCGTACTAGCGGACGGTCGGACATTCACGTTGGATGGAGGCGAAAAACAAATTCGAATGTCGCAAGGTGCGCTGCGTGACGGAACAGGTAAATTGATTGCCGAAACGGGCAGCGCGTCATCTGCTAAGATCACCACGCCGAAAGGCGCGACCTGCGATATCCAGTTGTCCGATGGAAGTCTTGTAAAATTGAATGCAGCAAGTTCGTTGATCTATCCGCTGGATTTTCGGGCTGAACAGCGCGAGGTCACACTCGAAGGAGAAGGTTACTTCGAGGTTGCCAAACAAGAAGGAAAGCCATTTGTCGTGCATACAGCCCGACAACGCGTTGCGGTGTTGGGAACGCACTTTAATATCGCGGCCTATGCCGGAAATGAAGTAACATCGACAACCCTTTTAGAAGGATCGATCACCGTGGAGCCAGTAGATCGTCATGTTCAGGTTTTACTACGTCCCGGGGAACAAAGCGTACTAAATCTAGCGAACGTATTGACAAAGAAGAAAGTTGCTGTGGAACAGGAAGTCGCTTGGCTTTACGGACGATTCAACTTTGAAGGCAAGCATCTCCGGGAGGTCATGGACGAGGTTTCGAGGTGGTATGACATCACAGTGCGCTATGAAGGCCAAGTGCCGAATGTCGAGTTTTTTGGCGGAACCTTCAGAAGCAGCAAATTGAACACGATCCTGAAGTTGTTGGATAGCAACGACATCCGTTACAAATTAGAACGAGACAGTGTGCTGATCATTGGCGAGATGCCCATGCAGAAAGAGCCCATGCAGAAAGGAGGAACGACCGGAAAAAACTAACGAATAGATAACCGCTGTATGAGACTTTAGAAAAAAGTATGTACAAAAAAGCCCTGACAACCTACAGGCAACCGAAATGAATTGAATTGGATCGAGTCCAAAACTAACCTTAACAAAATTAATGAATATACGTTACTTTTCACGAGTGATCAAATTGCTTACGCTTTTCTACTTAGCTACACTTGCAGGGGATGGAAATGCTGCTTGGGCGCAAACTGTCAGCTTCTCGGGTAGACAGGTCAGCTTTGCCAAAGTATTAAACGCTGTTAAACAGCAAACCAATTACGAAATAATGGGTAGTAAGGAATTGCTTGACATGGCACAACCTGTAACCATCGAGTCGCAACGGATGCCACTTAAAAACTTCCTCGATAAAATTTTTGAAAGCCAATCCATAGGCTATGAAATTGCGGATAAGACCATTCTGTTGAAGCGGAGGGCTGCACCAAACATGAACGCCGGTGGAAAGGAAATCGCGAGTAACCAACAGGCCATACGCGGCACGGTCACGGGAATCGAGTCGCTTCCGCTACAGGGAGCTACCGTTGTCACGAAAGGCAAGACCATCGCTGTTGCCGATGAGAACGGCGAGTTCAACGCGGGTAATCTGCCAATAGGTACCATCATTTCAATTCGGATGTTGGGCTACCACACGGCCAACGTCACGATTCAGGAAGGACGTTATACCTATCAGGTACAGCTGGATCAAGAGGCGAATACCGTGGAGCAAGTTATCGTGACCGGTTATCAGGTTATAAAAAAAGACTCCTACACCGGGACGGCAATCACGAAGAGTGGCGAGGAACTGCGGCAAGTGAATCCGCAGAATATCCTGCAGGCCATGCAGGTCTTCGATCCGTCGTTCCGGATGCTGGATAATAACCTTGCAGGCGCAAACCCCAATACGCTGCCCAATATAACCGTACGCGGATCATCCTCTTTACCTACCGGAAACAACGAAGTGCTTCGGCGCGATAATATCACCAGTACAGTCAATATGCCAGCTTTCATCCTGGACGGCTATGAAGTTAGCGTGCAAAAGGTCTTGGATCTAGATATGTCCCGCGTGGAAAGCGTTACGTTGCTTAAAGATGCGGCCGCGACGGCTATCTATGGTTCTCGCGCCGCAAACGGCGTCATGGTGATTGTCACAAAAGCACCTAAGGATGGTCGTCTTCGACTGAGTTATACGCATGAAAGCAACGTAAATATGCCCGATCTGACGGTATATGATGTATTAAATGCCAGTGAAAAATTAGCCTATGAAAAATTGGCTGGTTTGTACGATGGCGTTACCCAACGGCAATCGCAGGACGTTTTGGATGAGCTGTATTACCAAAAACTGGCCAATGTATTGGGTGGGGTAGATACGTATTGGCTGTCACAACCGGTACGTACCGCCGTCGGGCAAAAGCATGGTCTGTTTGTCGAGGGCGGATCTGACGTTTTTCGATATGGTATAGATATGCGCTACCAAACGCGACCTGGTGTAATGAAGGGATCTGGCCGGAACCAGTATTCGGGAGGTGTTAATTTCAGCTACAATTTGAACAATAAGTTCCGTTTTCAAAACGAACTCGCCGTGACGGTTGTCGAAGGTGCAGAGTCTCCTTATGGCAGTTTTGCTACCTATGTCCGGATGAATCCCTATTACCGTATGAGCGATGACAACGGCAATATCGTGCAAGAGGCCGATCGTTGGACGCGGGTCGCCAATTCCGGCACAGCACAGGTTGAATACGTATTGAATCCACTTTATAATGCCACGTTAAATAGCTTCAATAAGCTCGGCTATACGGAAATCGTTGATAACCTTTCCGGTGATTTTGACTTGGGTGCGGGCCTGCGCTTGCGGGGTCAGGTGAGTTTACTAAAACGAATGAACAGTGTCGATGATTACCGATCGCCATTGGCCAACGAGTTTTTCTTTTATGAAACATCACGGACGGACGAGAAAGGTAGCTATAGAAGTTACACCAACAATGAACTCTATTGGGATGCGAATGTACGCCTCAACTGGATGCGCAGTTTCAACCAACATATCGTGAACTTGGTGGCAGGAACCAACATACGCACCGAGCGCGCCGATGAGAAAGAGTTTGTTGCAATAGGATTTCCCAATGACCGCTTCACCAGCGTGGGCTTTGCGAAAGGATATGCCGAAAACGGTCGGCCGTACAGCAGCCTGAATGCCTCCCGGTTGTTCGGTGCGTTTCTAAGCTCTAATTATTCATTTGCAAATAAATATTTGCTCGATGCGACGTTGCGCGCAGACGGTTCTTCCAAATTTGGAGCGAATAATCGTGTGGCACCATTTTGGTCGCTCGGTATAGGTTGGAATCTTCACCAAGAATCTTGGTTTGACCAGGATGCCATCAGCCAATTGCGTTTGCGTGCGACAACAGGGCTTACCGGCTCGGTACAATTTGCACCCTATATGTCTCGGACGACCTACAGTTATGATCAGTCAAACTGGTATTCTTCGGGTATCGGAGCAGGTGTGCGCAACTATGGTAACGACAATCTGACTTGGCAGAAAACACAAAGTACTGATTTTGGGTTAGACCTAGGCCTCTTTTCGGATCGCATCGTGCTCTCGCCGCGCTATTACCTGAAAGTGACCCGTGATATCCTCGCCGATATCAACCTAGCTCCTTCTACCGGATTTAATTCATACAAAGAAAATCTAGGTGACATGGAAAATAGGGGGATTGAATTGAATGCAAACTGGAAAGTCATTGAAAAAGCAGACTGGACGCTGAACCTAACGGCCAACCTTGTTCGCAACCAAAATAAAATCGTCCGTATATCCAATGCATTGAAGAGTTATAACGATCGTGTCGATGATGCGCAGCAGGAATCAAGTTTAATGGGGGTGCCGTTACTGCGGTATAACGAAGGACAATCCCTAGACGCTATTTATGCCGTTCCATCTTTGGGGATTGACCCCGAGAGTGGACGCGAGGTATTTTTGAAGCGTGACGGCAGTTTGTCCTATACTTGGGACGCGCGGGATATCGATGTCGTGGGCGTAGCGACGCCGAAGATGGAAGGCTTTTTTGGCGGAACCATTCGTTATCGCCAGTTTATGGCCGTAGCCTATTTCCAAACGAGGATTGGCGGTAAGATGTACAACCAAACATTGGTGGACCGGGTGGAAAATGCAGATCCGAGATATAATGTCGACCGCCGTGTATTGGAAGAAAAATGGCGCAATCCAGGTGACGTGACATTCTACAAAAGTATCCAAGACCTCGGGCAAACTCGGGTATCATCCCGCTTTATTATGAACGACAATCTTTTCGGTTTGCAGTCCCTGTTCCTTTCCTACGATGCAGGCAAGGAACTGCTGAAAAAAATGCATTTATCTAACCTGCGTATTGGGATTACTGCCAATGAATTATTTCGTTGGTCATCCATAAGACAGGAACGCGGAATTGATTATCCCTTCGCCCGTAGCGTGAGCCTAAGCCTGCAGACGGCACTATAAAATCGTTTAAGTGTGCAATGTTCTATATTAATTATGTGTAAAGTGAATAAAATAATTACATACGTTCTATTATTTATCGTATTCGGTTGTGTTTCCTGCGCGAAGTGGCTGGATATCCAGCCCGAAAGCGATATCGATAAATCCGTGCTCTTCTCAACCGAAGATGGATTCAAGGAAGCCTTGCTCGGGGTGTACACCCGCTGTGCCGCCTCCGATCTCTATGGCAAAGAGCTCAGTGTAGGGACGCTCGAGGTGTTGGCGCAGAACTACAGCATCGCGACCGCAGATGGCCTTCGCTATAACCAAACAAAATCTTTCCGCTATACCGATCCGAATTTTATCCAGCGGAAGGATAACGTGTGGAAAGGATTATACAACGGGATTGTTAACTGCAATCTGATTCTGCAGGAAATTGACGCGAACCAAAAACTTTTTAGCGGTGATAATTACAGGCTAATTAAAGGAGAGGCGCTAGCGCTTCGCGCCTATCTGCATTTCGATGCGCTCCGTCTTTTTGCACCTGCTTTTGGTGTGGCCGCTGGAGCCCCCGCCATACCCTATGTCACGACATATGGTAATCGCGTAACCGCGCTCAGTAATGTATCGCAAGTACTTGATGCCGTCATAGATGATTTAAATACCGCAAAGGCATTACTGGAAGATGATCCTATCCGCCAAGCTTCCTACCGTATTGGTTATCCTACAGTCACGGACACGCTGCAGAATACCGAACTGGGAAATTCGCAGCTTTTTTTGCAAAATCGAAGACATCGGCTTAACTATTATGCCATATGCGGTGTTCTGGCGCGCGTCTACCTGTACAAAGATGAAAAATCGCTGGCGCTCGAGGCTGCATTGTCGGTCATCAACGCCGGAAAATTCATGTGGACGAACGCTACCGATTTTTTGGCCGTGGATGACGATAAGAAAGACCGGATATTCTATAAAGAACTGCTATTCGGATGGTATGTTCCGGGGATGAACGTCGCCTATAATGTAGAGTGGTTTCAGCAAGGCGCTGGCGGCATGTATCTGGAACAGGAGGATACCAGAGCTATCTACGAAACGTCGACGGTGGGAGGCACGGATATGCGCTATACCCAGTGGTTCAACACGAGCAGTGTCGGTAGTGCATACATCTCCACTGTGCAGAAATATCGCAGAAATACGTTTAGCGACAGCTTTAATGCCAACCTCCACTATTTAATGGCGCCCGGCATCCGTTTGAGCGAACTCTATTATATTGCTGCGGAATGTACCTACGACACCAATCCTGCTCATGCGGCGGCGCTGATCGATGAGGTAAGAGAGCACCGTGGCATCGGACAGAAGATCCAGTTTGCAGATGCTGCTGCTTTCCGCCGCGAATTACTGAAGGAGTATCGCAAGGAGATGTATGGAGAGGGGCAATTGTTCTTCGCCTACAAAAGACTAAATACCGCGATAGTGGGGCTGCAAGGAACACTGATTCCAGCAAGCCAAAATATATTTAACTGGCCTTTGCCAGATGATGAAATTATGTACGGACAACGTTAACACCAAAGACCATGAAAGAAATCAATTACCTCGTAGCCGTATTAAGTATGTTGATGTACGTCTCTTGCAAAAATGCAGAGGAAGTGACTTACGATCGGCATGCGAACGTCTATTTCAACATGAGCGCTAATGAACGTGATAGTGTGGTATACACGTTCGCCTACGATATGACGAAGGCGACAGACACGATATTCATACCCGTGCAGATCGTTGGACATCGGGTGCCATCTTTAAGGCATTACGCTGCCTACGTCGAGCTAGACTCCTCGTCTGCGGAACAGCATGTGCATTTCGATGCGCTGGAGGATGCTTATCCGCTGGCGGCAAATACAGGAACAGATAGCTTGCCGATCATCGTGCACAACCTAGCAGATTTGGAAGATCGTAGCGTATCCCTGATTGTGAAACTGATGGCCAGTGCGGATTTTGGTATAGAGAACCCTCGATTGATCCGCGCGAAGATTGTGCTATCCGCGCGTTTGGAGCAGCCACTTTGGTGGAGCATGTGGCTGGGCGGCTATTCCCGGGTTAAACATCAATTATTCCTATTGGTCACCGAGCAGCGCACATTGACCATGGAGGGGTTGGATGCACCTAAAAACCTGTATTACGCAAATTTGTTGAACATGATGCTCAATGATCCATTCAAATGGGTCGCAGACAACCTTGATAAAGGATATGTGCTCCATACCACAGACAATGGTGCGAGCTACGCATTCTACCATAATGAAAATCCCAATCGCGCCCTACTGCTCCGAAAGAATGTGAGTGCCGATAAATATTATTTTATCGACGAAGATGGAAGGGAGGTGCGCTAAGATGATGACCAACAGTATGAAAAACAAGAAAATTAAATTAGTATGCGCTTTGGCAACGCTCCTATGGATTGCCGTAAGTTGCTATAAGGATCAGGGGAATTATGACATTACGATGCCGACAACGCCAGTTGTACATGGTCTCGACACGCTGTATAATGCGTTGGTAGGCGACAGCCTAATCATTGAGCCCATGATAGAGGGCTTGCCGAAGGAACAATTGCTGTATGAGTGGCGCATTTACGTGCCTGAGGCGGTTCGTCCCGAGTTGAACAGCTATCAAGGTGCTGCTTTACGGATTGTCTTTGGCCTGCAAGCTAAACGTTACACCGCAAGGCTAACCTTGACCAATACCGAAAATGGAATGAAATATTTTTATAAATTCCACATTCAGGGTAATACTGCCTTTTCGAAGGGATCGCTTGTGCTCAGCGAGGATGACGGTGTGACCAAATTATCTTTTATTAAACCAGATAGCACCATCCAGCCTAATATTTATGAAAGCATCAATAGAGAAATATTGCCCGTAGGACCTAGGCATATCCACTATCTGCGAAACCAATTTACAGGAAATACGCCTTTGGGGTATTGGGTGATTACGCAGAATGGGGGCGTCCGTCTGGATGTCAACAACCTCCAAAAAGAAGCCGTAAAACCAGGGACGTTGAAAGACAATTTCTTTCTAGCACCAACCACCTTGCAGGTTGGAAGCCTTCAGAGCCATCCGCAGGGTGTTCTTATGGGCGTGATCAATGGAAAGTTTTACGGGGGAACCACTACAACATGGGATCAATCCAACACCTATGGCATGTTCGGTACCTATGCAGATGGCGATTATACGCTTGCACCACAATTCGTGATGAGTGTGATCAACAACAATTTCAGCATCATAGCGTTCGAGAACAATAAGAAGCAATTTGTGCGCCTAAATATCTACGGCGCGCCTATGTATTTCGGAACCCAATACACGCCAGTAAGTAGCAGTATCTTTGACCCTACAAAATTGGATATGGAGCTGCTGCATATGGTCCAGATCAACAATTCGGATACCTATGCCTATATGAAATCAATCGATGGGGGGATATACGAGCTGAAATTCAACGTGAATTTTAATGGTCCCTTCACGTTTACGGCGGCGCATAAGCGGCTTTTTAAATACGCTGAATTCATAGATCAAGATACCAAGATGCTTTGCACCCGAAACGGAAACATTTATATCGCCCATCGCAACAGGCTATTTCGCTATAACCCTATCAGCGAACAGTTAACAGCATTGAACACAACATTTAATACGCCCATCTCCATGCTAAAGCTAGACGATGATGAGCAGACGCTGATCGTTGGCGCTGGAAGCAGTATTTATTATCTTGATATTCAGGTGGGTCGCGATGGTGATTTGCTGGGGCAAATACAAGGAATACCTGGAAAGCCCATAGATATGACTTGGCGAAAATAAGAACGAACTTTAGTAATACATATAACGATGAATATTTGTAAAACAATAGCAGTATTACTGCTGGCAGCGCCCGTCCAATTGATGGCGCAAGAGACGGGGTTTCAGATTCAAGGCAAAGCTCCGAAAGTCTTCGACGGAAAGAAAATCTATCTAGATTACAGCAAAGATGGTTTTTCCGTATCCGACTCGGCGACCATTGTGAATGGAAAGTTTGCTTTCCGTGGTTTGGTGGATGAGCCCAACTTTGCAAGGATGGTTTTCGATCCGGAGGGTAAAGGGAAAATGATGGTACAGAATAACGGCGATCGCCTTTATTATTATTTAGGAAACGAAAAATATGATTTTTTGATCAAAGACTCGCTGCGCACGGCCACGATCACGGGATCGCCTCTCCACACAGCCTACGCGGCCTATCTAAAAGAAATTGGTGGCGGGTTTATGGATATTATCGATGCGGCTAACAAGTCTTTTTCTGCAGTGGACGCGAAGGCCGCAGATGCCGAGCAGCAATATGCCGATATCAAGAAAAAGTATGATGAAAAATTTCAGGTTAGGCGAGACAAGGAGATAGCATTTGCACAAAACAATCCCAATTCCATGTTTTCGGTGGATGCGCTGGTCGATGCAGCAAATCAAAGAAAACTGAGTGAGATCGAACCTATATTCAATAAGCTTTCCAAAGAAGTACGACAGCTGAGCAGCGCTCGGCAGCTCGAAGCACGCATCGCGGCAGATAAAAGCATAAAGCTCGGCAATATGGCTCCTGAATTTGTGCAACCTGATACCGCAGGGCGCCCGGTCAGCCTTGCGGATTTTAAAGGTAAATATGTATTGATCGACTTTTGGGCCAGTTGGTGCGGGCCTTGCCGTGCAGAAAATCCCAATCTGCTTGAAGCTTACCAAAAGTACGAGAACAAAGGTTTGCATATCCTTGCGGTCTCTTTAGACGATGTAAAGGGTAGAAATGCTTGGCTTAAAGCAATCAAAGACGATGGTATGCCGTGGGTACATGTGGCCGACTTAAAAGGTTGGGCGAATGAAGCAGCTGTACTGTACGGTGTCCGGGCAGTACCCCAAAATTATCTTTTGGATCCAGAAGGTAAGATCATTGCGCTCAACCTGCGTGGCGAGAAATTACACGATGAGCTGGCAAAAGTGTTTGGCAACTAAGTAAACATAACAGCGTTTATAGAACGCGCAATTTCCTTTAAGGGTTGTTCCCGCAGTGTGTCGCAGACAAACTGTGAGGGACAACCCTTTTTTTTGTCTTATAAATATCAGGAAATCCAAAACTTCTTGTGTCGAAAGATCGTTCTAAAGCTATGGAGGATCATCGTAAATTTATGAAGCAAGCTATCTCCCTGTCGGCAGATAACCTTAAAACGTTGGCGGGGGGACCTTTCGGTTGCGTCATCGTAAGGGACGGCGAGATATTGAGTGCAGCCGCCAATACGGTCACGCAAGATTCCGATCCGACCGCACATGCCGAAATAAACGCGATACGGCAAGCAGCGAAAAAGATCGGTAAGCCCGATCTGTCAGGCTGTACGCTGTATACCAGTGCAGAACCCTGCCCGATGTGCCTCAGTGCCATCTATTGGTGTAATATTAAACAGGTATTTTACGGAAACACCAAGCGCGACGCGGAATGGGCCGGTTTTGGAGATCAATTCATTCTTGACCAACTGCAGCATGGTATCGATGAGCAAGCGATTAAGTTTGAACGGTTATCTGCTAGCGAAGCAATCGCGGTATTTGAAAAGTGGGTGGCCACCAACCCCGAAATCAAAAGCAAAGTTAAAGACGGATCAAGATAAAAAGAGCATTACGTATAATAAATAAAAGTAGACATGCAACAGATAAAAGATAAAGTAGCTTACATCACGGGCGGATCAAAAGGTATCGGCTTCGGTATTGCCCAAGTATTGATAGACCATGGCTTAAAAGTAGCGATATCGGGACGTAAATTAGCTGACTTGCAACAAGCCAAAGAGAAATTGGGCTCCGATAATGTATTCGTTATCCAATCCGATGTCAGTAATTTTGATGACGAAGTAAATGCGGTAAAGGAGATTGTGGCTACCTTCGGAAAAATTGACGTCGTTATCGCCAACGCGGGTGTCGGAAAGTTCGCACCTGTCGATGAAATGTCATTGGATGACTGGAATGCGATGATCGGAACAAATCTTACCGGTGTCTTTCACACCCTGAAAGCTACCGTTGATCAGCTGAAAGAAAATAAAGGCTACTACATATCTATCGCTTCTTTGGCCGGGACAAATTTCTTCCCGAAAGGTGCGGGCTACAACGCTTCGAAGTTTGGTGTCGTGGGTTTTACGCAGGCAGCTATGCTCGACCTTCGAAGCCATGATGTCAAATGTACAACCATTATGCCTGGATCGGTAACTTCCCACTTTGCGGAGCATACGCCAAGTGAAGCGGACGCATGGAAAATCCAGCCCTCCGATATCGGGGAGATGATCGTCAATCTACTGCAGATGAATGCGAATGTACTGCCTAGTAAAATCGAGGTGCGCCCAACAAAAACCAGTTAGTATCGGCGAAACAGCGCTCGTAAAGCTTTGCTACATATCGAGCCAGTTTCCGGAGGAATAATTGCATGCTGGATCAGTAGACAGGTCTTTTGGTTAGTTAAGTTTGCGTAGACAATGTAGTCAAACTTAAAACCATAAAGATGAATAAATCTATCTTTTATCATGCAGGATGTCCTGTGTGTGTAAGCGCAGAACAGGATATAATATCCTTAATCGGTGCAGACCATATAGAGGTGGTGCACTTAGCAGAACAGAAAGAGCGGATCGATGAAGCTGAAAAAGCTGGTGTCAGGTCTGTTCCGGCATTGTTGACGCCAAGCGGAAATGTATTGCACCTTAATTTTGGTGCTTCTATCGCTGATGTGAAAGCATAACAATTTAAAATCAAAGCATCCCACGTGGTTCTTCGGCATGTAACACACGTGGGGTGCTTACATGTTCACCTTTATGTCGCGCTGTCTATCGTTTGCAGGAGTATTTTTTTCAAAGTTGCTGTCTCGGCAGTAGATAATTTGCGTAGCGGAGCACGCAACTCGCCTGCCTGCTCACCCAGAATTTCCAAACCGGCTTTTACTGTACGGGGCAAACCATACGCTACGATGAACTTTAGAAGATCAAACTGCGCAAGAAAGTACCGTTCTGCCAAGGTGTAGTCTCGTTTGCATACCGCGCTATAGAGCGCAAGGTTTAGATCAGGGATAAGGTTATGCGCAGCGGTACACCATCCCCGTGCACCCGCAGCAAAAGCGGCCAACGCCAACGGATTTGATCCATTGTAAAATGAAACATCTTCGCCCAATTCCCTTCGTAGGTAATGCATCCGCTGTATGTCGCCTGTACTTTCCTTGACCATCGTTACGTTGGGAATTTCCAATAATTTTTTGAGAAGCTGCGGAGACATATCGACACCTCCAGTGGCGGGATTGTTGTAGGCCATGATGGGGATGTTGAGCTTAGAGGCTACCGCATCATAGTGATGAAAGATTTCATCGTCGGTAAGTTTCCAATAGCTCATGGGAATGATCATAACTGCGTCTGCGCCAGCGCGCTCCGCAAACTGTGCATGTTGGATGGTCCGTTCGGTCGTCAGATTAGAAACGCCAACCAATATGGGAACACGACCGGCGACCTGTTGCACAGTAGCTTCTGTTATGGCTTCCTTTTCGGCATCATTCAGATAGGGCAGGACACCAGTACTACCCAGTGGAGCCACGGCATGTGCGCCTGTCGTAATCAGCCGCTCCAATAGATGTTGATATAGCGGAATATCGACAGTTTTCTTTTCATCAAAAGGTGTAATGGGGTAGGCTATAATGCCCTGTAAACTAGTATGCATATAGTTTTTTTTTAAGGAAGAAGTAGATATGGAATAACGGGCTGTTTTGGTGTTTACACATCGCGTCCTGCTTCTTCCCGCAAAGCGACACCGAGATTCTGCAGCTGCGGTGCATTCTCGCACGCGATGTATTTCGCCGGATTATCATCGCTGAGGTTGCGATGGCGGTGCCAAGCCCACGAAGGAATGTAAACGGCATCCCCCTGTTCCCACTCCACCAATGTGTCTTCAATTTCGGTATATCCGCGGCCTTCGAGGACGTAAAGCACAGTTTCATAGGTGTGTCGATGGCGATTGGTTAACTGACCGGGCAGCAAACCTCCAATCGTCATACTGACATTTTTACTCGGTAGATCGACAAAAAAAACGGGATGCTTCCGCTCGTTGGAAAACTGATCGTGTTCACCAGCTTGTTCGACGTTTTTGTGAATCAAATGGGTGGGCATGACAAACTGGGGTCTTGCAAATGTCTGGTGGAAATCCTTTGAACTGAATTGTTTCTGTTCGGTACGCAGCTGTGTTTGCTGGTGGACTGGTTCGATTTTTTTTGACTTTGTCATCTTTGTTCTGTTTTTTGTTTTGCACTATTGCATGTCCAAAATTATCGTATATTTGGACGGGTATAATGGTGCAGATTTGTTAACACTAGCTAGTCCAGATGCTTAGACCTTGGGATCTTCAAATAACAATAAATACAACCTGTGAGAAAGCGGTTTATATGCAAATTGCAGATGCCATTATCCATGCCATAAAAATTGGTAAGTTGAGTCCAGGTGATGCCCTTCCGGGCAGTAGGCAATTAGCAACCAAACTGCTGGTAAACCGCAATACCGTAACGATGGCACTGGATGTGCTGTCGGCAGAAGGCTGGCTCGTAGCACAACCCCGAAAAGGGATGTTCGTTGCGCATATGCTGCCGACATTCAAAGCCCGGAAAGCAATAGCTAAACAGCGGGTTGAACAGCCCCAGCTTATCAAGCCGCATATTTTCTTTGACGATGGTCTTCCCGATACCCGAATTGCGCCGATGGACGCACTAGGTGCAGCCTACCGGCAGATTTTTAGTCGAAAAGGCCGCTGGCAAATGATGGGGTACAGTGACGCAGCTGGGGAAGAAGAGTTCCGGATAGGAATCGCACAAATGCTCAACTATAATCGAGGCATGCACCTACATCCTGATCAGGTTTTTATCACGCGGGGCAGCCAGATGGCGACTTTTCTTGCAGCACACTGCTTGCTTGTGCCTGGCGATCTTGTTGCGGTGGAGAATCCGGGCTATAAAGCTGCTTGGGAGGCTTTCGAGCATGCTGGCGCAACGCTCCTCCCGATCCGTGTAGATGAAGATGGGATAGTGGTGGAGGAGTTGAAGGCAATGCTTGCCCAAAAGAGGCGCATCAAAGCGATCTATGTGACGCCACATCACCAATTCCCGACCACAGTCACGTTGAGTTTAGCACGAAGATTAGAACTTGTTGAACTTTCCAATCGATACGGTTTTACGATCATCGAGGACGATTATGATAACGAGTTTCATTTCGGACAACGTCCCATTTTCCCGGTGAGCAGTTCAGAGCAATTGGAAAATTATGTCTACATCGGGACGATGAGTAAGATCATAGCGCCGGCGTTGCGCATAGGGTACTTCGCGGCGTCTCCTGCTATAGTAGCCAAAGCCAAAGCATTACGTCGAATTATTGATGTACAGGGTGATAATATGATGACGCAAGCGGTATTACAGCTTATCGATGAAGGTTACCTGAAAAGACATCTTCGAAAAGCAACAACACACTACCGGACAAAACGGGATGTCTTTGAAGAACTTATTAAAACATATCTATCCGATAAAGTGACATGCAAAAAACCGCAGGGAGGGCTCGCATTTTGGTTGATACCCAATACCGCTCAAGACCTGGATTTATTGGAAAAAAAGTTGCTTAAAAAAGGTGTTGCCATTGTTTCTCCCAAAAATTTTGGCGTCGGCGATACGGCTTTCGGATTACGCTTAGGCTATGCCTCATTAGACAACGCGCAACTGGAACAAGGCATTGCTATTATGGCTGAAATGCTATTGGGGTAGTGAAAAAATAGGGTTGTTTTTGTACGTTTTCTGAAGGGTTAACCGCTTTACAGGCAAAATAGCGGTTCGTCTCGCCATAAAGAGCATGTGCTATAATTCAGGTCGTAAGTGCAGAGAAGATAATAGATGTTTTTGGGGTGCGGCTCTTGCAGTTTTAAAATAGAAAGACTTTAAAATTTTCGCTATTTTATAAAATCCTTGAAAATATTTTTCTAGATTTGCTTCGATGAGATTGGCTTTAAGCATATTATCGATTTATTTCCTTGTTCTTTCGGCACTACCTTGCCGAGATGGGGGAGAAGATATGTCGGTGCTGATCCCATCCGCTGTAGCCCAAACGGAGGCGCATGCAGACGAACAGGGGCATTCAGATCATCGTGATGATGGATGTTCGCCATTTTGCTCTTGCCAATGCTGTAGCCTTAAATTTGAAATCGTACAACTCTTCGAGAATCACGTCGGTAAGAAGGTTTCTTTTCAACTCGCAACATCCATGTATGTGCTAGATGCTCCAGCAATAGATAACTACCCCAATCAAATTTGGCAACCGCCAAAATACATCGCATAATTTATTTTTCCCTTTTGGCCTTCGGGCAATGAGGTGATTAAAACTGCTGTGGTTCATTTCATGAATAAACGTTGTTATGCTGCGTAAGCAATAACTGTTTATCATAATTTGTATCCACGGATGATATGAAAATATATCGGTCCACAGCCTATTGGACCTCATATTTACGATTAAAGAAGATGTATTGTGTTAGACAACATTATTAGTTTTAGTATAAAAAACAAGATTATTATTGCGCTGATGACCTTGTTGCTGATTATTTGGGGGGCTTGGAGCGCAACAAAGCTCCCAATTGATGCTGTACCGGATATCACCAATAACCAGGTTCAAATTTTCACGTCTTGTCCTACATTAGCGGGGCAGGAAGTGGAGCAGCTGGTTACCTTTCCGATTGAGCAAAGTATTGCCAATGTACCGCGCATCGAAGAAATTCGGAGTATATCCCGCTTCGGGCTTTCTGTCATCACCGTCGTCTTTGAAGAAGATGTCGATATCTATTTTGCCCGGCAGCTGATTGGCGAGAAGTTGAAAGAAGCGGTCGAATCTATTCCCTCGGGGATCGGGTCGCCTGAATTGGCGCCGGTGAGCACGGGATTGGGTGAGGTATATCAATATATCATACACCCAAAAAAAGGAAGCGAGGACAAGTACAATGCGAAGGATTTGCGCACCATGCAGGATTGGATCGTTGCGAGGCAATTGTATGGTACACCCGGTGTTGCGGAGATAAATAGCTTTGGCGGCGAGCTCAAACAGTATGAGGTGGCTGTAAATCCCGATCGGCTGAAAGCGATGGGGGTGACCATTCCTGAAATTTTTACGGCTTTAGAACAAAACAACCAGAATACCGGCGGGGCATATATCGACAAACGCCCAAATGCTTACTTTATCCGTGGTATTGGATTGGTAAAATCGATTGCTGATATTCAGCAGATTGCCGTTAAGACTGGTGGACCGGTGCCTATCTATGTCAAAGATGTAGCGGATGTGAGGTTTGGCAGTGCAGTGCGTTACGGTGCGTTGACCTACAATGGAGAAGTGGATGCCGTGGGTGGCGTCGTGATGATGCTAAAGGGCGAGAACAGCAATGAGGTCGTTAAGCGGGTGAAGGAAAAATTGCCCACCATTCAAAAATCGTTGCCTGATGATGTGGTCATCGAACCTTATCTGGATCGTACGGAGCTTGTGGGGCGGGCGATCAGCACAGTGAAAAAGAACCTGATCGAAGGCGCACTTATCGTGATCTTTGTGCTGGTATTATTTTTAGGTAATCTGCGCGCCGGTCTTATTGTTGCTTCGGCTATTCCCTTATCCTTGCTTTTTGCGCTGGGTATGATGAATGTCTTTGGGGTCAGTGCGAATTTGATGAGCCTTGGCGCAATAGATTTCGGCCTTATCGTCGATGGTGCCGTGATTGTTGTCGAAGCAACTTTGCATCACCTTGGTCTACGGAAATCAACGGAAAGGCTGACGCAACAACAAATGGATGCAGAGGTGTTTGATTCCGCCTCGAAAATCCGTACCAGCGCTGCCTTCGGCGAAATCATTATTCTTATCGTCTATATTCCGATCTTAACACTGGTAGGTGTCGAAGGTAAGATGTTCACGCCGATGGCAAAAACAGTTGGCTTCGCCATTTTAGGGGCGTTGATTTTATCCCTCACTTATATTCCGATGATGTGTGCCCTATTTCTTCCGAAAGAAGGACATACCAAGAAAACATTTAGTGATCGGTTTATCGAACGCCTTCAAAAGTGGTATGCTCCGCTTTTGCAGAAGACTTTGCGTGTGAAATACCTAGTTGTGTCGATCACGGTTGCCGTATTTGCTGTTGCTGTTTTCGCATTCAGCCGCATGGGCGGAGAATTCATTCCGCAACTGCAGGAGGGTGATTTTGCTTTTCACTGTATTTTACCGCAGGGTAGCTCGTTGAGCCAAAGTATCGAGACGTCGATGAAGGCGTCCCGCATCATCAAGGAGTTTGACGAAGTGAAGATGGTGGTGGGGAAAACTGGCGCAGCGGAGGTGCCTACCGACCCGATGCCGCCCGAGGCTACAGATATGATGGTGGTGTTGAAGCCGCAAGACGAATGGACTTCCGGTCGCAGTTACAACGAACTGGCCGACGCGATTATGGAACGGCTGGAAGTGATACCGGGCGTTTTCTTTGAAAAGAACCAACCGATACAGATGCGCTTCAACGAGCTGATGACAGGTATACGTCAGGATGTTGCTGTCAAGATATTTGGTGAAAACATGGATAGTTTGGCCAATTTGGCAACAAAGGTCGGACGTGTGGTACAAAGCGTTCCCGGCACGACGGCGCCGCAGATCGAACGTGTCAGTGGCCTACCCCAGATCAATGTGGAATATGACCGCACGAAGCTTGCCAATTATGGTCTATCGGTACAGCAGCTAAATGATATCGTCAGTACCGCATTTGCCGGTAAGGCTGCTGGACAGGTATACGAGAACGAGCGACGTTTTGACCTGGTTGTCCGTTTGGACAGTGCCAGCAGGAGTGATATTGATGATGTCAGCAACCTGATGGTTCCGATTGCCGGCGGCAGCCAGATTCCGTTGTATCAACTGGCCAACATCGGCTATAAATTGGGGCCGGCGCAGATCAGTCGCGAGGCTGGCAAACGCCGTATCGTGATCGGTTTCAACGTAGCTGGGAGAGATGTGCAGAGCGTGGTAGCCGATATACAGGAACAGCTCGACCGACAGATCAAACTTCCGTTAGGTTATTATTTCACCTACGGCGGCCAATTCGAAAACCTACAGGAAGCTAGTGCCCGACTGATGGTTGCCGTCCCGATTTCTTTGCTCCTGATTTTCATGCTGCTTTTTTTTACGTTTCATTCGGTCAAGCAGGCAGTGCTGATCTTCACGGCCATACCCATGAGTGCGATAGGTGGCGTGTTTGCCCTGATGCTACGGGACATGCCCTTCAGCATCAGCGCGGGAATAGGATTTATTGCCCTTTTTGGCGTGGCGGTGTTGAACGGTATCGTACTGATCGGCACGTTCAATCAGCTGGAAAAAGAGGGTGTAACGGATATCTACCGCCGTGTCAAAGAAGGAACCTTAACAAGGTTGCGCCCGGTACTGATGACAGCGACAGTGGCCTCGCTTGGATTCTTGCCCATGGCGATAAGCACTAGCGCCGGGGCAGAGGTACAAAAGCCGCTGGCAACCGTAGTAATTGGGGGGTTGGTCACGGCAACGTTCCTGACGCTGTTTGTCCTGCCCTTGCTCTATATTATCTTTCATGCCAAACTTAACCTTTGGAATAGTAGAAATATGAAAACGATCGCAACAATTTTATTAATCTTGAGTTTAGGGATACCGGCTGCAAAAGCGCAACAGCGGATGACTATCGATGGCGCTATTGCGATAGCGATGGAAAGCAACAGACAGTTTAAAGTGAACAGCGCCGAGGTTAGATCGGCCGAACTACAGGTTAAAACAGCAAACGACATCCCGAAAACGGGGGTGTTCTTTGAAAACGAGGACTATCGTCCGTCCGATCATGTCGGGATCTTAAAAATCGGCCTTTCGCAGGATTTGCCCTGGCCGGGCCTATACGCCGCTCGACGACGGTATTTACAGGAACAATTTACCTTAACGCAGATGAACAGGGATATGTTACAGGCGACCATAAAACGTGACGTGCGGACCGCGTATTATCAATTGTGGTATCTACAGGATCGTCAACGCCTGTACAACAAATTAGATAGTATCTATACCACGTTATTCCATGCAACAGATCTTCGCCTTCGAACGGGTGACGTCGCCGCCTTGGATAAAATTGCTGCTCAGGCCAAGGCCAGTGAGATACGTGCGCAGGTCGAACAAAACAAGGAAGAAATGGTTATGCAACAACAGCAATTGATGTTACTGTTGAATAGCAACGCATGGATGTTGCCCATCGACGTGCCGCTAAGCAAGATGGAAGTGCGTTTGCTGGAGCTATCCGACTCGCATCCCATGATAACTTTACAGCAGCAGAACATTGCCATTGCCCAAAAAAATATCGAGCTGCAGAAACAGGGCTATATGCCCGACTTTAACGGCCGCTTTTTCTCCCAGCGCATGTGGGGCGCGCGCGACCCCTTTTCTGGATTTTCCGTTACAGCTGCGTTTCCGGTATTTGGCCTAGCGGCCAATAAAAACAAGGTACGGACGGCGAGAGCGGAGATGCAGGTGGAAGAGGAAACGCTATTGCTGCGGCAGCAGGAACTGACGACGCAACAACGGAATGCGCAGGCCTCTATCCAAAAGAATATCGCCCTTTTACAATTTTACGAAGCAGATGGTCTCCGTCAGGCCGAAGAAATTATCAAAGCGGCTACGTTAAGTTACAATACCGGGGAGATTGGCTTCGCAGAGCTCAGCCAATTTTTGGGTCAAGCAATCGGTATAAGACAAAATTATCTGGACGTACTGAACACTTACAACCAATCGGTTATTGCGTTCAACTATTATAACAACAAATAAATTTAACAATGAAAATAAAACAGCATATATTTCTCGCATTATCGCTGCTATTCGTTCTGGCAAGCTGCGGGCAGAAGCATGCACCGGGAGATGGGCATACGCATGGAGAGCAGACAGAAAAGCAGGAAGAAGGGCATGCAGAAACGAGTACAATTGCATCCTTAACAGCAGCGCAAATTGCGGCTGTAGATATCAAAATCGGACAGATCGAACAAAAAAGTTTGACGAATGTACTGAAGGCTAATGGGGTTTTACGGGTCCCAAACAACAACAAGGCAAATGCATCTTCGCTCTACGGCGGAGTGATCAAAACCATGCCCGTCCAATTGGGCGATCGTGTGAGAAAAGGGCAGGTAATCGCTACGATAAGCAACCCTCAATTTATCCAGGTGCAAGAAGAATATCTGACCATCGTTGGACAGATCGTTTTGGCTGATCAGGAATTGCAGCGACAGCAAGAATTAAATGCGGGAAATGCTGGGGCACGCAAGAATTTGCAGACCGCAAACGCCACGCTGAATACATTACGTACACGGCAAGCGTCTTTACAGCAGCAGATCCGGCTCATGGGCATCGATCCGGCGAGCGTAAGCAATGGAAACATGCGATCAAGCTTAGTCATCACCAGCCCGATGAACGGTGTAATAAGTAATGTATTTGCGAAGATCGGTAGCTACGTGGATGTATCTTCGCCTGTATTGGAAATTGTCGACAACAGCCTATTGCACTTGGATCTGCAGGTTTTTGAGAAAGACCTTGCCCAGATTAAGGTGGGCCAGCTTGTCGACTTTACCGTCACCAATAACCCCACCAAACATTTTTCGGCCAAGGTATTTAGTATCGGCGCTTCTTTTGAGGATGATAGTAAATCTGTTGCTATACATTGTATGGTTGTTGGAAACAAAGAAGGCTTGATAGACGGTATGAATACGGTGGGTACAATTAGTTTGGATCATGCATTGGTAACAGCTGTTCCGAACGATGCTATCGTAGAGGCGGATGGGAAGTTTTATATTTTCGTACAAACCGACAAAGAGGGAGAAGAACATCATGACGAAATAGGGCACGAGCATGCAGAGGGTGAAGAACACGCGCATGCACACAATGGCAATACCGAAGCGGAAAACAAGAACATAAATTTTGAACGGATAGAAGTGGCGAAGGGCGTATCGGAAATGGGCTATACAGCCATTACGGCTGTCGGAGACCTTCCGGCAGATGCAAAGGTGGTGGTCAAGGGCGGTTTCTTTATCCATGCGAAATTAAATAACACAGGCGGACATCAACATTAAAATTTAAGGTTATGGAATCGAACAAAACAAGATTACCGAAAGCTAAAGAATCGGAATCACATGCGCATGTCACGATTTTCGGGGAGAACACGGAACTTCTATTTGCGCTAGCATGTGGGTTTTTACTGGGCTTGGGTTGGGGGCTGTCTTTTTTGGACGGCGTAGCGAATGGTATCCCCATCGCGTGCTATGTCTTGGCCTATTTTTTCGGTGGGTTTTTCACGGCAAGCGAGGCAATACGTACGATCAGTAAAGGTGGTTTTGAAATAGATTTTCTGATGCTTGTGGCGGCAATCGGCGCCGCAATTTTGGGGGAGTGGGCAGAAGGTGCGCTGTTGCTTTTTCTTTTTAGCTTGGGGCACGCACTGGAACATTATGCGATGGGTAAAGCTAAAAAATCCATCGAAGCGCTAACTAGCCTTGCTCCGCCCACGGCCTTGCTAAGAAAGGAGGGTGACACCGTCGAAGTACCCATAGAAAATCTGGTATTAGGTGATGTGATCATTATAAAACCCAACAGCAAGATCCCGGCAGATGGGCTTATTTTGAAAGGAGCGGGTAGCATCAATCAGGCGCCGATTACGGGCGAAAGCGTTCCTGTGGACAAGGTGGCGATTTCAGATCCATCGATAGATGTAGCCGATCTGAATAAGCTAAAACCTGAAAACCGCGTATTTGCCGGTACAATCAATGGCTCTTCCGCATTGGAAGTGAAGGTCTTGAAAGAAGCGAAGGATTCGACCATTGCCCGGTTAATAAACATGGTGAATGAAGCTGAGAAGCAAAAGTCGCCCACACAATTGTTGACCGATAAATTCCAACGGTATTTCGTTCCGTTTGTGCTGATATTGGCCGTTACCTTGTGCTTTGCTTTTTTGGTGGTAGATGAGCCATTTGCAAAGAGTTTCTACCGGGCAATGGCCGTACTTGTCGCAGCAAGTCCATGTGCGCTGGCAATCTCTACGCCAAGTGCTGTGCTTAGCGGCGTCGCTCGCGCGGCAAGAGGCGGCGTATTGATAAAGGGGGGAAGACCATTGGAGGATCTGGGGTCTTTGGAAGCTATTGCATTCGACAAAACAGGAACGTTGACAACAGGGAAACCAAAACTCACCAACGTTATTCCCTTAAACGACGTGGAAGAATCCCATTTGCTAACGATGGCCATTGCGGTAGAAAAATTAAGCGACCATCCGCTGGCAGAAGCAATTGTTGCCGGCGGTATGGAGAAATCGGGAAAGTCGGTTTTGCCGGAAGCACGTAACGTTAAAGGTATCGTCGGGCGAGGTGTGGAAGCCATTGTCGACGGTAGAAAGATAATGATCGGCAACATGGCGCTATTTGCCCAGGATAATGTCCCGTTGGAGATAGTTGGACAAATAGAAAATCTGGAGAAAGATGGACATACCACGATGCTGGTGAAAGAAGACGATCAATATATAGGAATGCTGTCTGTGATGGATGTTCCCCGCACGGAAGCGCGATCCGTCTTGGACCGGTTGGCAAAGCTTGGAATCAAAAAAATGGTGATGCTGACAGGGGATAACCAGCGTGTTGGAGAGGCGGTAGCAAAGCAGATAGGCATCACCGATGCCATGGGCAATTTGATGCCGGAGGATAAGGTGGCTGCCGTTGAAAAGCTTAACCTGCGCGAAGGGATGGTGGCTATGGTGGGGGATGGGGTGAACGACGCACCGGCAATGGCAAAAAGTACAGTCGGCATTGCTATGGGGGCGGCCGGATCGGACGTGGCCTTAGAGACAGCCGACATTGCGCTCATGGGGGATAGGCTCGAAAGTTTGCCTTTTGCCATTGGCCTTAGCCGAAAAGCCAAATCCGTTATCAAACAGAATCTTTGGGTGAGTTTGGGTATTGTGGCGATCCTTATTCCGCTTACTATTCTAGGGATTACCAGCATTGGCCCTGCAGTCATGATTCACGAAGGATCCACGTTGTTGGTGGTCGCAAATGCGCTTCGACTGCTGGCCTACAGGGCGCACGACTGATGGAGCTGTAAAGAACAGATCTCACCGTGCAGAAAGTATATTGCTCCTATCCTTAGCATAACAAAATGCCGTAGGTCAAACGAGCTGATCATACGGCATTTTGTTAAAAAGCTGGCGAACGCCTGATGGCTGAGCAATCGGCCTATGCCGTCGGATGGAGCGCAGTTTTAAAGTGAGCCGGAATCCGGAACGCCAATAGCAAACTGAACGTGCTGTCAGTCTTAGCAAAGGGTATACCGGCTAGTAAGCTTTTTCCTTCGCTATACTCGACTTGATAGGCTGCCGCTTCCCAAGAAGCGCCTTTATAATGACGGGAGCGGTTGCCAAGAGTACAATGCCCAAGATCACGTACTCCAGATTTTGCTGTACCCAAGCGTTTTCACCCAACAAGTACCCAAGTGTCACGAGACTGACCACCCATAGTATGGCACCGATGATATTGTACATAGCAAATTTTCTGAAATTCATACCGACAATTCCGGCAACGATAGGAGCAAAGGTACGTACGATAGGCAAAAAGCGCGCTAAAATAATGGCAGCGCCACCTTGACGCTCATAGAATTCCTGTGCTTTATATATGTACTGCTTTTTAAAAATGAAGTTGTCCTTCATCTTGAGCAAACGATGTCCGAAATACTTCCCGCTCCAGTAGCCCACAAAATTTCCGATAATGGCTGCTACGCAGATCAAAGTTATCCAATAAAGTAATGTCGGAAGCTGTTGCGTAGGATCGATTTTCATGTTCGCGATGATTATTCCGGCAATAAATAGAATAGGGTCCCCCGGTAGAAAAAATCCTACGAGAATACCGGTCTCGGCAAAAATGATAAAAAGAAGAAGGTATAGCCCACCATGGGCAACAAGCCAGTCTGGATCGGTAAGGTTATGTAAAAAAGGTAATATTGCGTCCATGTATAATGATCATAGTTTCTGATTGCAAAAATACGAATGAATATGGTAATAACGTAGAAATACGGTAGAACTTAAGCCACATGAAAAACATATTTTAGCGCAGCTCTAGTCGATAATGCCTTTTACAGCAGGGTATGCATATAACGCTGCCCCCGTATTTCAAATGCATATTTACAGAAAATGCGGATATGCCGTAAGGCCTATCCGCATTTTTCAACCAAAACCAAGTGAATCCTATAAGCCGTTCAACCAGCTATCCACCTCATCTTTGGTTTTGCCAGTCTTCTTTTGAAGCTTACCTACCAATTCATCTTCCTTACCTTCGGCGTATAGTAAATCGTCATCAGTTAGGTCAGCATATTGCTGTTTTACTTTACCTTTGATTTCGTTCCAACGTCCTTTCCATGTTAATTCACTCATAATATGTTCCTCCTTTGTTTAGTAGATGAACAGGCAGGAAGACTTTTGGTTTGTGAAAAAGTGTTAAAAGAGGATTTTTTTAAACTTTTAAAAGCTGAGCTGAAGTGATGTTTTTTTTTGCGGATTGTAGTGCATATGACCGCGGTGATTTACGAATGGCAGCAAAGCGAAGCAGGGGTTTACTATGCGGACGTATTTTCGAAAAAGTCATGTGGCGAAAAGGTTTTATGGTTTTGTAGACGATAAATATCTAGATCTAAAATAGATCGATTAAAAAAATACAATCTATTTTACTCCTTTTTTTTCCTGCCATAAGTTTTATATGGAGCGGGTGATTATTCACAGATTTCGTTTATTGCTTTCTATTGCAATAAATTCCGGTAGGTAGTTCGGGGTACATCCTCTGGAAACCATATCGCCTTCATAAAGCCCTGTTTTGTCGCCAATGTCGATGCAACGATGACGGTATCTTTTTTCATAGACACCGATCCATCCGGCGGTGAAATTCATGGCCCATTGCACCTCCGGTACTTCGTTTGCTAGTTCGGCCTCGATAGCAGTAAGTAATGCCTCACTATTTGCCGGTGGCGTTTGCCCCGTCCATCTCAACCTAGCTTGATAATACCAATACGTCCGTCGCTGAAGTGCCAAATGGCTGTTCTTCCATGACTGAATTAGCGAAACACCCTTTTTGTCCTTTGTAAGTTGATTGGCCATCAACCAGTCCATCAGCTGCGTTCTTTCCGTAAGGGAGTGGGTTTGCATGGCGGCGGTCAGCTTGTCGACGAGCGGCTGTGAAAGAAGTTTCGAATCCATAATCAAGATCGCCAATTGTCTAGGTAAAAAAAGTCCGGTAGCCCATAATTCCATCGCTAATTCCTGATCTTTTTTGATTTCTTTGGCCATTTTCCGCAGATCGCCCTGCTTTGTTTTGGCATCGATCTGCGCCAAGATGTTTTTTGCCTCCGTTGTCTGTTTCATAAGGGGAGTGTCTTATTTTTGGAACGAATGATGAACGGCCCGTCTTCTTTTTTAGCGCAACCGTTTGATTTCTTTCGTTCAGCTTTTGACTTCATCGGTAAGATCCGACAAGCTTTGCTTAACTCGGCGATAGATTGTGCCTTAGCACGATCTTCCTGCATATACGAACTGGTTTTTTACCGGTAAATCGGTAGAATACCATATCCGAAAATATTTTATAATAAAATACCTTTGGTCTAAAGTTACGGATTATTGTGACGAACAACAATAGCTTGATGTTCTTTGATGTATTGGTATTTTAGGGAAATTTAATAGATAGAAGATTAATATGATGAGGCTGCTTGTGGCGCCGTAGGGTGAGGATAATAGTCGCTCGCCAAATAATTTTTGTGATACACAACGTTTCCTGCCGGTTTCCAGCTGTTGAGGCTAGTAATTCAACGCCGCTTTAGTATAAAGGAAATGCATCTGTAAACATAAAAACTATTACGCAAAGTTTCTGGCAGAACCAATTAAGGTTTTGGGGTGATCAGAGAAATATGAATAGAAATACTTTGCCGGTTTTTGCTCATAGAAGGTGATGTACAAATTGGTTGTTTATTAGAAATGCTTGTTATTTATTGAGATTTTTTGAGGCTGCTTGTGAAGCCGCAGGGGGAGGACACTGTCACTCGCCAAGTACTTTTATCTTTAACATACACTAGGATCATGCATAGGTACAGATAAAGTGTGGATCTTGTTATAGAACCTTTTAAATTAAATTGGTTCTGCTCTATGGAAGTAGATTTAAGCATACACAATCCCTATTGGTTTTTCCAGCATTAGCATTCCAGTATCTACGAAAGATCGGCATTCGTGCTAGAATAGGCAATAAAATACGATCTATATGCAACCGGATTTTTCCGTAATCTTATTAAAACATTCTAAAATATTCCTAGTTATCATTCGCCTATCTGTATGCTGCACTACGTCAGATAAGTGGCGAATACGAAAATTCGCGCTCGCTCCAAATCTGTGCACCGGAATGAAATCCTTCAATATCAATATTTGCAATAGCTCACTTAACTTTAATACAAACCCTGTCGGAAGATTTTGGACTCTGCAAAATGCATTTGAGCTGGCCAAGATCTCAACAGGTAATGAACCAGCATACTGATTATGAACAAGACTTTGCAACAACAACAATTGGCGAAGCATATTGCTTTGCTCCAACAAGGAGACGAAAGAGGTTTGGATTTTATCTACCGCCGTTTTTTCGGCTATCTGTTTGCCAAATCATTTCGTGCCACGCAAGATGACTGTGTAGCAGAAAGCATTGCGCAGGAAGCCTTCCTACGACTATGGATGTTCCGCAACAAGGTGAAAGATATGGAGGGTATATTAACCTTCTTAAAAACGCAAGTCAGGTCGGCGATTCATGCTTTCTATAGCAAAACGCGGAATAGATTTCACCGAAGTCTGCTCCGCTTAGATGCTGTTGAGGATTATCAGGAGTTTTTGCTAGGCTATGAAGTGGAAGAGGAGGATGAATCAGACCTGGTCTATCTAGAAGAATTGGAGGAAGAAAAACGACAGCGTCTAGATCAGCTCAATAAGTTTTTGCCAAATCTTAACCAGCAACAGCAGTTGTTTATCAAACTCTGTTTGAAATACAGTTTTAACTACGAACGGATAGCCTATTACCTCGGTGGGATTTCGGATTACGAAGTTAGCTTACAAGTCGAAAAAGCAATCAAGACCCTCCGATCCGTATTTAATAGTTCGCAAAAAATGAAGGATATGAACAGGCAGACTATTCGTGGACTACAGGGGGATTTTAATGCGAAACAGTTGAAAATTCTTCACATGCGCTATGAATTGCACTGGTCCTTCGAGCAAATGGCAGAAGCATTGCAGCTCGATTCAGTCACTGTCAAGAAACTTTTTGTGCAGGCACATGCCAAAATCAAAACAACAAGCAAAATCTCGTAACGAATAAAAATATGGAAAAGGATACCATCATTTTAACACGAAAAGTACAAATTTACTTGGATTGCGACGATAAAGAGCAGCGCTCTACATATTTCCAACAGTTGTTTACATGGCAAGACATGGTCTATCGTGGTGCTAACATGGTGATGACACATCAATATGTACAGGAGCAGATCAAGGATCTCATCTATCTACGCGATGATGTGAAGGTGAAATTGGGTGATTTCAAAAAAGACCCTGACGGCATCTTTAATTCTTCCAAAATGAATACTACCTATCGTGTTCTATCCTTGTATTTTAAGGGTAAGCTGCCTTCGCAAATTATCTCGGCGATGAACATGACGTTGAACAAGGCCTATAGTACAGACCGAACAGCCTATTGGAAGGGTGAAAAGTCTTTACGTAATTATCGAAAAGATATGCCAATTCCTTTTGGCGGGGATCAGGTGAAGCTGAGCAACGACGAGAGAAATAGGGATTTTAAACTTATGCTCTTTAAGATTCCGTTCCGTACTTATCTTGGTAAAGATCGATCGGATAAAAGAGTTCTTTTGCAAAGGGTATTGGTAGGGCAAATCAAAATATGCACCAGTTCCATCAAAATAGTGAAGGGCAAGATATTCTTGTTGTTAGCGCTTAAACTTCCAAAAAAACAGTATCACCTTAAAGAACACATCATTGCGGAAGCTTCGCTTTCGGTAGAATATCCGATCACCGTATCCATCGATAAAGACAATTTTCAAATAGGAAATAAAGAAGAGTTTCTATATCGAAGGTTGGCCATACAGGCTGCAAGAAATCGAATACAGAAAGCTTCGGCTTTCAACAAAGGCGGACATGGACGTAAGAAGAAATTGAAATGTTTGGCGCATTTTAGCGAAAAGGAAAAGCGTTACGTCGATAGCCGACTGCATCTCTACAGTCGTCGTTTAATAGACATCTGTATCAAATCTGAGGCTGGTACATTACTATTAGTCAATCAACTTAGCAAAGAAGAGGGCGCTAGAAATGATGAATTCTTATTGCGCAACTGGAGTTATTATGGACTGATCGAAAAAATTAAATACAAGGCGAAGATGGCGGGGATAAATGTTATTGTTGAGTAAAAGGGTGACTTATCGGCGTGCTGCTTAGCCCAATTGGCTGTAATAGTTTATGACCTGATAAAAGGTTTGTTCATCCTGCTGAACACACATTTTTAGGGGACACTTGAATGAGAAACTCTATTTTCCTTCCTTCAATTTCTTAACCTCATTGGTAAGATCCAATACAGCTTTGCTTAATTCTGCAATGGATTGGGTCTTTACACGATCTTCTTCAATAAATTTTTCGAGTAGTGCGACCAGTTTGTCTGATCCATCATTATTGAAGGTTGGTTGCGCATTTAAACCTACAGAATTGTCGCTGAACGTTGAATTGTTGTTATTCTGTATATTATAAATTACATTTTCGTCTTTAAAAGAATGAATAAACTCAGGTGTTACACCCAAAGCGGCTGCTAACTCTTCTAAAAGAGGCTCGTCCAACGCTACCATATTTTCAAAGTCCGAAATCCTTTGTTGCGAGTATTTGTTGCGGCAAAGCTGACCAAAAGCTTCCTGCTTGATTCCCTGTATCTCACGGATACGTTTTATATTATGACCGATGTGCATGGTTTCGTTTTTTTCTTTAAAAATAGTATTCATAATAAATGAAAATTATGGACCGGTTTTTTACCGTCAAATCGGTAGAATACCATGTCTGAAAATAATATATAGTGAAATAACTTTGGCTTAAAGTTACGGATTATTGTGACGAACAACAATAGCTAGATGTTTTTTGATGTATCGGTACTCAAAGGAAATTTATACAACAGGCAGAAGATAGTTCTTACCAGGGTGCTTATAGTGCCGTACGGTAAGGGTTTTTTGATTGGACATACTGGTATCGATGCTCTGGGATAGTATACTGAAAAAAAAATTGACAGCCTATCGATTAGTTATTGATAAAGTTTAATGTTATGCTATTGTTTACTTACACATTATTTTCGTTTATGGGTGTTGGATTGACCATCTTTTCCATGACAAAAGAGTGAAAAGAAAATACCTTCGCAATTGGATACAGTTTGCTAATTAACGGATTACCATGCCATCCGTACTATACCCTGTAACCAAGCTCATCGATCAAAAAAACACGAAAAGATAACCGTACGATATTCATGTCACCCCGCACATGTTTTGGATGTATGCACGTCAAGCTTTTATATCTAGTGAAAGAGATCAACTGCATACGCATTGAGCACGGATGCTTAGTGAAACGACTCAAATGCGAAAGGATTAAGTATGGATGCGTAGTGAAACGGTCCGACTGCATGCGCATTGAGCACGGATGCGTAGTGAAATGGCTTAAATGCGGATGCATTAAGCACGGATGCCTAGTAAGGCGGTTCAACTGCGTAGGGA
>NZ_BNAF01000012.1:0-7071 GCF_014653155.1 Sphingobacterium griseoflavum | reverse complement strand
CTGTAAAAAAGCCATTTCCACTGTATAAGGATACTTTTTTGGTTTGAAGATCCTTTTTTCTTGTGCCAAATAACCTCAAAAAGGGGGTCAAATCGTGCCAAAAATTTTAGGTAGTCGCTAAAAACTTGGCACGATTTGACCCCCTTCTCTTAAAAAAGACACTAGACAAATAAGGGTGGACGCCATTCGGAGAATTCAGTGCCTAAGACGGAAAGATACCCGATTATCCAACGTAGATTGGACGGTTTTATCTTCATTTGTCATAAACTAAATTTAAAGCCATCTGAGCCATCTAACCCCCATTTGGCATAACGGTATGGAATCTTTATAATATTGATTCTTGTGGCTTGTATGAAGGTCAAAGAGCCTAAAACCATCCTAGATTATTCGCTAATTAAACAAAAATTTTTATTGATAGCAATACCGCGAATAAAGCCCTGTATCGAACTAAATACTGTTTTGGAACAATGATATTAGAATCAAAAGATAATGGCTTATAAAGTATCTGACAGCCTTGTTATTGCAGTGCGGAGGGTAAAAGATTTGCAGATTAAAAAGAAATAGAATATTCAAGTATCTTTGCACTATCAAATCAATATTAGCTATATGAATAAAGAAAAGAAAGAAACCCCGTATTATTTTAAGCTGAATGTATTAGTATGGATTCTCATTGGTTCATTATTCTCGTTGATAGGTATTGGATTAAGCATCTTTCCAGTGACTGACGATGTACAAGGGACTAATGTGGCAAATGCAATCCAGTTCGCTACATTAGTTTTTACGGTTGCATCGTTTCTTTATTTAATTAAAAACTTCCAACAACAAAGCGAACAGATACAGGAACAAAGAAAAGATTCGGAATTTAATCGTGCTATTGACGCGATATACCAACATACCACTTATACCAAAGCCAAATTAGACAGCATTGAAAATAGAATTGATGTTTTCAATGAATTGATGGATGAGTACAAAACTATTATTCGTGAACTTGAAGAAGTTACAGATGATAATCATCGCTCAAAGCTCAATAAAAGATTGGTAGAAGTTATGGTTAAGATAGATGGGCGAGTAATTAATTTTAATAAGGATATAAGACGCTTTATAAAAATATATATTTTACTGGTTTACAATGAACTGTTTGAAGAAGACGAAATTATCATTCTATCATCTATTGTTCGTGATACATTTTTTCAAGAGATTGCCCAATTCTACCATAGCTTTAAACATCATTTTGAACGTTTTGCGTCTTTCAAGGAGGAATGCAGACAATATTATGCGGAGCGAAACCCCGACAGAGATGCAGAACAATCCACTCTAATCTTTGTTGGCGGTATATTTAAAAATCTTAAAGAAATTGAAGCAATTAGTATGCTATTCAGAGAGGAAAAATCAAGTACGCTTAAAAGTGAGATACAGCTGATTAGGAGACAATTTAATATTGGAATTAGAAGATAATACCCATAGATATGAAGCTCAAAGAACAACCCGACAAGCAACCCCTATTATTATTTATAATCATAGTTTCTTTCTTGCTATGGTTTTTCTATAGTTTGTACAAGCATTGGAAAGGGACAATCGAACCTGAAAATGGCTACAATGGTATTGACAGTGTTGTAGGAATAGGGGGATTGTTATTAAATGCGGTAACAATATATTTTGTTTATATAACTTATCAACAGCAGAGGAAACAGATAGAAGAACAGAACGAGCAACTAGCAAAAAGCGACAAAGAAGCGGAATTTAATAGGCTACTAGATATTATTTATAAACAATTAGACCATACACGGTTTAAATATAATGCGGATGCAGAAGAATTGTTTAAAATAAGTACTGCCTTAGAAGTATGTGATATGCCCGAAATAATGAAGAATTTAAAAAATATCAATAATGCTATGCGTGCGCTAAATTATGAAGGTAATTTTTATGCACAGATTATTGAGCGATGCGGATTAAATAATAATGATAGAGCTTATCTGTATAATATTTACAATAACAATGTTCCTGAGCATTATGTTGCGTTGATTTATAACCTAAGCGATTTTGGAGAAAGCTATGCTCACGGTGATGAATTTAAAGAGAAGTTTGACAAAGAATATTTAGATTATTACGATGGAGCATTCGCCACCAGTAATGAAAAATCAATTACGGGTGTATTGGATTTACAAATAGAGAAAGACAGAGAGAAAATGATGGATAAAGTGAAAGATGAATATACAAACTTTATGTGCTCGCTTTCTCTTAGTGCTGAAATTGTCGAGCGTAACCAATACTATGGGGAAATATTTGATAAACTGAATTAGATAAAGAAGATGAAGCAAAGGAATCAAAATATAAATACTAGACTTAATAATTGATATATGAGTCAAGACAACAAACCTGACAAACAGCCATTAGCATTATTTATCTTCATAGCATTTTTATTGCTATGGTTTTTCTATAGCCTTTACAAGCATTGGAACGGTATAATCGAACCTGAAAACGGCTACAATGGTATTGATACCATCGTTGGAATGGGGGGATTGTTATTGAATGCAGTAACAATTTATTTTGTTTATATAACCTATCAACAACAAAGAGACCAAATAATCGAACAATCAAAACATCTAGAGAAAACTGACGAACAGGTTGAGTTTGAAAGAGTATTGAGTGTTCTTTACCAACAACTACAGTTCACATTAATCAATTTAAAGAATAACACGTACAAATTAGCAATGGAGGAAATAGGTGATATAGAACTATCTTACGAAGATATCGCCCAGCATTTTTCAACTAATGAGCAGAGGTACACGGATTACATATTTTCAGTCGCGGAAAATATTCAGTTATTAAATCGAATTATTGTTGACAATACATTACCCGTAGATAAACGCGAGTACTTAAGAAAGATTGCGGTAAGTAATATCGGGATGGAATATTTTGATTTGGTAATGCAATTACGAATAGCTAATAGGAAGGCTTTTGACGGTCGTCATTTCCACAAAAAGCAATTCGAAATAATTAGCAGTATTAAAAAGAAAATTGTCACGACATAATTAAAGCATATAAAGGGGGTTTTTATTCGCTTCTATTCCTGTATATTAATATATGCCTGTGAAATAATAGCATTTGGAATATTTACGGAATAAAATAAATTCACTATATTTTAGGGTTAAATAATTGAATAATAAATAATTGAGGGGTTTAAAGAAGTAGCTCAAAGTAAGTGGTTTTTAGGGGACACTTGAATGAGAAACTCTATTTTCCTTCCTTCAATTTCTTAACCTCATTGGTAAGATCCAATACAGCTTTGCTTAATTCTGCAATGGATTGGGTCTTTACACGATCTTCTTCAATAAATTTTTCGAGTAGTGCGACCAGCTTGTCTGATCCATCATTATGAATAGTGGGTTGATTATATTGTTGATTACTGTAGCTAGTATCTTGATTGCTCTGTATATTATAAATTACATTTTCATCCTTAAAAGAATGAATAAATTCAGGTGTTACACCCAAAGCGGCTGCTAACTCTTCTAAAAGAGGCTCATCCAGCGCTACCATATTTTCGAAGTCCGAAATCCTTTGTTGCGAGTATTTATTGCGGCAAAGCTGACCAAAAGCTTCCTGCTTGATTCCCTGTATCTCACGGATACGTTTTATATTATGACCGATGTGCATGGTTTCGTTTTTTTCTTTAAAAATAGTATTCATAATAAATGAAAATTATAGACCGGTTTTTTACCGTCGAATCGGTAGAATACCATGCCTGAACATAATGTATAGTAAAATAACTTTGGCTTAAAGTTACGGATTATTGTGACGAACAACAATAGCTAGATGTTTTTTGATGTATCGGTACTCAAAGGAAATTTATACAACAGGCAGAAGATAGTTCTTACGAGGGTGCTTATAGTGCCGTCCGGTGGGGATTTTTTGATTGGATATACTGGTATCGATGCTCTGGGACAGTATATTGCAAAAATGACGGCCTATCGATTAGTTATTGATAAAGTTTAATGTTATGCTATTGTCTACTCACATTATTTTCATTTATAGGAGTTGGATTGACCATCTTTTCCATGACAAAAGAGTGGAAATCAAATATCTCTGCAATTGGATACAGTTTGCTAGTTAAAGGGTTACTTTGCCACCCGTACAATACCCCGTAACCAAGCTCATCAATCAAAAAATACGAGAAGATAATTGTACAATATTCATTTTACCCCGCACATGTTTTGGATGTATGCAGTGAAAGAGATCAACTGCATACGCATGAAGCACGGATGCTAAGTGAAACGACTCAAATGCGAACGCATTTAGTATGAATGCGTAGTGAAACGGTCCGACTGCATGCGCATTGAGCACGGATGCGTAGTGAAATGGCTTAAATGCGGATGCATTAAGCACGGATGCCTAGTGAGGCGGTTCAACTGCGTAGGGAAATGCGACTAATGCGTATGCATTAAGTGCGAATGCATAGTGAAGTGCGTCAGTTCACTAGTGAAATGACGCACTTCACTAGTGAAAATGGTTTTTCAGCAAGGAGCGGTATTGTCTCTCTGTAAAAAAGCCATTTCCACTGTATAAGGATACTTTTTTGGTTTGAAGATCCTTTTTTCTTGTGCCAAATAACCTCAAAAAGGGGGTCAAATCGTGCCAAAAATTTTGGGTAGTCGCTAAAAACTTGGCACGATTTGACCCCCTTATATTAAAAAAGACACCAGACAAACAAGGGTGAATGTCTGTCCGAAATTCCACATATGACAGTCGGATTAAACGCGAGGAGGTTATACCGAGTACAGCATGGGAAATAAGTATTAATTTTCTACTTTGATTTCAATGTATTGCTTGTTGTTGTTTTTGAAATAAATAGGTACTTCTGCCATATACCACTTATTATTGCTTACATCTTCATACGTAACATTCAAATATTGAAAGTTTTGGTAGACTTTCAAATCTGAAAGCCAATTAAGTGGCCCAAATACGTATATTTTCGGAACGGTGAGCTCATAATACGTTATCTGTTCAATATAACTATGGCCATTTGGTAGTACAGTTGCTCCATTTGGCACTGCACCTTTTCCAGCAATAGGTTCAAGAAACTTACTGCTAGCACCATCATAGCTATAAAGTGCAAATGAGTTAAAAGTTGCTTTCTCAAAATTTGTCCAGTTATTCCAATCTTTACGGTCTATTCTAAGGGTGCACATTATCGTATCTCCCACTTTATATACGTCCTTTTCGGGAGTAATCTTGACATATGCTTTTACATTTTCCAGTTCGATTATCGGATATAATGGAACTGAATCCGGTTCACAGTGCATCGCGGTGCTAAGAATATATATTGCTATCAATGAGCCAATTAGTGCTCTGTTCATCCTAATATCCATAATACGAAAATAGATTTGTGATCTCATTGTTTGCATTTTTTGAAGGATATAACCGAATTATTTTATCCCTTAACGTAGATACAGCAGTTACTTCATCCGTCAATAAATTAAATATCTGATTGTAGGTAAACCCGGAAACAAGATCCGTCCCACTACGTCATCCCACCACAGCGTCTGCACTTCAATGGCTGCATTCCGCACCGGTAGTTCTCCTATTTTCGATCCACTTTCATTAATGTTCTCAACAAATACGTGTCCGGATGGATTATATCTTTTACTAAAAATACCAAGTAGTTCTCTATCCGTAAGATCGGCCGACATTATTTCCATACCGTTGACATTCTCTTTTGGTAAATTGCCTGTTAGTTTTAGAGCAAGTAATTCTAATTCATCCTCATCATCTTCGGGTTCATAAATTTCTTCTATAATCTCGTGCTGAATGTCGGGCAGCTGTTGCGTAGTTGGTACCACCGCATATAACCAAGTAATTTCATCTTGTGGAATCGACGGATCATGATAGTTGTCTAGCTCCAGTCGGTTTTCATAACCAAATGGAACAGTGTTAAGTACTAAAGTCGTATCGTTGTCAAGCACGACTAATTCAGCTGTATCTTTTGGTAAGAAACGCACATAATAATGATTTGGCACAATGTTATTCATATCCGGATGGCTTGCATCGGGAGCGATAGACATAAGAAGCTGGACAGCTTTTCTCATATTCCTAACAGAATATGGGTTTTCCAATTTTTTACCAAGCCCCGCATTTTCGCCATATACATCGACAGTAATCTCGGACTTATCTTCGTCCGTGAAGATTTGTTTTTGACATGAACTGACTATGATCATAAGGGCAGCAATAAGAATAGTGTGCTTTTTTTTCATATTATTGTATTCGTGTAATTTTGGATAAAGCTAAGGTGATATTTTTCGAAAAGTGGTAACATTTGAAATAAAATATATTTATACTTAAACGGAACAGCATGTTTCGTTTTTTAGTCTCATTCATTCTTCACTGCCAAACGCTGTGAATCAGGGCGCATTAGTAATGCGCTCTATCTCTATTATTTCAGCTATGTCCTTTTTCATCTCTTTATAGTTTGCTTCAATCTCCAGTTTCATGGTATTGTTACCTTTTGTATCATCAAACGACATAATTTCCAGAATAGCTTGATAAGCCTTTGTTTCTTTGTTTACCTTGCAGAAACTTAAGGCGGACTAGGTTAGGAATCGCGGATTGCGAAATGTATTGGATGGTGAGGTCATTCTGGTACGGGTATCCGTCGAAAGTCTAGGTATCCGACATTACTTACATCTATAAAAATTTTATTATACCTGACTACTGCTCTTGATCTATAGGGCTGTAAATGTATCGGCTGGTATATATGTGATGGAATGAAGGACAGAAATTGATTCCTATAAAATCTTAATAAGGAGTATGAGCAGAAAAGGGGAATTGCTGGGTTAATGCAATCGCTGACAAATTCTTTAAAATATTAAAATCAGAATAGATGTATGGTGACAGACTGGTATCCAACGAACAAATCAGCATGGATATGTTCGAAGATATAGAAATCTGGTACAATAGAGAACCCCGGCCAGCCCTTCGGTTCGAATCAGGTGCTATATAAACGATAAGAGGCCGTCTCATAAGGATAGCCTCTTTTTTTATTTGGTTGAATTTTCGTACTTTAAAGTCATGGGAAAG
>NZ_BNAF01000011.1 GCF_014653155.1 Sphingobacterium griseoflavum | reverse complement strand
CATACTTCGTACTGAATGGAGAAACAGTTGGGAATTGCTTTCATTCTTTGATTTAACGATATTTACAACACCTTTACATAAATCTGCTGTTGACTTAATACCGTTGGGAATTGCTTTCATTCTTTGATTTAACGATATTTACAACACCTAGGGCAACAAAATCACTTTCATTGTACCTGTTGGGAATTGCTTTCATTCTTTGATTTAACGATATTTACAACACCATATACTGTCGTGATGCATCAGTTAATATGTTGGGAATTGCTTTCATTCTTTGATTTAACGATATTTACAACACCCCTTGCTGAATTAAAGCATTACCCCAAATAGTTGGGAATTGCTTTCATTCTTTGATTTAACGATATTTACAACACCTTTCGTTTAACAATGACACAAACCTACAACGTTGGGAATTGCTTTCATTCTTTGATTTAACGATATTTACAACACCGTTTACTCCATTTCCCTCTATAAAACGCGTGTTGGGAATTGCTTTCATTCTTTGATTTAACGATATTTACAACACCTTGTTCTAATATTATTATATATGGCATACAGTTGGGAATTGCTTTCATTCTTTGATTTAACGATATTTACAACACCAATACCATTACCTAGTTGTATCTTTACAGAGTTGGGAATTGCTTTCATTCTTTGATTTAACGATATTTACAACACCCATAGTTTATTATTTAATATATTTATCCATGTTGGGAATTGCTTTCATTCTTTGATTTAACGATATTTACAACACCAGAAGTTGGCGTACATTAATAAACCTATTCGTTGGGAATTGCTTTCATTCTTTGATTTAACGATATTTACAACACCGTTTTGGTTTAAAGGAACCGATTCCGGACCGTTGGGAATTGCTTTCATTCTTTGATTTAACGATATTTACAACACCGAATGGTAGATCGTCGTCGTCTGCCGCGCTGTTGGGAATTGCTTTCATTCTTTGATTTAACGATATTTACAACACCGCTCCTGGTTGTTTGATCGAGGCGATACCAGTTGGGAATTGCTTTCATTCTTTGATTTAACGATATTTACAACACCCGGACATAGATCAGTATGCCGGTACCCGTAGTTGGGAATTGCTTTCATTCTTTGATTTAACGATATTTACAACACCTATTAATAGATTTGTCCACGACCTGTTTGCGTTGGGAATTGCTTTCATTCTTTGATTTAACGATATTTACAACACCTACCACCTTGCTCTAACGTCCTTATATCCTGTTGGGAATTGCTTTCATTCTTTGATTTAACGATATTTACAACACCTAAGATATTCGGCTTTACCCTCGAAAACTTGTTGGGAATTGCTTTCATTCTTTGATTTAACGATATTTACAACACCACGAAACAGATCACGCGTTATGGGACATAGTTGGGAATTGCTTTCATTCTTTGATTTAACGATATTTACAACACCACACCTTCATTTATCTGACTGATAATTAATTCGTTATATCATTTTTTAGAAATAAAAAAATCCAGAAGGAAACCTCTGGATTTTTTTATAGTAAAGCAGTTTTAACGTTCCTAATCTTAAAACAATTCTAGTTGTTGTGGTGTATCAGGCCTTTTGGTAATCTCCAAGCCAGAGAAAAGTTCAATTTCTCCAAATTGTTTATCAGTGATTGTTAAGATTCCAATTTTTCCCTTTTCAGGAAGAAGTTTTCGAACACGCTTTAAGTGAACATTGGCATTCTCTCTGCTGTTGCAATGTCTGATGTACATCGAGAATTGAAACATCGTAAAACCATTCTGCATAATTCCTTTACGAAATCGAGCGTGCTCTTTACGGTCTTTTTTTGTCTCCGTAGGCAAATCAAAAAAAACTAAGACCCACAAAATTCGATATTGATTTAAGCGCTCCAACAGTCCATTAAATTTCAGGATATATTATCTTTCGACTCAACCCTTCAAAGCATCGAGCCAGTGAAGCAGTAGTTCGCGATACACCAATTAGTAAAGGACTTGTGCTATCTTCAAACTGTACATCCAGTACGGGAATTTGCAGTAATATTTTCTTAATATCTGTTGTCAACTCCGCAATCCCACCTAGTCCTTTATCACATAGAATATTGTAGACCATTTGATCAACATAGGGTCTATAAGGCTCCATAATATCATCCGCAAGGCAATATGCATTATATTTATTCCGATGAAAAATACCCAATGTCGGTAGTAGGCCAGACGAAACCAGTGCTCTAGCAATTGCAGCCCTTAAGATCGCATAACCGTAATTCAATAAGTTATTTGGAGGCTGTCCAGCTCTCCCTCGGTAAAAATCGGTAAACTCACTAAAAATATGCCTCCAATAAAAAGCAGCAGCCCTGCCTTCAAAATTGTCGGGATCACCAGAACGGACGGATCTAGACCACCTTTTCATGTTATCAACTTCAACACCTATGTTTTCCAAAACTCGCGCTTGATTATATATTTTTTGTTGAATCGTTTGCATCCATAGTTGCTTTTTTAACGGAAGCGATGCTTCAATTTGATAACGGAATCGCTCTGTCTGTGTGCTTCCCCCATCCAAGGGAAGAAATAACCCCGTCGGCATATGAGATCGGTCACAGGAAATAATCGCAACATTTTTTTCCAATAGCGCTGCGATACATCCGTGCGAAATAGTGATCTGTTGATTCTCTAAAACAAGTACACCAATATCTTCGATAGGAACGGTAACTATTGCCTTCTCTTTTTCAGGAAAAGTAATCGTCAATTGCTTATTACTATGGGAAAGATAAGCTGGATTGGAAAACGCAAGTGTTCGCTTGATCATGGCTCGATTTTAAGGATTTTACCTAGGCGATCTACGTTAACCTTTTGGCAAATATCTTTGATCATTAGTCCTTCAATAGAGCGTTCAGATTTGTTAAGCGTTGAGAACTCACCTTTATTTACAATGGAAATGGCGACATCATGTTTGATAAAAAAAGCTTGACTGCCGGTAAAGCTCACCAGTTTATAAATATTATCTGAAAATGGTGTATGCTCGCTGTCAGCTCGCTCTTCTGGCGCAATCGTCACAAGATCATTAGGTGACAGGGAAAATAAAAGTCTGTGTCCCTTTTCGTTAGTTTCTGGGACGGGCCGGATTCCCTGTTTTTGCCGCTCAATAACAATGTTTAGCGGTATTGTATCATAGCTGCGCTTTCCTTGGTTATCGACGTACACGCCGAAAAATAGATTTGTGCCCTTGGCAGCTTCTACATATTTCGTCTTCTTTGTTCCGCTTTCCCCCAGCGAAAACTTACTTCCTTGTTCAAATATCCTTACTTTTTTGATCGGCTGATGTTTTTTTCCATCGTTATAATATGCGATATTTTGATTCAGTTCTTCAATCCCTTCCGGTGAAAAAGCAACTTCGGATTTGTTATCTTTTACATGTAGATAATTGATCAGAATCTTCTGTATCCCCGTATCTGTTATGGATTGGATCGATTTGAGATTAAAAGATGCATCTAATGTTTTCCGAGTTGCTGTCAATATCTTACCTTTTGGAAGTTTAACACCTTGTAGATTGATTTTGCCAGAAACAGTTTCTTTATGCAGCGATTTCCGAATAGCCCAGTTTACTCCTTTTTGAGCAATCAAACCTTTCGTCGCTTTACCGTTTTTATCTAATCTCAGGTTTCCGTCTTCATCATAAAAGCTTTCATAATAGTTTGTCGCTTTGTTGATAACCCGATTGTTCTGTTTGAAACTTATCACAATGTTGGAGAGTGCTGTACGCGCCTCTGTCGTAAAATTGTTCCAAGGTTTCAGAAAATCTTGGGGAATTTCACGAGCGATCTGGTCTCCGTTCCTAGAGTCCGTATACACTACCTTTTCGTAATTACGCAGTTTTCGGCTAAGATCGTGTCGTTTTGCGTTGTTTCTGGCAGATTCGTTATTCAACAAGTTGAGGTGATCACGGGTTGTACAAGCGATCACAAGCGCATCCATAGCGTGATGCCTATGGTCGATGCGTTTTTTTGAAAATCCCTTGGAAAGCTCTATCGGTACCGTAGGCAAATATTTTTGATGATTTGCATTCCACACAGTAAATGATGTCGAATTTGTAATCATATTCATTCGCTCAAAACGCGGTAAAATCAAATCATTCCAAACATCATTTAATCCCCAATCCTTTTTGAGACGCGTGGTTACCTTTCCATTGCCCGTTAATACATATTTTGAATTAACACCGTCATCCTTCCCGATTTCTCGACTATCACGAACAATATTTGATAGAAGCCCCGTGATATACTTGCTGATGTAGCGCGTGTCGTTGAGTTGACGCTCAATCATTTTTTCGGGAATATCCTCTAGCAGAAGTTTATTTTTTTTGCCTCGATTTTTAGCATAGCAGTTTTCTACAAACTGTTCATAGTCATCTATCTCAAATATTTTCACAAGTTTTCCTAATCCACAGTCGACAACCTGACCATGATGGGCTTTGATGAACGGCAAACCCATTCTGTTGTCTTTCAGCTTGTTGACGGCGGATTCACAAATAACTTTATTGCTCATGCTATCATCAAAATATAGACTTTGCGGTATGATATGTTCTATTTCATATTCCGCTGTAAATAACTTGCTTAGCGGTATCGGCTGACCAGTGTAGGGCGAACGATATTTTTGCTCCAACCATAATTTGTAGCGTTTTAGATCTGAGCTGGATGGTTGTGCCGTTTTGCTTATCTTCAAGATATCTTCGTCAACCGAGACGCCCGAATTCAATGCTCCCTCTTCATATATCTTTAGAATCTCCTGTTGCATAGGAGAATAGGGACGAACATTTACAATCTCGGTATCATAAGCAAGCTCTGCCAATAACGATTTGATGCGTAGATTAGTGTTTTCGTTTTCGGTCATAGCATTTGTTAAACGCTTTCTTTCTTCTGCAGGATTTTTCATTTCCCTTCCTAATTCAATATGAATCTCAGAGAAATAGTCGGGTGCTGCTGAACCATATGTGCTCCAAATGTCCTTTACAACACGGAGTGTCTCCGTAACGATTTGTTCGACGATGGGATTTCGGAGGGAATGCTGTTTAAAATCATTTAAAAACTGAGCTATATCGTATGTAGAAGTCCATTTTTGAAGGTCGCCGGCTTCGGAATGACGATCGTAAACAATGTACTGAGCTAGCCATAAGGGTAATTTCTGAAAATCATGTTCGGTTGATAGGTATTGTGCTTTTTCCCTAACGCGCACTTTTATTTTCTCATCATATTCACCCGTTATTACCTTCCCGATTCTATTCTTCGTGTCTTCGTCAATCATGTCCCAGCTCCAATAAGATCCGAACCGCATCAATGGTAACAATTTCTTAATTGCGCGCTCAGAAATACTTCCATATTCACTTTTGATAGGCGGAAATTTTCTGAAAGCTGCAACAAATTCATCTATGTTCAAGCCATTCTTTTGCGCAAAGGTTTTGAGCGCTTTTTCAAACTCGATTTTATCATTTACGGAATAAAGGATATGCCAAAGGCCTAATTCTTTCTCTGGGTTCAAAAAATCCTGTGGAAGATCACTAATTTTATCTAAGCGAGTATTGATAAGCGCTCTGGTTTCATAACAGGGGTATGCCTTATCTTCTACATAATTCCATCGTAATCTGGCGCTTTCGTTGATCAAATCTTTTCCTTTTAACCCTTTCTCCCCCAATAGAAACTTGATCAACATGTCTTGCTTTATCTCTTTTTTTCCCTTTAGGAAATCGAATAGGCGTTCATAGCTTTCTGTATCAGGAATTAAATGCACCGTGATCGGTTCATCATTATCTTTTTGGTAAAAAGCCAGATTGCTGATCCATTGCAACAGCCGAAATTCTTGGTAATACGGATTAGATTTTGCGATTGCCCGTGCATAAACCCGCTTCTCGATCAATTTACCCTCCGCATCGCGTAAAAGCTTACCATATTTATCTTTGGTTTTGTAAACTTTATATTCTAGATTACATTTTCCAATTCCTGATTTTTGACTGCGGAGCGGTCGCTGATAAAAAATTATGTCGTTCAATAAAAGATTTGACAAATCTTTGCTTTCCAATTGTTGGCGATGTTGTTCATTGTTCTTGTACAATTCCCTGACACAATCAGCCAATAGATCTTGATCCCGAAACTCCGGATGAAATTCAGCCTGTTTGGTTAGAATTTGTCGCAATTCAGACTTATAAAACTTCCGCTCAATAGTACGCACCAACTTGCCTTTTATTTTTTGTTTTGGATCCCGCAATAGATGATCATAAATGTAGGCGCCTACCGTAAGGCCGGATTGGTCTATTTCTGACTCCGTTTTTTTCTTCAGCAAGGTCCAGTCATCTGGTCCGGGCGCCCTAAAACTTCGCTTTTCTTGTCCATCGCGATCTAATTTTATCGAGCCATCATCATTTAAATCGGTTGTAACAATAAAGTCCTTTATCTTTCCCTTCCAATCTTCCAAAGAAACTTTGCTTGATCGTCTGTAGATCCATCCATTATCTAATATAAAAGAATACCAAATTTCACCTTTGCTGTTTCTCTCGGGATCAGAGGTAACGTCAACGACACGCAAAGAATGAAATTCAACCGATCTATTACTATTCTCGTCTTCATCTTCACCACGTAGTTGGTAGTAGCCTCTTTTTTGATTAAAGTTTAATAATATCCATGCCAATTCTTCCTTTGAGATTTGATGACTAATCGCTTTTTTCCGTAGATAATACAGCGTCCAAGCGTGAGGAATTAAATGCTGCTGTCCATTTTCATCTATTAGGCGACTGCAGGAACTTCCCTTGAAATCTTGAAGCATCTCCTCATAGGATGCCATAAAAACAAATGATTTATCGTAGCTGATCTGCGGTTCGGATTGGTTGATAAACTTTCCCAAAGCTTTTTCGAAATCTATTTGCATGCTGTAGTGCTGAGGGAGGAATTCAAGAATATGTAGCACGCGGTGCAATCTTTCGCGGCGCAGAAGGAAACGTTCTCGAAGCCGTCTCATGCTTCGGTAGTTTGTACGTGCAGCTGTTTGGGGAATAGAATTTCCTTTTCCAAATTCTCCCAAAATTTCCTGTGACATGGGGATAATGCGGCTACCTAAACCGAGTATCTCGCCCTCTTTTTTATCAAAGTCTTGTCTTATTAACGCCCAACCTATAGAATTGGTACCTAGATCCAGTCCGAGAATAGTCTTAGTCATAACTTGCTATTTTTTCCAATTAAATTTAATCGTTAATTTCTTTGATATTTTACGGTTACCCATAATTGGGCAATTCATTATATTCCCTATCTTTGTCATGAAAGCAATTCACAATAAGGATTATTCCGTTGTGAAAACATCTAGCGCCTCGTCTATCTACGGGGCATTTTTTGTTTAAAATCACCTGTCGACCAATGTGCTATCAAATTAGCAATTTTTACAAAAACCCACAATTATGGGTACGCTATATTAAAATTGATTAATAGGCTTCTCCACATCCTCGCACATTTTTTTATCTACTACCGGCACATAGACCTCCGTAGTGCGGATACTAGTATCTCCGAGCATCTTGAACACACTTTCTATTTGACTCCCGTTTCCCAACGTCACCGTAGTGGCAGAGGTATATCCGGCAATATGAAAAGTTATGTTCTTCTCTATTCTGCAGATTGTGGCAGTCTCTGTTTGATAGCCATTCATTTGTTGGTTGGATACAACGGGGATCTTTCTCGCTCTAACTTATCGAAATGCTTTAGGAACTGTGCAAATGAACCCTTCGTAACCAATCAAGTCGAACAGCCATGTTCACCATCTAACTAAAGCGGCTATTTCCTGGCGACCACCTCTAGCCATACCTTTGTATCCGCCCTATCAAGTACATATCTTTTGAGCGATGCCTAATGTGGAGCTCTACTATATGAGTAAAGAAGAAAAAAGAGTGCAGATGTTTGCTATGATAGCAGACTGGCAACAAAGCGGTATGAGCACGAAACGATACCGCGCTGAAAAAGAGATAAAATGAGGCCACCTTTTATTATTGGTATTCGCGCAGTAAAGAAAACGTTTCGGCTCTTATTGCAAACGCATAAAACAGCTATCCAGATGCAATGGAATCTGGGTCTGGGCGATATTGATTAGGCAGAGCAAAGAGGCCAATATAAGGATATGTCGCATTTAATTTTTATTTTAAACAAGCGTCAAATAATACGCAGTCAGTAATGCTGGTCTATCATATTTAATATCCCCAACAAAGGGAAGTTTTTTTAAATAAACCTTTAAACGACTTTCTCTCCAAAAGCAAAAAATTCTTATGTATTGCTTGATGAATATATATTTTACCAAATGTAGGCAAATTAAAAATATACTTTTAAAAATATTGTTCCAAAAATATTTTTAATTAACTTTAAACCAATAACCAGATATAAATGCTTTATGGAAACACAATCTTTACCCTCTGATAAAAGAAAAAATAACCTTTTCAAGACCTGTTATTATCTGTTACAGGGACTAAACGTCAACTTTACAAAGTTTGACCTGCCCGATACGTTGGAGAACCAATCTGAGTTCCCATCGGTGCTTGCACTAAAATACAGAATGTTTGCATGTGGAATAGAATCTGCTGCTACACGCAAAGGCAGCACAGTTATGCCGAGTTCGAGACACCTTTCATCTGTTCAATACAAAAGGAAGGTAGAAGAAAAGATACAAAACATTGTTGCCGACTCCGGGAGCAGGCAATGATAGGGGAACGGCTCACCAAAGTGGCCGCAATAATGCTTACAAGTCATAAATAAAAACAAATCCAATGAAAAAGATTTCATTAAAAAACTTAAACCTCAAGGAAGTAAAGCAGCTCTCCAGAAAGGAGTTGAAGGAGGTATTTGCTGGTTATACTGGAAGCGAACAGTATTGTGGAGCAAACGCACATTATGATTCACTCCTCTCTAAGTGTGTTTGTAACAATGGGTATTATTTTTCATATCCACATAATCAATGTATGGAAGCTACTGGATCTGGCCCAAGCGACCCTAATCCTAAGATGACCGCTTGTGTAGGCAAGAAAGAGTATGATCCTTGTTCGTGGACCTATCAAGGCATGTCTTACTCAGGATATTGTCGGCACCGTATGGCTAGTGAGTTGTATTGCGCAGATACTTTATTTACCTAATCACTTTATCCCGGCAGAATTTTTAAAATTTTGCCGGGATTTAAATCAAGACAACAATGATTAAAATAAAACGTCTTTTCGTATGTAGTATTTTGTTCTTTTCGTCGTGTAACCAGACAACAGAGATAAATACAGACACAACAACCATCGTCGCCGGTACTTCCAAAATAACAGGAAGAATCACCACTCCTGACGGGCAAGATAAGGATAGCATTACGGTAACTATTACCGTTGTACATCCAGTTTCCGGAGAAAATGTTAGAAAAGAAATTCTCGCCGACCAATCGGGCAAATTCTCACTGGACTTTGATATGGAAACCGAGAGTTCTGTTATTGGTTTGTATACAAGTATAAATCCACGCAAGTCACTTATAATCAGATCAAAAAATAATGATTCTACTTACATTGATATAGCTTATAACTCAAACCGTGATTTCAAAAACATTGAGGTTACGCCTGACATGAATAAGTACGATATGATACAAAGCATGGAGGTGTTAAACAAAATGATTGATTATAGACCTAATGACCCAAATTGGAAATACCCACATTTGTATAATGTAAGTGCAGATGAGTTCTTGGATACTGTTCAAAGTACTGTATCTAAAAGATTGGCACAATTCGTAGATAACGATAAATTATTCTCCAAGGAGTTTAAAGGGTTTATAGCTAAAGATTATCGTTTATTCGTATATACGGGAGATGTCTTCGATTACGAAAGACAGATGAAGCGTAATTATCGTAACGCAACTCGTGATCAGGTCAATACACCTGAAATTCAGAAGATTGATAGGTCATATTTTCGTTTTTTGAAAGACTTTAGCCTCAATGATCCGCAATACCTCCAAACCTTCACATTCGCTGAATTTCAGGATTTAATTCTTCGAAACGAAGTTTTGGGAATTCCAGTTATTGGAGAAAACGATATCCCATCCTGGTTGGCAAGCGTGAAAGCTATTTTAGCTGATTTGGTCGGATTTGAGGACGGTCCATATTATGATATTTTAGCGGCCAATGCCTATGGCCGACAACTAAATGTGCAGGTGAAACCGCTAAGCGAAAAACAAAAAGAGAATATAGCCCGTTATTGGAAAAATGATGAAATAGCGAAAATTCTATTGAAGAAAAACCAAGAGGTTTTGGAACTGGACAAAGTAAAATCACCTGTTGTCGTCAATGATGTCCATTCTGTGCAAGAAAACAAGATCATGGAGGCTATTGTTGCTACATATAAGAACAAGGTTGTATTTATTGACCTTTGGGCAACATGGTGTGCTCCATGTCTGGATGCAATCAAACAATTCAGAAGTACAAAGGGTGATTTTCGCGATAAGGATGTCGTGTTTGTGTATCTCACAAATGAATCTTCACCAAAAAAGCTGTGGGAAGAGAGAATAATTGGAATAGGTGACGAGCATTATTACTTGACAGAATCTCAATGGAATTACCTGATGAAACATTTTGATTTTGAGTATATTCCGTCCTATCTGTTATATAACAAAGAGGGCGTACTCATTAATAAATTTTCAGCCTTTCCCGGAAATGACAGAGTAAAAGAGATGATTAACGGTCTTCTAGAATAAGTAATGTTGATTCTTATATGAATAGATGGCATAGGATAATCAAAGTATTACAAAGAAAATTTTATATTCTTTAAACTTAACAACATCACTTTTCATATGTATTCCAATAAAATACCTACATATATTATTAATCTAGAAAAAAGAAAGGATAGGAAAGTATATGTAAAGGAGCAATTTCTTAGCCGCCCCGAATTTAATATAAAGTTTTTTAATGCTATTGAGGACACTATACCGGCCATTGGCCTTTACAAATCACTATATACCATTATAAATCAAGCACATGAACAAAAGCTGCCTTTTGTTCTCATATGTGAAGATGATCATCAATTTACCAATTTTTATAATAAAGATGTCTTCATAAACTATCTTAAGCGTCTGCGAAAGTATAATGCAGATGCCTTTTTAGGGGGCGTGAGCTGGTTTGACTATGGAGTGCATATTGAAGATGATCTATATTGGGTGAATAATTTTACAGGAACACAATTTTTAATTATATACTCTTCATTCTTTGAACGCATTTTAGACTCTCCCTTCGAACAAGATGATATCACCGATAAGTGGATGTGCAATCTTTCTGATAAAATTTTTGTTTCTGTCCCTATGTTGTCTATTCAACGTGATTTTGGTTATTCTGACGTTACACCAAAAAATAACGCGCCAGCTATAGTCTCGCGTTTGTTTGAAATAACAAATGAAAGATGGCAATCGATAAAAAATGTTATTACACACATTCAGCGATCGAAACAAATATTTGATAAAATTGCTGTTGATACCGACATTCAGTTACCAACATATATAATTAACTTGCCTCATCGATCCGATCGATTGCTTCATATACAACAACAATTTGCTGGCCGAACAGAGTTTGATGTCACCATAGTAAAAGCAATAAAAGATTCGAATGGAGCTATGGGACTTTGGAAAAGCATACAAAAAGTAGTTCAGTTGGCGGTAGAACGGGATGATGAAGTAATCTTGATTTGTGAAGATGACCACGTATTCTGTGACGGATATCAAAGTAAAATACTTTTTGATGCAATAATTCAAGGAAGTTTCCTTGGTGCGGATTTAATTCTTGGTGGAATTTCTAGCACGGAACAGGTTATTCCTGCAAATGATCATCTATGTTGGATTAGTAGTTTTCAATGCACCCAATTTACAATTGTTTATAACCGTTTCTTTGATCAAATGTTAACTGCTGATTTCAATGAAACGGATGCGGCAGATTTAAAATTTTCGTCTATGACTGCAAATAAGTACGTTTTTCATCCTTTTATTTCTGTACAGAAAGATTTTGGTTATTCAGATATTCCTATTGATAATTTCGGAACGGATAAGTATATTGATAAGTTTAACAATTGTTCTGCTAAGATTGAAAAGGTTAAGTATATTTCAGGTATCGCTGAATCGCGGCAGAACAGAACAAAAAATAATTAGTATTTCCTGATAGAACCTTTTCCAATCAGTCCATGTACTTTGGTATCATAAAGACACGAAAATTACTAGCTAACAGCAATCCTCTTTTTTCATAGAATTAGGTCGCCAAACCAAACCCTTAAATGCCCAAAGCGAGAACAGCCACGGGCAAGAGCGGTGGGATTCCGCAGGCCACTAATGAGCGAGGGGGAAAACGACTTGGCTTCATTCTGGCTTTATCGTGGCGTTATTTCGGCGTTATTTGTTGGTCAAATAGAAATATGACCCTGCCCCTTTTGTTTCCGAACTTATTAACACCTCTTTTTCAACCAAATCAGACAATTCCCTTGATGCCGTCCGCTCACCTATTGAATTTATAGTTTGATACTATCAAACCTCCTTTAAAGCAAACATCAGCAATAAGAACGTTGCGTGGTGGTGATGAATGTGGTCGTTTCGCAAGCCACAAATGAGCCAAGGGGGGATTTAGTGCTATCCAGTTTGTCTTTTTCGTAACTCTCTACCGGTGTATTCTAATCGATATAATTTATCATTATTTTCAATTTCTATTTCAAAAGGAACAGGTTTTATTTTTATTTGAGTCGGAAACCAAGTCTCTTTTTCATTATAATTAGCCAACACAAATTTCCCCTCAGGTGAACCGTTAGCACCAAATCTTCTCAAGTCTCCCTTCCATAATCTCGTTTGGCATTTTTCTTCCAAAATTGAGTTTACTTTCTTGATATCGTCGGTCCCAATACCCATTTCACTTATACCCAACACATCAGAAATATCGAATTGTTTATCTATATCATTCCCTAAATCATGATGGGTAATAAATTCCGAAATGTTCCCACTTCCATCATAAAAATAGAAAGAAACAGCATTCCAATCTTCGAAGTTAACCGCTTTTTCCCCGCTCTCTAACTCAACAATATCGACCCGTTCTTCCATCCAGTGTAAAGCCTCTTGCAACTTATTTGATGGGATTAAAAAACAATAATGATACAGAAAAGGCTCTGTAGATTGTTTAAATTTCAATATCGACCAGCCAATTTTCACACTAAATGTATCATCTGTTTCATCATTGATTTCCAAACCTAAAATTTTGGAATAAAAATCCTTAACCTCTTGAAATTTGTTGGTTCGTAAAGTCAAATTTTTAATTTTCATTCTTAAATTCTTTGTTATATCTATCTGAGTTATTCGGCCTATTCTGATAAATCTTGGATACATTGCTCCCTTATTTTCCAAAGTTCTTCAAGCGAATAGTCTATATTACTATTTTTATAAAGCCAGTTATCCAAAAATACTTTATGTATTTCGATTTTATGTTGATTAATTTCATTTGGCTGGATTTCTGTTTCAAAAAGCAAGTCATTTATAAAGTCATTTGGCGATGAGCCACTTTTAGTGAAATCAAAATAACTATTGCCAAATTTCAGGTAAGTATGTGCTTCGGGAATGTATTGCAGAAGATTCTTTGACAAGGTATTTTCAACCTTCGGCGTATTTAAAGCATTCATCTTGAAAATTCCAAGAATAAGCTTGATATCCTCAACTTCGTTCTCTTTTGCCAATTGCTTTAAGAGAGCGTGTTTTGTACTGCATGTTCCTTTGTTATCAATAAAAATGGTTGTTAGGTCGTCTTTATTTGAATTCCTTCCATAATCGATATTTTGGATATAGTGGGTGGCTTGAGAAAAAGACTGGATACCTCTTTTCAAAAACTCTTTTGAAATATCTCCGTTAGCTTGAATTGTAAAATTAGGTAGTTCTGTCATTTCCTTTTCTTTGATTGAGCTAATAAACCGTTTCGCCCTCACTAGGCTCGAGTGATACAATAATATCTCTATTTAGTTCTACTGCGTTCTTATCGAATAGCACCCAAAATAGCGTAAAAAAATCTATATCCCAATCGCACGAAAGACCAATTTTTCTTTTCCGATCTGGAGAGGATTTAAATTTATTGCCAACGAAGAACTTAAATTATAACGCTTTGCTCACACCATAATTGTAAGCATTTTCTATTTGCATGGTCTGTCATGGCACCGAGAACCGTTCTCGCCAATACCATGAGCTCATCGTCTTTCAGTCTTGTAAAGCCGACGAGCGCTTTATAAAAAAATAGCCATCATTATAGCTGTCCCTGGAAATCGTTAAATCAACCGGTCCATCTTTTCGGAGGGAGCTCCTTCCCCGAACGGAACCATTGGCTTTCCCGCCCAGCGACAAAACAAACATAGGAAGAGGTAGACCACCGAATGAAAAAATGATCGGATTTGATCGAAATTGATCGGATTTGATCGGATTTGATCAAAAAGGCTACAAAATGCAGGGCATCTTCATCCATCAGGTTGCCATCGGCAAGCATCAACGTGGCTTTGTCAAGCATCAGGTTCAGCGCTTCACGTGACAGCATCCCATTGATGCCCATCAGCGGCAACCATTCACCTGCTTGCGTCGACCAAACATCCATCTGGTCGGCGTCGTCAGGTGAATGACTCCCGTAAGCAAGCATCAGGTAGACGTTGATGACCCTCAGCGCGGGAAAGTCAAGCATCAGGTTGATGCCGTCATCTGCTTGGTCAAACCAATCATCCATCTGCGGCACATTGTCCAGTGCATGCGCGGTGCAAGCAAGCATCAGGTCGCATCTGCTGGATGAAGAAAAACCTTTTTTCACCGTCAAACTCGTGTTGATGGTTGTCAAAAGCACGTCGATCAGCTACGCAAGAAAAACGGAAGGCGATGCACCCGCGGGTTAGGGCCGCTTCAAAAAGGTGTAGGCAGCTTGAGGCTAGGCAAAGGAATAGGTTGAGGTTTAGGTCTGGTTTGGGCTGCTCCTGTACGGCGTTCACAGCTTGCCTTTGCGCCGGCTTTCGTTCATGGCCTCGATCAGGTCTTCCTCAAAATACAGGTCGACCCCAGCTATGCGTATCGGGTTCAGCAATCCTTTCTTCAGGTTGCGGCGGTAGGTGATTTCCGTCATGTTCATCATGTCGAGCACCTCCTGTTTGCTGTACAGGCGTTTTCTGCTGTGCAGTTTCATCGAGGTGGCAGGATTGCTTCAGCCCCGCAAGCCCCCAACACAAACCCTGAAGCTCCAACGGATCGAACCACGGTTCGAATATGCCAACCACAAAAAAAGCCCGACTTTCGTCGAGCTTTTTTTGTCGGGGTGGCAGGATTCGAACCTACGACCTCCACATCCCAAATGTGGCGCGATACCGGGCTACGCTACACCCCGAAAAGGTATCACCTTTGTTTTGTGTGGCACAAATATACAGCATAATTTATTGCTGTCAAGTTTTTTTTTAACGTACCCTGCTAAACGCTTCATTGATTGCAAGATAATTTATCGTTTAATTCCTACTGTATCCGAAATGCTCGCTAAAAAAAGTAAAAATCCTCTTCGTAGTTTGTTTATTTTCACTACCTTTGCACGCACTTGTAAAAAGGTGCGCAGATTATTTGAAAAGTATTTTTTTTATTTAGAAAAAAGCTGTAATATTGCAGTCCGATTTTTACAGGATATAAATCGTTAATAATTACTCAAAATCATGGATTTAGTAAAATTTGTAGAAGAACAAGCGGTCGTAAAAAATGAAAATCCCGCTTTCAAAGCCGGAGATACCATCAGCGTTCATTATAAAATTCGCGAAGGAAACAAAGAGCGTGTTCAGGTGTACCAAGGTGTCGTTATCCAGTTAAATAGCGAAGGTGTGAATGCTACTTTTACCGTTCGTAAAATGTCCAACGGTATCGGTGTTGAGCGTATTTTCCCTGTGAATTCACCAAACATTCAAAAAATAGAAGTTAATAGCTACGGTAAAGTACGTCGCGCAAAATTATTTTACTTGCGTGGCCTTACTGGTAAAGCTGCCCGTATCAAAACGAGACGCGTATAATCCCGCTAACTTCTTCAAACATACGAGAAAGCTTCTATCCGCAGATAGAAGCTTTTTTTATTGCTTGCCCGCATAGCGACAACCCCATCGTGATAAATTACCGCAGCAAGGCAGCAATACAAAATTTATGTTACATATGTTTTCTGTAGGCGTAATTACGTATTTTCAGCCTCGAAAATGATAAAACATATAGCCTTTCCTCTTAGTAGCGCGTTTTTAATTGCTTCATCCGCCGTATCGGCGCAAACAGCAGATGATATTGCACGCATGCAATCGACACCTAGCGTATACGCTGCAAAAAAGATCAGCAGCCAAATCAACGTTGACGGAAAAGCAGATGAGGAGGCTTGGCAACAGGCACCTTGGAGCGATGATTTCGTTGATATAGAAGGGGCAAGCAAAAAGAAACCAGCATTGAACAGCAAAGTGAAAATGCTGTGGGATGACCAGCACCTGTATATTTACGCACAACTGGAAGAGCCCCATGTCTGGGGCGATATCCGCAAACGCGACGCCATCATCTACCATAATAATGACTTCGAGGTATTTTTAAAGCCCTTCGACAATCAGCCGCTATACTACGAAATCGAAGTAAACGCCTTAAATACCGTTATGGATCTCATGATGCCCAAAGCATACCGTTTGGGTGGCGATGCGGTCATGCACTGGGATGTTAAAGGCCTCCAATCCGCCGTGCATGTAGCCGGCTCCATCAACAACGCAAATGATACCGATATGTTTTGGGCGGTGGAAATGGCCATTCCCTTCCACTCGTTAACTACGTTCGCTCGGAAAATGCCTCCTAAAGTTGGAAGCTACTGGCGCATTAATTTCTCTCGCGTACAATGGCAACATGAGGTGCAGGACAACGTATATCAACGTCGGAAAGATGGTGGCAAGTTCCTGGACGAAGAGAACTGGGTGTGGTCGCCCATCGGTGTCATCAACATGCACCACCCCGAACGCTGGGGCTTTATCAAATTTGTAGAATCTACCACGCCAAACCCCGCTGTGCCGCCGGATTTCCGACTGGAGCAAGCTGCATGGAACATTTTCTACCTACAACAGGTATATCATAGGAAAAACAAACAATTCGCCACTACAATAGCAGGGCTACCGGGCTATGAAAGCTTACTGCTACCGGCCATGAACACCTGGTCCCACACATTTTTACTGAATGAAGCTAAATCCTTTTACAAACTCACCTTAACCGATCCAATGACGGAAATTACCGTCAGCTTGGATAGTGAAGGAAATTATCATACCGTGCATGAATAGCAGAAGAAACTTCATCAAAGCGGCCGGCCTCAGTCTGGCGGCACTTCAAGTGGGCGGCAAAACCTTGCAGGCCGCACCGCAAACGCCCTCACAACCTTTGTTATTTGACTTTTGGCTGTGGGCAAGGCCGAATGCGAAAGACACCGAGTCGCAACTGAAAAAGCGGTATAAAACATACCGGGAAGCCGGTGTGCGGGGAATCTTCTTTGAAGACTACAACCCACGCCACTTCCAGCTGGCAAAGGAACACGGACTGGAAACGCACCGTTGGATGTGGACCATGAACCGCGGCGAGAAAGAATTACTTGCCGCCCATCCCGAATATTATGCTGTGAGCCGTTCAGGAAAATCTTGCGCTACCCATCCGCCCTATGTAGGCTATTACCGCTTCCTATGTCCGTCGCATCCAGATGTGCCCAAATACTTGGAAGAAAAAGCTCGCGAACAGCTGGCCAAGGAAGATGTTGACGGCTTACACCTGGACTACATCCGCTATCCCGATGTGGTGCTGCCGGTAAATCTATGGCAAAACTATAACCTTGATCAATCGACCGAATTGGCGGATTACGATTTTTGCTACAGCGAATTTAGCAAAGCGGCATTTCTGAAGGAAACAGGTATAGACATCGACCAGGTTGAGCGTCCGGAACAGAGCCTTTCGTGGCGTTCATTCCGCTATGGGCAGATCACCAAAATCGTAAACCGCATATGCACAGCAGCCGAGGAATACAAAAAACCGGTTACTGCCGCAGTGTTTCCCACCCCAGACCTTGCCCGGAGAATCGTACGTCAAGACTGGCCAAGCTGGAACCTGTCTGGTGTGTTCCCGATGATATACCACGGCTTTTACAAGGAGCCGATACACTGGATCGGGACTGCCGTAGCAGAGGGTGTCCAAAGTTTACAGGGCAAATATCCATTGTATGCGGGCCTTTATCTCCCGGATTTTAAAAACCTGGAAGAGCTGAAAACCGGTATCACGCTTGCCAAAGAGCACGGCGCTGCCGGCATCTCCTTATTTGGTGAAGCAGATTTCGACCCTGCCACCATCCAGTTATTACGCGCCATGAAATAATTTTTTTCCCTGCGAGGTATCATTGTATGGTATCTTGCAGGGAATATAAGCTGATCAAGGATCCGCGCGTTCCCACAGAAGGCCACAGATAATCCATATTTAAATTTCGGTTAGTCTGCAAAAAAACTTACCTTTGTATCCCGTACATAAAGCAGATTTGCGGTCGTTTTTTCGATCCAAAATAGTTGAAATTCCATTATTGCTATGAGTAAATATATCTTCGTTACGGGCGGCGTAACCTCGTCGTTGGGAAAGGGCATTGTTGCAGCATCGCTTGCCAAACTCCTTCAAGCTCGCGGTTTTAAAGTAACCATCCAAAAGTTCGACCCTTACATCAACATCGATCCAGGAACATTAAATCCTTACGAACACGGAGAGTGCTATGTAACCGAAGATGGTGCCGAAACCGATTTGGATCTCGGACATTATGAACGCTTTCTCAATGCGGCGACTTCTCAGGCAAATAATGTAACCACAGGGCGGATTTATCAACATGTTATCGAGCAGGAACGTGCCGGCGCCTATCTCGGCAAAACGGTACAAGTTGTTCCGCATATTACTGACGAGATAAAAAGACGCATGCAGCTCCTTGGCCAAACCGGCGAGTATGACATCGTCATTACCGAGTTGGGCGGAACCGTGGGCGATATTGAATCGCTACCATTCATAGAAGCCGTAAGACAATTGCGCTGGGAATTGGGAAACAGCGACTCGCTGGTGATCCACCTCACATTGGTTCCTTACCTGGCCGCAGCTGGCGAACTAAAAACAAAACCTACGCAGCATTCGGTAAAGACATTGCTGGAGTACGGTATCCAACCGGATATCCTCGTCTGCCGTACGGAACATAAACTCAACCAAGATATCCGAAAAAAACTGGCACAATTCTGTAACGTCAACATCAATGCGGTAGTAGAGTCTATAGATGCCACGACGATTTATGATGTTCCACTCAATATGCTGCGGGAACATTTAGATAAAACGGCACTTACTAAGCTGAAGTTATCTACCAAGCAGGAACCTGATCTGGAAAGCTGGAAAATTTTCTTGGGAAAATTGAAAAACCCTACGGACGAAGTGCAAATTGGTCTGGTCGGAAAATACGTGGAGCTACCCGATGCCTACAAATCGATCACCGAAGCTTTTATCCATGCCGGAGCAAACAATGAGACCAAGGTGAAAGTAAAATACATAGCAGCAGAAAGCTTAAACGATGAAAATGTCAAAGACAAGCTGAAAGACCTCAACGGTGTGTTGGTGGCTCCCGGCTTTGGCGAACGCGGACTAGACGGTAAGCTTGCCGCCATACGGTACGTGCGCGAGAACAAGATTCCATTCTTTGGAATTTGCTTGGGTATGCAGTGTTCTGTTATCGAATTTGGCAGAAACGTGCTTGGTCTCCAAGGCGCCAATAGCTTTGAAATGGACGAAAAAACAGCACATCCGGTCATTAACCTCATGGAAGAGCAAAAAACGATCAAGAATATGGGCGGCACGATGCGCCTTGGAGCCTACGACTGTGAGATTAAAAAAGGCTCCAAAGCTTTTGGTATTTATGGCAAATCAAAAATTTCGGAAAGACACAGACACCGTTATGAATTCAATAACGATTACCTGAAACAATACGAAGAAGCTGGCATGGTCGCCTCTGGCATAAATCCAAAGACGGGATTGGTCGAAATTGTAGAACTCAAAAACCATCCTTTTTTCGTCGCTGGACAATTTCACCCAGAATTAAAATCCACCGTGGCAAATCCTCACCCACTTTTTGTTAGCTTTGTAGCCGCTTCTTTAGCCAACAAAAAAGGTTAATGATCGACAGGATAGGAAATTTGTAAATAAAAAAATAAAAAATGGATAGAAATACCCTAATTGGATTAGTGCTGATTTTTGGAATTCTGGCAGGCTCGTTTTATTTGATGAAACCTTCCGAGCAGGAATTGAAACAAGAACAAAAACTCCAAGATTCAATTAAAAGAGCCAAAGAAGGATTATCGCCATTGGCCGACACGTTAAAGGCGAATGTTCCAAGCGTCATCGACTCTGCCGCCGTGCTGGGCCAACCCTTTGGCAACGCACGTTTAGGTGAAGAACAGGTGTTGACCTTGGAAAATGAGAAGATAATCGCCAAAATCAGTTCGAAAGGCGGACAGATAAAATCGGTCCAACTGAAAGATGAAACAAACTACGATGGTAAGCCATTGATGATTTTGGAAGAAAACTACAACAGCTTCGGGTTTGCGTTTAAAGCCAACGGTGAAAACATCAACACCAGCACCTTGAATTTTGCACCCCAAAATAGCAGTGTTTCAGTAACCGGCGAAGATGCGCAGTCGGTTACCTTCCGATTGAATTACAGTGATACCCAATATCTGGAATACACTTACTCCATTAAAGGGAATGAATACAGCTTGGGCTTAGACGTAAAGGCGGTGGGTATCCAAAATCTTATGGATGTCAAAACCAGAAGCATAGCGCTAAACTGGGAAACCACATTGCTTCAAAAAGAGCTCAACGGCAAGTCGGAACGGGAAAAATCAACCATCTTTTTCAAAGAGGTAGCCGGTGCTGTGGAGCACCTTTCCGAAACAAGCGACGATAATGAAAAACCGGAAGAAAAATTGAACTGGATCGCTTTCAAACAGCATTTCTTTTCGGCAGTATTGACTTCCAATCAACCTTTATCGAATACAGAACTCGATGTTCGCGCGGATGCAGCTCCACATGTGGTGAAGCACTACAAAGCTAGCGCTGACCTCGAATTTGCTGCGCAAAAAGACAACCAATACTCCTTTAATTTCTTTTTCGGACCAAACCAATACAAAGTCCTGAAGGCTCAAGGAAATGATTTCCAACAAATCATCAACATGGGATGGGGACCAATGGGCTGGATCAACAAATTTATCACCGTTCCAATTTTTGACTTCTTGGACGGATTTGCGCTGAGCTATGGGATTATCATTTTGGTCTTAACGATATTCCTGAAAGGCGTACTCTTCCCACTCACCTATAAATCCTACCAGTCGATGGCCAAAATGCGTGTATTGAAGCCGCAGTTGGATGAAATAAAGGAAAAAGTGGGCGACGATAACCCGATGCTGCTGCAACAGGAGCAGATGAAGCTCTACAAACAAGCCGGTGTAAATCCATTGGGCGGATGCTTACCTTTGGTGCTGCAAATGCCGTTTACCCTCGCCTTTTTCTTTTTCTTCCCTAACCTGTTCGAGCTACGCGGGGAAAGCTTTCTTTGGGTTAAAGATTTGTCTACCTACGATGCGGCAATTACATTCCCGGCCATCTTCGGTATCAACCACATCTCTTTAATGTGTGTATTGATGACCCTGACCACCTTATTGACGACTTGGTACAACAATTCCACATCGGGTGCAGCAAATAATCAAATGAAATACATCGGTTATATCATGCCCTTGATTTTCTTCTTTGTATTGAACAACTTCCCTGCCGGACTAAACTATTATTATTTCCTGGCTGCGGTATTCACTTTCTTAACACAGGTACTTATCCGTCAGTTTGTTGACGATGAAAAGATCCTCGCCAAGATCGAATCGAATAAAAAGAATCCGAAAGTACAGAAGAAATCATCTTTCCAGCAAAAAATGGAAGATATGATGCGCCAACAACAAGCCAACCAGAAAAAGAAGTAAGGTTGCTGACACAATAAAAAAGAATAGCCCGGAGAGTTTCCGGACTATTCTTTTTTATTGCATCCTATTTGCGTTTCCGGTTATCTTGCCGACATCTACCACATCTCCATTCTCTGCGATCCGATCGACAGACGTTTCGATTGCATGTCGGACACATTGAATACCTTGCCACTTTCAGCACATCTGCTTTTCCAGACAACCGGAAATGACCATTCGTTTATGCCTTACACGAAAGCACTGAACCCTGTAATACTGCGCCCCACGATAAGGGAATTGATCTCTTTTGTACCTTCGTACGAATAAATAGCTTCAGCGTCGGCAAGAAAACGGGCTACATTGTACTCCAACAGAATACCGTTTCCGCCCATCACTTCGCGTGCACGGGAAACAATATCCCTTGTCCGTAAAGTACAGAACACCTTCGCCAATGATGCGTGCTCATCTTTCAACTTACCTTCGTCCTGCAGTTCGGACAGACGGAAAGCCAAGGTTTGCATAGCTGTTAAATTAGAGAGCATTTCCACCAAATGGTTTTGGATAAGCTGAAAAGAAGCAATAGGTTTCCCAAATTGTTTGCGTTGCAAGGTGTATGCCAACGCATTCTCATATGCCCCACGTGCGCAGCCTACAGCCATCCACGCAACACCTGCACGAGTCATCTGCAATACCTTAGCCGTATCTCTAAAACTGTTAGCTCCTGTTAGTCGATCGCTCTCTGGCACCAGACAGTCGGTCAGTGTGATCAATCCATTTTGTACGATGCGAAGCGCCATCTTGCCCTTGATCTTTTCCACTGCAAAGCCGGGGTTCTCTTTTCGGACAATAAACCCTTTGACCTGTCCATCCTCGAGATCCCTGGCCCAGATAATCGTCATATCAGAAAACGTGGAGTTGCCGATCCATTTCTTTTGTCCGTTCAAAACCCATCCCGCTTCAGTCTTCTTGCAGGTGGTGGTGAGTCCCCCTGCCGTGGCTGATCCTACCTCCGGCTCTGTCAAGCCAAATGCACCTATCTTTTCCAGACGCTGCATTTTCGGAAGCCACTCTTGTTTCTGTTCCTCGGATCCGCAAAGGTAAATCGATCCCATGGCCAAGCCGCTTTGCACACCCAAGAATGTAGCTATCGAGGGATCTATTCGGCCGAACTCGGCGGCGATAATGCCGTCCATGAGAGACGACCCACCCGCACAGCCATAACCTTCATATACATAACCGCAAACATTCAACGCTGCCAACTTGGGAATAATCTCAAAAGGAAACTCATCGTGCAACCAATATTTATTGACAATGGGCTTAATTTCTGTTTCCAAAAAAGTACGTATACGCAACTGTAGCGCCCGATCCTCCGGCGAAAGCTTGGCTTCAACAGCATAAAAATCAGCATCTATTGGCGGTGCTTCCCGCTTTTTACTTGAACTGGTCAGCATTTTCATCAAGCCTTTTAACTGATTGTCTTCCATTTTGGATACGGCTTTCATAACAGCAGGCAGATCAACCTTTTGTGAAAGCTTCTCAATCTGTTCCAAGTCCACAGTCCGCAATAATTGAATAATATTTTTCAGCTTCTTTATCATGGTTCAATACGGTGTTTTATATAGTTGTAACATTTTTTTTATCAAAATTGTTTTTTATTGTTGCAATTCAGCAAAACAGTCTTATATTTGCCCCGGCTTTCAGCAGAAGAACGTAAGCTAAAGAGGTGAAAATCAAAATATTTCGCTTTTTTTATTTTTTTTCTGGAAGTAGGGTTACCTTTTTAGGTTACTGGTATAAAAGGATAAATAAACAAATTTGTTTCAATTAAAATAGAAGATTAAAAGATGAAAAATTTATTCAAATTCGGATTTTTAGGTTTAGCATTAACTATCGCTTTCGCTGCTTGTGGTGGTGCAGAAACTAAATCTGAGCAAGCTGCTGATTCATTGGCTACTGAAGTAGAAAACTCTACTGACTCTATCGCTGATTCTTTGAACAACGTTGCTGATTCAGTAAAAGCTACTGGTGATTCAATCGCTGATTCTTTGAAAAACGTTCAGTAATCCGAACCGCATTCAAAAGATACTTAAAACCCACACCATGTGTGGGTTTTTCTTTTTATACCCCCATTCTAACCTCCTTGTCGACGAGTTTTCTTATTTTTGCCAAGTATTGTACATCCTTATCCACGGTAAAACGGTACAATAGCGACATGTATTATATATTATTATTTTCATTTTGATCATGACTTTATCGCCCTTAACCGCTGTCACGCCTATCGACGGACGCTACTATAATGCTACAAGCGATCTGGCTCCCTATTTCTCTGAATTCGCTTTGATTAAATACCGCGTATTGGTCGAGGTAGAATACTTTATCGCGTTATGCCAGTCTGGCATCCCGCAATTGGCGCACTTTGACGGCTCACTCAACGATCGCTTACGCCAGATCTATCAAAACTTTTCCACCGAAGATGCACAATGGATAAAAGAGAAAGAGAAGGTCACTAACCACGACGTTAAGGCTGTGGAGTATTTTCTCAAGCATGAATTTGAAAAGTTAGGCCTCCACGATTCCTTGGAGTTCATCCATTTTGGTTTGACCTCGCAAGACATCAACAACACCGCCATTCCATACAGCTGGAAAGAAGCATTCCATCAGGTTTACCTTCCTCAAATTCAAGAACTCTTAACCGAGCTTCGCGATCTTTCGGCGCAATGGAGCGATATACCTATGCTTGCGCGAACGCACGGACAACCCGCATCACCGACGCGGTTAGGCAAGGAGGTAAAGGTGTTTATTGAACGGATCGAAAAGCAGCTAGAGGGATTAAAGCAAGTGCCCTATGCCGCAAAATTTGGAGGTGCGACCGGGAATTTCAACGCCCACCATGTTGCTTACCCCGAAATAGACTGGGTATCCTTCGGCAATCGTTTCGTCAATGAAGCATTGGGACTTTCGCGGTCCCAGACCACCACGCAAATTGAACATTACGATAATTTTGCGGCCAGTTGTGACGGTTTCAAACGAATCAACAATATCCTGATCGACCTTTGCCGCGATATGTGGACGTATATCTCCATGGAATATTTCAAGCAGAAAATCACCGCTGGGCAGATTGGTTCATCAGCGATGCCACATAAAGTAAACCCTATTGACTTCGAAAACGCCGAAGGAAACCTAGGGCTGGCCAATGCGCTATTTGAACACTTAGCGGCAAAACTTCCTATATCACGTCTTCAGCGCGACCTTACAGACTCTACGGTGCTACGCAACATCGGGGTCCCCTTTGCGCACACCATCATCGCGATCAAGTCGACCTTGCGCGGATTGCGTAAACTTATCCTCAATGAGGTCGCTCTGCAAACCGATTTAGAAAACAACTGGGCGGTCGTGGCGGAAGCCATACAAACCATCCTTCGCCGCGAAGGATATCCAAAGCCCTATGAAGCCCTCAAAGACCTGACGCGAACGAATACGCAGGTGACACGAGAAACAATCGCCCAATTTGTGGATAGACTAAATGTCTCCGAAGCAATAAAAGCCGAAATAAAAGCCATCTCACCAAGCACATACACCGGCGTTAGCCTGTAAGCTTTGACGTGAAAATGACTAGTATGAGGGACTTTTGGTTTATATTTGTTCAATATTAAGAAATTATGGCAACGATCAACGTATATACAGAATCCACTCCTAACCCGTCAACGATGAAGTTTTTGGTCAACAAGTTGTTGATCAACGGAAGTTTGGATTATCCGAATAAAGAAAAGGCCCAAGAATCTGACTTTGCGCGCGAGCTTTTTAAGTTCAACTTTGTGGAGGGTGTTTTTTTCGCAAGTAACTTCGTGACGATCACCAAAACAGAAGAAGTAGCCTGGTCGGATATCGAGCCGCTATTGAAGGACTTTGTTAAGGGGGCTGTCGAATCCGAACTTTCCGTGAAGCCCGTTGAGCATAGCGACGATGTCAATTTTGAAGGCACCGAAGTGGAGGTAAAAATACAGCAGGTCTTACATGACTATGTTCGTCCTGCCGTGGAACAAGATGGCGGAGCGATTGCTTATAAAGCTTTTGAAAACGGCGTGGTTACCGTTGAACTTCGGGGTTCGTGCAGCGGATGTCCGTCCTCTACCATTACCTTGAAATCAGGGATCGAAGGTTTACTCAAACGTATGGTGCCTGAAGTGGAAGAGGTCGTGGCCGAGGCCATGTAAAAAACACAAGTTATTTTATAGAAAAAGGAAGACGTGGTCTTCCTTTTTTTGTGCTGCACTAATTCGTTTTACCTATCCTGCAGGCTGCCGTCGACTGACGACGTTCAAGAGAATAAGCGTACGACAACCTGTTTTGGGCTACTGTTTTTGGGATTTTAGTGCTCATTTTTGTCATCTACACAATTAAAAATCATTACCTTTACCCTTAAAATAATCGAAACATTATATAAAAAATGAGTGCAGATATCAACAAACTTGAACAGATCGCTTCACAGGTAAGACGAGACATCGTTCGTATGGTACATGCTTGTCAATCTGGTCATCCAGGAGGCTCGCTGGGTTGTACAGATTACTTTGTAGCCCTTTACTTCCATGCGATGAAACACGACCCCAGCTTCAACATGAATGGTGTCAATGAGGATCTATTCTTCTTGTCCAATGGTCACATTTCACCGGTTTTCTATAGTACATTGGCACGTGCGGGCTATTTCCCGGCAAGTGAATTAAGTACATTTAGAAAAATCGACTCTCGTTTGCAGGGGCACCCTACCACACACGAAAATCTTCCTGGTATCCGTATTGCGTCAGGATCTTTAGGACAAGGATTATCGGTTGCCATTGGTGCTGCGCAGGCAAAAAAACTCAACAAAGACAACAGCTTGATATACGTATTGATGGGTGATGGTGAATTGCAGGAAGGACAAGTTTGGGAGGCGGCCATGTATGCTCCGCATAACAAAATTGACAACTTGATCGCAGCCGTAGATTACAACGGTGCACAGATAGACGGCTCTACAGAACAAGTATTATCGCTTGGAAACCTTCGCGCAAAATGGGAAGCGTTTGGATGGGATGTATTGGATATAGAAAAAGGGAACGATATGACTGCTGTGATCGAGGGTATTGAAGAAGCGAAATCTAGAACCGGCCAAGGAAAACCCGTCGTTATTCTATTGCACACCGAAATGGGCAATGGCGTCGATTATATGATGGGATCGCACAAATGGCACGGTGTGGCGCCGAACGACGAACAATTGGAGCTCGCCTTAAACCAGCTGCCAAGAACCATCGGAGATTATTAACCAGATATTAGACCCTCGTGCATCATCCCTAAGCATTCGTTTCCAAACGAATACCATAGCGCGACGATGTACTGCATAATGCTAAAAGAATGAAAAAATATACATATACCGAATCAAAAGATACACGTTCAGGTTTCGGTGCAGGACTATTGGAAGCGGGAAAACAAAATGAAAATGTAGTTGCGCTATGTGCGGATCTTATCGGATCGCTAAAAATGAACGACTTCATCAAGGAATTTCCGGAACGTTTCTTCCAGATTGGTATTGCCGAAGCAAACATGATGGGAATCGCGGCTGGCTTGACAATTGGCGGAAAAATCCCATTTACGGGCACCTTTGCCAACTTCTCTACCGGCCGGGTTTACGATCAAATCCGTCAATCCATAGCCTATTCCGACAAAAACGTAAAAATATGCGCTTCGCATGCTGGCCTTACCCTTGGTGAAGATGGCGCTACACACCAGATCCTAGAAGATATAGGGCTGATGAAAATGCTGCCAGGCATGACCGTCATCAACCCCTGTGATTTTAATCAAACAAAAGCTGCTACGATGGCTATCGCCAACTACGAAGGACCTGTTTACCTTCGTTTCGGTCGCCCTGTTGTACCAAACTTCACTCCTGCAGACCAAACGTTTGAAATTGGTAAAGCTGTTATGCTGAACGAGGGTTCCGACGTCACGATCATCGCGACAGGCCATTTAGTGTGGGAAGCCATCCAAGCGGGTGAGGAATTAGAAAAGTTAGGCATTCATGCGGAAATTATCAATATCCATACGATTAAGCCACTGGACGCGGAAGCTGTTTTAAACTCAGTGACTAAAACTGGTTGTGTTGTTACGGCAGAGGAACACAACAGACTTGGCGGTTTGGGAGATAGCGTGGCACAATTGTTGGCCACTAAAAACCCGACCCCACAGGAGTTTGTGGCGGTGAACGATAGCTTCGGAGAGTCAGGAACGCCAACGCAACTGATGGAAAAATATGGCTTGAATGCAAGCTCCATTGTTGCTGCCGCACGTAAAGTAATCGCTAGGAAATAACATTTTAAAGCATAAATGGAAGACGCCTTAATCATATCAAAATTTGCTGATGAACGCACACGCGAGGAGGCGTTTGGCTATTTACTTCAAAAATACCAACAAAAAATATACTGGCACGTGCGCCGGATGGTCATTGACCATGACGATGCGGACGATGTGGTGCAAGATGTATTCATTAAGGTGTGGCGCAACTTGGAAAAATTCAGGGAAGACGCCCAACTGTACACTTGGCTGTATCGGATTGCCACCAATGAGTGCATTACTTTTTTAAATAAGAAAAAGCAGAAGCGGAACCTGTCGTTGGACGACGACAGTTCTGCTTATTTGGCAGACACCTTGGCGGAAGGAAGTTATTTTAGTGGCGACAAGGCGCAAATGAAACTACAGCAAGCGCTATTGACGCTTCCTGAAAAACAACGGTTGGTATTTAACATGAAATATTTTGAAGACCTGAAGTATGACGAGATTTCAGAAATTCTGGGAACTAGTGTTGGCGCGTTGAAAGCATCCTATCATTTGGCTGTAAAAAAAATAGAGTACTTTTTTTCCTCGAATGATTAAACCTTTACCGCATGCACTACTCTAAAATAGACTATGAAGGAAAATAACACATATCACGAAGGAATGGAAGGCCAAAATCTACCGGAATCGCTGCGTGTAAATCCTTTTTCAGTTCCTACAGGTTATTTCGATGGACTCGAATCGATGCTTATCGCCCAGGCTAGTCTGGAAGGAAAGGTGCCGCCAGAGAAGCAGCCATTTGTTGTCCCTGAAGGATACTTCGCCCACTTAACCGAGCTTGTTACTGCCCAGATCGCGCTTACGAACCCAAAAGAAGAAGTCCAATCGTGGACAACGCCCAAAAACTATTTCGATACGCTTCAAGACAAAATCCAATCACGCATAACCGTTGAATCGGCTTTTCAAGAGCAGGAAAACTTCATAGTGCCCGCTGGCTATTTCGAATCGTTAGGTGATCGAATTCAAACCCATATTTTTGAAGAAGATCTCCGCAGCAAAATTCCATCAGATGGATTCGCTATACCGCCCAAGTATTTTGAAGCGTTAAGGAGCAGCATCAGCGCAAGCCTAGGTGCAAACGCGTCAGAAAGTGTGTCAGCAGAAAGACCGGTACGCCAGTTACGGGCACAACGCTGGATCCAATATGCCGCAGCGGCCTGCGTAGCGACAGTACTTGGAACGGCATCCTATAATGCCGTAATTGATCATAACCAAGTGGATGTTACGGCTTCACACCTGGCCGCCATTGAAGAGGAGGAAATCATCAATTACCTCACATCTTCTAAAGGAAATGATGATGTGCTCTATATCATGGAATATATCTACCAGCCTGCAGAGTCGGAAGGCGTTTGCAGTAAGATTAAAGAAGATGATATCGAAGACTATTTAAATTACACGCTATAATGTTACGTTTAAAACATTTATCCATCACGTTCAGTATGTTGCTTTTTGGTGTGTTTTGTCTAAGCGCCCAACAGCGTGATTCCAAACGCTTTGCAGCAATAGAAAACGAAAAAGTAGCATACATCACCAAAGAACTAAACCTCTCCCAAGCTGAGGCCCAACGCTTTTTTCCGGTTTATAATCAATATAACAAGGAAATGTGGGCTTTGAAATCGGAAAAAACCGGCGCATCAGGCGATGCACCACGTGGAGCCAGCTCATTCAATGGCACAGCTAGACGCGACGTATTGTCTTATGATGCAAAAGAACTGGAGGTGAAAAAAGAATACCGCAAGAAATTCGCCGAGGTGATCGGCAACTCGCGAGCCTCCCAGTTTTTTGAGATCGAGCAAAATTTCAGAGAACTCCTTTATAAAGAGTTACAGCGAAGAAACAGATAAGAGAAGCTAGGTTTAGCTTCTTTTTTTATGAATGGTAATCGTTCCACGTATTGCTACCAAGCAGCTTGTGTTTCTAATAAGATAATAGCTATTTTTGTTTCTTTATACAAGTGATGATCAGTAATAGAGAACTTTTCTTACAAAATACCGCACAAACCTCGTCCTCTCCCCGACTTATCGAAGTGGAGCGGGCAGAAGGGATTTACCTTTATGGCATAAATGGCGAAAGTTACATGGATCTCGTGTCGGGTTTCAACGTCAGCAATATCGGGCATCGACATCCTAAGGTTCTGGATGCTATACAACAGCAGTTGGACAAGTACCTTCATGTCACCGTATATGGAGAGTTTGTGCAAGCGCCACAAGTTTATTTCGCCAGCGAGCTTTTGACGATACTACCCCGAACATTTGAATCGGTTTATTTCACCAATAGTGGTGCAGAAGCGGTAGAAGGATCAATGAAAATCGCTAAAAAGTTTACCGGTCGCCGCCAAATCATAGCTGCTGAGAACGCCTATCACGGCAGCACCCAGGGTGCACTGAGCCTAATTGGAAACGAAGACTACCGCACGGCATATGCCCCTTTACTACCGGAGATCGACTTCATTCGCTTTAACGATCAAGCCTCGCTGGAGAAGATTACGAGCGATACCGCAGCCGTCATCATCGAGGCTGTGCAAGGTGAAGCTGGCGTTCGCGTGCCAGATGTGGCCTATATCCGGGCGCTACGGGAGAAATGTGATGAAACGGGGGCGCTATTGGTTTTTGATGAGATACAGACCGGCTTTGGCAGGACGGGAAAGATGTTTGCTTTTGAACATTTTGATATCGTTCCGGACATACTGATGCTGGCTAAAGGGATAGGTGGTGGCATGCCACTTGGCGCTTTCATCGCACGAAAAGAGATAATGGATGTGATCAAAGACAACCCCATGCTCGGACATATCACCACTTTTGGTGGCCACCCGCTTAGCTGTGCTGCAGCACGCGCATCGCTAAAGGTGATACAAGAAGAACAATTGCTTGCCGACGTTCCCGCTAAAGCTGCCCGATTCCGCGAACTACTGGCTAGCCCAAAGGTCAAGGAGATCCGTGGACTTGGACTGATGATGTGCTTACAACTGGAATCCTTTGACCAAGTATGCTCGGTAAGTAGCTACTGCGCGAACCAGGGCGTCATGATTGACTGGTACTTGCATTGCGAAACTGCATTGCGCATCGCGCCTCCCCTAACTATCTCCTTTCAAGAAATAGAGGATGCCTGTAAAATTATTCGTACAGCCATTGAAAAGTTCTGCTAAAATATTATTTTAGAATACATATAAACAGCTGTAAACCTATGGAATCAAGAAGAAAATTTTTAACGAAAAGCCTACTCTCATTGGGCGCTGCCACATTGGGTGCTGAAAGGCTGCTGGCAACGGAGACAAAACCAAAGCCTACGGGCAAGATCGCTGTACAGGCAAATGACATCATCCTGTTTCAAGGCGACTCCATTACCGACGCCGGTCGCAAACGAGAACAAACAATGGCAAACGATACCGCAGCTTTTGGCCATGGCTATGCATTGCTGGCGGGCAGCACCTTGCTCAATAAGTATGCAAATAAACACATCAAGGTCTATAACCGAGGCATTAGCGGCAACAGGGTTCCAGATCTGATTAAACGCTGGGAAGAGGATACGCTCCAGCTAAAGCCGACAATACTCAGTATCCTCATTGGCGTCAATGATTTTTGGCGCACGAAAGATAGCGGTGCCAGCAATAGTCCGGCACAGTACAAAGAGCAATATCGGCAATTGCTCGAAACCACCTACAAGGCACTACCACATGTGAAACTTATCATAGGGGAACCTTTCGGTGTAAAAGGAGTGAAACATGTAAAAGACGATTGGTACCCCGATTTTTTGGGATATCAGCAGGCAGCGAAGGAGATTGCCGAAGAATTTAAAGCTGTTTTCCTCCCCTATCAGACTGTGTTCGATAAAGCAGCAGAAAGAGGGTCGGGCGACTATTGGACAACCGATGGCGTGCATACGTCCATGGCAGGCGCCAACCTGATGGCTCAAGCTTGGCTGGATTTAATCAAGTAATATAGAAAACGTTGTATCCTATGGCCGCGCCAACAGATACAGCGTTTTTTTTAAGCACTGTCCATCGCATGGGCCGCAAAAATAGCTAGCTTTGTACGCATATGAGAATATGCTGGGCTATCCTGATCCTGTTATGTGGCTGTTGCACACCTTCCTCCAAGCCCGTGGACGTATCCTTCTATTATTGGAAAACGTCATTTAAACCAAGTGAAGCCGAAGAGCAGGCATTACAAGATAACCAAAGCAGGCGGATATATATCCGTTACTTTGATGTGGGTCTAACGCAGGGAAAGCCTTTTCCAATCAGCGCTATTGTCTTCAAAAAAATACCAAAGCAAGAAATCGTACCCGTTGTTTACATCAAAAATGAAGTGCTGTTAAGTCCAGCCACCGATGTCCCGCTCCTTGCAGATCGTATCCTGGCATACATCGTACAGATAAACGACCATTATGGCGTAACCACACCGGAACTTCAGCTCGACTGCGATTGGAGCTTAAAGAGCAAAGACGCTTTTTTTTTGCTGGTGAAGGAGCTGAAGACGAAATGGAAGGGTGTCCTCTCCTGTACAATACGGTTGCACCAAGTGAAGTACTTCGAAAAAACAGGCATCCCACCCGTCGATTATGGCGTGCTTATGTACTATAACATGGGAACAATTTCAGCGAATCAATCCAATTCGATCTACGATAGGAATACGGCAAAAAGGTACATTTCAAGTCTAGCCAAATACCCTTTGCCCCTGAAGGTTGCCTTGCCCATATTCGGCTGGGGTGTACACCTCCGTCATGGGAAGGTTGTCAACCTGATCAATCGTTTGGAAGAACAGGAAGTAGCTGCCCTACCTACGTCTGAAAAAACGGAAGGCGGAAAATACAAAATAACCCGTGCAGGAACATATTTTGGTCAACTATTTGCTTTGGGAGATGAGATAAAGCTGGAAAGTGTAGATCCCAAGATGTTGCTGGAAATGGCCAGCGACCTTAAAAAGCACCTTACACAACAGCCTACTGAAATCATATTTTACGATTTAGATCAAACGAATATCCGTCGCCATGGAAAAGACTTTTTTCAAGAAATTGCTTCTCGCTTCCGCTAGCTTCATGGCCCTAGGCACGGGCATATACGTATACGGCTGCGCGGATGGATGGTGGGGTTATTCCTATGTATCCTCCTTTACGCCCGAGGCATTCGCCGACAAATCCTACAAGCCCCTGTTCTACGCTCCTGAAGAAAAATTTTACGACTATGCACAGCTGGAGTATATCGAAAAGGACCGAGAAGATATCCTGCTGGACTGGCAACACTACCTTGGTTCTGCATTTCCCAAAAACAAGATCGCATTTTACCTGCTGAACGACTCGGCCGCGGCAGAGATCGAGCAGCTTTACCGAGCGCTACAAGGAGATGCGACGCAGCAACCAGGCCTTCTCGCCTCGAAAAAAGCACAGAACTTTGTACAGTTTTTACATTATGCCAAGGCAGTGGAAGCTTCCTCTACAACAACCTTTTCCTCTTGGGATTATGAAGACCGTATCGTTGTTCAAACCCAACCGTCTCTTGTGGCGGACATCGAGACTTTTTACCAAAACCTGGAAAAGCCGGATGCTTTCTTCGCCAACCGGATTTGGTTTCAGGTATTGAAAGCAAAATTCTACTCCAACGATCGTGGCAGTGTCATTCCATTTTTCGAAGCCAGCGCTAACAAACAGCCCAAAAACGATCTGTATTATCGTGCACTAGGCTATGTAGCGGGCGCCTACTACCAGCAATCAGCCTACGATAAATCCAATGCACTCTTTGCCTCCATCTTCAACGATGCGCCCAGCAAACGACACGAAGCACTATATAACTTTAGACCGCTTTCCACGGACTCTCTCCATCAAGCACTACAACGGGTTGACAGCAAAGCTGTACAGGCCAGCATGGTAGCCATGAATGGCTATTACCATGATGCAGCCGAGGCCATGAAGCGCATCTACGCCATTCAGGCAAACAGTCCGCATCTCGATTTTTTACTCACCCGCTGGGTGAATGCAGAGGAATCGAAGGTAACCGACTACTACAACGTGCAAAAGAGCAACGCTACTTGGGATGCAAGCCAAATAGATAAAGAGACACTTAACTGGCTGGGAGAGATATTGAAGCAGCCTAGAAAGTTGCATAATCCCGGGCTTGCTTACCTTGCTTACGGATACATCAACATGTTGTGCAACGAACATGACGTTGCCCAAGTCGCCTATTCCAAAGCGAAGCGCTTTGGGCGAGGCAAGCCATTGGTTGCCGCTCAAATTCGTCTATTCAACTTGCTCAACAACATTTCACAGCTCGGCCATGTCAGTGCAAAAAACGAAAAAGAGCTGCTTCCTGAGCTTACATGGCTATACCACGAGGTGCCCAAAGATTCTGTACTTATCCCGTCCTTCCGCTATGAGTACGCTTCCAGCTGGATAAAAACAGCCCTTTCGGCAGTGTATACTAAAAACGACAATCCGCTTATGGCGGAGTTGCTTGATAGCAAAAAGGGTTTTTATGATAACGAAGAACTCGGCGATCGGATGGTACAATTTCTACTGCAAGAAAACAAAAGCGGATGGAACACCCTATTTGCAACACTGTACCCTTACAACTTGAGCGATATCTATGAAAGTCGAGCGATATACGCCTATTACCAAGACCATATCGACGAGGCGATCGATTTGATGGAGCGCGCTACGTCACCACGGATGCGAAACGATCGTGGCTATAATGATATGCATTACAACAATGCCGTATTGCGGGGCAACCCATTCAATGGAAAGATTAAGGATTGTAATGATTGTGACCATGCAGCACCGCAGAAGGTCAAATACACAAAGCTTGACTTTCTGCGGAAGGTGCAGGAGCTAAAGCAAAATGTCGATCAGGGCACCGATCTGTACGCCAACGCCCTGTTGCTAGGGAATGCTTATTACAATACTTCTTTCTTCGGCAATGCACGTGTTTTCTATTATAATGCGATTATCGCCGAATACGGCAATTACATTTCCACGAAAAACCAACCCTATATTTTGGGCATGTCCAACGCAAAAAAGTATTATGAAAAGGCGTTTCATGCTGCTCAAGATAACGAGCAACGCGCAAAAGTGTCTTACTTATTGGCTAAAGTAGATCGGAATAACTTCTACCGGCAACAGTACCTGCAAGCCGACGATTATTATTGGGCAGATGCGAAACAAACGATGTTTAAGGACTGGGCGGGCTTTCAAACGCTAAAAAACGATTACGCTGACACCAAATATTATCAAGAAGTGATTCGGGAGTGCGGCTATTTTCGGTCCTACGTAACGCAAGAAATTGGTAAGGGTCGTTAAACAACCCTTACCAACAAACCTTTTAAATATTCGCCCTCGGGAAACGAGGCCCGAATAGGGTGATCTTCCGGTTGTGTAAACTGTCGGATAAATTGAATCTCCTTTCCTGCATCGAGCGCCGCCCAAGCAACAACCTGTTTAAAGGTGTCGATGTCCATCGCGCCAGAGCACGAAAATGTAGCCAGCAAACCGCCACTTTCCAACAGCATCAGGCCGCGACGGTTCAAATCTTTATAGGCGCGCGACGCTTTATCCAATGCCGATCGGGAAGGCGCGTACTTAGGGGGGTCCAGCACGATTACATCAAATTTCTCTCCCGCATCGCCTAACTGCCGCAAGTATTTATTGACATCGGATTGCACGGCATGGTGCACGACCTCGCCAAAACCATTTGCTGACAGGTTGCGCTTCAACGTTTCGATCGCCAAGGCCGAACTATCTACTGACACAACCTCCGCAGCTCCCTGCTGAAAAGCATTTAACGTAAACCCTCCAGAATAGCAGAAGCCGTCCAACACGCGCTTTCCTTTCGTATATCGGGCCGTGAGCCATCGGTTATCCCGTTGGTCGCAATAGAAACCTGACTTTTGCCCTTCCACGATATTAATTTGATAGCGAATACCGTTTTCGATGACCTCCACAAACGCGGGAGGCATTTCGCCATACAAGAGGCCATTGGCATCCGCCAAGCCTTCATGCTCCCGTGATTTCAAGTCACTACGCTCATAGATCCCTCTTGGTTTCAATTGCTTAACCAGTTCGTCAATAACGACGTCTTTTACCGTCTCTACGCCCGAGGAATGCACTTGTATGGAGATAAAGTCACCATACTTATCCACAATTAACCCCGGTAAAAAATCCGCTTCGGCAAAGACCAACCGCACCGTCGTATTATCCATGGTTAACAAATGCTTACGCATATCAACGGAACGCTGTATCCGGTCGCGCCACCAACGATCATCGATAACACGCTCTGGGTGCCACTCCAGCAAGCGGACAGCGACACGTGACATCGCATTATACACGCCGAAAGCGATAAATTCTTCATCGGCATTATAGACCTCTACCACGGCACCATTGGCGGGCTTTCTTGTCATTTTGGCGATTGCTCCAGAGAATACCCAAGGATGCAGCTGCCAAGCCGCTTTATCTTTTCCTCGGTGAAGGGTTATTTTATCCATTGCTGCAAAAATAAGTCATACCTTTTGTAGTTCGCGTAGGAAAAGACCAAATTTTTTTATAGAAGAACATTCGCAAGATGCTACCTGTTGTCCAGTAAGTACGTTTTAAAGGCTTCGTAGTCTACACCAATTTCCGTGACCCTACGTTCTTTTCCTGCTAAAGCCTCGGCTCCTTCGGGAAGTTTAACGGCTTGAAAAGCGGTTGCAGGTATCGCGTCTGGAAATTTACAGGGATGTGCTGTCGATAAAAACACCGATGCATAACTTCCTGGGTGTTCGTTTCTGTACTGCTTAGCTGCGAGATAAGCGATGGCGGTATGCGGGCAGGCGACATAGGCATATTGCGCAAACAGCTCGTCCATAGCCTGCTTGGTCTGCTCGTCCGTGAACGTGTAGGAGGAAACAACTTGCCGTATAGAATCGATATCCTGGTCAAAAAGATCTTGTATGCGCACCCAATTGCTCGGGTTGCCCACATCCATGGCGTTGGCCAGCGTTTGTATAGAGGGTTGGGGTAGATACTGACCATCCGTCAAATACCGTGGAACAGTATCGTTCACATTTGTCCCGGCGACAAAGTGCTGCACGGGGAGCCCCATTTTATAGGCTAAAAGACCAGCTCCAATATTTCCAAAGTTTCCGCTCGGCACAGAGAAAACAACATCGCCTGCCCCTTGCGACTTCAGCTGGGCGTAGGCCCAGAAATAGTAGAAAGTTTGCGGTATCAGGCGCGCGATATTGATGGAATTGGCCGATGTCAAACGCAAAGTCCTGTTCAGGTCTTCGTCACTAAAGGCTGTCTTTACCATAGCCTGGCAGTCATCAAAGGTACCGTCCACTTCGAGTGCACGAATATTTTTTCCGTTGGTCGTCAGTTGATCTTCTTGTACTTTTGACACCTTTCCTTTGGGGTAAAGAATGGTTACCCGCGTACCCTCTACACCCAAAAATCCGAGCGCCACAGCTCCTCCGGTGTCCCCCGATGTTGCCACCAGCACATCCAGCAGTTGATCGCCCTGCTTAGAGAAGTATCCCATCACACGGCTCATAAAGCGCGCACCAAAATCCTTGAAAGCAAAGGATGGACCGTGAAATAGCTCCAGTACCGCTTGCTCGGCATCTAAAAACCGAACGGGGGCATCGAAATTGATGGCATCGGCAATAATCGCTTTGAGGTCGGCCGAGGGAATTGCATCGCCAATCAATGCATGGGCTACATGGAAAGCTATTTCTGGCAAGGAGTACTGTTGGATATGGCGGATAAACGCGGAATCTAGCGTCGGGATAACCTCCGGCATGTACAAGCCTTTATCCTGCGGCAGTGCGTGGAAGACCGCCTCTTGAAAAGAGACACGTAAATCTTTATTGTTGGTACTATATAATTTCATTATTATCTAATATTTTTTTGCTTTAAAAAATGACTATCCTAAAACCTTGGGACCGCCGATGTTCACGGCGGAAACATATTTCAGGCTATCGATATCGCATCCGGTTAGGTGTTGTTGGATTTCTGCGGTGGCACGTTCTGCAACATCTCTTCCCCGGGTGATGGCCACCACTGACGGGCCGGAACCCGAAATACCGAAACTTAACGCCCCTGCGGATAGTGCGATGCGTTTCATCTCGTAAAATTCTGGGATAAGAATGGCGCGCGTCGGTTCGATCAACACATCCTGCATGCTTCGGCTGATCAACTTATAATCCGATTCGTACAGCCCTGCAATGAGTCCAGCTATATTACCCCACTGCGTTACGGCATCTTTCAACAGCACCTTTTGCTTGATCAGCTGCCGTGCATCACGCGTCGGCACATCTACCTGCGGAAATACGATACCCGCATACAGTTCATTTGGCACGGGCAGGTCAATTACGTCCAAAGGACTATAGCCTCGGATCAGCGTGATCCCGCCCATCAATGCGGGAGCCACGTTATCAGCGTGCCCGTGGCCGCAAGCAATCCGTTCACCCTCTACGCAAAAAGGCATCAGCTCCGCTTTTGAAAGCGGGTCGCCCAATAGATTATTGATTGCAAAGAGACCCGCTACCGTACTGGCCGAACTAGATCCCAATCCGCTACCAATAGGCATATGTTTCGTTAACTCGATCTCTACGCCAAGCTCGTTCTCCAACCCCAAATGCGCTAACAACATTTTTACGCATGCACTCACCGTATTCTTGTCTGCGTCTAGCGGCAACCTGCCATCGTCTCCCGCGATTGAACGAATACGGACGCCAGGTTCAGCCACGCGGTACATCGCTACTTCATCGCCAGGTTCGTCTACAGCAAAGCCCAATATGTCGAATCCACAGATCATATTGGCGACAGTCGCGGGAGCAAAAACCCGAACGCGATCGCGTATTTTGCTAAAATCTATTTGATATTGTTTTTTTTCCAGTTCCATAACCTATTTTTTATGCTCCAACATTTACTAAATCCGCAAATACACCTGCAGCCGTTACCTCGGCACCTGCCCCCGGGCCTTTGACGACCAATGGACGTTCTTTATAGCGCTCTGTCGTAAAGGAGATGATATTGTCGCTTCCGGATAATGCATAGAACGGATGGCTATCGTCCACCATCTCCAGTGCGATCGATACGTGGCCATTCTCCAGCTTCCCGACATAACGGATCACCTTCCCTTCGCTAGCGGCCTGTTCTTTAAGGCTATTGAAATAGCTATCGGCTTTCAGAAGTTCGGCATAGAAGTCATCGACCGAAGAAGCCGCTAGACAAGCCTGCGGCAAGATAGCGCCCAAGTCTACGTCTTCCGGCTCGAGGGCGTAGCCAGCATCTCTGGCTAGAATAAGCATTTTCCGCATAAAATCTACCCCTCCGAGGTCATCGCGAGGGTCGGGCTCCGTATAGCCCAACGCTTGCGCTTGTTTCACCGTTTCATAAAAAGAAGCCTCGCCTACAAAGTTGTTAAAGATATAGGAAATCGTTCCAGAAAGGATGGCCTCGATCTTCACAAGGCGGTCCCCACTCAGCATTAGATCTTTTAGTACCCGTACAATCGGCAATCCAGCCCCCACGTTCGTTTCGTAGAAGAAATCCACACCGTGTTTACGCGCTGTTTCATGCAACAGCTGATACTGGGCATAGGTTCCCGAATTCGCGATTTTATTGCAAGTTACAATCGAAATATTAGCTTTGAATATTTCCTCGTAATAAGTAGACGGCAGTTTGCTCGCCGTATTATCGATGAACACGCAGTTTGGAAGGTTCATGGTTCGCATACGATCTATAAACAGGGCTAGATCAGCTACCTCGCCGCTGGCTTCCAAGGTATCTGTCCAACTGCCTAGATCGATTCCCTCTACATCGAAAACCATTTTTCTCGAGTTGGAAATGCCTACCACTTTGATCTCCATATCATTGTTTTCCAAGAGGAAGTTATGCTGCTCGGCAATCTGCCTAAACAGCGTGGCACCTATATTGCCCGTACCCAAATTGAATACATATAGGGTCTTTTTAAGTTGAGCAAAAAAAGCATCATGCACGGCATTTAACGCCTTGCCCAAATTCTCCTTGCCGATGATCACGGAAATATTCAGTTCGGAGGATCCCTGTGCAATGGCCCGTACATTGATCCCATTTCGGCCCAACGCATAAAACAAGCGTCCAGACATGCCCGGTGTACGTTTCATATTCTCACCGACGATGGCCAACACCGAGAGATTCTCTTCGACTACCGGCACCTGCAGTTTGTTCGCCTCCAATTCCAGTTCAAATTCCGCTTTTATTAAATCCACCGCTTTCGGCGCATCATCCGGATTTACCGCAAACGTGATGCTATGCTCGGAGGACGATTGTGTGATCAGCACCACATTAATTTGCTCGCGCGCCAATAAGGTAAATAACCGCCCACTAAAGCCCGATTTTCCAATCATACCGCTTCCGGATAGATTGATCACTGAAATATCGGATATCGACGATATGCCTTTTATTGGAAAAGTCGATTTGCCACTTTCGAATTGGATGGTGGTACCGGGAAAATCAGGTTCAAAAGTGTTTCGGATCACAATCGGGATTTTCTTTAAAAAAGCCGGGATCATCGTGGGCGGATAAATAACCTTTGCGCCAAAGTAGGAAAGCTCCATCGCTTCGGTGTAGGAAAGAACGCTTTGAGAAAAAGCCTTCTTTACGATACGAGGGTCTGCGGTAAGCATGCCATTTACATCGGTCCAGATCTCGATGGTCGATGCTTGCAACACAGCCCCAAAGATGGCGGCTGTATAATCGGACCCGCCACGACCCAAGGTAGTCACTCGACCCTTATCGTTGGAACCTATAAAGCCCGTTACGAACAGTAGTTTATCGGCATGGCTATGGGACAAGGATTGAATCAATTGTTGCGTAAGCTCCTCATTTACCTGTGCATGTCCAAAATTCGAATCGGTTTTCACATAATAGGCTGCATCGATAAATTCCGTTTGTGCGACATATTGTTCCATCACTTTTGACACCATATAATTGGAAAAGCGTTCGCCGAAAGATACGATCAGGTCTTTACTTTGTGCACTTAGTTCTTTCAAAGCACTCACCCCCTGAAGGATTTCTTCCAAATCGTTGAGCATGAGTTTCAACTTGGTGAAGACCGGATTTTGAAATTTTACGGCGATCAGCTTCTTCACCACCTCGAAATGTCGGTCTTCCAAAAACTTTAGATCATCTTCGAAAGGGAGGCGCGTTGCCGCATGTTCAGCCATCTTGGTGAGCAGATTTGTTACGCCGGACATTGCGGACAACACAACCAACGGCTTCTCGCCGTTGTCGTAGGATTTTTTAACAATCTCCAGTACTGCGCTGATGCTCTCCACCGTACCTACTGATGTTCCACCGAACTTTAATACTTTCATGCTTGCTTTTTTATAATTTTAAAATAGTGTGTTTCAATAAAAAAGCCTTCCCCGATGGAGGAAGGCTCTATATGCTGTGTACACTTATTTATACAATAGAATTACTTCCTCCGCTTCGTTATGCCGGTGGTAATAATAATGGATGTAATAATAGTGTGCTTGTACATGGTCTTTTAAAAACTTTTTAAAGATAAGTGTTAATTTTTATATATATCAAATTATTTTTCATTTTTTTTGAAGATTTATCAAGATGTAGTCCAGTCTTGAGGTTCATGGAACATTTGACTGAACGTAAATTGATCGATTTTAGTATATAAATTAAAATGTTAAAATTCGTTAAATTGTCATTAAATAATCAAGAAAATGTTTGGAAGGGTAGCCATTATGTATTAGTTTTGCTTCAGTCCTGTAGAAAATACAAGACAGTGTATAAAGAAGTTGTAATTAAAGCGAACAAATGAATACAAAGAAACTAGTAGCAGGAATGCTCTTCATAGGCTTATGTCTAGTGTCGCAGGCACAATCAACCAAAACCAAAACCACCTCTTCCGATCCCGATAACTTAGCAAAGGAATACTTTTCCCAAATCATGGGTGTTGCTTCGAATGCCATGGCAAACACGAAGCTTTATCAATTTGTTTACGAGTGGGTAGGAACACCTTATCGCTTGGGCGGGGATTCGAAAAAAGGTATTGACTGCTCCAAATTTTCCCTTGCAGTCTATGAGAATGTTTTCAACACCACGATCGGTTACAATAGCCGCAATCAATATGCCAATGTTAAGCAGGTACGTAAAAATGACTTGCAGCCTGGCGACTTGGTGTTTTTTAAGATCCGAAGCAGACAGATCACACATGTTGGCGTATATTTGGGCGATGACAAATTTGCCCATGCTTCTTCCAGCCGCGGCGTTATGGTAAGCAATCTTAATGAAGCTTATTGGAAACGCTATTATTACAATGGGGGAAGACCTATTGAAGAACCGGGAACAATGACTGCAAATGCAGAATTGGATGACGACAATAAAAACTTGAATTAGTTTCCATATTTCACCATAGCATAAAAGGTCTGGATTTCGAAATCCAGACCTTTTTTGTTGTACAAGCATAAACTCTACCGAAACATCCTCGCTCCTGGATATTTATTTAAAAGATTTCGTATTTTTAACGCTGTACACAAAGCATCCAACATGTCTAATAAAAGAACGCTTATCTTGGATAAAGAGCAAATTCGTCAGAAATCTATCCGTATCGCTTACCAAATTTTGGAAGACAATTTCGAAGAAGACTCCATTTTACTGGTGGGGATTGCTGATCGGGGTTATGTATTCGCGCAACGGCTTCAGGAGATACTGATGCGTATCGCACCCGGGAAAACATTTGATCTGTTAAGGATCAATATAGCCAAAACAAAACGGAGTTTGGAAGCAACAACAGACGGGACATTAGAGATCGCCAAAGACAAAGTTATTATCCTGATCGATGATGTATTGAACAGCGGAAGGACATTGGCTTATGGCTTAGGTATGTTTCTCGACGTCCCTTTGAAGAAAATGCGCACAGCGGTACTTATCGATCGTTCACACCATCAGTTCCCGCTCTTTAGCGACTATTATGGCTTAAAACTATCGACTATATTGAAAGAACATGTAGAAGTGGAATTGGAAGAGTTTGATCATAAAGAAGATGCAGCTTGGCTCTCCTAGCTGCACCTTTTTTATCTATATCTTTTTAATCCTTAACTTTTGCCCAATTTTCAAGGCGCTTCCGTGCAGATTGTTATCCGATTTAATCTGGCTTACAGTACAGCCTTTGAATCTATTTGCAATATGGGAAAGGGTGTCGCCTTTCCGAACGGTATAGGTGGTATAGGCTACGACATTACGCGTCTTGGCAGCTGTAGGTTGATTATTGCGGCTTGCTAAGCGTTCTTCTTTTTGTATGATCAAGGATTTCCCGACAATTGGCGTGTTGTTAGACAAGCCATTCCAAGCCTTTAAATCTTGAACGCTGACGCCAAATTTATGGGATACGGACGCCAACGACTCGCCCCGCCTCGCCGTATAGTGTGTAGAGCTTTTGGACGCCAAAAGTCCAGTCGGTTCAATATCCGCACCCGGAGCCAAAACGTTGTTCAAAGCGGCATATAACAAGCTATCGTTTCGTTCCGATGTTTCAGGCAAGATCAGCCGCTTAGGCTTATCGACACTAGCTAAGATGATATTTTTTTTGAACGAAGGATTGAACATCTTTAACGTGGAGAGCGGTACATGAATAGCATCTGCGACACGGTTCAAATCAACATTATTCTGCAGCATGATAGGTTTTGCCGACCACGTAAAATCTGTTTCCGATCCAACGATCTCATATGCATCGGCATGTTTCATGGTATACGTCATCGCTATAAACTTCGGCACGTAGTTTCGCGTTTCCTCTGGCAAATAAGGAGAAAGCTGCCAAAAATCTGGATTATCCAGCCCCGATCGTTCGATGGCACGCCGCACAGCTCCACGCCCACAATTATAGGAGGCTAAGGCTAGCAGCCAATCATTGAATTCGTCATAGGCCTCTTTAAAATATCGGCTCGCTGCATAGCAGGCAGCATACGGATCTTTACGCTCGTCAATATAACTATCCATGGTTAGGTCGTAGCCCTTTGCCGTAGCATACATAAACTGCCACAGCCCCACAGCTCCAGATCGCGACACCAAATGCGGGTCTAAAGAAGACTCCACAATAGATATATATTTGATTTCATCGGGAAGCTGGCTATCGGCGAGAATTTCCTCGTAAATAGGAAAATAATGTTCGGATAGTCCACGGAGCTTACTCATATAAGGGTTGTAATTCCGGGAAACATATTTTTCAATGTAAAATTTGATCTTTTCATTGAGGGCCAGGGGAATGGTCTTCTGGATTTTACGCATCCGATGAAATATCAAAGAATCTTCGGCAGTATGGATAGGATCGGTGTGAGAGAGTTTTTTTAAAGAATCTATACCCGAAAAGATAGCTTCGCGTTGGATGCTGGCAAGCTCCTTCAAATGCAGGGGATATTCTTCATTTTCTGTGAATGCCATATCTTGCGCTTGGATTGGCTGTAGCCAGCTCAGGGCACAAAACGGCAGTACCCATAAATGGATTTTCTTCATACGTCGTTATTTCATGAACAATGCACGGTCAAAAGGTCTGTGATTTTCGATACGTTCCACATGCTTAGTAAAACGTCAATTAATGTTCATTAGTATAGGTTGCTATAAAAATTAAAAGAGTTTCAGGTTTTGCACCAGAAACTCTCTATTTTTTTACACGCAAGACACTAGTTATGTGTATTACTGTTGGTCGTGTTGTTTGTTGTATTGTTTTTGGTTTCGTTGTTCTGTTCGTCTCGTTGACCGTCTTTGAACTCTTTCACTCCACGTCCCAGACCACGCATCAACTCTGGAATTTTCTTACCACCAAAAAGTAATAATACTAAAACCACGATGATGATAATCTCCTGCGTCCCGATAAATAATAATCCCGATGTGTACATAGTTTTAATTTCTTAACGCTGCTTTCATTATCAGCGTATTACAAATATATAATTTAATTTTTTAAATCCCTGTAACTATTTTGCTAGCCAAGATGACGGGTTCATCGCCGTTTGCCCTTGGAACACCCCGAAATTGACAACCGAGTATCCGGCATCGGCATCTTCATCCGCAGAGCCAATTTGTTGTCCCCGATTTACCTTCTGCCCCTTTCTGACGGCTACGCTCTTCAGGTTTGAGTAAGAGGTGAAATACTCGCCATGCTTGATAACAACGAAACTACCGATAACCTGTACCACCTCACCTTCAAAAACGGCCTTCACCGCCGCATTGGTTGAAGTCCGAATGGCCACATCAGAGTTATCGATACGTACATTGCGCTCTACCGTTTCAAAACCGAAGTTACGCACAATGTTACCCTGCGCTACTGGCCAAGGCAGACGTCCTCGATTGGATTTGAAATCCGCCGAGAGTTTGGCTGCTTCCGGCGTGGAGCGCAGTATTTCGCTATCAGATTTTCGCGGGGTCTTCTTCTCCACCTCTTCAACAGTTTTACCTGTTCGTTTGGCTTCAGCTTCTGCTGCTTTGCGGCGTGCCTCCTCTGCTCTCCTCCGCTCTTCTTCGATTTCCCTGCGGATCGCCGTCTGGATCATCGCGTCGATACGTTTCTTCTCCTGCTGTTTCTTTGTAAGCTGTCCCTTAAAGCTAGACTCTTCCCGACGCAACTGGCTCAGTTCATTGGCATGGGCCCTGCGATCTTTTTCGATAATTGCGCGCTCAGCCTGTTGTTCCTTCAACAATTGGTTTTGCGTTTGCCTATCGCGCTCCAACTGCGCTATCTTCAACTCGATCTCCTTCTTTGTGGCTTCAATTTCGGCTGCTTTTATCTTTCTGGCATCATTAAACTGCTGTAAATATTTCACCCGTTTGAATGCCTGATTGAAATCCTTCGAAGCGAAAATAAACATCAATTTATTGTATCCGTTCTTATTTCGAAAAGCAAAAAGGATCATTTTTTCATAATCTTTACGCATTTTCTCCAGCTCTGCCTTCAGCTGATCCACCTTTTGCGTATTCGTACGAATATTGGCATGGATAATCCGCAGTTCCGCGTTGATGGTGCTTATCTTGTTTTCCCGCAAATCCAGTTGTCGGCTCAATGCATTGACCTCTCTTTGGGAAAGTAATTTCTCTTGTGTCTTGGCGCGAAGCACCTTGGTTAGCTCCGCAATTTCCACATCTATTTTTTCCCGTTGCTTCTTGAGTTCGGCGCTACTCTGTGCGTGCAGCAAAGTCAATCCGCACACCCAAACCACGAAGAAGCTACCTATAATCTTTTTTACATCCATGAACCGTTTTCTCTCTATATCGGTTTAAATTTAGCCTACAAAAATAAGGATATACCTGTTAAGCACGCAATTATTTTGCGATTTTCTGCTTAGTGGTCACTAATTTATCACTTTGTAGCGTCCGGATACCGAGAAGGGCATCGCTACATCATCATTGAACGTGACGCGATTGTAGGATATGCTCGCTTTCAAGGAAATCTGGTCGCCTAAGATATTCAACGTTGTATTATTCGGAAAATTATACCCACCATACATAGCATAATCGCTATAGAAAGCTTCTAGGTTTTGCGATCCGCCAACTTCCTGCAGCACAAAATTAAAGGGCCGGTTTGCTTTATTAATCCTGTACTGGTAAGACAGTTGTTCTTTTAGTCCTACGACAATAAATTCGTCAGTGGCGCTAGCTACCTGCATACTACTATTGCGCAAGAGGCTAGAGGAAACATTTGCGATCAGCAAATCCTGCAGCGTATGGAAGTTAACCCCCCGATTGGTATAGTGATAAATGTAGCTAAATGGTTTAGCAATGTACTCTCCCGCCAGTTTGTTTAAGATTTGAACGCTATCTGGCGTGATCAAGATCCGAGCCACTTCGATACCCAACGTCGCAGTTACGGACATCCAAATAGCCTTATCCCGCTGTATCCTCACATTCAGCGTGAGGTCATGCACCTGCTTATCTAGTTCAACCTTGGTCTTGGCCCTTCCTGAAAATGTATGGAAATCAAGATTACTCATTTCGAAACTTTTGATGCTGGCTTCGTTAGCTGCTGTCACCGCCGTTGGAGCCCCCTGATCAGGCAATTTTATACGCTGCTTCGTTTTACAGCCTCCTGCCAGCAATCCCAACCCACATAGGAGGATAATTAAACCTCTATTCCACATAGCTCTTTTTCTCTATTTTTAATTTCAACTTATCTGCATCCACGCCGCTCCCATCCATCGACAACGCCTTCTCCCATTGTTTTACCGCTTCTTTCGTATTTCCGTTTTTATACAAAATATCCCCGTAGTGATCGTAAAGCACGGCGGACGGTGCTGAACCACGGATCGCCTTCTCTATCCACTTTAATGATTCCTTATAGTTCTCCTGCTTGAATAAAACCCATGCATACGTATCTTGAAAGGTAGCGGATGTAGGATCCAATTCGTTCGACTGCTTTGACAGCGACGCAGCCAATGCCAACTTTTCGTTTCGCTCTGAAAGGTAGTATGCATAGTTATTCATCGCCGTAGCATTCGTGCTGTCAAGTTTTATGGCTTCTTCATAAGCCACGTCAGACACATCTGGCATCTTGAGTTTATGATATAGGTCGCCCAAACCGGCATAGATCAGGGACTGTAAATAAGAATTTTCCTCACCACTATTGTCAAGCGCAGACTCCATCATTTTGCGTGCATGTTCACTATCGTCCTTCACCATATAGGCTAAACCGGTAAAATACAGAAGCATGGGATTATTAGGATTTGCTTCCAACGCTTCAAATCCATGTGCAATGGCCTGATCGGCCTCATTTAGTGCGAGCTCCACGTTCATTAGCATCCGCCAAGCATCAATATGCCCTTTATTAATCCCGATAGCCGTTAGAAACAAGGAACGCGCTTCCTGTAATTTTCCGCGACGCCACAGAATATCCCCTTTCGCAACATGGCTGTCCGCTACCCGTGGATATTTGATCACCAATATGTTAGCCAGTTCCTGTATTTGATCCAGCTCAAACCCGCTTGTACCGCTTAGCATAGTAAACATCGCTCGATACTTATCTGCATAATCGACATTGCCTGACTCAAAGGCCTTCTTCAACGATTCAAAGGCCATTTTACTTTTTCTATCTGCGCTATAGGCGTCTGCCAAATCAAGGTACAATAGATCGTCTTTTGTATTTTCCACTCCTCTCTTCAACACGTCAAGTGCCTGCTTCGGTTGTTTTTTATCCAAATAAATATATGCCAACGTACTGTACACTTGTCGAATACCTGAGTTGTGCTTGACCCAAGGTAACAGGACGGCTTGGGCCTCATCGGCACGTTTCATATCCACGAGTACTTCGGCTTTGATAACGTCCAAGGTATCAGAGGCACCAAAGCGATCCACAGCATCCGTGTAAACGTCCAAAGATTGTTCCGATTGCTTACTCGCGTGCAGCAGTAGCATTTTCTCCCGGTAAAGCGATGCGTTTGCCGGGTACTGCAGGATAACTTGATCGACTACAGCTATCGCCGAGATCAAATCACCGGCACCTTTATAGAGCTCCACCAAATAATTGGCGAAAAGCAGGTTTCTGGGCTCCAGTGTCAGCGCCTTTTGCGCCAGCGGTATCGCGACTTCCAAATTCCTTGCTTGACCAAAAAGCAGCGCTTTTGCATAATATACCTCTGCGGCATCTGGGTACTTCGCGATAACGGTATCCAATATGGCCACCGCCCCGGCCAGATCGCCATTCCGAAGTTTGCCTTCCACCAACGTCAAATCGTTCTTGTATGGCTTATCGCCCACTGGAACTTGTTGCGCATGGGCATCAACCAGCACGGACAATCCCAAAACAACCGACAGACTTAAACAGACTAACTTCTTACTGATCTTCATTAATTTCCCTTCTTGTTTGATTACACGGTGCACAGCACACCTTTTATAAAGATGACAAAAAAAAGCAAAAGTTTAAGCATCTTATCTTAAAACATGTTAAATATCCAACCCGCAAGTTTGGCGTCGCCATGAGGTGTCCTGCCGGTAAGTTCATAAAAACAAATTTGGCTTTTATATTACAGAATATTTATCGTACCTTTGCAGACCTCATTGTAGGGATTACAAGAGGGACATACATTTTTTAATTAATTAAATAAAAGCAAGTGAATACGTTAAGTTACAAAACTGTCTCTGCCAACAAGAACACCGTTAACAAAGAGTGGATCGTTGTTGACGCTGAAGGAGAGATTTTGGGGCGCTTGGCAAGCGAAATTGCGAAAGTAATTCGCGGAAAGCACAAGCCTACATTCACCCCACACGTAGACTGTGGAGATAACGTGATCGTTATCAACGCAGACAAAGTTAGATTGACAGGAAACAAATTGGGCGACAAAGTATACGTTCGCTACACCGGCTACCCAGGTGGTCAGCGTTTTGTTTCTCCAAAAGAGCTATTGGCAAAACACCCCGAGCGCATTGTTGAGAAAGCGGTTCGCGGTATGCTTCCTAAAAATCGTTTAGGACGTGAGTTATTCAGAAACCTTTTTGTTTATGCGGGATCAGAGCACAAACATGAGGCACAGAACCCAAAACCAGTTAAATTTTAAGGAGAGCAAACATGTCAACAACTAACACTTCAGGAAGAAGAAAAACTGCTGTTGCCCGCATTTACTTGACTGCTGGTAGCGGAAACATTACCGTAAACGGTAAAGATTTTAAAGTATATTTCCCAACATTGCCTTTGCAATATATCGTTACTCAATCTACAGAAGTAGCTGGTGTTGCTGGAAATTTTGATGTAAATGTTAACGTTCAAGGTGGTGGTGTCAAAGGACAAGCTGAAGCCGTTCGCTTAGCGATCGCTAAAGCTTTGGTCGAACTTGACCCAGAAGTAAAACCAGCTTTACGTGCGAAAGGTTTAGTTACGCGTGACGACCGTATGGTTGAGCGTAAGAAACCAGGACGCCGCAAAGCACGTAGAAGATTCCAATTCAGTAAACGTTAATCAAAGGAGGATCAAAAAATGGCAAGAACAACTTATCAAGAATTATTGGATGCAGGTGTGCACTTTGGTCACCTTACACGTAAATGGGATCCGAAAATGGCGAAATACATTTTCATGGAACGTAACGGTATCCACATTATAGACTTGAATAAAACCCTTACGAAATTGGAAGAGGCTGCTTCAGCTATCAAACAGATCGTAAAATCAGGTCGCAAAGTACTATTCGTAGCTACTAAAAAACAAGCAAAAGAAATCATCGCACAACAAGCGAAAGATGTGAACATGCCTTTCGTTACAGAAAGATGGTTAGGTGGTATGCTTACAAACTTCCAAACAGTACGTAAGTCTATCAAAAAGATGTCTAACATCGACAAGATGCAAAAAGATGGCACGTACGATGTATTGTCTAAGAAAGAAAAGTTGATGATTCAACGGGAGCGTATCAAATTAGAGAACCTTTTAGGTGGTATCGCTGATTTGAACCGTTTGCCTGCTGCCCTATTCATCATCGATGTGAAAAAAGAGCACATCGCTGTAGCAGAAGCAATGAAGTTGAGCATTCCTACTTTTGCAATGGTCGACACAAACTCTGATCCTTCGAATATCGATTTCCCGATTCCGGCAAACGATGATGCGACGAAGTCTATTAGCTTAATCGCAGGAATTATTGGAAAAGCGATCCAAGAAGGTTTAGAAGAACGTAAACGCGATAAAGAAGAGGACGCAGAGAAAGAAGCTGCGGCAGCAAAGGCGGCTGTAGATAATGGCGCTACTGCAGAGGCTGATGCCGATGCTAACGCTGGAAAACGCCCTCGTAAAGCGAAAGACGGAGAATAATATCCTATAAAAAGCCGGATAAACATGTGTTAGCCTTTTTGAAGTCAAACTTCAAAGTGTCTACACCGGTTTGTCCGGTTTTGTTATTTAACATAAGTTTAATGCCCAAGTTGCATCATGATGCTATACTTGCAAGGCTTTTAGATTGTAAATTTTTAAAGAAATAAAAATATGTCAGTACAAATTTCTGCATCAGATGTAAACAAATTGCGTCAACAAACTGGCGCTGGTATGATGGATTGTAAAAAAGCACTAGTGGAAGCTAATGGCGATTTCGAAGCAGCAGTTGATTACCTACGCAAAAAGGGTGCTAAAGTTGCTGCTAGTCGTCAAGACCGCGATTCTAACGAAGGTGTGATCATCGCGAAAGCTACAGCAGATGCAAAATCAGGTATTGTAGTGGAAGTAAACTGTGAAACAGACTTCGTGGCCAAAAATGCTGATTTTATCGCTTTCGCAGAAAAAATCGCTGATATTGCATTAGCTAATAAACCTTCTTCTTTGGAGGAGCTCAAAGCTTTGGATATCGATGGCAAGAAAATTGCTGATGCGTTGATCGAACAAACTGGCGTTATCGGTGAGAAAATCGATGTTTCGAAGTACGAAACGATCTCTGGCGATAAAGTGGTTGCTTATATCCATGGTAATTACCGTTTAGGTGTGTTGGTAGGTCTATCTGCTGACGCTGCCGGTGCGGAAGAAGCTGGTAAGGATGTAGCGATGCAAATCGCTGCGATGAATCCCGTAGCGATCGATAAAGATGGTGTAGATTCACACACGATCGAGCGCGAGCTTGAAATTGCTAAAGAGCAAATCCGTGCGGAAGGTAAACCAGAAGAGATGGTTGAAAAAATTGCTGCCGGTAAATTGAACAAATTCTACAAAGAGAACACCTTGTTGAACCAAGAATTTGTAAAAGATTCTTCGAAAAACATTGCGCAATTCCTAGACTCGGTTGCCAAAGGTTTAACCGTTACCGCTTTCAAACGCGTACAGTTAGGTGCATAACTTAAGAGCTTGTAAAACAGATTTCTGACGAAGTCTATTAGCAACCTTACGAAAGCCTGTCCAATCCACGGACAGGCTTTTTTTCGACCCAAAAACAGCCATACTATTCCAAAATTATTTTTTATTTTAGATGTATGTCGTTTCGGTATTTTTCCTCTTGTCTGCTCTGGCTTCAGTTTCGATGTCTGGGCAAAGTATTGTTGGCCGTCGGCTTTTTGAGTTCTATGCACATGCATGCTTACGCGCAAATGCATCCAAGTACCTTCCAGCGGAAAGGCGCCTATGCAGAGAAGATCTACTTGCAATTGGACGCCGATGTATACACGACCGACCAAACCGTTTGGTTCAAGGCTATTGTGCTGGAATCGGCTAGCCACTACCCCTCTCAATTTAGCGGGGTGCTACACGTCGAACTTATCGCGCCAAACGAACAAATCGTGAACAGCAAGCGTATACAGCTGAGCCAAGGGAGTGGGCATGGTGCCTTTACATTACAAAAGACTTATCCAGCAGGGAAATACCTACTGCGCGCATACACAGAATGGAACCATAATTTTGGCAAAGATTTCATTTTCAGCCGATACATCGATCTCTTTCCGGCCGTGGTAGAAACGAAGATGGCGCCCATCATCGATATCAAGATGCTGGAACTTGAGCCCAACAGTTATCGATTGCAAGCAAAATTGTTCCCTCGCTTGATCGACCCCGCGCATCGCAAACACCTGTCGCTACACCTCATTTTGGACGGTAAAAAAGACAGCATGTTGTTAAAAGAAAGCGATCAGGGATATTATCTATTGGATAAGCAATTGCCGCCGCATACCGCTACGGCCATCATCCAAATGCGCACGCATAATGGTATCGGCTATACCAAAAGCTTAGCAACCCCAACAGCCCCCATAGATCTACAGTTTTTCCCTGAAGGCGGTGAATGGCTACAAAACATACCTACAAAACTTGGATTTAAGGCTGTCGACCCTGCCGGAAAGGGAGTCGCAGTATCGGGAACCATATGCAATAATGTCGGCGATACGATCAGCTCCTTTACAAGCAACCATTTAGGTATCGGGGCTGTTTACCTCACAGCGAACGAAGGGCATACCTACCATGCCGTGCTCGATAGTACGACAGACCGCAATCTTGTGCGCGCGCCGCGCTATGCACTGCCCGCGACAAGGAGCGATGGTCAGCGGTTGGCCATATCACGGGACGAACAGCAGATCAGGATAAGCATCCAAAGCACGGAAGCCATTCGGGACAGCTTATTTGTACAGGTCAGTTGTAGAGGAAACCTGTATTATTTCATCAAGACTGGCAGCCAAGGCAAGCAGGTTTCTGCGTCTATACCCGTGCAAAGCCTGCCGGAAGGTATTTTACTCTTTACCCTTTTGGATCGGCACATGCGTCCCATCGCAGCGCGTATCTACTTTCATGAACGACCTGAAAATCGGCTGGCTATACAAGCAGCGACGGCGAGTAAACATCATCAAAAACGTTCAGAAACAGACTTGGCGATTCAAGTATGGGGAAGCGACGGCCTTCCTACGCAAGCAAAGTTATCGGTCATGGCAGTGGCAAGCGACCATATCGGAAAGAAAGCTTCCACACGGCAAAATATCTTAACACATTTCTTGCTGCAATCCGAACTACGTGGTGAAGTCGAAGAACCAAACTACTATTTCCACGGCGATTCTGCAATCCGTGCAGCCGACTTGGATGCCTTGATGCTGACCCAAGGATGGCGCAATTACAAGTATAATGAACCCATGCCAACATCGTTTTCATTTTCACCAGAATTCATGCCGTATATCGCAGGCGAAATAACAGGCGTTTTGTCGAAAAAAAAGCAAGCTGGCGTACAGCTTTCCTTGATCGGTTTTGGTTCCAGCAACATATTCCAGGTGCAAAGTACTGACAGCTTAGGAAGTTTCTTCTTTCAATTGCCCGATCAGTACTGTGATACACTGGACGTCCTGCTCCAAACGGCCAGTAAGGCCGGAAAAAACCGCGATTATACCATTCATTTGGATAAGCGGCATGCGTTGGATATCAACTACGACGCTTTCCAATCGATGGAACGTATCGACAGCACCATCGCCCTATTGGCACGGAAAAGACAGGACCGCAGTAGACAGGAGGCTGCATACCGCACAGCTAACGGCGGCATTCTGCTAGACGAGGTTATTGTAGAAAGGAAACAATTAAGTAAACAGGAACAGAAGGTATTGGACACCTATGGCGAAGCAGACGCTGTGATATCGGGGAAAGATATCCAAGAAAAAGAACAAAAATGGTCCTACGGATTGTACAGTGTCTTATTGTTTAATTTCCCAAATGATATCCGCATCGAACGTACGGAAGACGCCGGAGGGTATTTGGTGGCCAAAGTTCACGGAAGCGAACCGACATTAGTCGTAGTAGACGGTATTCCTGTGCCCGGCCATTCCTACGACATCATACCTAACTTCCCACCCAGCGAAGTAAAAAGTTTTGAAATTATCCGCTTCGCGAAAAACTTCGCCAATTTGTATATGCAAACCTATCCCGAAGCTTCGCCCATGACGATCCCCATGACGGGACATGTTATTGCTATTTACACACATGCTGGCCAAGGGGTGTATAACGTCCGTCGATCGCCAGGCCTTTTACAGATTTCCGTTCCTGTCTACTCGCCTTCGGTAGAGTTTTATGCGCCGCGTTATACATCCTTGTCTGCGGAAGAAGCAGCTAAACCCGACTTTCGAACATTGCTGCATTGGCTTCCCGACATTCTGACGGATGAAAAGGGTACAACTTCCGTTGCGTATTACAATGGCGATAACACGGGCGAAATGACCATCATCATCGAAGCCTTTAATGCGGCAGGCGAGATCGGCTACTGCGAATACCGATATATGGTAGAGGATAAAACCAACGCTTCGCCAACCCGTAGTTTGCCCATCGTACCTGATGACGATGGACAAACTACGGATTAAAAATCCTTCTTGTACAGGATGTGCTCGCTGGGATCCTTTTTGATCCCTTAGTCGACCTCTTGGGCTTTTAGCAACGCTTCGGCATCCTCTGCCAGGCGGACGAACTCCATACGATACCCTTCTGTATCGGTGCCACGTGCCGCGCGGGCGCGAGCTATTAAAGACGGAAAACTGGCTCTCTGCCGATAGTCGGATTGCCGTAACAGCATACCAAATTCGGCGACAGCCGACGCAAATCTAAAGTCTTCGGATACTTCATCTAATGGTATGATCTTATTGCTAACGGTCGCCTGCTTTAATTCTGAGTTATTCGAATTGGGATCTTTATAACGGAACTTCACCGTTGCGACTTCGCTCATAAATCGTCCGCCTTCCGGTGTCTCTTCTTGTTGGTATCTCAACGGATCTATCGTGCCAATAATGGATGATTTCGTACCTGCCGGCACGATCTCATACAGCGCGGTAACAGTATGGCCTACGCCCATGTCTCCACCGATCTTGGTATCGTTATTAAAATCTTGTGCTTCCATTAAACGATTTTCATAACCGACCAAACGGTAGGCCTGCACCTGCGCTGGATTAAATTCAACCTGAATCTTGACATCTTTCGCCACGGTGAACAAGGTGCCACCAAATTCGTTGATAATCGCCTTTCGGGCTTCTGATATATTGTCGATATAAGCGTAGTTGCCCCGCCCTTTGTCTGCTAAGATCTCCATCTTGCTATCTTTATAGTTTCCCATGCCATAACCTAATATCGAGATGTTGATCCCGGTTTCGCGATATTTCTCGATCAGCGCTTCCATATCGTTATCGCTGGATGCTCCGACATTGAAATCGCCATCGGTAGCCATGATAATACGGTTGTTACCATGTTGTATATAGTTGGCTTGAGCTATTTGGTATGCTTTGGCAATGCCAGCGCCGCCAGCAGTGGAGCCTCCAGCCTCTAAGGCTTCGATAGCATCCTTGATCTTCATTTTTTCGCTCCCCGATGTACTTTCCAGCTTCACCCCTGCGGATCCAGCATAGGTCACAATTGCTACCCGATCATTTGTCCGCAATTGATCCACCAGCATCTTCAGCGAAGATTTTACCAACGGCAATTTATTGGCTTCGTACATCGAACCAGATACATCGATCAAGAACACGAAATTGGAAGCGGGCAGCTGTTCTTTAGGCACGTCTTTCGCTTTAAGCGCAATACGCAACAACCGGTTTTCCTTATTCCACGGGGCCACAGTTAACTCGGTCTTTATCAACACCGGATCGCCATTGCTAGGAGCCTCCAAGTCATACTGAAAATAGTTGAGCATTTCTTCTACACGCACTGCATCTTTCGGCGGAACCGTCCCCATCTTCAACATCCGGCGCACATTGCTGTACGAGGCGGCATCCACGTCCGCAGCGAAGGTAGAAAGCGGTTCTTTCCGTGGATTGATAAAGGTATTCTCTTTAATCTGCGCATAGCTCTCCTGCGGTGCCTTTGCTGGAGAAGCTATTGCCATACCTCGTATCATGACCGCATTCGATGATTGTTTAGCACGTCCAACATGGGCTGTTACAACGACTTCTTCCGTGAACATCACTTCAGGTTTCAACATGATCTTGATTCTGTTATTTTCACCAAGCTTGACAATCTTGGTTTCAAATCCGATCATCTTAACTTCCAAACTATCTCCTACCGAAGCTTCGATGCTGAAAGCACCGTGTTTATCCGTCTGCATAGTTACTTGAGTGCGATGGTTCGATACAGAAGCACCAGCAATTGCTTGGCCTGTTCCGGATTCCAGTACCCAACCGCTGACCTCCGCGCCCAGGCAGGTGCCAATCCCCATCAAGATCGCACATAGTGCAGATAAAAATGTTCTATTTTTCATAACCTATCTATTTTTGGGTATGGATGCGGGAAAATCTTAATTTCCATAATCGCGAAAAATAAATTATTTTGCTATCGAAATATGAAGATCCATACCGCGTCAAAACAAGCCCTAACTGACAAAGAATTACTCGACCGCTATACAGCGACGCGCAGTTTGACGGTCTTGGGCGAGCTTTACAGTCGGCATAGCGAGATGGTTTATTATGTTTGCTTGCGCTATTTTAAGGATAGCGAGCGAAGTAAAGATGGTGTTATGCAAATTTTTGAGGATCTTATCCATAAAGTAGACAGACAGCAAATAATAGATTTTCCAAAATGGCTGTACGTCGTCAGCAAAAATCACTGCTTGATGGCTTTACGCAATAATAAACAAGGATTTATTGTGCCGGTAGACGACTTTGTGGAATTTTCGACAAACCTGCATCAAGAGGACAACAGCCTTGAAAAAGAGGAACGGTTATCGCTATTGGAACAGTGTATCGACAAGCTTCCCGCCAAACAAAAGATCGCGGTAGACCTTTTCTTTTTGCAAGAGAAATGTTACAAGGAGGTCGCCGAATTGAGCGGGTATGATTTGAGTGAAGTAAAGAGCTTTATCCAAAATGGGAAAAGAAACTTGAAAATTTGTATGGAGAAAAATGCAGGATAGAAAATTCGATATCGCCTATATCCGACGCTATGTACGGGGAGATCTTTCTCCCAAAGAGATGCATGCGCTGGAACGAGCCGCGGAAGCAGACGAAATGCTGATGGACCTTATTCTAGGCGTTGAGACCGAATATGCGCAACAGCTTCCTGTACCTACCGACAACCTGCAACGGCACATCGATGATCGTATCCGAGCCGGCAAGACAAAAGTGCGACGGCCTTGGATCGCATTAAGCGCCGCTGCTTCACTGTTTGCCGTGATGGGTATCGCGGTCTACCTCTATCTTGGGGCTCCATTCCAACATGCACAGCAAGAAAAGATAGCGACTGAAGAAGTAGATCGGCCAACCGACGGACAGCACGATAGCTTGACGGGCCGCCAAACAAACAGCCCCGCCCCTTCCCTGGCGCAAAACAAACCAACGGGAGCGGCGAAAGCCATAGCTGCTAAGTCCAAGCGGAAAAAGCCACCGTTGGATACGACGGACACAGGGCTATTTGCTGCAAAAGAGCTGCCCGAAGGTATTGGTCTCGACAGCAGTGCGCTTCTCCTTGCACAAACACCCGATAAACAATTAGATGCCATAGATATGATAGGGGCGCAAGCTCACCAACGACGGGTCGCAAATGTCCAGACACGATCGCTACGAATCCGGGGCATGAGCAGCGGTACAAACCACGAAAAAAAAGGAACCGTAGTATTCGGAAAAATATTGGATAGCCAAACAAACAGACCATTACCCCATGTCGTGATCAACGACCAGATATCCCAGAAAACCGTTCATGCGGATAGTCTGGGTCGATTCCTTTTGGTATCGGACTCAGGCCGGGTTAATTTGGCCATGCATCACCTCGGCTACGAACCCAAGCAGCGACTATTAGCGACGACGTCTGAACTGGAAATCCGCCTGCATCCTGAACAAAACAGCTTAGATGAAGTAGTCGTTGCAGGCCGTGGCAAAAAAGTGTCTACGCCAAAAAGTCCCCGCCCAAATGGGGGCTGGGGCTCGTTTGATAACTATATGGCAGCGGCTGCAAAAGAAGCAGGTTTATCCTTTGGAAACGTTGTCCTGCGTTTCGAAGTAGACCCGCAAGGCAATCCTGAAAATATACAGATTAAAAAATCCGTTAGTGCCATGCATGATGCGACGGCCGTAAGGTTTTTAAACGACGGGCCGCGATGGGAACGAGGCAGGCGAAACAAGCCGGTAGAGGTAACCGTCCGTTTTGGACAGTAACGCCTTTTCCGAGCTGATAATTTTCATTGCAGGTCTTTTTTAATTATTGTCAAGCGTACTTTCGTTAAGGTTTTCAGCAAAATAGCCGTCCTCCTAAGAAGACGGCCTATGTAATATCGAATAAATATCGACTTTCGATTGCGCGGCGACATGAAAGGAATGCTCCTTAGCATCCCCCCCACTCTCCCAATCCGAAACGGATTAAAAAGAGATTTAACAAACGCTTGAATAACATGCTATCTCTTGATAAATCCTTCGGCCTACAGTCTTTCTCAATTCGCCCAATTGGGGTCATCGGTTTTTTTAGTCAAATCTTCATTAGGCGCTAGCAGTCCTAACGCCGCTATTTCTAAATACACCGATTCATCGACCTTAAAACCCCACTTTCTGAAGAATGTGGTGAGGTTCTTGCCGGATATGGTACAGGCTTTTAGCATAAAGTAGCGCATTTTTTGTGCATCCGTGGTCAGCGAAACCTGCTGTTCACGCGTTTCCTTATGCAGACGATGATAAAAATTATCACCGAATGCCAACCATAGTTGTTGAAACATAGCCAGTCGGACGAAAACGTTCGTTGTTGATGCATTAAAATCTTTTTCTGTCTCCGGTTTATCCAAATAGGCCATTACTCTAGTCCACACGCCATCACGTGTCAGCCTAGACGGAGATATACCCATTTTTCGCTCGGCTGCAAGGGAATAGATATTGACGGTCACTTCGCCCAACGTGCTCCATCTCCACGCACCCTGTTGGTGCATATGCCCAAGCTCATGCCATGGCCCCCACCCGTTGTTACGGAAGGCATCCACTGTCAGTACGAAATTCATGGTGTTTCTGTGATACCAGGTACGGTAGAAAGTGGCAGCCATGTAAGTGTCCGGCCTATCGGTTTCTGTTAGCAGGATCTTGTGCACATTGGTCGCATGCTGCGGAGATGAGTTGTCAATCCCGCTGATCGCATACTCCGCTCTAGAGACTTCCTCCAACGACTGAAGGAGTTCTTCTTGATTTTCTGTCCGGTATTCCAATGCTTTGCTTCGCGATGCAACGATCATATTGGTGCTGTTCTCCAAAATCACATCCGGCGCTTCCGTCCAGGTATCTAACATCGTCTGCCACTGCGCATTGCTTGTTTTTCCCAATACGTAGTATGGCACGGGCAGATGCCCTTGACGAAACTCGATGCGGATTTTACCTGTAGCCAACGGGCTAGCGTCATTTGCATTGTAGCGTATGAACAGCAATCCGCCGAGGTCATCTCCGGAAATAGTCTGCACACCTGCGGTCAGGTCAACGGAACGTGGATTCCAGCGTGCCAGATAGCGGGAGTAGGATCCAATAAGAAGCCGGGGAACGCCGCTCCCCGGCTCCAACTGTTCAACATACACGGTAAGCTCCGTGTTAGGCGGTACGAATAAGCCTGTAGCCGTAAAATCGGAAGCAGGGTTGTTTTGTCCCAGCCGACGAGCTTCTTTTGGTCCCGATGGCTTTTCCGTAAAAGTTTGAATGGTGTCAAACGCGATTGATGTACTATTATCCGGCTCAACGACGGATTCTGTCAGCACAGTTTGCTCGCACGAAATGAACAACATGGCCAGGGAGGTAGCCACGCAGATAAATGTGTTTCTTGTTCTCATAATTGTAGTGATTTATAGTGTGTTTCTTCTCAATTTTAATTATTTTTTCTTGTATAATAAAAAATAATTAAAAACAATCGATTGCGTAATTTTTATAAAAAAATCATACCTAAGGAAAATATCGTGTTACAAAGGCTTTATTATGATAATGGATAGGAACGGTGATTTGTACAGCCACGAATATGAAAACGTGTCGTAGGTCGACCATCTCTCTCGCTATTTCTGTATGAAGCACTATGGAAAATTATCGGGACAAGGGATAATTCGTATTTTCACAAGAAACAGATTTTTTATGCGTTCGAAAATTTGGACATTTGAATATGGAAAAGCCGCAAGATCACTTAAACTTTGAACGCATCGCCAAGGCTATCGCCTTTCTGCAGCAAAATTTTCGAGCGCAGCCGTCTCTATCGGATATCGCGGGGCACGTGCATGTTAGCCCAGAGCATTTTCAGCGCATCTTTCAGGAATGGGCGGGTATCAGCCCTAAGAAATTTCTTCAATATACGAGCATACAACATGCAAAACGCTTATTGACGGGATCACAAACCAACCTCTTTCACGCTTCTTTGGAAACTGGTCTTTCCAGTACTAGCCGATTGCACGATTTGTTTATCCAAATCGAAGGCATGACGCCTGCGGAATACAAATTGGGGGGCCGATCGTTGACGATCTGTTATGCCATCTACCCCTCACCTTTTGGCAACATGCTGATCGCTTCTACAAGCAAGGGCGTTTGCGAGGTTGCTTTCGAAAATGGAATTGACAACCTACGTGAATCACTTTTCATGAGCTTTCCAAATGCGACTTTTGCCAACGAACATAGGCCGTTGCATGATGCCGTCATCGCCTTTTTCCACCGCGATTGGTCAAACCTACAGGCCTTAAAACTACACCTTCGAGGTACGCCTTTCCAATTGCGCGTGTGGGAGGCTCTTCTAAAAATTCCGATGGGAAAATTAGTCAGCTACCAACAGGTCGCTTCCGAGATAGGCAATGCTGCCGCGTCTCGAGCCGTCGGCACAGCGATTGGTCAAAATCCAATCGCTTACCTCATCCCCTGTCATCGCGTCATACAGACTTCGGGCCTCTTGGGGGGGTATCGTTGGGGGTTGCCTCGCAAAACAGCAATTATCGCTTGGGAAAGCGCAATACAAACTATGCATGATGATACTATTTGAAGCAGATCCGCAACCGGAAAGAAACCTGCTTCCCTACGATGGCAGCGTATATTACTATGGACAAATTTTTCCGCAAACTTTGGCGGATCACTACTACCAGCAGTTGTTAGCACAGCTCGCCTGGGAACATGATCGGGCAGTTATTTATGGAAAAACTATCCACACGAAACGAAAGGTTGCGTGGTATGGGGACCAGCCTTTTCAGTATACCTATTCCGGCGTATTGAAAACAGCGATGCCATGGACTGCCCCGCTGGAATATATTAAGCAAGCCGTGGAAGCTAAAAGCGGTGCAACCTTTAACTCCTGTTTGTGCAACCTCTACCATGATGGATCCGAAGGCATGGCATGGCATAGCGATGCGGAAAAAGATTTAAAGAAACATGGTGTTATTGCTTCCGTCACGTTTGGTGCGCGACGGAAATTTGGCTTCAAACATAAGCTCAATAAACAAACGGTTTACCTCGAACTCGCCCATGGCAGTTTGTTGACTATGCAGGATCAAACGCAGGATTACTGGATGCACCGTTTGCCACCGACGACAAAAATTAAGAGCCCGCGTATCAACCTGACCTTTAGAACGATTGATCGATTTTAATCATCAAACGAGTGTCACATACCGGGGTTTTTGTTAATTTATTTTCATCTTCACGATTTTGGTGATAGGCGACCTGAATTCCCTACGGCCTTTTCCGTAAATTGTCTTCATATCGCAGGATTTATGAAAAAGCTAGAAAATAAAGTCGCTATAGTCACAGGAGGTGTCTCTGGCATTGGTAAAGCAATTGTCGAAGAATTTATCAGGGCCGGGGCTAAAGTCGTCGTGGCCGATTTGAATGAGAAGCTTGGGCACGAATTAGTGAATGCGGACAAAGATGGCAGCATTTTATTTGTTCGGGCCGATTCATCCTCGGCCGAAGACAACAAAAGAATCGTGGACGTAGCCGTTGAGAATTTCGGGGCCTTGCATATCGCCGTCAACAACGCCGGTATCGGTGGGCCCGCTGCATCAGTAGCCGATTATCCGCTAGACGCTTGGGATAATGTCATCAATATCAATCTAAATGGCGTGTTTTATGGTATGCATTACCAACTTCCCGCGATAGAAAAGGTTGGGGGCTCGATTATCAATATGGCTTCGATTTTGGGTGCTGTTGGCTTTGCGCAGTCATCTGCCTACGCGGCCGCCAAGCACGGTGTGGTAGGTTTAACAAAATCTGCTGCTTGGGAATACGGAACACGTGGTGTACGAATCAATGCGGTTGGGCCCGGCTTTATATCGACGCCTTTGATTGATGATCATATTGATCAGGACAGCCAGAAGTACTTGGCTGAACAACATGCGATGCAACGTTTGGGGAAGCCCGAGGAAGTTGCCGCTTTAACCTTATGGTTAGCGTCAGACGAAGCGAGCTTTGTAACGGGCAGCTATTATCCTGTGGATGGAGGCTATCTTGCCAAATAAAGGCATCATTGATCAGCTCGAGATGGCTAATCTCTCCATTTTACGCGAAGCCATTTGCTTGCAGGACTTCAGCGACCACAAAGGTGCTTCCACCAACAAAAATGAGATCTCCTTTTTGAAAGTTTTCTTTAGCTGCCTGCAAAGCATCGACAACGGTAACAAACGCTTCGCCTCGTAGTTTCCAATGTTTTGCCGCGTCACGTAGCTCTTTTGCTGGCAACGCCCGAGGCATGGCCGGGCTACTGAAATAGTATTGCGCCTCGGTTGGTAAAAGGGGCAGCATGTGTTTTAAATCTTTGTCGCGCATGGCGCCAATGACCATGTGTAACCTACCGTAATCTGTTTGCTGCAGATTTCGTACGACTTCTCGGATTCCGTCCTCATTATGTCCCGTATCACAGATGATAAACGGATCGACCGACAAGGTTTGCCAACGCCCCTGCAGACCAGTGTACTCTTGAACATGCGATAGACCTTCGCGTATTTGTGCGTCCTGAATACGCCAGCCTTGCTTTTTAAGCTCGTCAACCGCTGCCAGGACGCCCAATAAGTTTTTTTGTTGATAAAAACCTGTCAACTGCAGATCCCATAACTGTTTCTTCCCGGCCTGCACCTGAAGCACATTGATGTGTAGGCCTGAGGCGTCCCTTGTCACATCCAACGCCTGCATGTCGGCGGTAGCAAATCGTAGTGGCGCCCCGACCAAAGCGGCATGCCTTTCAAAAACAGGGGCCACCTGTTCGTCACGTTCTGCTATGATCACCGGTACGCTGGCCTTCATAATTCCTGCCTTTTCAGCGGCTATTTTTGGCAAGGTATCGCCCAAAAGGTCCATATGATCCATCCCGATATTTGTAATGATGCATAACTCGGGATGGATAATGTTGGTACTATCTAAACGACCACCTAGACCAACTTCGATTATAGCAATATCAACCTGTTGTTTGGCAAAATAGTCGAAAGCCATGGCGACTGTAACTTCAAAAAAAGAGGGCTTAATCTGATCGATCGTCTGCACATAGTCGTTGACAAATGCGATGACTTCAGCCTTTGGAATCATCTCTCCGTTAACGCGTATACGCTCTCGAAAATCAACCAAATGCGGGGAAGTATACAAGCCAGTCTTGTAACCTGCCGACGCAAGTATGGAAGCCAACATATGCGAAGTTGAACCTTTTCCATTGGTTCCCGCAACATGAACAGACTTAAATTTTTGGTGGGGATTATCGAGCGCCGCGCACAAACGAATGATATTGTTTACATCTTTTTTTATGGCGCTAGCGCCATCGCGTGTAAACATGGGTAAGCGAGCATAAAGATACGCGATTACCTCATCATATGTGTTGATCATGTAAGGCTACCTTAACTTGAAATTGAATACGATCACACCCGTCTGGGAGTCGGGCGCATTTGGCAACTGGTTTAACCTAGCACCCATGACCGCACGTTCACATTTCTCCAACAGGCTACGGCTGGAAATCGTTGTGCCACGAACCCCTGCCCGGGCATACGTCACAACACCACTTTTGTTGACCTTAAATTCTACCGCAACACGCCCTGCCTGCTGGCCATCATCTTGGATACGCGGCGGAACTTCGAACCGACGGTTTGCAATAGTCAGCATCATATTACCGTCTCCCGAGCCGCCTTCACCATAGTTGCTGGCCAAAGGGTCTCCCAAATTACTTCCTTGGTTGCCTGCCGTGCTGCCAGTGCCATCGCCCGTACCCGTTGCATTGTTCTTTTTTCCCTTGTAGAGTGCATTGGGATTCACCGCAGGTTTGGCGTCTTTCTTTTCCGTCGTTGCCACATCAGCATTGGCTTTGACAGGTTTTTCGTTTTTTGGCACAGCGGGCGCATCTTCTAGATCTTGCGTAGCCACAATTTTATCAGCCACTTGTTGGGATGGAGTGGGTACCGGCGTAGAAATGGGATCTATTTTATCGGGTTTCACACTGTTGGCATTTTCATCCATCGACGGTTCGTCAACACTCATATAGTCATCGCCCATACCTTCTTCTGCGGTTCCATAGTTCACCACTATCCCTCCCATTCCGTAGCGCGGTACATCACCGCCGAAAACCACGAAAAACGCAATCAGCACCAGTAGCCCCATCACCGCTGTCGACAACCCGAGGGCTTTCGGCAGATTATTTTCCTCTTGCGAATGATAATACATCTTCTTTCAAATTAAAAAGTCAACATCAAAAAGTCAAAAAAGCAATAGCTTATCCTGCTGTGTCATTTTTGCTGAACGAGCATGAGTAAGACGCAGCTTATCCTACTTCTTTAATCTTTCTTTGGCTCTGTTGCCAAAACAAGCTTGACACGATTCCTGTTTGCCACATCCATGACCGAAATAACATGTTGAATAGGCACGGAGCTATCTGCGTAGAGCATAATCGTCAGTTCATCGCCGTTAACGATTTGGCTTTGAATCAAAGGCTCAAGCTGTTCAAGATTCACCGTCTGCTTATCGACATGGTAATTTAGATCCGCTGTGATGGACACGGTCATTGTTTTTTTAGCGACCGACTGCTCACCGGCACTTGACTTTGGCAGCAATAACTTGACCACCTGCGGATTGGCCACCGCAGAGGCCAACAGGAAAAACAACATCAAGAAAAACATGATGTCGTTCAAAGCCGCTGTATGTACTTCTGCCGTAGGCTTATGTCTTCTATTTCTTAAATTCATCTTCCAAATTAAAAAGTAACGAATGCTTTAAAATTTAAGCGCCTGGTTCGTCCAACAAATCTATAAACTCAACGGAATCTGTTTCCATCCTTAAAATAACACGTTCTACCATCATGTTCAGGACATGATAGCCGATATAGGCCAAGATACCCACGGTAAGGCCGCTGGCCGATGCGATCATTTTCACATATAATCCCCCTGATACGGAACCAATGTCGATACCGCCCGCTACTTCCACATCCCGAAAAATCTGGATGACTCCAAAAATAGTTCCTACAAATCCCAGCATCGGTGCAATCCCCGCAACAATACCGAGAATATTGATATTTTTCTCCAACTTCGATACTTCCAACTTACCTGCATTCTCGATTGCTCCTTCAATATCCTTTATGGGGCGTCCGACTCGGGAAAGTCCTTTTTGAAGCATCCGCGCAAGGGCTGAATTACTTGATCGGCACACCGCTATGGCTGCGTCCAAACGGCCTGACATGACATTACCTTTGATCTGAGACATAAGTCCGGAATCCCTTCTTGATGCTTTGCGAATCGTGATATAGCGTTCAAAAAATATGACTAGCGCTAAAAACAGAAGGAAAATAATCGGAACCATAATCCAACCACCCTTCATCAACAGTTGGATAAGATTCAGATTCTCACCCGTTGTTGCCACCTGTACTGCTTGCTGTTGAACCGTGTTCACAGAATCCATCGTTACATTATCTTGCATGAATGACATAGTCTTTTTTGTGTATTTTTGTTATAAGGTTTATTTTATCAATTGATTTTATCGGGCCAAGCATCCTTCTCGATATTCTTGCGAACATATTGCAAGGCAGCTTCCATTTCCTCTTTCGTGACGTAGCTGTCCCAAATGACTTTCTTATTATTCTTCACCATCTTGCTCGGCACCGCACGGACACTAGTGTACCCTTTCTTTCGCATGGCTGCGGCATGCTCATTTGCCTTAGCCATTGTCGGATGAATGCCGATAACAATTTGCCATTGATCAGGCGTAACATCGTTGTTGAGCGGAGCTTCCGTAGCAGCAGACATTTCTGCTTGCGTGCTGTCCATCAACGCAAGTGCCAACGAATCGGGGCGGCTTAGCGTATCAACCGGTAGAGCCGTAGCCGTGGTATCCACCTCATTTTCCGGAGAATCAACCACGACGACCTGTTCTACAACGCTGCTTGACCGCTTATTGAAGTAATATAAAGCGGCGATAGTCGCTAAAGCTAGTAGAGCAATCAAGATATACCATATGGCATTACTTTTAGCCTGCTGATTCCCCAAGTTGCCGTTCTCGAAAAATGGCTCCAAGATTTCCGCTGAAACGGGTTGTTCTGTTGGTACATCTTCCTGTGTTAACGCTGGCTTATCTCCTTCGGAATAGGCCTGACCAGGCGTTTCTGCAGCCGCGACAGTGGGTGGGACCTCAACCGGCGGCGCTATAGCTGCATCAATAGGCTCGTAGTTAAATCCGGAAAGATCTAATGCTTTAAATACGTAGCCCTCACCATAACTTACTAAAAACCCCAAATCATCCAACTTCGCTTGCCCCTCCTCACGAATCTCCCGCAGCAAGGTTTGTACAACATCAGCAACTTGCACTTCAGCCTCGCGCCTATCGATAGCCTGTAGTTGCGCGACATAAGCGATAAAATCCGCCCCCCGCAGGCTCGTCTGGTCAAAATCAATATAGCTGATAGGAGGAAGATAGACCTGTCGCTTTTCGTCATACGTTGCTGGCGTATGGTTCCGCTTGAAGGCACCCAAGCCTTTGATATAAACCTCGGGTTGTCTTTTTAACAGATTATATACGTTTTTTCCTAAATTCATCCTATGTAATGCTTAATTGCAAAGTTATAATCTTCTGCGCTTAAAACGAAAAATTTAAGCCCCCGAGTATGTTAAAACCTAATTTGGGGTAGTACAAGTACGTTTGGTACTCCACATTAAAAAGGTTATTGGCTTTGACGAACAAGCCCAATTGTTTGGTAGCTTTATACTCAGCGCCAGCACTCAGATCAAAAAAAGAAGGCACTTCTCTACGTTCATACGGAACCGAAGGAATCACTGCGCCAGTATCTCCATCGTAGGCATATGCCCTCGCATACGATACGCCATGAAACAAGGCCTCCGCATCAATGTATAATTTCTCGGAGACATTAAACCTAGCATTCGCCGTTAGGCGCATTTTAGGTGTATGCCATACTTCATCTTGCTGAGCAGCGGTGTATTGATCGATATTTAAACGGCCGCCAAGGTTAACCAATTTGGACAAACGCACATTCAGTTCACCCTCCAAGCCCACGTGTCGAACAGCTTTATCTCCGTTACCATCGTACACCAGATCAAACTGAAACGGTGTTTCCATATTGTTCACAAACAAAGGTAGCCCCTCTAGTTGACGGTAGATAGCCTTTACCTTATAGCCAAAGGTAGCGCCAGCATTTCCCTTGATACCGCCAAAGAAATTTAAGCGTTCTACCATATTCTGTATGCCCAGATTAGGCCCAATGAACGGATTCTGCCGTGCGAAATCGCGATAAGAGGCTTTTTTGACACCACCGTTTACCCCACCGAAAATATGGAAGTATTCTGGCGCCAAGGCAAAATCAAGCTCTGCGGAAGGAAATATGTTGAAGCTGCTACTGTCACCAAATTCCGGTACAAAATTAGCACCCAAGGTGATGGCGTAATTATCGCCCTTAAAGCGAATATAGGGATTCAACGTGGCTAACGAGTTGTTCGTTTTTCCGGCCACGCCGCTATTCGGTGTTCCGTCCACATTGTTTACATCGACACTCAAATTCGCACCGATGTTAAATGTGCGCACACGCTTATTGAAATAAGCTGAAACTGCGAACGACGTCTCCTTCGCATCAAAACGGTCGCTAAAAGAATAAGCGTCAAGTTTCGCGGAGTAACTAAATGCATCTTCGTTCTGGGGATCGTAGTTGCTGGTCAGTTCGCCCGTAAAGTAAATATCGTTGAATACCTGCTTCTCGGGTGTCGGATTCAAGGTTGTTACACGGTCGTCGGCCAATGGGATACCGTAAAAATTCGTACCGAAACGATTGTATCCCAACGTGCCGTCTACGGTAAACATTGGCAAAATACGCCGACCAAACACGCCCACCTCCTGCCGTGCGAAACGCTGTCCCTCCAAGCTGCCTTTCTGGCTCAAATGTTTCACAAAACCGCCTACCCGGAGGTCTTCGTATTCATCGTAAGAAAAATAACCCTCACCTAAAATCGTGTTGAAGTTTCCCAGTCCGAATTTCACGTAATTACTGCGCTGGTCCTGCAGTTGGGAAAACGGTGTTTCCTGTACATCAAGTTCCTTCAGGCCCGTATTAATGTCCAACTTCTTATCGGCGATATTACCATAGGAAAGCTTGGGCATGTAGCTGCGCTTATTGGTCATATCGGGGCTACGTCGAATTTTTACTGCGTCAGCAAGAATAGGCCTATAGTCACGTACGACATCAAAAGAATCGATGGTTACCGGTCTTTGCGGATCCGTTTGTGCATATCCCTCGACACTCAAACCAAGCAATAACGCTACAGCTGCGTAATTCTTAAATACTGTTTTATGCAATTTCATCATGCTATCCTATTCTTGTTATTTCAATTTACCTAAACGAGCCTTCGCCTCTTTTAGCACATCATCCTTATCGTTATCGTAATTCTCAATCACACTCTCTAGTGTCGATTTCGCCTGGAATTTGTCGCCTTTGCCCAAATAGGCATCCGCCATCATGATAAATCCTTTGGCTACCCAATAGTCATAGGAAGAAAAGGTGTTGGAGATGTCGAAGGCTGATTCAATGGCCTTATCATATTGTTTTGCTTTCAGCTGCTGTTCACCCACGCGATAGCGTGCTTCGGCTCCGGTTACTGTTTTACTTTTTAACGCTGCTAGATTAAATTCTTTGAGCGCGTCTGCTGCACGATTTGTTTCCGCATAAGCCTTTCCAGCATATAAATGAGCCAAAGCAATATCCTCCTCGGAAGATTTTTCATAGTTCTTGACCAGCTTGGCATAGTTAAGCGTTTCGACATAGTCTCCAATATGGAAAAAGCTCATCAACAGGTTATTGATCGCGAAGCCGTAATTCGACTTGTATTCCGACGTAAGTTCCAATTTCCGCAATACCTGAACAGCCTCATTATAAGCTTTATTGCGTAGGTGCAATTTTGCTACGCTTACCAGCGTCTGCTCCGTGTAGGCGCTGGTCCAATCGTTCATGATGATATTAAAATCGTGTATAGCCTCTTTGTCCTTCTGCAATTGGGCATAGCTTTCCCCACGAATAAATCGCGCATGCTTCTCTTGTATGGGTTTCGGAAATTTATCAAAATACGCATTGATTGCCTCCACAGCACCTTGGTAGTTTCCGCGGTCAAAAAGGGTTTTGGCAACGCTAAACGTGTGTGCGTCCTGCTGGGCGGTGCTCAAATCACCGATATTGGTACTTGTTGCGTAGCGGATATAGCCCGTTGCGTCGCCCTTGTCCAAATAGATATTTTCGATGGATAGCAATGCTTGCTTCGCCTCATCAGTCGTAGCATATTGATCGACGACACGTTGGAAGGTGGCCAACGCTGCGTCGTTGTCCTCTTTATTGTATTGCACTAAACCAATCGTGACCAGCGCACGTGGGACGTAGCTGCTTCGCGGGTACTCCTGAACCATAGCCTGCAGCCCGGAGATCGCGGTATTGTAATCCCCCATTAAGAAGTAGGTATACGGCACCTCGAAGGCCACGTCATCCGCATAGTTGGATTTTGGAAACTGCTTGACAACCGAGTTGAGTGTGGCGATTTTACCATTATTATCGCCTTGCAAGCCCTGGATGATACCCCGTTGGAACAATGCATAATCCTGACTTGGCGCTTTTGAATTGATCAATCGGTTATAATATTCCAGTGCGCGGCCATAGTTTTTCATGCCAAAATAAGAATCTGCTAAGCGTGCGACCGCATCGTTGCGGGTGTTGATTTCAATCCCGTCTTTTCCTCCAGTAGCCAAAAACCGCTCAAAGTAATTGGCAGCAGTGTTGTACCGATCATTCCGGAAAGCCGCATAGGCCAGTGCATAGTTGGCATAACTGTAGACATCGGTTTTTCGGGCTGCCGGCAGCTGTAAAAATTTATTGAAATTGGCTACCGCTTCACCATATTTACGCACCTCATACATCGCTTCTGCTTTCCAATATGTCGAGAGCGCATAGATTTCCTCATCGTAGCGGTTAGCTTCCGAACGCATGAACATGGAAATCGCATTTTCAAAAGCGCGTTCGTTGTAAAACTCTAGACCACGGTAATAGGTTACTTTTTGGTAGGCCGCGTTGGCCTCCCGTCCGCGCTTGCTGATTCCTTCCAATATATCAACCGCTGCACGATAGTTTTTGGTACTTAACAGCACTTCAGCCAATAATGTTTTTGCTTCCTCTAGACGTGCGGATCGCGGGTAGGTCTCTAAATATTCCTGTGTTGCTTCCAGCGCTACCTGATGGAACTCCAGCTCGTAAGACAGCTTCGCATAATTGAACAACCCCTCTTCTTTCAGCTGCGCATCGAAATCGAGCTTAGATGCCCTAAAGAAAGCATTACGGGCACTCTGCTTGTTTCCGGTCTTCAAAAAGGCATCGCCCAGCGTGATCATCGCACTTTGGTAGTAGGCATCAGGCTCCGTCAATTTTTCCAGCTCTTTGATGGCTTTTTCGTAGTCGCCCAATTTATACGCAATATAGCCGATCTGGTAGCTATCTTGGTTGTTTTGTGTTCTACCTTGATCCTGCGCCTGGAATTTATCGTAATAGCTTTTGGATTTTTGGAGGTCACCTTTAATAAAATAGGTAGCTGCCACAATCCGGAAGATCTCGGTTTCGTGTTCTTGCTTGGTACGTTCCAGGATGGGCAACGCGTAGGCTAAAACCTCGTCATAGCGTTTATCCAAAAAGTAAAGCGCCGTAATATAATAAGGATAACTATTTTCGTATGTTTTTGAACCATCTAAACGTTCAAACTCATTGAGCGCGGTTTTATATTCTGCATTTAAATAGGAAAGATAAGCGTAATAATAGATCGAGGCCTCCTGATATTGTCCGCGCTCATCCTTAAGCTTCTCGAAAAGTGGCTTAGCCGCCGCGTAGTCATCCGTCATAAACTGAGCATAAGCTAACTTGAAACGGTATTCGGTGTTCTCTGTTCCCGCTAAGTTCTTGCTATCGATTTTCTGAAACCACTCGATGGCTTTCACATAATCCTTCTTCGCATAATACGACTTGCCGATCTGGAAATATGCCGCTTTGGAATTGGCACTTGCTGGATAATCCTTAATGTATTTCAAAAAGCGAGATTCGGCATCCGAATCGCCCAACTCCAATGCACAAATAGCCTGGTAAAACCGCACATTTTCCTTGATCAAGGTAAGTTCTTCCGTTTCATCCAATTGAAGCGTAGACTTCGTGCGAATATCTTCCACTCGATCAAACTGTTTAGCGGCCGAGCTATACTTCCCTCGTTCAAACAACTCCATTCCAGACTTGTACGCATTGTTAATCTGTTGCCAAGCTGTTTGCTGTCCAAACGAAACCGAGCTCATTAAACTCAATGCTATACCTACACCATAAATTTTCTTATTCATACTGATGAATTATTCAACTACTAAATCTGCGCATTAATCAAAGGAAACCTACCCACAAAGGCACAAACCTTCAGGATACTAAATTATAACTAAAGTTCCACGTATTCCTCAAAAGTTCTTAACATCTGTTGGTAACTGCCCTATATAACGTAAATTTTACCCAAAAAATATGCTCCACTTTAAAAAAGTCGAGCATAAAATCCCAGGCAACTGAGGGTTTGTGTATTAGCCGCGTTGACCAGCCAATAAATACAGTACAGCCATACGCACGGCCACCCCATTTTCTACCTGATCTAAGATGATAGCGTGCTTACTATCGGCCACATCCGAGGTGATTTCTACCCCTCTATTGATCGGCCCAGGATGCATAATGGTAATTTCTTTATCCAACGTATCCAAAATTTCCTTGTTCAATCCATACAGCATGGAATATTCGCGCAAGGAGGGAAAATAGGCTATATCTTGGCGTTCTAGCTGTATGCGTAGCATGTTCGCTACGTCGCACCAATTCAAAGCCTTGCGCAGGTCGTGCTCCACTTTAACACCCAATGAAGATATGTATTTCGGGATTAGCGTAGTCGGTCCGCAAACCATGACTTCGGCGCCCTGCTTCTGCAAGCATAGGATATTAGATAGTGCAACGCGCGAGTGCAGGATATCTCCAATAATAGCCACCTTACGACCAGCCATATCGCCATGGCGCTCGCGTATGGAAAAAGAATCCAGCAAGGCTTGTGTAGGATGCTCATGTGCGCCATCGCCCGCATTGACTATCTGCGCTTTTACGTGCTTACTTAAAAAAACACCGGCCCCGGCATACGGATGCCGCATGACAATCATATCTACCTTCATCGCCAAGATATTATTGACCGTATCGATCAATGTCTCGCCTTTACTAACGGATGATGACGATGCCGCAAAATTCACGATATCGGCGGAAAGACGCTTTTCGGCAAGCTCAAAAGACAGACGTGTACGCGTAGAATTCTCGAAAAAAACATTGGCAATGGTGATATCGCGTAGTGAAGGCACTTTCTTGATTGGCCGGTTAAGGACTTCTTTAAAATTGGCGGCCGTATCCAAAATTAGTTGAATATCGTTCTCGTTTAGGTCTTTTATGCCTAATAGGTGTCTTGTGCTAAGCTGTTCGGTTGTTGTTGACATGTTTTCTTGAATTTCCAGCGCGTTATTGTTTTAAAAAAGTCCGGCCGCTCCCGGACGGAGCCTCGCTAATACGGTTCGATAAAAGATGGCTTGCTAATCCGACATTTTCTCTGTCACCAGCACAATACTGTCATCAGCATCGACCTCTTCCCAGCTCACAATGACCTTTTGCGAATCGATCGAATCCACTTGTATACCGATATAATCTGGCTGTATGGGAATCTGTCTTGAAAAACGTCTGTCGACCAATACCAACAGCTCCATTTTGCCCGACCGGCCAAATGCCTGCATTGCATCCATTGCCGAACGGATCGTGCGGCCCGTCCAAAGCACATCATCAATCAGTACCACCGCTTTTCCATCCACGATAAAATCAATGACTGTACTGCTTGCCGTCAGCGGGCTCGCCCCCTTCATGCGAAAATCATCACGGTAAAAGGTGATGTCCAATACCCCCAGCTGTACCTGAAGTCCGGTCATAAGCGCGATTTCCTTTTGGATGCGCTTCGCTAAATAAGTACCTCGTGGTTGGATTCCGATTAACACGGCATTAGAAAAATCACCATGATTCTCAATCAACTGCTGGCATAGCCGTTTGATCGTGATCTGGAATTTAGCTCCTTCTAATAAAATCGATTGTTTCATTATGGGAATGTTTGGGCAAACTTACGGTATTTTTTTCAAACCTGCTACATCTTCCATATGGAATAACGACAATCATAAAAATACCCCCAAATCGTGTCAAACTTTTTGGGGGCAGTGTATTTTGGATTACCGATATGTGCCTTTATTGAGGCGACTGTTCAAAGTAATGTTTGTACACATTAAACAATTCATCAGATTGCTTTTTGAGCGCGGGCTGGTTAACCCCATCCAGCAATTGCTTGTACCGTTGAATAGAAGCAAGACCAAATCGCATATTTCGGTATTCCAAATTTGATTTAGCTTCCGATACGGCCTCATAATAGGCCATATTTTCACGTATGAACTGTAGATTGCGCTGCGCAATCTCATTCGCTTTGGCGGTTTCTCCTACCTTGTACATGGCTTCTAAGAGTGTTACGTAACTCATTACTTCAGACATGAGGTAAGCACGTTTAGGCATATTTTCATACGCGTTTACCACCAACTTCTTGGCTTTATCCGCCTCGCCGGCAGCTAATAGTTGCTGTGCTGTTTGCCCATAGATGGTCCCGACATACATACTGATATAGCGATAAGAATCCGGATCTATGTAAGAAGCCTTTCCCAAATTACCCCAAGTAAACTTGTTCATAATATTGTCGTAGGTCTGATCAACGTTCTCAATAGAGCTAGGCTCACCTTCTTTAAGTCCAAAATCAACTGGCATCAGGCGGTAGGCAAAACCTTCGCTAACCAGATAGCGATCTAAGCCCATGTAGTTATCTTCGGGCGTAGTGATCGTGAAGTAGATCGGGCGTTTCCAATTGTTGTTCGCCAAAATAGACAACATCGATAATTCCGCACGGCTTACATAATTTAAACTGTAGTTCCAGTGCATGGTATCCACGATCGCTGATTCCCAATCTTTCGGAACCACCTTGTTAGCAATCACGGCCTGTTTATCGACTGCAAGCTGCATTTTTTTGGTGGGCAGCAAATTCACAAACTCGCCACTCTGCAGCTGTGCTTTATTTTGCGGATTGTCCGACAACATTACTTTCACTAGATCCTGCACGGGTACGTGTCCAGGGATGTTGTAATCTTGGTAGTAAATGACGTCTCGCACGCCATCTTTCACCAGCTCTGGATCGATATTAATGGGCAACGCATCCGCGTCGTTCACCTTATCCATCATTTGCCTCATATACCAATCAGCACTCAGTAGACTCAAGTTGACAACGCGCACATCGGTTCGGAATCCTTCTACCTCCTGCACATACCATAAAGGATACGTATCATTGTCGCCATAACTGAAAAGGATGGCGTTCGGCGCGCAGGATTCTAGGTAATTCCGCGCCATATCGCGGGCTAGGCTTTTTTCGGAACGATTGTGATCATCGTAATTTTGCGCAATCAAGATGACAGGCCCAGCTAGTATACCGATCGCGGCTGCCGTATAGCCAGCAACCTTCGCATTGGCCTTCTTGGAGATATAGTCTGCAATAGCCAGCACCCCGAGACCAATCCAAATGCTAAAGGCATAGAACGACCCGGCATACGCGTAATCACGCTCCCTTGGCTGCATAGGTGTTTGATTGAGGTATAGCACGATTGCTATTCCGGTAAAGAAAAACAATAAGCCAACCACACCTGCATCGCGCTGCCTTCTTCCAAAATGCCAGAAAGCGCCGAGCAAACCGATGATGAGCGGCAAAAAGAAATAGGTATTGCGTGAAGGATCGGTCTTCGCGGAGGTTGGTAATTTATCCTGACCGCCCAGCAACGCATTATCGATAGGCGTAATACCGCTAATCCAATTTCCCTCTGTGTAGGACCCATGCCCCTGTTGGTCATTTTGCCGTCCAGCAAAATTCCAAAGAAAGTAGCGTCCGTACATATGTCCGATTTGGTAACCAAAAAAGAATTTGATGTTATCAGCAAAGGTCGGTGCCTCGTTGGGCCCCAAGCCCAAGTACTCCCGGTAATAGTCGGGATGCCCGCCTTTATCGCTATAGATTCTTGGAAAAAGTGTTTCCTTATCATAGGTATAAACCGGATTACGTTTGGCTACAACATATCTATCGCCGTCCTTGCGGTACACCTTCTTCCCTTCCTCCATACCCGTTGCTCGGGAATCGAAGAAGCGGCCTTTAAACAACGGCTCGTCGCCATATTGCTCGCGGTTAAGGTAACTCAAAAAGGAGAAGGCATTATCAGGATCACTGTTATTGAGCGTCGGGTTTGCTTTGGCGCGAATCATAATCATCGCAAACGAACTGTATCCCAATAGGATGAAGACCGTGCTAATTAACGCTATGTTTAAGAGCGGTTTTACTTTTTTGATCGAATAGATAATACCGTATACAAGACCACCGATCACGAGTAACGCAAAGAATGCGGCTCCTGAACCAAAACCAAGGCCAAGCGAGTTCACAAAGAAAAGATCAAAGTAAGCCGCAAATTTGATGGAAAACTGAATAACGCCCCAAAGAATAACGGCAAGAACAACCACACCAATACCCAGTGCTTTCAAGATACCGGCGCTGCTGCTTTCTTTCGTTTTCCGGAAGTATATGACAAGCGCGATTGCGGGTATTACCAACAAATTTAGCAAATGGACGCCAATCGAGAGTCCCATAACATAGGCAATAAATATCAACCACTTATCTGCCTGCGGCTGTTCAGCATGCGCTTCCCATTTTAAGATCCCCCAAAAAACCACCGCTGTACAAAGGGAAGACATCGCGTACACTTCAGCCTCTACCGCGGAAAACCAAAAGGTATCCGTAAATGCATACGCAAGTGCCCCAACTACACCAGCGGCCATCACCAAGAACAACTGCGCACCTGTTAACAGGGTCGCATTTGAATAACCGACGAATACTTTTCTTGCCAGCGCAGTAATCGTCCAAAAAAGAAAGAGAATGGTAAGCCCGCTGCATACCGCAGAACCAATATTCATCCAAAATGCTATCTTGGTGGTATCGCCCATCGCTAAGTTGGAAAAGACATTCTCAATCATCAGAAACAGCGGCGCTCCCGGTTGGTGCACGATCTGCATCTTGAAAGCGGAAGCAATAAACTCGCCACAGTCCCACCAACTTACGGTGCGTTCCACGGTCATTACATAGACAATCGTTGCGATTGCTGCACAGATCCATCCTAGCAGGTTGTTAATCTTATTGTAATTCATTCTATATTGATAAGGTAATCCTAATTTATGGCTCGAAATTAAGGAATACTAACCGACTATTAAATATTATTTACACATTTTAACGAAAGTTTTTGCAACGGAGAAATTGACTGCGCCTGAACAGCGTCCAGAAATGGACTCATGCACGAAAAATATCACACTGAAAATCAGCTAAGATCGTACATTTAGCAAAAAAAGTTTTGGAACTAATAAAAACAGCCTTATATTTGCATCGTCAAAACAAAACAACAGCTGTATTGACGGTATGATTGTCCGATAGTATAAGGGTAGTACAAGTGATTTTGGTTCATTTAGTCTTGGTTCGAATCCAGGTCGGACAACAAAAAAGAGAGCATTTTCATGCTCTCTTTTTTTATCTAACCCTTTCAAGTACAAGCGATTTCTCGGCTCAAAAAGTATTTTGTTTTCACAAACATTTATCTAACTTTGTCCCCCATAACAAAGAAGGGTCATTGTAAAAGTTTTGTCCGATAGTATAAGGGTAGTACAAGTGATTTTGGTTCATTTAGTCTTGGTTCGAATCCAGGTCGGACAACTTAACACGATCGTTATTTGGAAGTTATACGGAAAACATTTGAGTTAGTCCAACATAAAATCACGCATAATGCCTTTGCAATTTAACACGGTGAAGCTGTTCGCAGGGTCGGGAACAGTGGAGTTAGCAGAAAAAATCTCCAAATCTTATGGCAAACCTCTTGGTGACAAGACCTTGTCCAAGTTTAGCGACGGAGAAATTCAACCTTTTTACAATGAATCTGTACGCGGAAGCGACGTTTTCTTGATCCAATCCACCAACCAACCTACCGACAATCTTTTCGAACTTTTACTGATGATTGATGCTGCCAAGCGTGCTTCTGCCCACTACATCACGGCAGTTGTTCCTTATTTTGGCTTCGCACGTCAAGATCGGAAGGATAAACCACGTGTTGCTATCGGTGCAAAATTGATGGCTAACCTCATTACCGCTGCCGGCGCGCATCGCATCATGACCATGGATCTGCATGCTGCCCAAATCCAAGGCTTTTTTGATATTCCAATGGACCACCTTGATGGTTCCATTATTTTCGTGCCCTATATCAAATCATTGAACCTGCCTAACCTGACAATCGCATCACCTGACATGGGGGGCTCTTACCGCGCACGTACCTTTGCCAAGTTTTTTAATGCCGAAGTCATCATTTGCGATAAGCGACGCAAGCGTGCAAACGAAATCGAATCCATGTCCATCATTGGCGATGTAAAGGGACAAGACGTGGTATTAATCGACGATATCTGTGACACAGCCGGCACGCTATCAAAAGCTGCCGCCTTGATTATGGAGCATGGCGCTAATTCGGTCCGCGCTGTGTGTACGCATGCGGTGCTATCAGGCAAGGCCTATGAAACTATTGAAAACTCTGTATTGACAGAAATGATCGTTTCGGACACCATCCAGCTGGATGCTGAAAAATCATCGTTATGTAGCAAGATCAAGGTTCTTTCTACCGCAGACCTTTTCGCTCACGCAATCAAAAACGTGAACGAACACGGCTCAATTTCTGATCTTTTCGATATCAAATAAAAAAATAACAGAACGCCAATTCGGTGTAATAAATAGGGTGGACACTTCACGTTCACCCTATTTATTACATTATTTTTTTTTAACAAAAAATAACCATATTTTTGCACCTCAATTTAATATAAAACAATAATGAAATCAATTGCTATTAGCGGTTCTGTAAGACAGAACGTAGGGAAAAGAGATTCGAAAGAGTTGCGTTACGAAGGACAAGTGCCTGCAGTTCTTTACGGTGGTAAAGAGCAAACCCACCTTTCGGTATCCGCAGCTGATTTAAAATCAATTCTTTATACTCCAGATGTAGTATTCGTAGAATTGAATTTAGATAGCAAAAAAACGAGAGCGATCGTTCAAGATGCGCAATTCCACCCATTGACGGACCTCGTTACACACATTGACTTCTTAGAACTGTTTGACGACAAAGAAGTTTCTGTTAATATTCCCATCAAATTGACGGGTACTTCTCCAGGTGTGAAAATGGGGGGTAAGTTGGTACAAAAATTACGTACACTCCGTGTAAAAGCATTGCCAAACAATTTACCTCAAGAGATTGAAGTTCCTATGGAATCTTTGGAAGTGGGTAAATCGGTACGTGTAAGACAAATTGCCTTGCAGGATGCCAAAGTGTTGAACAACGCTGACGATACCATCGTTTCTGTGATCATGTCTCGTGCTTTACGTCAAGCAGAGCAGGAAGCAGCTAAAGCAGCTAAAGGCGGCAAAAAATAGTTATAACCGACAAGGTTATGTAAAGGCATCGAGCAATCGATGCCTTTTTTATGAGCTGGCAACGCAATTCGAAACGAGAACAAACCGTCTTGCTACCCATTATCTATAATGGATTATCTAACATATTTTTTATTTTTGCAGGCATGAACTATTTAATTGTTGGTTTGGGCAATATTGGAAAAGAGTACGAAGATACCCGACACAATATCGGCTTTATGGTCGTTGATGAAGCCGCGAAACAAGCGGGTGCGACGTGGTCTCTGTTAAAATTAGCCTATTACACCGAGTTCAAGCAACGTGGCAGAAACGTGTACATGATCAAACCCACTACGTTTATGAACCTTAGCGGGAAAGCCGTCAATTATTGGATGCAGCAACTGAAAGTTCCGTTGGAAAATGTATTAGTGGTGGTCGATGATCTTGCCATCCCTTTTGGCTCGCTACGCATCAAACCTAAAGGCTCGGCTGCTGGACATAATGGGCTTCGCTCCATCGAGGCAACCTGCGGTGGACAAAACTACCCTCGCCTACGCTTCGGTATTGGCGATAACTATCCAAAGGGAAGACAAGTGGACTACGTTCTAGGGCCCTTCGATCAGGACGAGCAAAAAGATCTACCCGGGCTGATCGACCACTCGGTCAAGATGATACAGAGCTTTGTCAACATCGGCATCGAGCTGACGATGACAAACCTCAACAGCAAGTAAAGCGAATACCGTCTGATGCGGGACATCGACGGTATTTCAGCTCACTATATTTATTAACTAAACAACTCTTTTTGGGCGTATTTTAGGCACACGGAAGCCTATTTACGTTCGATATAGGGGATGACCTTCTTATCGGGATTAACCACCAGCTCTATTTTCCGTTTGGCATTGTACACGGAGGCCGATGCACCGCGATTGGCGCTAGGGTTACCATCTTTTAGGAACAATAAGCCGACCATGTTTTTAGGCAGATTGCTATTTTTCTCTGTCAGATCAATCGCCCCAACCTGCGAAACATCGGCAGCTTTAATATTCTTCAGGTCAGCTTCACGCGCTACCTTACCATTGATAACCAACACCACATCGCTTTTCAAATCGATATTTGCCCGATTGTCCTCCAAGAACTTCTTCAGGCTCTCCGGATCGTTGGCGCTGTAGAAGGAATCGCTGCCATGACTCTTACTTTTCGTTCCATAGCCAACCACGACGACTTCCTTATTAACGCTCTCCGCTAGTGGAACCCCCTGCACGATTTTTGCTTTATTTTCGACAGATCCGGCACCGGCTTTAGTCGTAACATGTATGACGCCATGGGCACCTTTATCGCCATATATGGCTTTAGCACCGGCATCTTTTAATACCGAAATGCTTTCAATAGCGTCGGGATCTATACCGTGGAGATCTTGACCCGTCTTTTCCCGTCCATCGACGATAATCAAGGGCTGTTTGCCATCGATATGTAAGACATTCCGCAGCGAACTACCATCGGCGGTCTGAGCCGCCGCCGCCCGGCCCTTGACGACGACAGACCGTATCCTTCCATTTTTGGTGGTATCGGCTTGACCACCCTTCAGCGAAAATACCGCGGTCCCGTCCATTTTTTTCGTATGGATTTTGACCACTCCATTTTTTGCATCCTGACCAAAAACCGTAATCGCTGCCGCATCTTTTAATACCTCTATCGATTCAATATTGTTCGGGTCTAGGACCTTAATATCATATCCGAGAGGCTTTCTCACACCATCTACGACTATCAGGGGATCCTTTTTTATGCCATGCGAATTGCGCAAAACAATTGTTCGTTGTGTCGAACCAATCGTATCGGAAAAAATGGAAACTTCGTCCATCTGATCGGAAAGTTCGCGGCCCACATCTTCTTTGGTGCCGGATGTGACGATGCTCAAGGTATCTGCTTGATTGACGCTGAGACCCTCAACAGTATCCAGCAACTGTGGATTATCGTCTGTTTGCAATACCTGCCCCAGCTCGTATACTTCTGTTTCCTTGGCGATGTTCACCACTTCAATAATATGGTCATCCGCCTTTGTCACCGTAAATGCACCTGCCGAGAAAATAATGATCGGTAGCAGGAAGGCATACTTGCTCAACTGGAGCTTCGATGACCGTTTTTTGTTCATCATCATAATGCGCTTTTTTAAAAGTTTAAAATTAAATTGGTTGCTAATAGCTACCGAAGCACCCTGCTTCGATACATGCAACAATGAATACTGATAGGTTTGCCGATCCGCCCCCTTATTGAGTACCTGTTGATCAGTCAGGAACTCTAAATTTTGACGTACGGCTCTGCGCATAAGCCATACAAAGGGATTATACCAACAAACGATCAGTAGGATTTCGAAACAGAGAATATCCAAGCTGTGAAGACCTTTCACGTGAATATCTTCATGTTCGAAAATATCGTGCAGCTCTAATTCTTGGTGCTGCTCCTTATTAACATAGATTTTGTTGAGGAAGGAAAATGGAACAATGGGGAACAATACATTCCGGTAGAGATAGCTCTTCCAAGCTGCTTCAACAGAATGGAAGTGTATACGTAATAAGCTAAAAAGCTGTATGCAAAGCCGTAGTGTGAACCAAATGACGCCAAAGGAGATGACGGCATATAGCAAATTTTCCAACGTATAGACGCCCTGTACCTTGTTTGCGAGGGACAGATCCGGCATAAAGGCAATCAGCTCGCCCACCGGCTCCATGTGTTGCTGAAAAAGCGATCTGATATCTAAAAAAGGATAAGTCAAGGCAAACAATACGCCCGACAAGAAATACCCCCTGTTCAACTGATAAAAAGTCAAGTTTTTCAACAACAGGATATAGCCTATATACACAACGGCAAGCAATATGTTGACCTGTAAAATGTAAGCGAGCGTAGATTGCATAACCTTATGATTTATTGTTCTTAATCATGTCCATGATCTCCTCTAGCTCCCGTGGGGATAGCTTCTCTTCCTTAACAAAAAAAGAAACCATCTCCTTGTAGGAATTCCTGAAATAATCGCCTACAAATCCGCTCATAAACTTGCCTTTGTATTCTTCTTCCGAAATGATCGGCTCATAACGCTTGGCATTGGCATACCTTACCGCCCGCACATAGCCCTTCTTCTCTAAATTTTTTATCGTCGAGGCCAGGGTGGTGTAAGGAGGCTTCTCTCCTTTCAGATTGTCTAAAACCTCTTTTACAAATCCGCCCTGCAATTGCCATATCGACAACATAGCTTCTTCTTCTTGTATCGTTAACTTATCCATAATCAAAATACTAACTGATCACAATGTTACGAAAATTTCGTAACAACAAAAAATTATTTGTTTTTTTTTGTTTTTATCTGTTTGCACAGCTGATCGCGCTACTGACCGACCAGTGTGAACTGGACAATAATAAGACTGACTTAGAATCAACAGTCGCGAGCTTACGCAGCAGGCCTCACCGTTTAAAAGCCTAAAATGACGAGTTTGTGTCATTTTAATTTCATGCTGGGGTCGAATTTATCGTTGATTTTTATACATTTGTAAGAAACTAGATTATTAAATATGTCGGATAAAGCAACAATAAATTTAGACGGTGCATCCTACGAGTTGCCAGTTATTATTGGTACTGAAAACGAAAAAGCTGTTGATATCTCGAAACTTAGAGACCAGTCGGGATATATCACCCTTGATCCAGGCTTCAAAAATACGGGCGCCACAAAAAGCGCCATTACTTTTTTGGATGGCGAAGAGGGCGTTTTACGCTACCGTGGGTATCCTATCGAACAATTAGCTGAAAAGTCAACATTCATCGAAGTCGCCTATTTATTGATCTACGGAGAACTTCCGAGTAAAGCAGTGTTAGAGCAATTCCGCGGAGATATCAGAAAACAGATGCTGATCCATGAAGACATGAAAAATTTCTTCACGGGGTTCCCATCAAAATCGCATCCTATGGGACAATTGTCTTGCTTGGTTGGTGCCTTGTCTGCATTCTACCCAGAGTCGTTGAATCCCAACCCGACGGATGAAGAGGAGAACAAAACGATCATCAACTTGTTGGCAAAAATGCCAACCATCGTTTCATGGATACAGAAAAAATCACTTGGGCAGCCCGTTGTATATCCTAAAAACAACCTTGGTTACATCGAGAACTTCCTAAACATGATTTTTGGAGAGGTAACAGGCGAGACTACATTTGATCCTGTGGTTATCAGCGCCATGCACAAATTACTCATCTTGCATGCGGATCACGAGCAAAACTGCTCGACATCAACCGTGCGCATTGTTGGGTCCTCCAACGCCAATCTCTATGCCTCTATCTCGGCGGGCATCAACGCCCTTTGGGGGCCATTGCATGGCGGTGCAAACCAAGCGGTAATCGAGATGCTGGAAGCGATTAAAAACGATGGCGGCGATGCCGAAAAATACCTCGCCAAAGCAAAAGACAAAAATGACCCTTTCCGCTTGATGGGATTTGGACACCGCGTATACAAAAATTTCGATCCCCGTGCTAAGATTATCAAGAAAGCATGTGACGACATTTTGGAAAAACTCGGCGTTGATGATCCTGTCTTAGATATTGCAAAACGGCTAGAAGAAGCCGCATTAAACGATCAGTATTTTATCGATCGTAAACTATATCCTAATGTGGATTTCTATTCCGGTATTATCTATCGCGCTTTAGGCTTTGAATCGGATATGTTTACGGTGCTATTCGCCCTAGGACGTCTTCCAGGATGGATTGCCCAATGGAAGGAGATGCGAGACAACAAAGAGCCTATCGGTCGTCCACGCCAAGTATACACAGGTTCCACCACAAGGGCTTATATAGACATCAACGATCGCTAATCGTCGATAATAAATAGCATAGAAAAAGCTCAGACCGATATGGATCTGAGCTTTTTTCTTTTTTGTATGCACGCTTGTCTATTTTCTTTTAAAGCGCATCACGGCGATATCCCCCATAATCATATTCAGAACATCTCCATGCACATCAAAGCGATTTATTTTTTCCAATCCTTTGAAAAACACTTGTTCCCCATTTCCTGGGCAAGCCATTTTGGTGGACCCTAACGGGCCAAATTGAATATCATTCCCATTTAACTCGAATGTTCCAAAAAAATTGTTACAGCTGCTATTTCCATTCACTTTCTTTGTGGCTGGGTCAAAGCTGATAGTTGGCTTCCGCGAAGCATAGAGCGAGTCGAAGGACAGACCCGCCTCCATGATATAGTCGAGCTCCCACGTACCCGCCAAGCGACCACTCTGATCCTCCAACATAGCAAATTTTGCCAAGACGTTCCCTTTACCTTTCGACAACAATAATGTCCCTGCATCGACTTTGTAGGTATCGGCTTGTTCGAAAAGTTGCTTTAATCCGTTTTCTATGGTCATATCATCACAATACATCATGGTCGACATACCACGACCAAACTTGATTCCATTGCTTTTGCTCAGTTCATATTCCCCTCCTACACCGTTACAACCTCCTGTCGAACTGTACCGTCCCTCTTCTTCCGAAAACTCCAGATAAGGCATTTTACCATTTACCATGGCCGGTACCGGCTGCCCATTCAGTTCAATCAACTGCCAACGACCTCCCGTTAGACCAGACCCGGCTGCCGCGCCGTCAGCACCGGACTTCCGTGCAGCACAACTTCCGAAAAAAAACAACACTGCCAAAGCACCCAAAAAAAATACCTGTAAAAATCTCATATCTATATCTTATTTTAATTATATACAACCCATAAAACGAAAGGTTTGAATATGTCGCGACATTTTTTTTTCGAAAACCAAAAAGCCACGAAAAATCGTAACGCGCGGGGCGTCTTCATCTTTCTGTCAAAGCACTACCTTATTATCTACTACTTTAGTATATTTTAGCTATTTTTATTGGCATGTGCCACGATTTATGTATGTTTGCATCCAATTAAGAATTATTCTAAAAAAGTCATCTTGACCGATCTGATTGTCCATATTATAGTTCCTGTAGCAATATTTAGCTTTATTGCTGCCTTCACCCTATTTGCGGTATATGCCGAGCGGAAAATAGCCGGCTTTGTGCAGGACCGTTTGGGACCGATGGAAACGGGGAAATATGGCTTGGTACAGACTATAGCGGATATCCTCAAATTATTGCAGAAGGAGTTTATCACACCTGCAGCTGCCGATAAAGTTTTATTCGCAATGGCCCCTGTCGTGATCTTCGTCGCGGTATTCATTGGCTTTAGTGTGATTCCTTGGGCCCCGGATTTCATTCCGGCAGATACCCATACTGGCTTGTTCTTTATTATGGCTGTTGTGTCTATCGACGCCATTGGCATCCTGATGGCCGGATGGGGTTCAAACAATAAGTATTCGCTATTAGGCGCTATCCGCGCGATTGCACAGATGGTTTCCTACGAGATTCCGGTGGGCCTTTCGTTGATCGCCGCGGTGATGATCACGCAAACACTGAACTTAAACGACATCGCTTATCTACAGGGTATCCAATCGCCAGAGCCCATTTATTTTATGGGTTTTTGGGAAGTGAGCCATATAGGCGGCATTTTCGCTTGGCATATTTTTCAAGCACCACACCTGCTAATCGTTTATGTCATTTTCTTTATTGCCTCGTTGGCAGAATGCAACCGCGCACCATTTGACATTCCCGAAGCTGAATCGGAACTTATCGGGGGTTTTCATACCGAATATGGTGGTATTAAATTTGCCTTTCTCTTTCTCGCAGAATACGCCATGATGTTTTTGGTCGCTATATTGGGCGTCGTGATTTTCCTCGGCGGATGGAACAGTCCACTACCCAATGTCGGTGGGCTGCTTTTGGCAGACTGGACCACAGGCTTAGGATGGGGTTTGTTTTGGACCATCTTAAAATCATTTACCGTCGTTGGCGTACAGATGTGGATACGGTGGACGTTGCCTCGCTTTCGGGCAGATCAATTGATGACGCTATGTTGGAAAGTGCTTATTCCAGCAGCCTTCGTATGCATGGCGATTTCTGGATTGTGGCGAATAATGATAATCTTATAGATTTTGGTATTAAAAACAACCATACAAGGATTTTTAACAGCTGTTAAGGGATTGCTCTTAACGGTGCGGCATCTATTCGCTGCACGCAAAGCCCGCGAAACGCTTGACATTCGCGACCAAGACTATTTCCAGCAGCAACAAGGCGTGACCACTGTTCAATATCCAAGACAACAGATGCCTATTCCGGAAGTAGCACGCTACCAGCTGGAAGTCGAGATCGACGATTGCATCGTTTGCGATCTTTGTGCAAAAGCTTGCCCCGTAGACTGTATAGACATCCAATCGATCAAATCGCCGAATGCGATAGGAAAAACATCGGACGGCAGTGTGAAAAGACTGTACCCGGCCAAATTCGATATCGATATGGCGAAGTGTATGTATTGTGGCCTGTGTACCGTGGTGTGCCCTACAGAGTGCATCACCATGACCAACCAGTATGACCGCAGCACGCAGCAGCTTACCGATTTGATATACGGCTTTTCAGAAATGACCGATAAGGAAGTGCAGCAGCGCAAAGAAGAATGGACTAAATTCCAAGCTGAAAAGGAGGCGGCAAAGAAAGGATCATGAGCGTAGACTTCATACTTTTTTACGCATTCGCTGTCATGGCCATCGGCTCTGCCCTTCTACTGGTCAGCATTCGCAACACGGCGCGCGCGCTGTTTCTGTTGTTCATCGTCCTCTTTGCCATGGCAGGTCTGTACCTTTTCGCCCTGGCTGATTTTGTGGCTATCACGCAAATATTAGTGTACGTTGGGGGTGTACTTATTTTGTTGATCTTTGCCTTTATGCTATCCAACAAATCCTTGCTGAGCGATATACACACCGTGTCGCATCGCCTTACGGCACTTCCAAACTTACCATCCTTTCTGCTTGCTTCGGTCTTTCTAGCAATTTTGTTGTTTGCACTTTCTTCTTGGAACAACAACATGCCCGAATGGATGGCGGCAGCGGAAGCTGACGGCAGCTTGATCCAACCTACGGAGAACAATATCAGAATGCTTGGTTTCAAGTTTATGACCCAATACGTGCTACCCTTTGAAATCATCTCCATTTTTCTAATGATGGCGCTGATCGGTGCCGCGCATATCTCTCGAAAGGGGGAACGTCCATGATAAGCATCACACACTTTTTGATCGTCAGTGCCATCATATTTTGTATCGGTGTCTATGCTATCTTAGCCAAGCGGAATGCCATTATGATCCTCGTGGGAATTGAGCTGATGATCAATGCGTCGATCCTCAATTTCGTAGCCTTCGCCCGCTACGACAGCGTCAATTATGGCGGCCAAGTGTTTGCGCTATTTGCGATTGTACTTGCCGCCGCCGCGGTAGCAGTGGGTCTAGCCATTATACTCAACGTATACCGCCACTATAAAACGATCGACCCAAAAAATATCAATGAGCTAAAGGACTAACGTGAACGAATTGTCGCCCATATCGCCCTCGGTTGCGAGCTTACTTGTCGTACTGCTCCCCTTCCTTGCATGTGTCGTACAGGCATTGCTAGGCCGGAAATCGATATCGGGCAACATCAGCCTGATTGCAATAGTATCCAGTGCACTGCTGAGTTTTTTTGCTGTCTTTCTACCTGTATGGGGCAATAGCCCAATGGCCGAGCGTATAACGTGGTTTACAATAGGACAGACATCGTTTGAAGTCGGTTTGTTGCTAAACAACCTTACGGTCCTGATGCAGCTTATTGTGTGTGTCGTCGCAGTACCTGTACATATTTACTCGCGATATTATATGAAGGGGGATAGCGGCATTCATCGATATTGGATGTACCTCAGCCTGTTCTGCTTCGCGATGCTGGGCTTGTCCATCTCAATCAATCTATTGCAGCTATATGTATTTTGGGAATTGGTTGGTTTTGCCTCCTACCTGATGATTGGTTTCTGGTTTACACGAGATGCTGCCGTCCAGGCCAACAAAAAGGCTTTCTTAATCAATAGGATTGGCGACCTCGGTTTCCTGATCGGCATAGCTTTGGTTTATAGCCACGTGGGCACGCTGGACATTGTAGCGCTATTCGATCAAACGGGCCGATTCGTTCAAGGCCTGACGGAGACGGGCGGGCTGCAGGTCGTACAGAAAGACAATACTTGGGTGACCCTAGCCGGCCTAGCTTTCTTTTTGGGCGCCATGGCCAAATCGGCCCAATTTCCATTGCATGTATGGCTGCCCGACGCCATGGAAGGCCCTACCTCGGTATCATCGCTGATTCATGCGGCCACAATGGTTGCGGCCGGTGTATTCCTGCTATGTACAGTTTTTCCACTATTCAACGCAACGTCATTACTGGTTATAACCGCCATAGGTACCATAACGGCCTTATCCGGTGCGGTATTCGCTTTGGCCCAATATGATATAAAAAAAATCCTGGCATTTTCGACCATCTCGCAATTAGGCTTTATGATAGTCGGGGTCGGGATCGGCGCGTGGGACACCGCGCTATTTCACCTAGCCACACATGCCTTTTTCAAATGCCTACTTTTTTTGGCGGCAGGCGCAGTGATACACGAGATGGCGCACTTTAAAGCCCAGACCAACTTGGATTTTGATCCGCAGGATATACGCAATATGGGAGGATTAAGGCGTTACATGCCTAAAACTTACGTGTGCATGAGCATTGCTGCTCTCGCGCTAGCGGGCTTCCCGCTAACTTCCGGTTATCTTTCCAAAGATAGCATCGTAGTCAGTGCCTACGAGTGGGCCTCAACCGCTGGTGGTTTCTACTTTGTCATACCAGTAACCTTAATCATTGTTAGCCTGTTGACGGCCTTCTATATCGGGAGGCTCATTTTCAAAACATTCTTCGGATCTTTTGCCATGCAATCATCTGTAACCGCTCACAATAGGCCGCACGAAGCGCCAGCTGGCATGTGGTGGCCTATGTCTGTCTTAAGCATTTGCTGCTTTTTCCCCGTATTTGGCCTACATCCCTTAGCCTACCACCAAACTTGGATCATCCAGACTTTCCACGCAAGACCTGGCTTCACGGAGCAGGAAACGGCACACTTGATCATTCCAATCGTCCTAACGGTAGGTACTTTGCTTGCTCTGCTGCTCGGTTGGTTCTGGTATGTAAAAAATCGCTATCCGATTTCGCAACAAAACAGATGGATCCGTTTCGCAAACAGGCAAGGCTATTTAAACGAATTTAACGAACTTGTTTTCATAAAAGGGACGGTGGGCCTAAGCAGGCTGCTTTATGCATTCGACCGGCATGTGGTAGATGGTGCGACGAAACTTTTCACGTGGACCACCCAACAGCTTGCACGGTTAATTCACTGGTTCGACGCAAACATCGTTGACGGGATCGTCAACTGGATTGCGAACGGCACCTACTATATGGGGCACTTAGTGAGACAGGTGCAAAACGGACAACTGCAAAACTATCTTGGATTTGCACTTACCATCGTTATCTTAGGAATTCTTTACTTGATAATTAAATAGAAATGGGTCTATTAACTATCCTCATATTTCTACCATTGCTTGCTACGCTATTGATCTTGGCGTTGCCCATATCCGTTCGCAATAGCTATAAATATATTGCCTTGGCTTTTACATTGCTCCAGTTTGCGCTATCTGCTTATATGTACAGCAATTTTGACGACAGCCTAGGTGGTATCCATAACTATGAAGGATATCAATATGTAGAACAGCTCCCGTGGATAAGGTTGGATCTCGGCACGATCGGAATCTTAGAGATCGATTATTTCGTCGGAATTGATGGTGTTTCTTTACCCTTGCTCGTCTTGAGCACGTTAGTGATGTTGATGGGGATAGGCGCTTCTTGGAATATTCAAAAAAGCACAAAGGGATATTATGCCTTGTTGATGTTGCTGAACATGGCCGTTATGGGCATCTTCGCTGCGCTCGATTTCTTTCTTTTCTATGTTTTCTATGAAGTCATGCTGCTACCCCTTTACTTTTTGATAGGTATTTGGGGCGGAGATCGACGTGAATACGCTGCTATTAAGTTTTTTATCTACACGTTGCTGGGTTCTGTGCTGATGCTGTTGGTGATCGTCGGACTTTATTTTTCGGTGATCAACCCAACCACGGGCGCACACAGCTTTAATATGCTCCTCATGATGGATCCCGCCAACTACATTGATGGCTCCTTCTTTGGCTTTATCAGTAACTACCATGAGCTTTTTGGCGTTCCATCCCGCTGGATCGGCTTTGCCGTGTTATTCTTTGCCTTTGCCATCAAGGTTCCAATTGTGCCACTACATACTTGGCTGCCTGATGCACACGTCGAAGCGCCAACACCGGTATCCATTATTCTAGCGGGAATCTTACTGAAAATCGGGGGCTATGGCATTATCCGTGTTTGCTATGGTATTTTCCCTGATATAGCTGCAAACAGCAATTATTGGCTCGCATTGATCGGGGTAATATCGATTCTGTATGGCGCATTCAATGCGTTGGCACAAAAGGACCTGAAGCGCATGATTGCTTATTCTTCCGTTTCGCACATGGGTTTTGTGTTGCTGGGCATTGCATCACTAACGGCCGAAGGTCTATCTGGCGCGATGTTTCAAATGATTTCCCACGGCTTTTTAAGCGCCGCTTTGTTCTTTCTAGTTGGTGTACTGTACGATCGGGTACACGACCGCTACATCTATCACTTCCGCGGCTTGGCGAGCATCATGCCGAAATATACCGCGTACGTTGCGCTGGCCTTCTTTGCATCTTTGGGTTTACCCGGTTTCTCTGCCTTTATCGGCGAGGCCTTTGTCATTATCGGTGCTTTTAATGCCGAAAGTATGGCTACCGGTGTACCGCGCTGGATGGCTATTGGAGGATCCATCGGCATCCTTCTCAGTGCAGCTTATTTCCTTTGGACACTGCAACGTATGTTTTTTGGAAAAATACGTGTTAAGGGCGGTCAAGCTTGGCAGGAAGCACTAACAGATCTCAGTCGTCGCGAGCAGCTGATTCTTTTCCCAGCCTTGGCGCTGGCACTTATACTGGGGATTATGCCCTCGCTTGTTTTTAGTAAGATCAATGCTTCTGTCCTTCAACTAATCGATTTGATACAGCCCTACCTGTAGGGATAAAACATAAAAAGTGAACGTTCCCATTACCGCCATACTCGATCAAATCCTAGCATCTCTTCCGCTTTTCAAGCCCGAGTTTTGCCTTACTGCAGGTTTCATTTGTGCGATTGCGACCGCGCTTTTTGCTGAACAACGTTTGAAGAACGTAACGTTTACCGTTACGGCGCTCAGCTTAGGTGCCACCATTTATTGTCTCTTTTTGCAGGTTCCGATCAGCGCCACCACAGGTTTTTCAGGCATGTGGTTGGTCGACAAGCTGGGCACCTACGCCCGTATACTGATATCTACCGCTACACTTCTTATCGCCTTCTTCATACAGCAACGCCATACAAGGCAGCAGAACGGTGACATCTACAGCATGCTATTGGCGGCTACATTGGGTATGCATGTGCTGTGTAGCACCAGTAGCTGGCTTCTCGCTTTTATCGGTATAGAAATGGTTTCTATCGCATCTTATCTGTTGGTGGGCTACTTCTCCCAAAACAAGGCCCAATCGGAAGCGGCCATGAAGTATGCTTTGTTTGGATCCGTTTGTGCGGCGGTCATGTTATACGGTTTGTCGCTGATGTATGGGCTTACCGGCAATCTCGATTTTAAATCTGCACAACACCTGCAGGGCTTAATGACCGCATCCGAGCCATTGGTAACCTTATCAATCCTTTTTGTATGCGTTGGAATAGGCTTCAAGCTCAGCTTTGTGCCGCTCCACCTTTGGAGCCCAGATGTGTATCAAGGATCGCCAACAGCCATCACCGCTTTTCTGTCCACTGTTCCGAAGGTCGGTGCAATCATCCTGTTTACCCGAGTTTATCAAGCTTGGTCGTCCACCTCCTTTTATTTTTCGGAACTTGCTACCTGGATCATCGTGGTTGTCGCGTTGGCCAGCATGTTGATCGGGAACCTTGCCGCGTTGCGGCAAAAGGACGTAAAACGACTAATGGCCTACTCTTCCATTGCGCATACGGGTTTCTTGATGATGGCTATTTTTGCCTACCAAGATACCTTCCGCTATCTGTTTTTCTATTTGGTGGCCTACGTCCTGATGAACCTCGCGACATTTATCTTTATTGATCATCTTGAGCAACGGACCGGATCGACGACCCTGCGTTCTTACATGGGGCTAGGACGGAAATTGCCCCTGCTGTTTTCGGCATTTACCATCGTCGCGGTGTCCCTTATAGGACTTCCGCCAACCATTGGATTTATAGGCAAACTCATGGTCTTTTCGGCAGTATTCGATAGCTATCAGGATGGCCAAGATACTAGTGTGCTGCTTTTACTCGTTGTTGGCGCACTAACCGCCGTCATATCGCTGTTCTTTTATTTTCGGATTCCGCTATATGCATTTATCAGAAAGGAAGACGATTTTAAGCACCTGCAATCCTCGTCTGCAGGCCTATTGCTGTCGGTCGGCTATGGATTGGTTTTTTTGGTTTTATTGTTGGGGTTGTTTCCTCAGCTGCTATTAGATCTGCTCCTTTAAACAACTAGTACAGCCAACGATCTTTTGCCGGACAATTGAATTTATTATTATCTTTGCGCCTATGATCAGCGAAATTGCCAATACGATATTTCAGCAAGCTATTGATCGATACCATCAGTTTGATCGGATCGACCATCCCTTGGAAAACCCATACGAACGCAGCAGCCTGAAACATCTACTCTACCTGAAGTGCTGGATAGACACAGTGCAATGGCATATGGAGGATGTTGTTCGGGAGCCTGGTATCGATCCGAAAGACGGCTTGTATTGGAAGCGGCGCATCGACGAATCCAACCAAGTACGAACGGACACCGTCGAATACATTGACAGTTACTACCTGCAATTGTTTGCACAGGTGGATCCAAAACCGGAAGCGCGTATCAACACGGAGAGTCCGGCCTGGGCTATTGACCGGTTATCCATCTTGGCGTTGAAGATCTACCACATGGAACAGGAGACATTACGTGCCGATGCCGACGAAACACATATCCAAGCCTGCCATACAAAGTTGGCCGTGCTTTTGGAGCAGCGCAAAGACCTCTCGCAAAGTATCGACGAACTGCTGATTGATATTGCAGAGGGAAACAAATACATGAAGGTGTACAAACAGATGAAAATGTACAACGATCCTTCCTTAAATCCTGTTTTGTACAGCCAGAAAAAATAACGTAAATCAATGAAGAAAGTTCGGGTGTTGGTCACACGCTTTTCGGCCATGGGCGATGTTGCCATGGTGGCCTCCCTTCTGCGCGAGCTGCAGGCACAACACCGTGGGCTGGAGATTATTATGGTTAGCAGACTGCATTTCGCACCTTTCTTCGACGACATCCCTAATCTCACCTTCCACCCCATATTTCCGGAGGAAGAGCACAAGGGCCCCAAAGGTCTATGGCGTCTTTTTCAGGAACTAAAAAAATACAAGATCGATTACGTGGCCGATCTGCACAATAACATCCGCTCAAAAATCCTCACACTCTTTTTCAAGACTGGGGGTTATCGTTTAGCAATTTTAAATAAGGGTAGGCAGCACAAGAAAGATCTAATACGCCGTAGAAACAAGGTTTTTACACCTCTACGCCCCACGATAGAGCGCTATGCCGATGTGTTTCGCCATTTGGGCTTCAGCCTAAAATTGGATAATACCCTAAAGAAGAAAGATAGACCGCTGCCCGCGGACTACATACCGATCCATGCAACGGCACGGCACAACATTGGTGTAGCACCTTTTGCCCAGCACCCCTATAAAGTGTGGAAATTGTCCAATTGGGAGTTGGTGTTCGCGAACTTTCCGAATTACAATTTTTACATCTTTGGCGGTGGTCGGCAAGAACAGGAAACCGCTGCCGACTGGAGCAAACGTTTTGCCCATGTACACAGTACCATTGGCACTCTTGGTGTCCAGAGCGAGTTGGACTTGATCAGCAACCTCGATCTGGTATTAAGCATGGATTCCTCTGGTATGCACATGGCCTCTTTGGTAGGGATCAGATGTCTATCTATCTGGGGGGCCACACATCCCTATGCTGGATTTTTGGGCTATGGACAATCCATCGCAGATTGCATCCAAGTAGAACACCCTAATCGACCAAGTTCGATCTATGGAAACAAATCGTGCCTATGCAACGGTGTAGAAGCCATTGATCTGGTTACACCAGCCATGGTCATCGACAAATTGAAGCAGGCCACGAGCTGATCGTGAAAACAAGACAAACGCCCAAAGTGTTAAACAAAACGGCAGGTTTTATCAATATTTATTTTCAATTTTACAATTCACTATCTCACCGAACAGAACATGCATATAGGGTATGATGCGAAGCGATATTTTCAGAACACCTCTGGTTTGGGCAATTATAGCCGCGATCTGCTTCGGATATTAAAAACGCATCATCCAGAGAACGACTACAACCTGTATACGACGAAAAATCCCGCTCACCATAACGCGGTAGGTTTTGAGATCCGTTATCCAAAAGAGGGCACACTCTATTCCCTCCTACCTTCCCTGTGGCGTAGCCGCGGCATTGTTTCGGATCTACAGAAAGACGACATCGAAATTTTTCATGGGCTATCAGGCGAAATACCGCTGAACCTTGCCAAGCAAGGCATCAAATCTGTGGTCACGATCCATGACTTGATTTTTTTGCGCTATCCTGAACTGTACAAGCCCATAGACCGTTTCATCTACGGCAAAAAATTTAGACATGCTGCCGAACATGCCGACAAAGTCGTCGCCATCAGCAAGCAAACCAAATTGGATCTGATGCACTTTTTCAAGCTTGCGGACAAACAGGTTGATGTGATCTATCAAGGCTGTCATCCCGCTTTCAAAGTCGATAAAACCAGCGACGACCTGAAACGCATCAAAGCCGTCTACAACTTGCCGCAGGATTTCGTCCTGAACGTGGGCTCTGTCGAACCGCGAAAAAATGCGTTTCAGATTGTTAAAGCAATGGAAACATTGGATATCCCCCTGGTGATTATCGGAAAAGAAACAGCCTATGCAGAGGAAATCAAGCAGTATGTAGCCGAACGTAAACTGGAACAGCAAGTCTTGTTTCGGAAGGTACAAAGCATGGACGACTTGGCCGCGATCTACCACATGGCGAAACTCTTCGTTTACCCCTCCACCTATGAGGGCTTCGGCATTCCCATCATTGAGGCGTTGTACGCAGGCACACCGGTAATCACGACCCATGCTGGCGTCTTTCCGGAAGCCGCAGGTCCTTTTTCTTATTTCATCGACCCCGAGGATATCGAAGAACTCCGCTATGCCATAACTTCGGTACTATCGTCCAGCAGTATGCAGCAACACATGATCGAGAAGGGGATCGCTTATGCCCAGCAATTCAACGACGACATATTGGCGCAACAATGGATATCCTGCTATAAATCCTTGTTATCAACCTGATGGTCGTCGGGACGAACAACTGGAATGACGTGCTGTAGCTTCTTCCAATGTTTGGATCGATCACCGTAGATCAATATCTTCCCCAGCTTATATTTGAATTGCATCAATCCTTTGTAATCATCCTCAAAAACACGATACGCCACATCGGGCTGACGCGCTAACACGTTTCTGATAGCCTGGGCATAAACAGTGGGGCCAGTCATGGCATGCACATCATGCGGATATTTGTTCTGTTCAATGTTTTCGATCATTAGCCGAATGGTCTCCTCCATAAAGGGATGCCCTTTATCGTAGATCAAAGCCCATTGTGAGAAAAACTGCTGAAAATTCCCTTCGTGCGCAATTACCGCCACGTCAGTAGGAAGCAAAGCGTCATCCAGCTTGCCGATCAGATCGCTATCCAAATCCAGGTAAATACCACCATGCTTGTACAAAATTGCATATCGGAAAAAATCCGCTTTTGCGGCGCCAATCTGCAGACGGCAATAAGCGCGATAGGTTCGCGCATCGAAGGATTGCTTCATGAAAGTCTCGACCTGCTCATCATCGAAGAAAACATGCCGATACCCTTTGTTGTTTTTTAAAAAACGCCAAATATAAAACCGAGTCAGCCATGGGATCTTGTTCGTCTTGAATGTTTGGTAAATCACCTTCGGTATAGCCATTTCAATCAATTAGTTAACCTAAAATATTTCTCCAAGACGCGTAGCGAAATGATATCCTCCCGTCTGTTGTCTTGGAATTGCCTTACATAAGCATTTGCCTGTTTGACGATCTGCAGCGCAGCCTCCGGATGCGTGATGTAATACGTTAATTTTTCTTCCAAATCACTATAATCATGCTTGATGCAGATATAATGTACATCCGGAAGCAGCCGCCCCTCCATAAACCAGGTTTCATAGGTAGGCACTGGCATGACAGCGATGGAATTGGACGACATAATCCACTTCAGGTTGGTTGCTACGTCGTTACCTTCCAATGCCAAAATAAATTTATAATGCAGATGCTGCGCAATACTTTTAAAATCGGGATGCGAAGATTTCGTGGCCTTTGCCAGATCGCAGAGCGGATGCCCGACATACCTATCAAAAAATCGCTGGCGGTGCTGTTGACTGAAACCGCTGCGCCCCACTAAACGATCCGCCTTATCCGCAAATTGCACCGTATCGTTTACAAAATTGAAATGCCTTGATTTATCCAGATTGAGCAGTACCGCATTTTTATTATCCCCGATAATGGGCCTACTTTTAACAAGTGTAGGAACGGAAGGGATATGCGTTACATCGCCGGGTAGCAGCTCAAACCGTAGGGCTGGATCGAAAAAACGCAGGTATTCCTTGCTATCAAAATAATACACTTTAATTCGCTTTGGCATTTTGTAGGCCCCAATGGTAATTGCTGCCGAAGAGAGGGGTTGCGGTTCCTCTAATTTATTATAATAGTTGACACGATCCTGAATGTCAAGCTCCTCGCTGTCCAAACCTGTTTTTAACAAATGTTTGAGCCGCTTGCTAGCAAGGCTGTAGGGTATGATGTTGCGAAATATTGCACGGACGTAATACAAGAACTTATTGTTTTTGTTACGCAAAAAGTACCGTTTAAAATTCATGTAAGCTATGGTGCTGCTAAATATTTCCAAATATACGGGATTACGGCAAGCTAAAAGTTAAAAATTGCCATTTCCCCAGTTTCGATAGTTTACGCTTTTAGCATAACTTCGCTGTGAAATATTCAAAATATATTTTACATTTGGGATACATACCAATGATATAAAAATTATACTTTTGCGGAACCTTTCTATACGAAGTGAACGGATCGCCGCAGTTGGATTTTTATAATCGGTTTGGCGGCGACAGAAAACTTGCTGTAACCGAGGGATAGTCAACTTAACAGGCATTGCACGTGGACCAAAAACTGACGGCACTAATCATTACCTATAATGAGGCGAGTAATATTCGCTATGCGATAGCATGTCTGAATTTTGCTGATGAGATCATCATTGTAGACTCCTACAGCACCGACGAGACGGTACAGATTGCGCTGACGATGCCGAAAGTAAGCGTATATCAGCACCATTTCGAAGATTTCACGAAGCAACGTAATCTTGCGCTTTCCTATGCCACAAACGATTGGATCATCTTTCTCGACGCCGACGAACGACTTACACCGCTGTCTGTTCAAGAAATCTGCAGAACCATTAACAATCCAGCTGCAAAAGATGCCTATTATATGTATCGGCTATTCTATTTCTGTGGCGAGAAAATACGCTTTTCGGGCACGCAAAATGATAAGAACTTCCGTTTGTTCAGACGGAGCAAAGCCATGTACGATGGTAAAAAGAAAGTTCACGAAACATTGGTGGTAAACGGCTCGATAGGCATTTTAAAACACAAAATTCATCATTATTCTTTCGCCGATTACGCCTCTTACCGTAACAAAATGATTCACTATGGCATGCTTAAGGGACAAGAACGACACCTCAAAAATGAAGTGTATTTCGCTTTTATCCATTTCGCGAAGGTATTGTTCCGATTCTTTAAAGCATACATTATTGACTTGGGTATTTTGGATGGAAAACGAGGCTTTCAGCTCTGTTATTTACAAAGTCTTAGTGTTCACGAAACATTTCTATCGTTAAAAAGAGAAGAACGAAAGCATAGATTAGCGTTAAAGATCCACTAGCCTAATCTCGCAGGCGATAAGGGTTCATTAGCTCGCTCATGCCTATTTAATAGCCTTTTGATCGGTTCGAAAAGTTCATAACTCAGAGATTTTACTTATTTTTGTAAAAAGTGTAACGTTTTTGTGATCGCCACCGTTATAGTAGGAGAAGAAAACAAAGGTAGAACAATATATGACTGTAAGTCTGATTATATCCACATACAATTGGCCAGAGGCACTCGAATTGGTGCTCTTAAGTGTAGCAAAACAAAGTGTATTGCCCGACCAAATTGTTATCGCCGATGATGGTTCCGACCAACGTACCGCAGCGTTGATTGCAGGTTTCCGTCGAGATCTCCCGATAGAACATGTGTGGCATGAAGATAACGGCTTTCAAAAAACGTTGATTTTAAATAAAGCCTTGAAGGTTTGTAAAACCGATTATATCATCGAAATCGATGGCGACATCATCTTGCATAAACATTTTATTAAGGATCACATAGCATCTGCAGAAAGAGGCTTTTTTGTGCAGGGAAGCCGCGCCATGATCGGAGAACAACTCTCGGAAAAAACGCTTCGCGATAAAAAGATGTCTTTTTCCTGCCTAACCAACGGCATGACCACCCGATTTAATGCCATTCGTTTTCCGCTGTTTTCCGGCATCTTTAAGACCAACCCCTATAGCTCCCACAATGTAAAAGGCTGTAACTTGGCTTTTTGGTTGGATGACTATGTCCGCATAAACGGCTATTTCAACGGCTTTACTGGATGGGGATGGGAAGACTACGAATTCGCGGAACGCTTGATCAACTCTGGAATAAAGAAAAAACGCTTAAAATGGGCCGCTATCGGCTACCATATCTTCCATCCGCTTTCCTCGCGATCGAATTTCAAACCCAATGAAATGATTTACAGGGAAACGGTAGATAATAAGATGTGGCACCGAACCCCTGGCTTTCATGAGGTGGTAGGGATCTAAAGATTTTATAAGACAGCATGGATAAAATTTGCTTTGTCGTAGGACTTTACGGTGATGAGGTAAACGGTGGAGCAGAAAAACACTGCAAGATGCTTGCTGAAAAAGCGGCCTCCCGCTATCAAGTCGAAGTCTTAACATCCACTACGGATAACTACACATCCTTTAATCCGTTCTATGCCGAAGGAAGCACAGTAATTGATAATGTCACTGTAAGACGATTCAAAACCCAAGATTTTAATCCTGCTGCATTCGATGAGGCTTACAAAAAAAGCCGATGGGGTAGGAAAATACGGCGATTTCTTTACAAAGCGGGAATCCTGAAACATCTTGCCAACATCTTTCCAAGATTCACATTTGCACTGAAAGACGAGTTGAAGGTATTGAAATCGCACGGATTGTTTTCTAAAGAATTAATAAAGTTTGCCATAGAAAACGAACATCATTATAAAGCCTTTTTTCTACTTTCCTATCCGAATCCTAATTTTTTCTTTATCAATGCCGCTATCGCCCAAAAATGTGTTTTGATTCCCACGGCGCACAATGAAGGTGATTTTTTCCGTTCTTATCTTACGCATATTTTTACCACGATCAATCATATCGCTTTTAACACAGAGGCAGAACGGCAATTATGTCGCGATATTTTTGGAAAAAAAATGGTAAACAATAGTATTTTAGCTGTAGGGACAGATCTTATTCCGCCGGTTACCTACGAAACAATTAGTCAAAAATTTAAATTGCCTGAGCGTTATATCCTTTATTTTGGTCGAATCGCTAAGGAAAAAATTGGTAATCTGCTGCAATGGTTTTTAAATTTTAAGCGAATAAGTGCAGACCCTGTTAAGTTGGTCCTGACAGGTGGTCTATTTATGGATAAAGTAGATCATCCGGACATTATATACACTGGATTCGTCACAGAGTCTGAAAAAACTGCTCTCATACAACATTCCCAACTTGTTGTTAATCCTTCAGATAGGGAAAGCTTATCACTGCTTCTGCTGGAGACCATGCAGCTGGGGAAGCCGTCGCTCGTAAATGGAAAATCCGAGGTATTAAAACAGCATTGCATAAATAGCGGCTTTGCTTCTGCATACTATACCAGTGAAAAGGATTTCACCCAAAAATTAGATCGTTTGTTGAAACTCACCCATGAACAAAAAAAAGAGTTAGGTGCACGCTGTGTCGATTACATAGTTCAAAATTACAACTGGTCTTTAATATTGAGTCGACTGGAAAATATTGTAGAGGAGTAACTCCGTTCTCCTTAACTCATATCAAATTCGAAAATCTTTCGAAACCAACTACTGAAGCTATATTTCTCTGAAATTTCCGGAGCTATTTCTACATACGGGGTTTCCAAAAATGAAATCAACTCAGCATAATTATCATTCTCCAGTACGAAGTAATTATTCTCATGATAGAAATCCATATCACGAACGCTGCTATTTGTAGTCACCACCTTTTTCTTAAAATACAACCCTTCAAAAATACGGAAAGAAAGCCCTTTATGTTCTGAAATCACGAAGTCTAACAAAACATCCGACTTGTTCGCTTTCTGCAAATAATCGGTGTAGGGAAGAACTTTATCTAAATAAACTATGTTCGCTCGATACACTTCATCCTTGTAATGTTTATCTTCGACATTAAAAAACAATTCGAATCTTACATCGAATTTCATGCTCACCAATTTGTCGTAACATTTCATCAACGTATCGATTCTACTTGGATAATAAGTTCCAAGAAAAAAGAACAAGGGCTTTGCTCCAATGTACTTTTTCTGTTCCAGATTAATGTGGTCAAAATAGAAATTATTTGCAAGCTGTAGATTGTAATCCGGAAAACGCACGGTATCTTCTACGTCGAACACGTAGAAACGATCAAACAGATGAACTACGTCCAAAACTTTTTTGTTGGTAGCGATCCCATCATAATGGTATGATGCAAATTGTACAGAACGTTGTTTTGCGGCATTCAACACTTCGCTATCAAACAAATCTGCCCTGATGACTAAACAAAAATCAAATGCATCCTGCTGATTAATAAAGGAGAGTTGCCGACTTTTATCAAACTTTTTGCGAAGCTCTAGCTTGTAAGATCTATCGTTAAAAAAAACTTTTCGATACAGATTTTTTAGTCTTTGTCCCAAATTTTTATAACTAAACTTGTACCCCTGATTAAGCACGAGCGTCACATCATATCCGGACATCTCTAGATTAGAAACAATAAGGTCAAACAAATTCCAATCTCGCAGCGCCAACAACAGAACTTTACGCTTTCTACTTTCCATCACGTCTTACATGAAAAAAAGATGTATTGGCTTCTATAGCCTCGTATTTTGATTTTTTAAAAAGCTTATAAAAAAAGCGTCTGAACCAGACGTTATAGTAGCGCGCTTTCCAAAAACCATTATCAATTACAAGGGCGAAAAAATCGGAGATACTTAGTTTATTTTGCTTGTAAAACCTGTAATGTTTATGATAAACATAAATAAAGGAATCATCGACTTTATCTTGTCTTACGCTCCGGTCAGTTACAGAATCCAAGGTATTTCTCTTACGATAAAAATATAATGGTTTCGGAATTTTAAAGACGTCCGGCGAGTAGTTGGCGATCATTCTTATCCAACATTCCCAATCTTCGTTGCATTCCATGGCTTCATCAAAGCCCCCAAGATCCCTAATTTGCTTCGTCCGACACATACAAAATGATGGGATGCAATTCCTAATCAAAAACTGTCTTAAGTTAAATGCGTCTAAATGAAAAACACCGGTTTCCCGTTCAAATAACTCCATATCGCTATATACCAACAAAACTTCAGGTCGCTGTCGAAACACCTCTACACATTCGGAGACATAGGTAGTAGCAAGCAGGTCATCAGCATCCAAAAACATGATATACTCCCCCTTAGCCGCATGCATACCGACATTCCTTGCCCTAGATTGTCCAAAATTAGCTTGAGCAATCACATTGACGTTAGTTCCTCTAGCTGCGAAAGCATTAATCAAATCTAAGCTACTATCTGTTGACCCATCGTTAACTATAATAATTTCAATATTACGATAATCTTGCAATAATATTGAGTCCAGCGTTTCGATAATTGTGCTTTCAGCATTAAAACACGGTACGACAACGCTAACCAACGGAAACACATCTTTAACCATCTACAATCAACAATAATAATTAAGTTTAAAATTATCAAAAATCTATCAAAAGATCGTATTTTTAGCTATTCTTTTTCAATAATTTAATGTGCAAAAGTGAAGCTATCTATAGTAACTATTAATTTGAATAACCATGAAGGTTTAACAGCCACCTTCGATTCAATTGTAAGCCAAACTTATCAGGATTTTGAGTATATCGTTGTAGATGGATTATCCGATGATGGCAGTCAAGAAATAGCAAAGACAACAAAAAGAATCGATAAATTAATCTGTGAGAAAGACGCGGGCGTCTACGACGCGATGAACAAAGGAATTAAAATTACTGCAGGGGATTATATCTTATTTTTAAACAGTGGCGATCGTTTACACGAAAAAACCACCCTAGAAAAAATAATAGGTGAACTAGACCACTTCGATATCATTTATGGAGATCTATTTTTCGAAGAAAAAGAACGGCCTCACGTTTACAATTATCCGGCGATACTTACGTTCGATTTCCTTCATAAAGCATCATTGGGCCACCCTGCGACCTTTATAAAAAGACAGCTGTTTGCTGATTTTGGATACTACGATCAGAGCTACAAAATTGCTGCAGATTGGGTGTTTTTCATGAACACTATCGTCAAGCAGCATGTTAAAACAAAGCACATTGCGCAAGTCATTTCCAACTTTAATATGGAAGGGATGAGTTCGATACAAGAGAATATGTCGGCGATTTTTGCTGAAAGAAGACGATATCTGGAAAAGGAATTCCCGTTATTTTTAGCTGATTACCAACAGCATGAAGAAACCTCAGCTCAGCTAAAACGAATAAAATCAGCGAAGGGGTTTCGGTGGCTAAAAGCACTCGGCGTAAAGAAGTTTCAATGATCTAAACGCAATTCTACCACAGGAACAGAACACGGTCATCCATTGAAACTTTTAAAATTTAGGATTACATCGCGCACCTCCTTATATTTAGCTATGGAAACAAAATCACTCTACATCATTCGGCATGGCAAAGCAGAAGATCCTTCTTTTAGAAAAGATGATTTCAGCCGTGATCTCGTAGAAAAAGGGATTGCACGATCTCAATTGGTATCAGAAAAGATAAAGAAGAAAATCTCCCTTGTGGATGAGCGTACCTTAATTATTTCCTCCACGGCCAACCGTGCAGCCCAAACCGCCCTAATCTTTGCACGCACGCTCGGTTATCCAGAAGACAGGATCATGTGGGAGCCATCCATCTATGAGGCCCATTATCTCTTAATCTTAAAACGACTAAATGATATACCAGCACAATATGATCGCGTATTGTTGTTCGGACATAATCCGGGGCTCTCCGATTTGGTTGATTACATTGCCGACGACTATATCAATTTAAAGACGGCACATGTGGCCTGCTTAACCTTGGAGGAGGGGTTGGATTATTCGACACTATCGGCAAACACAGCGCTCCTTGATGCTATCGTTGATGAATCGGACTAACGTTTGCCTATGTGTGGAAGCTGAATACGGGCGAAGTAACATACCGATCGCCTATTTTTAAAATTTACGTACCTTCGTTTTATGGCAAATAAACTTCAACAGGAAAATTCCCCCTACCTACAGCAGCATGCGGAAAACCCAGTAGACTGGATGCCCTGGGGCAAGGAAGCTTTAGAAAGAGCGAAGGACGAAAACAAGCTAATCATCGTTAGCATCGGCTATTCGGCCTGTCACTGGTGCCATGTTATGGAGCGGGAAAGTTTCGAAAACGAAGCCATTGCTGAAACCATGAATCGATTTTTCGTATCGATCAAGATTGATCGCGAAGAACGACCTGATATCGACCAAATCTACATGATTGCCGTGCAGTTGATGACGAATGCTGGTGGATGGCCATTGAACTGCATTTGCCTACCTGATGGGCGGCCAATCTATGGGGGCACCTACTTCCGACCGCACGACTGGCAGCAGGTATTGCTCCAGATTGCACAAATGTGGGAAGATACACCCGAGGTAGCCATCGATTATGCCGCACGCCTCACCGAAGGCATCCACAAAGCCGAGCGCCTTCCCATAGCGCGTATTCCAGCAGCTTATACGGCAAATGATCTAGAAGCGGTTGTGGAACCTTGGAAAGCACAATTTGATCGCGAAGATGGCGGCTATAACCGCGTTCCTAAATTCCCGCTACCGAATAACTGGCTATTTTTCTTGCGTTATGGCGTGCTGGCGAATGATCAAGATGTTCTTCAACAGGTACATCTCACCTTGAAAAAAATTGCTAATGGCGGCATATACGACCATATCGGTGGTGGCTTTGCACGTTATTCGGTGGATGGTACTTGGCATATCCCCCATTTCGAAAAGATGCTTTATGATAATGGACAGCTGCTTTCACTCTACGCAGAGGCCTACCAGCAACGGCCTAACCTAAAATACCAACGGGTGGTGAACGAAACGATCCAATGGGCAAAACGCGAAATGCAAGCGCCCAACGGCGGTTTCTATGCTGCGCTCGATGCGGACAGCGAGGGCGTTGAAGGGAAGTACTACAGTTTTCAACGCAGTGAAATTGAAGAAATACTGGGCGAAGACGCAGCATTGTTCATTGCCTACTATAACATCCACGAAAGCGGCAATTGGGAAGAAGAGCGCACCAATGTCCTAAACTGCGCCATGGATGCAGACCGCCTCGCGGCGGAAAGTGGTTTTAGCGAAGCGGAATGGGAAGCCTACCTTAGAGAGATCAAGCAGAAGCTGTACGATTATCGCGAAAAACGAGTTAGGCCTGGACTAGACCATAAACAGCTAACCAGCTGGAACGCCTTGCTGTTAAAAGGCTTTGTCGACGCTTACCGCGTTTTCCAAGTAGACGAATATCTATTACTGGCCCAACAAACGGCCGGTTTTATTCGTGACCACTGCTTTTCAGGAGACACGCTTCTCCATCAGCCTGCAGATAAAAACCGAGAGATAGCGGCATTCCTGGATGACTATGCCTTCACCATCGAAGCTTTTATAGCGTTATATGAAGCGACCTTCGATGAGCATTGGCTTCGTGAGGCCCTTCGGCTCAGCGATCAGGCTATACACCTTTTTTACGATCGCAACGATGCCGCCTTCTACTACACGTCTGCAGCAACGAGCGAACAGCTGATCACGCGCAAGAGTGAAATCATGGACAATGTGATACCGGCCTCCTCGTCCGTAATGGTCCGTAACCTGTATCGCCTTGCAGAAATGTGGGATAAGGACGACTACCTCGCCATCGCGGATCAGCTTTTCGCCAATGTGTTTCCACATATCAAACAATACGGATCGGCCTACTCCAACTGGGCTATACAGCTGTTGGAGCATGTCTATGGAAACCACGAAATCGCTTTGGTTGGTGAAGAAGCACTCGCTTGGCGCAAAACACTGGATCAAAGCTACATTCCGAATAAAATAACGATGGGAGGAACAAAAAGTAGCCTACCATTGTTAAAGGATAAAGAAGGTTTGCAATCAAAAGCCTACCTTTGTCGAAATAAGACCTGTAGCTTACCGCAAAAATCTGTGGTGGACTTGCTGCAGCTGTTAAATGATAACTGGGATTCGTCCCAAATAAATTAAGTAAAATGGCAATAGAAAACAACAACGTGGTCACGTTGAATTACAAACTTCACACAATTGAGGAAAACGGAGAAAGAACTTTTGTGGAAGAAACGACAAATGAAAACCCCTTAACTTTTCTATATGGCGTAGGTATGATGTTGCCTAAGTTTGAAGAAAATATCGCAGGCTTGGGTGAAGGAGACAAAACGTCTTTCACACTGGAGGCTGTTGATGCGTATGGCGAGAAAGACGATCGCGCAGTGGCACAACTTCCCGCGGATATGTTTAACGAAACCGGACTTCCTCCGGTAGGTGAGGTATTGCCTTTGCAAGACAACCAAGGCAACCAATTCCGTGCGGTAGTAATCGAGGTAACGCCTGAAGCTGTGGTAGCCGACTTGAACCACCCGATGGCTGGTAAAACGTTGAACTTCGATATCGAAGTGCTAGGCGTACGTCCTGCTACGGAAGAGGAATTGGCACATGGACATGCACATGGTGCTGATGGCCAATCTGGACACGAATAGATATAAAACACGTAAAGTTACGAGGTGACAAAAAATATTTTTGTCACCTCGTTTTTTATCCATCCATCCCATTGTTACCCCGGCACTTCATCCACTTGCCATCATTACGTTTTAATAGCGCGTAGCATCTCCCGTTTTCCAGGCGCGCCAGGGGCCTTTTCCACCGAAAATCCAAGCGTTTTCATCGAACGCTTCAAATTGCCGGTGATCGCATAGGTCACAAATACGCCCCCCACTTTCAAGAACGAACAAACCTTTGCGAGTGCTTCATCCGTCCACATTTCCGGTTGGTGGATTGCTGCGAATGCGTCGAAAAAGATGACGTCAAATTTATCTTCAGTCGTAAAGTCCAACAACTTCTCATGGGCGATCTGCCACTGCACATTCGGTGAGAGCCGCACTTTGTGCTGCATCGCTTTTTGATACTGTTCGGTAAATGCTGTCCATAGTGTGGCCTGCACAAATTGATCATATCCCGTTGCGAAAATAAGCGATTCTTCCAAGGGAAAAGCTTCAATCCCGCAGTACGTGATGTCGAGGTCCGCTTGAGCAGCATAATCTGCCGTCAGCAGGAAATTCAGTCCTGTACCAAATCCTACCTCCAATACAGCAGCCTGTTTGGTCTGCTCCTTTTGCAAGAAAAAAGCAAGCCCTGTTTCCAAGAACACATGACGACTTTCCTGCAGCGCCCCGTGCTTTGAATGGTAATGCTCCCCCACCTCAGGATGGTAAAGCGTTGACGATCCATCCCCCGTAATAACAAATTCCATACTTCCGCCTATTTTATCGCAAAACTAAATAAAAAACAAGTATTTTAGCCCGAACATGGGCAAGATTCTAGCAAATTACGGAAGTATCCTTCTTCTCCTTTTAGGTGTTAGCTTAGGAAGCATGGTGGGTTTATGGATCCCAAACCTAGTCGACTACCTCAAACCGCTAGGCGATATTTTCTTGAACCTGCTATTCGTATCCATCATTCCGCTTTTATTTTTCGCGATCTCCTCATCGGTAGCGAACATACAGGGCGAACAGAAATTAGGCAAAATCATAGGCTTGATGAGCATCGTTTTTTTGGTGACCATACTATTGGCATCGATAGCGACTATTGCGGCACTATACCTTTTCCCCGTTAACGCGGGCGTTGCACCAACCGGCGGGGTGGAAAACCCTATGGCAGACAACAGCAGTTGGGGCGACCGTATTGTTAGCTTCCTGACCGTATCGGAGTTTAACAACCTGCTATCGCGACAAAGCATGTTGGCCTTTGTGATATTCGCTTTCCTTGTCGGCATTTCGGCCCGGCGCGCCGGCACCGCTGCCGCGGCATTCGTAAACTTCCTCCAAGCCGGAAATGAAGTGCTAAAACAATTGCTTTTACTGTTGATGAAAGCGGCTCCAATAGGCTTGGGCGCCTACTTTGCCTTTCAGGTGAAGACCATTGGACCCCAACTTTTTGGCTTCTATGCCAAGCCAATGGCGCTCTATTACAGTTTCGGAACCGTATTTTTCCTCCTATTCTTTAGTCTTTACGCTTTCTTGGCCTATGGCAGAAAAGGACCCGCCGTTTTTTGGAAAAACAATATCATCCCCTCGCTAACCGCTTTAAGTACCTGCAGCAGCCTAGCCACAATGCCCGCCAACCTCACCGCTGCCAAGAAGATCGGCGTTCCAGCAGCCATTGCCAATGTCGTCATTCCACTGGGAAATACGCTCTATAAAAATGGCTCCGCTATTTCATCGATCCTCAAGATCTATGTGGCTTTTACGATGTTGGGATGGAACTTTTTTGATTGGGGCACCATCATTACCGCTATCGGCATCACGGTACTGGTCACGATTGTCGCCGGCGGCATTCCCAACGGTGGCTACATGGGCGAAATGTTGATGATTTCGGTTTATGGATTGCCGACCGAGGCAATTCCAGCAGTGATGATCATCGGTACCTTAGTAGATCCACTGGCAACGATTCTGAATGCCACAGGCGACACCGTTGCTGCCATGCTGGTTACCCGGCTTTCCAAAGAATCCTTCGCGTCGCTGGACGATGAAAAAGATTGTTAGTGGGTGTAACACTGCTGGTTGTAAAGTATATCTCAGGCAGTTAAATCTGGAGATCCGGTACATAATCCTATCGACCGAAATGTTAAACAACGTCAACACCACTCCATAGAACGGTTCTAAATAATATTCAAAGTTTGCCAAATTCATTTCTTGCAAAAGCATTTCGTAATTTTGTATTTTATTTAGACATAGCGCACTATGAAGAAAAGTTCAATTATCCTGATTGTTATCATCGCTGTAGCGATTTCCATGATACTGGTGATCTATACCGACTCGAGTACGTATGCTAACTTTACGGAAGCAAAGGAAAAACAAACGGAGCTTTATGTGGTCGGCGTATTAAATAAAGAGAAAGCCTTGCATTATGATCCGGTAAAGGATGCCAATCACTTTTCGTTCTTTATGTACGATAGTGATAGTACAGAATGCCAAGTGATCTTTAATGGTTCTAAGCCGCAGGACATTGAGCGCTCCGAGCAGATTGTATTGACGGGAAGGATGGATGGGAACATTTTCCACGCGAGTAAGATCCTCATGAAATGTCCTTCTAAATACAACAAGGATCAGGTCGAAGTGATCGAGACCACAGCCTCTTTGTAGCGCAGCGATAGGCTATGCGTTGCCACTCCTAGCAAGAGTGCCACTATCACATTTTTAATTTTTAATTTTCAATTTAAATAATGGACGTAAATTACGTTGGCGAGCAACTTTTACCCGGACAAATAGGTCAATTTTTTGTTATTTTGGCCTTTGGTTCTGCCATCCTATCGTGTGTGAGTTATTTTTTTGCCACACAGGAGCCCGACATAAAGTCTTGGCGAACCATGGGGCGTATTGGCTTTTGGACCAATCTCCTTTCGGTTGTATCCATCGGATCGTTGCTTTTCTACATCATTTACAACCATCTTTTTGAATACCATTATGCTTGGGCACATTCCTCGCGTTCGTTGCCTACACATTTTATTATTTCGTCCTTTTGGGAAGGCCAGGAAGGTAGTTTTTGGCTATGGATGTTTTGGCAGGTGCTGTTAGGCGCGGTGCTCCTTTTCCGAGCCAAAAGTTGGGAATCACCGGTCATGACCTTCGTTATGCTCAGCCAAACGTTTCTAGCGTCCATGCTGATCGGGATCGAGTTTTTCGGATCCCGCATAGGAAGCTCGCCCTTTATCCTCCTTCGCGACGCCTTGGTAGCGCCAATTTTTAAAGATCCGAACTACCTATCGATGATTGCCGATGGAAGTGGTCTAAACGCTACCTTACAGAATTATTGGATGGTGATCCACCCACCTACGCTTTTCTTAGGTTTCGCATCTATGATCGTACCCTTTGCCTATGCGGCCGCTGGCCTTTGGACCAAACGTTTCAAGGAATGGATCACCCCAGGGTTGCCTTGGGCATTATTTGCCGTTATGGTTTTAGGAGCTGGGATTATCATGGGCTCTTTCTGGGCCTACGAAGCTCTTAACTTCGGCGGTTTTTGGGCTTGGGATCCTGTGGAAAATGTTTCCATTATCCCTTGGTTAACCCTCATTGCAGCCGTACACGTGATGGTGGCCTATAAAAATTCTGGGCATGGTTTCTTTACGGCGACCTTTTTAGCATTGATCAGCTTTGTGTTGGTGATCTATGCTTCCTACCTGACGCGAAGTGGCGTTTTGGGCGAAACCTCCGTCCACTCTTTCACCAGCCTGGGGATGTCTGGACAGCTCATCGCCTTCAACGTCACGTTTCTACTATTGACCATCCTGTTTTTGGTAATGCGCAATAAAGAAATGCCCTCTACCCAAAAAGAAGAAGATATTTATTCGCGGGAATTTTGGCTATTCATCGGTGGTTTGGTGCTCACCGTAGCCTGCATACAGATGATTGCGACCACATCCATACCTGTATTCAACACAATATTTGGAACCAAAGTAGCGCCTCCTATTGATCCTATCCCGCACTACAACAAATACCAAGGTGCCTTTGCTGTCGTCGTGATGTTGCTGACAGCCTTCACACAATTCTTGAAATACAAAAAAACGGACAGCCGCAAGTTTTGGGCCGCGACATTGGCGTCTTTCATCATGGCCTTCATTATCGCGGGTTTGATCATATATTTTGCAAAGCTTTATGGCAATGCGATGTACATACTCTTGACATTTACCTGTGTATTTTGCTTGTTGGCAAACTTGCGCGTGTTGGGCGATGCCGTAAAAGGAAAATGGCGCTTGGCAGGATCGGCCGTGGCACACATCGGCTTTGCCCTGTTGTTACTGGGTGCTTTGATTGCAGCCGCGACAAATGAAGTCATGTCGGTCAATGAAAGCAAATATATTGCCGTGCAGAACTTCGGTAAAGAAGGCGATAAGTTCTCCGATCCGGGCGAAAATCTGTTTTTGACACAAGACGAACCCGTCCAAATGGGCGATTATCGCGTCACCTATATCGGTGACAGTGTCGCCTCGCCAAATGTATACTACAAGATCAAATATGAGCGATTGGATGAAGAAAGTGGACAAGTCAAAGAATCTTTTGTGCTAAGACCATACGCGCAGAACAATCCCGACATGGGAGGGCTGATTGGCACACCAGGCACCCACCATAGTATCACCCACGATATCTACACATTGATTACGGCCGCAGCATCCGAATCGCAGGCAAAAGCTTCCGGTATGCCCGAAGAAGAAAAAACGGGGTATGAAGACTATGAGGAGCCTGCAACCTATCAGGTCAATATAGGCGACACGCTACGTTACCGCAATGGGTATTACGTCATTGAGGGAATAAATAGGAATGCTAAACTGAATAACATTCCGAAAGGGCCCGATGATATCATCGTGGGATTAACGATTAAAGTGGTGACGGCTGACAACAAATCTTATCCCGTGGAACCGGTATTTGTAATCAAAGATGGGAATACCTACGATTTCAACAAGGACGTCGCGGAAGAAGGCTTGCGCTTTCGTTTCACCAATATCCTGCCAAAAGAAGATAAGCTTGAGATCATGCTGTATCAAAAGCCCCTACCCGAGAAGAAATGGGTCGTGTTTAAGGCCATTAAGTTTCCGTTCATCAATTTCTTTTGGGCGGGTACCATTATTATGACACTGGGTTTTGGTTTATCCATCTATCGTCGCCTAAAAGATGGCAAATTTAGTTAGTCGTCCATTTTTTGGAACATTGTCATGCTAGTTTTGGAGCCCATGAATATCACAATTTTAGGCAGCGGCAATGTCGCCACACATCTCGCAAAAGCTTTTCTATCCGTTGGTCATCATATCGGGCAAGTCTACAGCAGAGACCTTGGCCACGCGCAAACATTGGCCTCGCTGATCGGGGCGCAGGCGACAGCTAGCGTAACGAAATTACATGCCGATGCAGACCTGTACCTTTTGGCCGTTACCGACGATGCTATTGCCCACCTAGTAGATGAACTTCCGCACACGCTTCGCGGCATGGTGGTGCATTGCTCTGGCGCCACCGATTTAGATTACCTAGCGCGCTTCCCGCGACGTGGCGTCATTTATCCACCGCAAAGCCTCCAAAAAGATATATATAGCGAATTGGCGGATATACCCTTCGCCGTGGAAGGTCATCCAAAGTCTGCTGAGGATGAATTGCTCGCAATGGCACGGAAGTTTGCTCCCACCTCCTTTCGCTGCAACAGCCGGCAACGTTTGGCTTTGCACATCGCCGCGGTATTTGCCAACAACTTTACCAATAGCCTATTTCAGATCAGCTATGAACTGCTTCAGGCCGAGGGGTTGCCATTCGACCTACTGCACCCCATTATGCAAGAGACGGTACAAAAGGCGCTGCAGCATGAGCCTCGAACGATACAGACGGGCCCTGCCCTACGTGGGGATAAATTGACAATAGAAAAACATTTACAGTTTATCAGTAAAAAGTCGAATTGGGTCAAAATATATCAACAACTAACCGAAGAAATCCGTAGTAAAAAGCTTAATTGACCCAATACATTAGCAAATAAACAAATCTTCACCGAACATCGTTCTTTTTTCTTAATCCTGTAATTAGTTCCTAATTTTGCAACGGCCGCAACATGATGTATCCAGTATATGTCGTAAAACCTGACGCCAATGGCTCGTGTTTTGCTAGCATCAGCAGGTAGTATGCGCTGTGGAATCGGAATGGCGGGCAGCATAAACACATTTATTTATGGCACTTAGAAAACTAATTCTTGCTACGATAGTCCTTATCAATCTGATTATCGTGTCGTTCGGCATCATTTTCACAACAAGTTGGTTTTGGCTCCTTTTGGTCCCTTTCCCTTTGTTGATATTGGCCGTGATTAACAGTACACAAACCCGACATGCTATTCTTCGGAACTATCCGGTGGTGGGCTATTTCCGGTTTTTTTTCGAGAGTATCCGCCCAGAGATGCGCCAATATTTTTGGGAATCGGACACCGATGGTCGTCCTTTCAATCGGCGGCAACGATCGATTGTTTACCAACGCGCCAAAAACGAGCGTGAAACAGTAGCGTTTGGCATGCAGTCCGATCCACAAGCGATCGGTAACGAATGGGTAGCACATTCCGTGTTTCCCTGCCATATCGAAAACCATGACCTTCGCACCACTGTAGGCAACCATCTGTGCAAACAACCCTACAGCTTAAGTGTATTCAATATTTCAGCCATGAGCTATGGCGCATTGAGCAAGACGGCTATTCGTGCGTTAAACAAGGGCGCTGCCCTGCAGAATTTTGCACACAATACCGGAGAAGGAGGCATCAGTCCCTATCACATCAGCGGAGGCGACCTGATTTGGCAAATCGGCACCGGCTATTTCGGGTGCCGCAACGAGATGGGCATGTTCGATGCCGAATTATTTGCAGAAAAGGCAGCGCGTCCGTACGTCAAAATGATCGAACTGAAGCTGTCACAAGGAGCCAAACCGGGGCACGGAGGCATCCTTCCCGCGGCAAAGAACACACCTGAAGTCGCAGCTATCCGTCATGTCGTGCCTGGAACGGATGTCATGTCACCGCCAGCGCACAGTGCTTTCCGTTCGCCCGAAGAAATGATGCATTTCATCCAGCAATTGCGCGAACTATCCGGCTACAAGCCGGTAGGCTTTAAGATGTGTATCGGTGACAAACAGGAGTTTATCGATATCTGCAACGCGATGTTGCAAACCCAAATCTTTCCAGACTTTATCGCGATAGACGGATCCGAAGGCGGAACGGGAGCAGCCCCATTGGAGTTTACCGACAACTTGGGTATGCCACTTTATGATGCATTGACCTTTGTTACGACCACGCTCATCAAATTTGGCGTTAAAAAACATATTAAGCTCATTGTCTCCAGCCGCATCATTACAGGATTTGACTTACTTAAGGTAATCGCGCTGGGTGCGGACGCCTGTTACAGTGCACGTGGAATGATGTTCGCACTGGGGTGTATACAAGCATTGAAGTGCAACGAGGACGTTTGTCCGGTAGGGGTAGCGACGCAAAGACCGCAGCTCTACAAAGCACTCGATGTCCAAGATAAGTATGTTCGGGTAGCCCAATTCCACCGTAACACCTTACGTGCCACGGTGGAAATCATGGAAGCCTGCGGCTTTAAAACGTTGGACGATGTTTCGGCCGATAAATTCTTCCGCAAAGTCGATACTATCAATACGTTGAGCTTTCAAGAGATTTATTTCCGGGACACCGGAAAGTTAGTCAACAGCCACAGTGCTTTCGAAGCCCAAGAGTTTTAGGCTTTGCTGGAGGCAATACCACCTGTGCATTGCCTCCAGGCACTTATTTCAAGTTTGTGTACAAGACATCCAATGTGTTTTTTGCGCGGACCATATCCTCGTAGGGCAATCCATCAAACGCTTGGCCGATGGTTCGGGTAGCCTGTTGCATGCAGGCCTCTCGCAATTGCCTCCCCTGCTTTGTTAAGAAGATCAAATTGGAACGCTTGTCCTGTTTGTCATTAACGCGCATCACCAGTTTAATCTTCTCTAAATTATTGATAAGGCGGGATACGCTGGGTTTGTCCCGGAAGGTCAGGCAGGCCAGCTCCTGTTGCGTCCGCCCTTCCTCCATCCATAGATAGTATAGCAGGGACCATTGCTCTGATGTCACGTTGATGCCTTCTTCTTTTAAATTTCGCTGGAGCCTCCTCGCTAAGGCAGCAGTGGCTTTTCCGGTCAAAAATGAAAAAAACTCATCGGCATGTTCGAAATTTCCAGTCATAAAGGATAATATTTGGGTTAGTTGTTTATACAAACAAAATAAAAAACGGACGTTAATGCAAATTAAATTTGACATTTATGTGTTTTTTATATAATTTCCCAAAATGGAGAGCTTTTTACCTGTATTATTGATTATTGCCGGTGTAATGTATAAGATTTACTCGGAGTACCAAAAGGAACAGGAGAAGGCTCGTAGACGGCAACCGCAGGTACCCCCAATACCGCCTACAACAGCGGAACCCGTTACGAAGATGCGGAAGGCCAAATCCATCCCGCCCCCAATAAGGAAGCAGATGCCATCACGCAGCAGGGTAGTTGTAGAAGAAATGGTGCCCAGTGAAGTACAGCAGCTCCGAGAAAAGAAAAAGGTAATGAAGGAGCATAGCAAAGCCATACCGGCGCCCAAACTAGAGGTTCTTCCGGAGCACTCGTTGGATTTCGACCTACGGCAAGCAGTTATTCAATCTGCTATACTGGAAAGACCTTATCGCGATTAGCTTCCACCAACGGCAGGAATGATTATGCACGCTGCCGACTGTTACATACATTTGCCTACAAAAAACCAAGCTCTAGCTTGGCCTCTTCGGTCATCATATCTTTCGTCCAAGCTGGATCAAAAGTCAATTCCACCAATGCCTCATTGACCCCTTCGACAGCAGCCACCTTCTCCTGCACCTCGTTCATGATCTCTCCGGCGACGGGACACCCCGGTGCGGTCAGTGTCATGACGATTTTAGCGATACCGCCCGGTTTGGTAATAATTTCATAGACCAATCCCAAATCGACAATGTTCGCGGGACGTAATTCCGGATCGTAAACGGTCTCTAGCTGTGCCTGAATCTTGTCCGCGAGATGCAGCGGATCCATAATGATTATAGCCATATTATATTTTTTTATTTTCCGCTATGGCTTCCTGATAGATGGATACCAATCGTTGCATATTTTTTTCCATGGTATAATGTGCTTCGTATTCCCGTTTGCAATTTTGTCCGATTAACGTCTTTTGCACCGGATCTAGCGTTCTCCATTGCCTGATCTTGTGCTGTATATCTTCTTTTTGAAAGGGATCAACATGCATACCTGTATACAAAGGTACCACCATTTCTTTTAAAATACCAATTGCGCTCGCAATAACGGGTGTGCCCTGCGCAAAAGCTTCGATAATGGTCATGGGCATCCCCTCGTAACACACGGAAGGCACCACGAGGGCATCGGCAGCCGCAATGGCGCTAGTCAACACCTCGCCAGATTGGTAACCCATATACCGGATTTGAGGGTGGTTTTCAATCAATTGCAGCACATGTTCAAGTTGCGGCCCCGCGCCATAGATATCCAAAGGCACATGCATACCAACAAGGGCTTCCACAAGCGGCACGATACCTTTTTCTTCAGCAAGTCGTCCTATATACAGCAACCGATCATTTTTCTGTACATCTATAGGATGCAGATCGATGCTATTGGGACGTACCACAAAACGATCCTGCTGCACGGGGAAACTACTGCTTTGGAAGAGCCGCTTCGCAAAATCGGACAGCACTACGTAGCGATTAACGCCCTTCCAAGTACCCAGTTTACGGTGCACCCAATAGGTAAATCCGGTCAAGAATGTTTTCAAGATCGAATGATCCAGCACGCCTTTCTTGATCGCTGTCCAGGGAAAATCTTCCTGTAGGCTTTCCGTAAAAATTTTCCCTGAGGCGAAGAGGCTCGCCGAGGGACATAAGAGACGGAAGTTATGTAAAGTCATCAGCACCGGAATCCCGGCTCGGCGGAGGCGCCTAACCACCCAAGGTCCAATGCCATAATGGAGATTATGGATATGAACGACATCTGGAGAGAAAGCTTGCACCTCCTTCAAAATATGTTTCGCTTCCAGCAAGTTTGTCGGATAGCTTAGGTACTGCATAAAACCTCTTAGGCCCTTTACATTGCTGCAGGTGTACACTTGTACATCGTTCTCCTTTGAAAGCTCGCGCACTTCCTGCTCAAAAACCTGATCTTCGCCGCCAGCATGTTGATAAAAGTTATGAATAACAAAAATACGCATGATGTTACGCTTTTCACAAAGATAGTATTTACGTGAGAATACGTATCTTCGCCTAACATTTTTTAGCTATGTTCCAAAATCTAGTACACGCAAAAATTTTCCAATCCTATATCGAGCAATCCCAGTTTCCAACTGCTCCCAGCAACCTGTACGATCCGATTCGATACATCCTTTCCCTTTCCGGTAAACGTATACGCCCGATGTTGGTCAGCATGGGTACGGCATTGTTTGACGAAAAACAAGTTGAAGCGTCCCTACCTGCTTCTACCGCAATAGAATATTTCCATAACTTTTCGCTTATCCATGACGACATTATGGACAAGGCTCCACTACGACGTGGAAAACAAACGGTACACCAAAAATGGAATGACAGCGTAGCCATACTATCCGGCGATGCTCTACTCGTGAAAGCCTACGAGGAGCTGGCCAAGTGTCCTGCTGATAAAATGGTGCCCTTGTTGCAGCTGTTTAATCGGACGGCATTAGCCGTGTGCGAAGGGCAGCAGTACGATATGGACTTCGAGATACGTCCTGACGTGAGCGAGGATGAATACATAGAGATGATACGTCTAAAAACATCCGTGTTGCTGGGCTGTGCGCTGCAGATGGGCGCTATCATTGGTGGTGCGGGAAAAGACGAGCAAGAGCTGCTTTATGATTTCGGTGTTAACTTAGGCATTGCTTTTCAGCTTCAGGACGATTTGCTCGATGTGTATGGCGATCCAAATACGTTTGGAAAGCAGGTTGGCGGCGATATATTATCTAACAAAAAGACCATATTGTTTATACAGCTCCAAAAAAAGCTGCAGGGTAATGATCTGCAATTATTCGAACATTTGCTGGCCTGCGATGTACAGCAGGAGCCCGATAAAGTAGCAAAAATGCAGACGCTTTATGCAAAATATGACATCCAGAACATCGGGCTGGCTTTAAAGGAAGAATTTACTGCGCTTGCTTATGATCGGTTGCGGGCTATTTCTGTCGAAGAATCAAAAAAAGATCAACTATTTTCGTTAGCGGACGCTTTGATGCATCGCCAGCAATAGTAATTTGGACTAATCATTGCTAACCTACTAGTTTTTTAGTAATTTGTCAAAACATCAAGTTTAAACTTAAGAGCGATTGCGCATGGCAGATATGGAACCGATAAAGATTACAACATTCCAAGCATATTTATTTTGGGAGAACGCAGAGAAAAACCTACAGAATTTATCACTGCGGCTGTCGGGATTAAAGGAGAAGACTGATTTAATTATCCTACCGGAAATGTTCAATACGGGCTTCACCATGAATGTGGAAAAATGTGCCGAAACGATGAACGGAAAGACCATGCATTGGCTTTACGAGCATGCGAAATCTTACGATTGTGTCATCGCAGGAACACTTATTATCGAAGAACAAGGTCACTATTACAATCGATTTATATGGATGTCTCCTGATGGCAGCTTTGTACACTATGATAAGCGACACCTGTTTGGAATGGCGAACGAAGATCAGGTTTTTACTGCGGGAACCTCACGCATCGTGTTAAACCTCAAGGGGTGGAAAGTTTGTCCGATGATCTGTTACGACCTTCGTTTCCCGGTCTGGTCGCGAAATCTAGGCGCTGCTTATGACCTCTTGGTGTATACGGCAAGCTGGCCGGATAAGCGTTCGGCCCATTGGAGATCCCTGATTCCTGCGCGTGCCATTGAGAATCAAGCCTATGTAATCGGTGTCAATCGTGTGGGTTATGACGGCAACGAAATCTATTATTCCGGTGGATCCATGTGTATCTCACCCATGGGGGATGTGGTTTATTATAAGCCTGAGGATGAAGATCTGTATACGTTTACGCTCAATCCGGCCGACCTCTTGAAATCCAGGGAACAATTACCGTTTTTGAGAGATGCGGATCATTTTTCCATGTAGTGCTTGCTAAATCGTTCAACACATTGGATGACATCTTTATGAACCAACTTAATCGCCGGGTGGCATACCTATGGGATGAAGCGCTTATGGAGATTGTTTGATTGCTTCTTCCAATTGTTCGAGTGTTTTCTTTGTCTTAACCGGCGCTTGATCTTTTCCAAAAAGCAGATACCATAGATTTCTAGATTCTTTGGTCAAGAGTGGCGAAACAATGGATAAAATCAAAACATATACCACGACAAATGACTGAATAACAGGCATTAAAGCCCCTGCCTTACCTATGTTAGCCATGATAATTGAAAATTCACCTCGTGCAGACAATGTAAAGCCTATATCAAAGGATGCTTTAGGCTTTCTACCCGCAAATTTGGCTGCGAAATAGCCGGAAGCCAAATTGCCCAAGATCGTGACTACGGCAGCAACGCCAGCCCATCCCACCGCGCCGCCCAAGGTATACATATCGATGGATAACCCAAAGCTGAAGAAAAACATCGCTCCAAAAAAATCCCGATAGGGAGCAACTAGACCTTCAATCTTCTTGATGTACTTTGAATCGGCAAAAACCAATCCGGCCATGAGGGCGCCTATCGCTTCCGCAACATGTATAGTTTCCGAAAAACCTGCTATAATAAATAGAAGGCTGAATACAATCAATATAAATAATTCCGGCGATTTATCCTGTAACAACTTGTCGATCGCAGGAACAAGCTTTCTGCCCAGTACCAAAAAAGCCAAAATAAAGCCCAAAGCCAACATGGATGTTCCCAGCACCGACCAAAAGGAAGTTCCGCCCGTTAAAATCAAACCGGACAAGAAGGAAATATGCATCGCAATGAATAAATCGTCAAACATGATCATCCCCATGATAATCTCCGTTTCTGGATTTGCCGTTCGCTTCAGGTCTGTCAGCACTTTCGCCACGATAGCCGTCGAGGAGCTTGTCATTACGCCACATAGCACCATAGCTTCTTTGAAGGGCAGATCCATCAGCCAGCCGATCAACAGCCCCGACACGAAATTGAGTGCTACGTATATGGAACCACCGGTAACGATCGCTTTGCCGGATTTCATCAGACGACCGACGGAAAACTCCAGTCCCAAGTAAAATAACAGGAAAAGAACACCCAAGCGACCCATAAAATCGATGAAGGGTTTGCTCGCCGTAAAGGTCAGATCGATATGTCCAAATTGAGGAGCGTGCTGGCCCACCACCATACCCACAATAATAAAAAACGGAATAACCGAAAAGCGCAACCGATTGGCCAATAGGCCAACGATGGCAACTAAGAAAACAGCAATACCGACTTCTAATACTAAGGTAGGTGATAACATAGGGTTAAATTAAAATTTCTTTTAACAATTTAATATTTTGTTTTTTTCCGGCTACAACTAAGGTTGTATCAGGGGTAATGATGTATTCGGGCCCCGGATTGATGATGGTCTCTTCCTCGCGGATAGCCGCAATAATAGAAGCCCCAGTACGTTGGCGAACACCTAGCTCACCAATGCTTTTATGCACACCATCATTAGACGCTCCCACCTTATACCACTCGATGCGCAAATCATCCAACGCAAGCTCCATTGTTTCCAAAGCTTTCGGTTTGTAGTATAGCCCGCCAATAATGCCGGCAACCTGACGGGATTCATCGTCCGATAAGGTCATCACACAGTGCGTTTCGTTGTCATCGTCTTCCGAACGATAAAGCTCGCGTCGCCCGTCGTCGTGAATAACAACGACCATGTTATCGCCTGCTTCCGTTTCAATTTGGTATTTTTTCCCAATACCAATCAATTCACTTTCCCTAACTATAGACATAGTAAAAAAATTTAGTTGATTTTGTAGATTGTACACTACAAATATTAGGTGCAAAATTACTAAAAATATTACAGAAACGTGGAAAGTCCACCGCAGACGTAGCAGACGATTCCACACCACTACTATGCAGAAAAATATTACGTTTGTAAAGCTACTTAGCGCGAACATTTTTTTTATCATCGCAGCGTTACAAAATTGTCTATTTTTATTTATGTTTGATAATAAAATTCTAGGATAATGAAAAAAACGACCTTATTTTTGGCAATATTTTTCGCCATTACATCTGCTCTCGCTCAGAAAACTAACTTTAACATAGATAAGGATGCCTCCAGTATCAAATGGGTAGCAAAGAAGATTGTCGGTGGGCACGAGGGAACCATCCAAATAAAAAATGGAACGTTACAGACGGACAAAAATAAAATAATTGGTGGAGAATTTATCATTGACATGCATTCACTGGTATGCACGGACGCGCCAAAACTAACGAATCACTTGAAAAATGAAGATTTTTTCGATGTTTCGCAATACGGCACCGCAAAGCTGCTCATCACGAAGGTAGACAATAGTCAAGTCAACCCCATAATAACCGGCAACATCACCATTAAAGGCAAAACAAAGGCGATTTCATTTCCTGCAAAAGTAACCGCGGTAACCGCTAACAGCATCGAGGCGGAAGCCATGGGCCTGAAAATAAACCGACTAGATTTCGACATCAAGTATCGCTCGGCCAGCTTCTTCTCAGACTTGGGCAACCGCGCTATTGAAGATGAATTCACGCTTGACGTTAAGATCAAAGCCACAAAATAAATATCTCTTAAAAAGATGAGCGCAGCAGCGCTCATCTTTTTAAGAGCCTAATTATTGCACGGCCACGTCGACAATCTTATAGGCGCCATCTTCGCTTTGCTCACCTTTGCCGATGACTATACTTTTGGAATGATAGAAAAGATAGGTCCAATCATTTGCTCGACCTTCTTCCCAATACTGTTTTCTTAGGTCTCTAGCTAACCTTCCGTCGTAATCATATTTCGCGATAAAATTTTTGAAGATCTCCGCGGGTTCAGAAAGCACATCTCCGCCGAAAAAGTAATGTTCGCCACCGACATGGATATGAAAAGCTTGGTGAAAGGGCGTATGCGCGCCATTTACCTCGTACGAAATCATACCGTTGATCTTCCCGTCGCCCTCAAGCAATACCAAGTTACCACTTCGGTGGAGGACGTCGAATATCTCAGTTTTATACGATGGGTTTTCACCGCTGAAAGCAGATTCCCATTCACCTCGCTGCACATAATATTCGGCATTTGGGAATGCAATGCGCGCCTTACCGTCCTTGAAATCTACCATTCCACCGGTATGGTCTTTATGCAGATGGGACATCAACACATACTTGACATCTTCAGGCTCATAGCCCAAGTTTCGAATATTTTGATGTATCAACAATGCATTCTGCTCATCTGTAAAGCCCAAGCCGGTATCGCAGAGGATAAGGCCATCGTCCGATACGATGAGAATAGGATGTACATGAACGAATATGGAGCCCTTACGGCTTAAGGGATCATCTTTTTCGGGATCGAAGGGAACAAACTCCTTCGATGCGTCAACAGAAAAAGAACCTTCGTAAAGAGAATATGCCTGAATCATTTTTTATTTTTATAATAACGTATGCCACAACGGATTCGTTCTTCCGAGCGGCCATCTATTAGGTAAACCAATTTACAAAACGTATATTTACACGTTAATACAGGTGCAAAGATATGCAAAAAAGGTGGGTAGTAAAGCCAAAAAATGATGTCAAAAAAACGAACAAACTACGTGATGAGCTGGGCGTAAACTCGGTTATTGCGGAGTTGCTTTTAAATCGCGGCATCAGCACCTTCGACACCGCCAAACAATTCTTCCGCCCCATGTTGGACATGTTGCACGACCCCTTTTTGATGCGTGACATGGAAAAAGCCATCTCACGAATCGAACAGGCCATTGGCAATAAGGAGAAAATACTCATTTACGGCGACTATGACGTGGATGGCACAACCGCGGTGTCTGTCGTTTACAGTTTTTTCCGTGACTTTCATTCGGGGCTGGAATTTTACATCCCCGATCGGTACCTCGAGGGATATGGTATCTCCTTGGCAGGGGTAGACTACGCGGCAGCAAATGGCTTTTCGTTAATTATTGCGCTCGACTGTGGTATCAAGGCTATCGACAAAGTAAGCTACGCGAAAGCAAAAGGCATTGACTTTATCATAGGCGACCACCATTTGCCCGGCGACCATATACCCGACGCCGTTGCCGTACTCGATCCTAAGCGTATAGACTGCCCTTATCCTTATAAAGAACTATCGGGATGTGGCATCGGCTTCAAGATCATCCAAGCCTTTATACAAAAAAATGCGATGGACATCCAACTTGCTTACCAGTATTTGGATTTAGTGGCCGTTAGCATTGCGTCTGACATTGTACCTATAACCGGAGAAAATCGGATCTTGACCCATTTTGGGCTGAAGAAATTGAATACCAATCCCAACTGCGGATTGCAGGCCTTGATCAACCTTTCGTCCAACAAGACAGGTCAATTCTCAGTGAATGACATCGTTTTTCAAATTGGACCACGTATCAATGCGGCGGGCAGGATCGAGCATGCAAAAGATGCCGTCAAATTACTGATATCCAAGTCGCTGCAAGAGGCAAAGGATTTCTCTGTGACCGTAGACGACCAAAATAACCTGCGGAAGGATTTCGACCTTAAAATAACGGAAGAGGCCTTAGCAATCATCAACAATGATGAAATATTAAAGGCTAGAAAATCCACGGTATTGTTTAAGGAGGATTGGCACAAAGGGGTGATCGGTATTGTAGCTTCGCGATTAACGGAGAAATATTACCGCCCCACCATCATTTTGACACAAACGAACGGTCATATTGCCGGCTCGGCGCGATCTGTGATAGGCTTTGATCTTTACGAAGCGCTTAGTGAATGCAGCGATCTACTTGAACAATATGGCGGGCATAAGTATGCAGCGGGCTTAACCATGAGTTTGGAAAACGTGCCCGCTTTTCAAGAAAAATTCGAACAGGTAGTAAGCAGCAATATAAAACCAGAAATGCTTCAACAGGAAGTGTTGATCGAAGCAGAACTGGCTTTTCAAGATATCGATGCCAAGTTTTACCGCTTACTTCGCCAGTTTGAGCCTTTTGGACCTCATAACGAGGCGCCAATTCTTTTGAGCCGCAACGTCTATGGCACGGGCTATGTCGTTGGAAGCAACCATATTAAGATTACGGTACACCAAGAAGGTGTTCATCGTTTTGATTGCATTGGCTTCGGATTAGCGAGTCATATCGATCATATAAACGCCGGAAAACCTTTTGATATTTGCTATACCATTGAAGAAAACAACTGGCGCGGAAAAAAGAATTTACAATTAAATATCAAAGCGATTCGATATTAAAATATATTTGTAATCAAACGTTTAAGGAACAGATGATTTTAAGGGCCGAAAATTTAATCAAGAAGTATAAACAGCGCACCGTTGTCAACGACGTATCTTTCCATGTGGAACAGGGTGAAATCGTCGGTTTGCTGGGTCCTAACGGGGCAGGGAAAACCACTTCCTTTTATATGATCGTCGGCCTGATAAAGCCAAACGATGGCCAGGTATTTTTGGACGAGCAAGAAATCACGCAGGACGCCATGTTCCAGCGGGCTCAGAAAGGCATCGGTTACCTTGCGCAGGAAGCATCTGTCTTTCGAAAGCTTTCTGTAGAAAACAACATTTTAGCTGTCTTGGAGATCCACTATCCAAATAAGCAAGAGCGTGTAGAAAAACTCGAAGAGCTACTGGCAGAGTTTAGCCTGAACAGGGTACGTAAAAATCGGGGCGACCTCCTTTCTGGAGGGGAAAGGCGAAGGACAGAAATTGCACGCGCACTGGCTGCTAACCCAAATTTTATCCTGCTCGATGAGCCATTTGCCGGCGTGGATCCTATTGCTGTGGAAGAAATACAGACCATTGTCTCAAAATTGAAGCGAAAGAATATCGGCGTACTCATTACTGACCACAATGTGCAGGAAACATTGTCGATAACTGATAGAGCCTATCTGCTGACCGAAGGGAAAATAATGCTCACCGGCACGCCCGAGGAGATCGCGGATAATGAGCTCGCCCGTAAGTTTTATCTCGGTCGTCATTTCGAACTACGAAGAAAAAAGCTATAAACAAAAGCCCACAGACAGTACTTAACTATGGAATTACTCAATTCTCTCTTCACGTGGATTATGAAAAAGCGCATTCATCAGATCGAGCTTTTCATGAAATATCCCCATGATGTCCAAGATGAATGGTTCCAAAGTCTTATTGCAACAGCCGAAGCGACAGAATGGGGAAAAAAGTATGATTATACCAGTATCCTTACGCCAGAAGAATACAAGAACAGGGTTCCTATCCAAGATTACGACCATATCAAAGGCTATGTAGAACGCATGATCAAAGGCGAGCAAAATCTGCTATGGCCCACCGATGTAAAATGGTTTGCTAAATCATCCGGAACAACATCTGATCGATCGAAATTTATTCCAGTGAGCATGGAAGCATTGGAAGATTGCCACTATCAGGGCGGTAAAGACATGCTGTCGATCTATTGCCACAATAAGCCCGACAATAAAGTGTTTACGGGTAAGTCCGTTGTAATTGGTGGCTCCTCGCAAATAAATAATTTCAGCCCAGACTCCTACTACGGCGATCTCTCCTCTATCCTTATTCGTAATTTACCTTTTTGGGCTGAATTTAAGCGTACCCCGAACTTGGAGGTGACTTTAAATCCAAATTTTGAAGAAAAAATCGACCAAATAGCATCGATTACAATCAAAGAGAATGTAACTAGTCTCGCCGGCGTCCCCACTTGGAACATCGTCATGGCGAAGCGAGTGCTGGAGTTGACCGGCAAGGAAAACCTCATGGAGGTATGGCCTAATCTGGAGTTTTATGGGCACGGTGGCGTAAGCTTCAAACCCTACCGGGAACAGTTCAAGCAACTCATCCCTTCCGAAAACATGTATTACCTGGAAAATTACAATGCTTCAGAAGGTTATTTCGGATTGCAGGATCAGTCCGGTTCCGAAGATTTGCTATTGATGCTGGATTATGGTATCTATTACGAATTTCTTCCTGTCGAGCATATGCACGAAGAGCATCCACAAACGCTCGCTTTGCACGAGGTCGCGCTCCATAAAAACTATGCACTAATTATATCTACCAATGCGGGCCTATGGCGCTATAAGATTGGTGATACCATTCGCTTTACGTCACTGTCCCCCTATCGTTTTCAGATATCCGGCAGAACCAAACACTACATCAACGCGTTCGGTGAAGAGGTCATCGTCGACAATGCCGAACACGCCTTGCAGCGAGCTTGCCAAATAACAGAAGCCATTATCAAAGATTACACGGCGGGGCCGGTATATTTCGATAAGGGTAAAGCCGGTGCGCATGAATGGATTATTGAGTTTGAACGAGAACCGCGCAACTTCCAGGAATTTTGCGAAATATTGGACAACACCTTGCGTGAGATCAATTCGGATTATGATGCCAAACGTTACAAAGACATGGCATTGTCCTTCCCAATCGTCCACAACGCAGAAAAAAATCTCTTCTACCGTTGGATGGCTTCTCGCGGAAAGTTGGGCGGACAAAATAAGGTTCCTCGGCTAGCAAACGATCGTTCCTACTTGGATGATCTCCTCAAAATCATCAATCAATAAACAATAGCGATCATCGAGGTGAGAATCTTTTGATTCTTTTTTCCTAAATTGCACATTCTTAATTTTTAATGTGATGAGCGAGACGAATACCTCCTCCATTCGCGTAGAGCAGACAACACAGTCGAGACTTTCGCAAGTGGATTTCAACAATCTGAAGTTTGGTCAAATCATGTCAGACCATATGCTGGTGGCTAATTATGACAACGGCGCATGGACAGACGTCAGCATCGTTCCATATGGCGAGATGCGCATAAGTCCCTCCATGTCTTCCTTACACTATGGTCAATCAATCTTTGAAGGCATTAAAGGTTACAAATTTGCCGATGGCACGGTCAGTATTTTTCGTCCTGATAAAAATTGGGAACGATTCAACAAATCTGCACGACGCCTGCAGATGCCGGAGATACCAGAGGAAATCTTCTTAGGAGGCCTGAAGGAGCTCCTACAGGTCGATAAGGCCTGGGTGCCCGCTTTGGATGGAACGTCCTTATATATCAGGCCGTTTATGTTCGCTACCGAGGCCGCATTAGGTGTGCACCCCTCCGCCTCCTATAAGTTTATAATCATCACTTGTCCAGTAGGTGCATACTACAGTAAGCCCATCAGCTTGAAAGTAGAAACCCATTACACCCGTGCGGCAGAAGGCGGCGTAGGTTTTTCCAAAAATGCGGGCAACTATGCGCTATCGCTTTATCCGACACAATTAGCCAATGACGAAGGTTACGATCAAATCATGTGGACCGACGCCGCTGAACACAAATACATCGAAGAAGCAGGTACCGCCAATCTTATTTTCCGTATCGGCGATACCATCATCACTCCACACGGCGACACCATCTTACACGGTGTTACGAGGCGTACGATTATGGAACTTGCAGAGAAATGGGGCTTTAAAGCCGAGCAACGTAAGGTATCCGTACAGGAGTTGTTGGATGGCATTAAAGATGGCCGTGTAACCGAAGCCTTCGCCGCAGGGACCGCTGCTACAATAACGCATATCTCCAAAATCGGATTCGAGGGTCAAGATTATGAACTGCCAGCAGTAGAGGGCCGTGAGTTCTCGAACAAGGTATTGGATTACTTAAATCAGCTACGTTACGGTAAAATCGAAGATCCATTTGGTTGGAACTTTATTATATAGCATAGAAAAAGGGACGGTCATGGATTGTCCCTTTTTTTAACGGCCTATATAGGCTAAAATTTCGTCCCAAGCATTTGGCAAAAACCAGCGTGTATTTCCATACTTCTTAAACCAAGTTATCTGCCGCTTGGCATATCGTCTAGAGTTCTGTTTAATTCGATCAACGGCGTCCTCCAAGCTGCATTGGCCATTTAAGTGATCGAATATTTCGGCATACCCAACAGTCAGTAGAGCCGGCTTGCCGCGATAAGGCAATAACGATTTCACCTCTTCCAATAAGCCGTTGTCCATCATGTTATCTACACGCCGATTTATCCTCTCATAGAGTTCAGATCGTTCCATATTAAGACCGATCGTGCAAATTTCAAATGGTCTTTCTACGGTTTCCTGCTGTCGGAAAGATGAAAAGGGCTTGCCGGTTGCTTCAAAAACTTCCAGCGCACGGACAACCCGTTGCGGGTTCTGTATGTCGGCCGTTGCATAATATGCGGGATCTACGTTCTGTAATCGTTGTTGCAGAACCTCCAAACCATTTTCGTGGAGAAGCGCATTAAGTTTGTCCCGAACCGCCATTGGGGGCTTAGGGAAATTGTCCAATCCCTCACAAAGGGCTCGGACAAAAAGACCAGATCCACCCACAAGTACAACATGGTCATGTTCAAGAAACAGACTATCCAATAATTTCAAGGCATCACGCTCGAAGTCGCCCGCTGAATATTCCTCCGCAACGGTATGCGAATCCACAAAATGATGGGGCACCTGCTGCAATTCCTCCCGCGTAGGTTTTGCCGTGCCAACAGACATTTCTCGATAGAACTGCCTCGAGTCTGCGGACAGCACCTCTGTCTTAAAATGTTGCGCCAATCGGATTGCCAATGCTGTCTTTCCGACAGCCGTAGGCCCGACAACGACAAGGAGCCGCTTTTTATTTTCCCTCATATTACCGTGAAAAAAATACCTTAAGTAATTAACTTAAGGCATTTGCTGTATGTGTTGCACGTTGATAAATGATTAAAATTCATCCTCGTACCCACTTTTCTGTTCGCTTTGCTCTTCGCCTTCACTTTCACCATCATCGAACATATCGAATTCCTCTTCGTCATCTACGCCATATTCGGTCTCGTCGGTTGTAATCTCCTCATCCTCATCATCGTCGTCTATACCAGTGGATAACGGGAAGTTTGCTGCAGAAGCGTTTTTCGGAGCATCGCCCACCACCCGCGAGATCAAAGGATAGACTTTGCCATCCTCTTCTTTCAGGATCTTGACCAGCTCAACGTGAAAATCATAAGGACGGTCAAAATTGTATATATAATAGAACTTTTGGTGTGGGTCATCAATAAATTTGCTCAGGCGGATGGTTTCCATCAACAGAACGCCCGTATCGGCTTTTCGTGATGAAGGAAGAAGTGCTATTTCCGTGCCTTTCTTCCATTGGTCATTACTGACATAGAAAGAAGAAGAAACATCTGCTTTGTAGCCTGTCGATTGATGAATTGCCTCATGAAGCGCTAAAAATGTACCTTTTGAGGGCATATCAATTTCACGGTAGATATCCTCATAATCCTCAAAAGTCACTCGAAATCTGTAAATAGCCATTCTTTGTTGTATCGTTTAGTTTTTTACCGAAGGATAAAAATACAATAAATTTTAAAAAATTAAAGCTTCGCGGTGTTCTTACGGACGAGTCCCAAACTTTCACCTTGCTGAAGGACAAACTTCAGGGCACTCTCCCGCGTATTGGCAACATCTCCCTCTAGAATAGCCTCTCGCATCGCGTTTTTGATCTTACCAATGATGCGGCCGGGCTTCAAATCGAACAGCTCCATAATGTCCTCGCCTGTCACCGGTGGTTGCCAGTTTCGGATCTGATCACGTTCTTCCACATCGCGCAACTTTTGTTTGACCAATTCAAAGTTGTCTCGATATTTCCTTTTCTTGTACGCGTTTTTGGTCGTCACATCCGCATGGCACAAAGCCATCAGGGCATCGATATCGTTCCCCGCATCAAAGAGGAGCCTGCGGACAGCAGAATCAGTAACGATATCCTGTGCCAAGACAATCGGACGAAGGTGCAGCTGTACCAATTTTTGCACGAACTTCATCTTATCATTTAACGGCAGCTTTAATTCTGCAAAAAGCTTAGGCACCATTTTGGCACCACGATCCTCGTGTCCGTGAAAGGTCCATCCCGCTCGCTTATCAAACCTTTTGGTGGCCGGCTTTGCAATATCATGCATGATAGCAGCCCAACGTAACCACAGATCGGAACTGTATTCCGCGATGTTATCCAACACTTCAAGGGTATGGTAAAAGTTGTCCTTATGCCCCCGTCCGTCGATGACGTCCACCCCGTGGAGGTCTTGCATCGCGGGGAAGATCAACTTCAATAGACCCGTATCGAAAAGATATCGAAAACCAACGGATGGCTTCGGGGAAAGAACAATTTTATTCAACTCTTCGATTATACGTTCTTTCGATATAATCTGTATACGCTCGGCCTTGGATACCATCGATGCGAGTGCGAGTGCATCAATCTTGAAACCCAATTGTGAGGCAAAACGGACGGCCCGCATCATGCGCAATGGATCGTCTGAAAACGTAATATCTGGATCCAGCGGTGTACGGATAGTTCGCAGTTCGATGTCTTGACGACCATGGAAGGGATCCAGCAACTGCCCGAAATTTTGTGCATTCAATCCATAAGCCATCGCATTGATGGTAAAATCGCGTCTATGCTGATCGTCTTCCAATGTGCCATCTTCCACAGAAGGGTTACGGGAGTTTGATCGGTAAGATTCTTTCCGGGCCCCCACAAACTCAATATTGATGTTGTCGTGTACCAGCATAGCAGTGCCGAAATTCTTGTAAACGGCTACTTTGGTATGTAACTGCTCGCCGAGCTTACTTGCGAAATCTATACCGCTTCCAACAACCACAACATCCACGTCATTTTTAAACGGCCTGCCCATAATACGATCACGAACATAGCCACCAATAACATAACAGTCCACCTGCTCCCTATCCGCTAAATCTCTGATTATCTGAAATATAGGGTGTTGTAAATTTTCTCGCATAGCAATCATTTCTAGGCCTAAGCCTATCAATGGTCAAAAATAATGATTATTTAATAAAAGAGGCGGATAAAATAAGAACCGCATAGCGGATCATCTTTCTATCGCCATGATAGAGCGCATATTTATCCAGCACCAGCAAATACGATGGCAAGATGTCTAGTTTAATCGCGATCTTTAGATAGACGACGGAAGGCTAGCGGATTTGCGGCAAGAATCGCTTGCTCACGCCGACGTTCGACGATATGCACAGCGGCGAAAATAGCTTCGAGGAATGACTCATGAGAGGCCATATTCTTACCGGCAATATCATAGCCCGTTCCGTGGTCCGGAGAGGTGCGCACGATCGGCAGGCCCGCTGTAAAATTAATTCCTTTGCGCGAGGCAATATGCTTGAAAGGTATAAGTCCTTGGTCGTGATACATAGCCAAGACCCCATCAAACTTGGTAAAAGCATCGCCCGCAAAAAAACCATCTGCAGGATAAGGACCGAAACAAAACACCCCTTCTTCCTTTGCCTGCTGTATGGCAGGTTTGATAATTTCGTCATCTTCAGTTCCGATCAGACCGTTATCGCCGGCATGGGGATTTAAACCAAGCACAGCAATCTTCGGCTTTTGAATCCAAAAATCTTTACGTAAACTATCGTTCATCATCTTCAGCTTTTGTACGATAGCTTCTACACTGATGGATGCCGCGATATCTTTAACAGGAATATGCCCTGTCACGACGCCGATACGCAGCTCGTCTGCAATCATAAACATAAGCACGTCGCTCGCGTCCATTTTCGACTGCAAAAATTCTGTATGTCCGGGAAAGTTGAAGCCTTCCTGCTGGATATTATGTTTATTGATCGGGGCGGTAATTAAGGCGTCAATGGTACCGGCACGAAGATCTTCTACGGCTTTATCCAAGGATAGAAAAGCGTATTTGCCCCCCACTTCATTTTGTTCACCGAGCGTGATCTTTACATCTTCTTGCCAGCAATTGATCATATTGGCGCGCTTAGGGTTCGCTTGATCAGCACTATGAATCACATTAAAGCTGAAATCCTGTATGCCAATAGCCTTCCGATGAAATGAAGCCACTTTCGTATTACCGTAAACAATTGGCGTAAAATATTCCAAAACGCGATTGTCCATCAACGACTTAATAATCACTTCCAAACCAACTCCGTTGACATCGCCGATGGTAATACCAATTTTTAATTTTTCAAGCATAACTGTTCACTTTAATCCTTCAAAAATAACGAAAAATAATGTCAAATCTTAGCGTGAAAAGCAGGTAATCTCACGTTTTATGTTTTATCCGGGTGCTTACAAAACAGATAAGGAGTATCTTGCGGTCATTCGCTTGCCCCATTTTTAAGTATTTTCGTTGTCTCCTTTTCATCTTTTACTGTATCCTACATAGATTTGTAGAACTCGGATGGTCGACGAGCACAACAAGGAGTAGAATAAAATGGATTTTTAGTCGGTGGCAAGCCGAAGATGCTTATCTTTGCGTAAATCACCGATATGAGTACAGTACGCGCAAAAAAACATCTTGGACAACATTTTCTCAACGATAAAAATGCCGCACAGAAGATCGTAGAGGCCTTGGATCCCTCACTTGGATTCACACAGGTACTGGAGGTCGGACCGGGAATGGGCGTTTTGTCTGATTTTTTATTAGAGAAAGCAGCTTACGAAACCTGGATGATCGACGTAGATGATGAATCTGTCGCCTATCTAGCGGAGAAATATCCGCAACTGGAACAGCGGCTGATCCATGGGGATTTTCTAGCGTTAGATTTCGATAGATATTTCGGTTCGACAATGGCCATTATCGGAAACTTCCCGTACAACATTTCTTCACAAATACTTTTTAAAATTTTAGATGAGCGCCATAGGGTCATACAGATGACCGGTATGTTTCAAAAAGAAGTTGCCGAACGTTGCGTGGCAAAGCCCGGCAGCAAAGAGTACGGTATTCTGAGTGTTTTCCTTCAGGCCTACTATGATGTCGAGTACCTCTTTACCGTAAAGGCCGGTGCGTTCAATCCACCACCCAAAGTACTATCCGGCGTGATGAAAATGACTCGAAATGAACGGGTAGCACTGGATTGCGACGAAAAATTATTCTGGCGCGTGGTCAAGGCATCCTTTAACCAACGTCGAAAAACTTTACGCAACTCCTTATCAGCCGTCATTCCAAAAGAGCGTATGAGCGAAAACCCCTTGTATGACTTGCGTGCAGAACGCCTGTCGGTAAAAGATTTTGAAATCTTGACTAGGGAAATAAGCGGAGCGCTCTAAACGATTTTATGAAGACGGAATTTGCTATTATTGGCGGTGGTGTTGCCGGACTGACGGCAGCAATTGGTCTTCGAAGCATCGGCATAAACGCTATCGTCTACGAACGTGCACCGATACTGCGCGGAATCGGTGCCGGCTTTGGTCTTGCAGCAAACGCCATGCAAGCGTTCGACTACCTTGGTCTGCGTGCGGGCGTCGAGCAGATCGGCCATTTCCTAGATTCCTATAATATTCTGGATCAATATGGCGGTATATTGGCCGCACCCGATACGGATAGTATTACCCAAAACCTACAGCAGAAAAATTTCGCCGTTCATCGCGGAGATCTCCATACATTTTTACTGAACAAACTTCCCGCAGATACGGTAATCTTGGGCAGGGAAGCCGTCCATGCCCGTCAGGATGGTGAAAGGGTTCGCATACATTTCGATGATGGCAGCTCGGTGGAAGCTGACGCTTTGATTGTGGCCGATGGAGTAAAATCCCGTCTTCGACAGCAATTGCTCCCGAATGCCGTACCTCGCTATGCGGGTTACACCTGTTGGCGTGCCATTATCGACAACAGCAGTCTACAGCTTCAACATGGGTCGGAAACATGGGGAGCAAAAGGGCGTTTCGGCATGACGCCACTTGTGGGCAATAAGCTCTATTGGTATGCCTGCATCAATTCGGTAGCGGACAACCCCATCTTTAGAAATTTTCAAGTGAAAGATCTCCTGACGCATTTCTCGGGCTACCATGAGACGATCCGACAAATATTGACACAAACTTCAGATGCGGAGCTCTTGTGGAACGACATTGTCGATATAAAGCCGTTAGCACAGCTCAATTACGGCAGAATTTTATTTATTGGCGATGCGGGACATGCCACCACACCTAATTTAGGGCAGGGAGCGTGCCAAGCTATAGAAGATGTTGCCGTGTTAGTGGATGAGCTTAAGCAGAATACCATACCCACTGCCGCATTTCAACACTTCAACCAACGCCGACTAGCGCGCACACGCTATATCACCCGTACTTCTTGGCAGATCGGACAAGTTGCGCAATGGGAAAACCCTTTCCTCATCGCTGCTCGCAATGCGCTGATGCGGATCCTACCGGAAAAACTCAAGCAGCTCCAATTGCGCAAACTATTAAACGAAGATTTTATGGCTATTAATAAATAATAATGGGAGACGCTATCTTAATTGTTGATGATGTACATGAAGTATTGTTGGAAAAGCTACGCCTTGCAAAAATTGCTTTTGACTATCAACCGGCATTGAACAAATCACAAGCTGCATCTATTATCGCGGATTATACGGGTTTGATTATACGCTCGAAGTTTCAAGTAGACGAAGACTTTATCGACAAAGCTTCTCGATTGCGTTTCATTGCAAGAGCCGGCGCCGGTATGGACAATATTGACGAAGCCTATGCCCACCGCAAAAGCATACAGTTAATACCAGCCAATGAAGGAAATAGAGATGCCGTTGGCGAGCACATGATCGGTATGTTGCTCAGTTTAATGAACAACTTGAACCGTGGGCACCGCGAAATCAGCGCGGGCAAATGGCGTAGGGAGGAAAATCGCGGTTACGAGCTTAAGGGACGTACAGTCGCACTGATTGGCTATGGCCACAACGGACAAGCTATGGCACGCAAACTCTCGGGCTTTGAGGTGCAAGTCATCGCTTACGACAAGTATAAAACCGGTTTTTCCGATCCATATGTGCGTGAAGTTTCTATGGAAGAGGTAGTCAAACAGGCCGATATCTTGAGCTTTCATATTCCCTTGACTCGAGAAACGACAGGAATGGTCGATAAGGAATACCTTTTCCACTTTCGCAAACCCATATTCTTCTTAATGGGCGCCCGTGGTGGTATCGTAGACATCCCCGCGGTACTCCATTATTTGGATGAGAGAAGGATTTTAGGAGCCGCATTTGATGTTCTACCGGTAGAAAAATTCCCTATGTTAGGCCAACAGGATTGGTACAACGATCTATGCAGTAGGGATAACGTGCTGTTAAGTCCACATGTTGCTGGCTGGACCTTCGAAAGCTACTATAAATTATCGGCAATACTCGCGGATAAAATCATCGCCACATTGCAAAAAGACTGACCGCGAACATCACCAGCGTAAATTGCAGCACCAATGCAAAATCCAAGAGGTATGCACTATGGTAATGCTCTCTGTGGCGAAAAACAATCGTACGGAAGACAATGCCGATCAGCAAATTTGTGGTAAGCACGCCGATTTTGATTGACCAGGGAAAGGTCGTCGTGAGTAGGGCGACGCTATGCAAACCGAGCAGAATGTAGCACAGTGTAATGGCACGCTCGGCTCCGATTATACTCGGGATGGTTTTAAGGTGGTAATACGAATCCTGTCTGATGTCCCGGATATCAAATGGTAGCGTACAAATCAAGAGAAAAACATACTTCAAAGCAAAGAGTGCGAACAACTTAGGTGCTTCTATCGCCCCCCCATTTAGATGTAGCTCAAAAGCAGGCAACAGTACGGAACTTAATGTCCATACCAAGGCGATATGAAAAATCTTCATGGCAGGAAGCTGGCGCAGGCCCACTATTTTGCCACGGTAAGGCAATATAGGAAACGAGTAAGCGATACTAAACAAGCCAATAATGCCCAAAAAAAGCAAACTGTAGACGTGGATCTTAAAAACGGAGTAAGCGAGCACCGATACCGCCAAGAAACTGTTCATCCACAAGACCCATTCGTTTTTAAACACCCAACGGGTCCTTCTGTACAGCGACTTGCTGGGATCTTTGGGACGGGAAAGGACGAGGCTGAAGTTGTACAACAAAAGGGTTGCCGCACCCTCAATGGCGATCATTGCATAATCGAACGGAGCCGAAAAAAATATATAGGTCAACGCACATTGTGCCATGGCTGCACAGGCTATCAGCAAATTGGTGTAAATTAAAAAGTAGTAGCCATGCCGTAGTGCATTCATATATTTTAAAGATAGTAATTTTGTCAAATGCAACATTCTCTCTTCCCATTTATCGCGCAAAAAGATTGTTAATGATGGCAAAAAAAACTAAATTAGCCTATCTATATCCGATACGGACATGTTTTGATAAATAATTGTCCGTATTGAATAATGCATCATAATTTTGCACCGAAAAAATATGAACCTACAGATTAAAAGTTTTGAGGAATATCAGGACGTCTATAAACATAGCGTCGAAAATCCAGCTGCATTTTGGGGAGAAATTGCAGAACATTTCTTTTGGAAGAGAAAATGGACAAATGTCCTGAGCTGGAACTTTACGGAACCAAGCATTAAATGGTTTGAAGGTGGCCGCGTGAATATCACAGAAAATTGCCTAGATCGCCATATTTATAATTATGGAGACAAGCCTGCCATCATTTGGGAGCCCAACGATCCGAACGAAGCACACCGGATATTAAGTTACAAACAGCTCTTGGATAAGGTAGAAACTTTTGCCAACGTACTGAAAAACAATAATATCGGAAAAGGCGACCGGGTTTGTATTTACCTACCCATGGTTCCGGAATTGGTGATTGCGGTGTTGGCTTGTGCACGTATCGGCGCTATCCACTCGGTGGTATTCGGTGGATTCTCTGCACAGTCCATCGCCGATCGCATCAGCGATGCAGCATGCAAATTGGTCATCACGTCTGATGGCGGCTATCGTGCCGGCAAGGTATTAGAGCTTAAATCTATCGTAGATGATGCCTTGATGCAATGCAAATCCGTGGAACGTGTCATTGTACTGACGCGCTCGCGAACACCTGTATCGATGATCAAAGGTCGCGATGTCTGGTGGGAAGACGAGATTAAAAAGGTCGAAACGCAGGGCAACCCGCCCTGCCCAGCAGAAGAGATGGACGCCGAAGACCCACTCTTCATTCTTTATACATCGGGGTCTACGGGCAAGCCCAAAGGTGTCGTGCACACGACTGGCGGTTATATGGTTTATACTGGATACACATTTTCTAACGTCTTTCAATACCAACCGGGCGAGGTGTATTTCTGCACGGCAGATATCGGCTGGATCACTGGACATAGCTACATTGTCTACGGTCCCCTATCACAGGGCGCTACGTCGCTATTGTTTGAAGGCACACCAACCTACCCAGATGCGGGAAGATTATGGGATATTGTGGAAAAGTACAAAGTGAACACGCTCTATACCGCGCCCACCGCCATCCGTTCATTGATGGCTTTCGGGGACGATTATATTGATGGAAAAGATTTAAGCAGTCTTAAAAAACTGGGCTCTGTAGGCGAACCGATCAATGAAGAGGCTTGGCACTGGTATCACGATAAGGTGGGAAAAGGCGAAGCGCCTATAGCCGACACCTGGTGGCAAACGGAAAATGGAGGGATCTTGATTTCTCCTTTGGCCGGCATATCCCCGACCATCCCCGGTTATGCCATGTTACCACTGCCCGGTGTACAGCCCTGTTTAATGGATGAAAACGGGCAAGAAATAGAGGGCAATGATGTTTCGGGGAATCTATGCATAAAATTCCCGTGGCCGGGCATGCTTCGCACCACCTGGGGCGACCACGAACGCTGTAAGCAGACCTACTTTTCAACCTATGAGAACAAGTATTTTACAGGTGATGGCTGCTATCGCAGTCCTGAAGGATATTATAGGATTACAGGGCGTGTGGATGATGTTCTCAATGTTTCCGGGCACCGGATTGGTACGGCAGAAGTCGAAAATGCAATCAATATGCACGCTGACGTTGTCGAATCGGCCATCGTCGGTTACCCACATCCTGTAAAAGGACAAGGTATCTATGCTTATGTGATTGCAAACCATCATATCGACGAAGAAAGCACGCGTAAAGATATCCTACAGACTATCACACGTATCATCGGCGCGATCGCAAAACCAGATATCATCCAGTTCGTATCGGACTTGCCGAAAACACGCTCCGGCAAAATTATGCGCCGCATACTTCGCAAAATCGCCGAAGGTGAAACGGCAAACCTGGGCGACACCTCTACGTTACAGGATCCTTCTGTGGTAGACTCCATCATCGACGGAGCAACCGCAATTCACAAATAGAAAATAAAAACGCGCCCAGCGCGTTTTTATTTTAATCCCTTCCTACCCCCTACCGTCAAAAGAATTGCGCCTTACTTAAGAAATGCAAAATTTACCGCGGAAATATCCCCATTTTTTACTATTTTTATACCATTTCCAATAATTACAATTTAAAGACTGCATGCTATTTACTGTTTTAACAGGGTTAATAACATCGAGCCTTCTTATTCCTTTTGGCAAGCTGGTTAAAGCAAAATGGAGTATCGTGCTCCCTTTGGTACCTGTACTTCTTTTTGTGTTTTACCTACTGCATATCCCTACCATCTTGGGCGGAACGAATTTGGTGCAACATGTGGATTGGGTTCCCAGTTTAGGTGTCAACTTGGATTTTCGACTGGATGGCCTGTCGCTTCTCTTTGCTCTACTGATTACAGGCATCGGTACAGCCATCTTCTTTTACGGCAGGACTTATTTAAAGGGGCATCCATATTTTGATAGGTTTTTTGCCTATTTGTTACTTTTCATGAGCGCCATGCTGGGCGTAGTACTCTCAAACAACATCCTTACCCTATTTGTTTTTTGGGAGCTTACCAGCATCAGCTCCTTCTTCTTAATTGGGTTTAACAACGACAGTAAAGCTTCCCGGGACAGCGCTTTAAGCGCTTTGAGCATCACGGGTTTGGGAGGGTTTTTCTTGCTTGCCGGCCTTATTTATATGGGTCATATTGCAGGCACATTCATGATTAGCGAGCTTTTCACAAAGCATGATCTCATCGTCGACCACCCCCAATATCCACTGATTGTTGGTTTGATATTTATTGGCGCCTTTACAAAGTCGGCGCAGTTTCCCTTCCACTTTTGGTTGCCGGGGGCGATGAAAGCGCCGACGCCCGTTTCTGCCTATCTGCATTCTGCAACCATGGTGAAAGCTGGAATATATCTCCTAGCACGCTTTACGCCAATACTCGGCCATACAGAAATTTGGAATAATACCCTGCTGATTGTCGGGGGATTCACGATGGTATTTGCGGCCATACATGCACTTTTTCGGGTCGACTTGAAAGGAATTCTTGCCTATTCGACCATATCAGCGCTGGGTGTTTTAACTTTTCTTTTAGGGCTCGGAACGCAGGAAGCGATCATCGCAGCGGCCGTTTTCATTTTGGTGCACGCGCTTTACAAGGCTACGCTTTTTATGGTCACCGGCATCATCGATCACGAAACACACACCCGTGACCTCACCAAATTGGGCGGTCTGCGAAAAGTGCTCTTTCCTGTATTTATCGCAGCCTTGCTGGCCGCGCTGTCTAGTGCCGGGCTTCCATCAACTTTTGGCTTTATAGGCAAAGACCTAATTTACGAAGCTACTTTGCATTACAAGACAAATTGGACGCTATGGCTTACCGCCCTAGCCGTGATCACGAACATTGGTTTGGTGGCGGCGGGTTTTATGGCCGGTCTAAAGCCTTTCACGGGAAAACTCCCACCTGGCTTCGCTAACGTACACCTTCCATATCCGTCCATGTGGATTCCACCGCTGATCTTAGGTAGTTTGGGTTTAATATTTGGCGTCTTCCCGGGTTATATCGGGGATATTTTCAATTATCAAGCAGCAAATGCCATCGTACAGACAGATACTGCCATGCATTTAAAAATATGGCACGGCTTTAACACCGTGCTGCTACTGAGCTTGGCCACCCTCTTGATAGGTATAGTGGTTTACTTCTTTAATAAGCCAAGTGAACGAAAGCTTGCCGCGGTAGAGCGCCTCAATAGTATTGCGCCACAGCGTATATTTTCCATCATAGGAAGATCCACGATGCGGCTATCAAATTGGTATACGCAAACATTCCACAATGGTTACCTGCGTTCCTATCACATTAAGATTATCGTTTTTGCCGAAATCTTATTGGGCTATAAATTGTGGATCAGCGGACCCATACACATTAAATGGGACAGCCTAACACCATTATCTTGGTATGAAGTCGGAATTGTAGCCATGCTTTTGGGTGCTTTATATATTATTGTGACGACGCGCTCTCGCTTGACGTCGGTGGTATCTACGAGTGTCATTGGTTATTGCATCTGTTTGATGTTCGTATTCTACAGCGCACCCGATCTGGCGATGACACAGTTCACCATCGACACCCTTACTACCGTGTTGTTTGTATTGGTTTTGTACAAACTCCCAAGCTTTATCAATATCACAAGCCGCTGGCTACAGCTTCGTGATGCCGTGGTGGCGCTGGGCTTTGGTGTTATCCTTTCCCTCATTGCCCTGCGAGTGTTGCAAGAACCCAATGTCACAGAGATCAGCAGTTTCTACGGCGAAAATTCATATTTGCTGGCCAAGGGCAAAAATGTGGTCAATACTATTCTCGTGGATTTCCGCGGTCTTGACACCATGTTCGAAACGGTTGTATTATCCATCGCGGCAATCGGCGTCTACAGTTTGATTAGGTTACGTTTAAAATCATCAGAAAAAGAGTAAAAGCAGCGCCTGTTTTTGAAATGGCGTTATAAAGTAAGAATGTATGAAAAGTGCGATATTACAGACAGCAACGCGGTATCTACTACCGATCCTCTTATTGTTTTCGTTTTTTCTGCTGCTAAGGGGACATTACTATCCCGGAGGGGGCTTTGTAGGCGGATTGGTGGCCTCTATTGCTTTTGTACTCCATAGTTTTGCCAATGGCACAGCAAGCACCATGAAGATATTGCGCTATAAGCCCCTATCCCTAATCCCAATTGGTTTGGCAATCTCTACGTTAAGCGTTGTCGCGCCGCTGCTACTTGGTTTGCCGCCTATGACTGGGCTTTGGTTTGAGGAGCCAATTCCGGTCATTGGCATGATCGGGTCGGCCCTATTTTTTGACTTAGGGGTATATTTGGTCGTCATTGGGGTTGTGCTCACCATTTTGTTTACCATAGCATTAGAACAATAATATGGAATTACTACTGGTTATCATCATAGGCTTATTGTATGCGAGCGGCGTTTACCTTATTTTACGCCGAAGCATGGTGAAGCTACTTTTGGGCATCATGCTGTTGGGGAATGGCACTAATATTTTAATCTTTTTGTTGGGTAAAATTACGAAAGGAAGTCCTCCTGTGATCAACGAAGCCTACAAGGTATTCCAAGATATCTACGCAGACCCTATACCCCAAGCCCTAATTTTAACTGCTATCGTCATCAGTTTCGCACTTACGTCCTTTGCAATTGTTCTCCTGAAAAGAGTGTATGCGCTGGTGGACTCAGACGATTTAGATGATTTAAACACACCGGAGGAAGAAGATCTATGATAGACAACCATATTTTGGCTCCTATTTTTGTACAGCTTTTTACGGCTATTGCCCAACTGATGTTTTGGCGAAAAACCGTGACGCAGCGTTTTCTAAGCGTCGGAGGCAGCATCATTGGTCTGCTCGTTGCGATACGCCTGTTTACGCGTGTGCAGGCAGATGGTATCTTAACGATGAACGCTGCAAATTGGGATGCACCTTTCGGCATCGTCTTCGTTGCCGATGCCTTCAGTGCGACGCTCGTTCTCTTGACATCCATAGCAGGCGTCGCCGTATCGTTGTTCTCTTCGGTAAGCCTGAGCAGACAACGCATGCTTTACGGTTATTTCCCGATTTTCCACTTCTTGATTATGGGGTTGCAGGGAGCCTTCCTCACGGGTGATATCTTCAACTTATACGTGTTTTTCGAAGTCATCATCATATCATCTTTTGTGTTGATGACGTTAGGAGGGCGGAAAGCGCAATTGGAGGGAGCCGTCAAGTATATGGCTATGAACATCTTGGCTTCCATGTTTTTCTTGACTGGAATCGGGATTTTGTACGGGATAACCGGCACACTCAACATGGCAGATCTCGCACTTAAGATCCAACTGGTCCAAAACAAAACATTAGTGGGCATCACCTCCTGCTTTTTCATTATTGGCTTCGGCATTAAGTCTGCCGTATTCCCTTTGTACTATTGGTTGCCATCCTCCTACCACACGCCTCCATCTGCTGTTGCAGCTACATTCGGGGGGTTGTTGACGAAGGTTGGTATCTATGCACTTATACGCGTCCTGAGCCTGATTTTCATTCCCGACGACTTCACGCGAACGTTACTTATGGGTATTGCTGTCATGACCATCATCACCGGAGCATTTGGAGCGCTCATAAAAACAAATGTACGCAGGCTTTTTTCCTATCTGATAGTATGTCACATCGGCTTTATGGTCGGCGGTATAGCGATGTTTACGAAGATAGCGTTAATGGGAACCGTGTTCTATCTTATACATGATATCATGGTCAAAACAAATATGTTCTTAATAGCAGGTTTGATCCGTCAACTACGCGGAACCCTAGATATGGGAAAATTAGGTGGTCTTTATCGCGACTATCCGAAAATATCGTTGATGATTGCCATCGTGCTGTTTTCTTTGGTCGGTATACCACCGTTGTCGGGGTTTTGGCCAAAGATATTCCTTTTTCAGGGCGCTTTTGAAATGCACCATTACTTTTTCGCTGCAGCCTTGATTATTGGAAGTTTCATAACGCTGTACGTTATCGCCAAGATGTGGTCGCAAGTGTTTTGGAAAAACCCTCCGCAGGAAGATCTTCTCGACGATCGCTTTGCGCCGATGCGCCCCTACAGAAAACTATTGATGGTTTTACCCATTCTGATTTTAGGCGTCGTCACACTTTATGTAGGATTAAATGCAGAAGCAATTATCAATATAACGGATAAAATTTCCTCTCAACTGATGGATAACTCGGAGTATATCGAAGCCGTCTTGGGAGATAAAACGAACTAGCATATGATTAAATACTTTTTAATGAACCTGTTGCTATCGGCAATTTGGGTAGCGCTCACGGGATCCATGTATTACACAAATTTTTTGTTTGGGTTTATGCTCGGTTTTTTCGTGCTGTGGATCATGAATCGAAACGAACTGGATCAACGGTATTTCTACCGTGTCCCGAAGATCATCAGCTTTATATTTTATTTCTTATACCAAGTCATCAAAGCAAATATACAGGTAGCGTTCGATGTTGTTACGCCCAAATATTTCTTTAAACCTGGGATCGTTCGATATCCACTGAACGCTTCTACGGATTTTGAAATTAATCTGTTAAGTACCATGCTCTCGCTGACGCCGGGCACCCTGATTATTGATATCAGTGATGACAAAAAAACAATCTATATCCACGTGATGTACCTTACGGATCCCGAAACATTCGTCAGACAGACCAAAACAGGACTCGAAAGAAGGTTATTAGCAATTCTACGATGATTACACTCGAAACATATTTTGACTACGTTATTCTTCCCGTGCTATCCATCGCCGTTATGTTGGTATTCATTCGGCTATTTAAGGGGCCTACGCTGGTTGACCGGGTTATCGCTTTGGATTTAATTATCACCACCGGGATCGGTATCATCACCGTCTACAGCATACGTTCCAATCAAGCTGTATTGTTGGATGTTGCCATTATACTTGCCCTTATTGCTTTTTTAGGCACGGTAGCCTTTGCCTATTACACAGAAAAACAGAAAAATGATTGATATTATATTAGCTATAATCAGTACGATAGGTGTCCTATCGATATTATTCGCGTCTATCGGCATCCTACGCATGCCTGATTTCTATTTGCGATTGTCTGTTACGGTCAAGGCGTCGACTTTAGGTGTCGGACTCCTTCTCATATGCGCTGCGATCATGTTTCCGGACGTTTCGGTCACGACAAAAGCTATTGCCATTATATTTTTCCTGATCATTACCGCGCCGATCGCTGCACATATGATAGGACGCGCAGCTTATTTTACCGGCACCCCACTTTGGAAAGATACCGTAATCGATGAGCTGGAAGGGATGTACAATGAAGAGACCCACGAATTGGAAAGTGAGGAGGATGAGGCAGAAAAAAATCAGTCCACAGACCGCAACATTGCGAAAACCGAAGAAGAAACCGAGTGACGCAAACGCGCTGTTGCGTCACTGCTGATGTACGCAACGTCTAAAATATAATACAGACAGGCGTAGATACCTCAATCTTTTTTCCGGTATCTTCCAGTTCGCCGCTGTTTAGGTCACGACGAAAAACCACGATATCATCCGTACCCTGATTGGCAACCAATAAAAATTTTCCATCGGGGCTGATATTGAAGTTGCGCGGCTCTTTACCCTCCACGGCATATACTTCTTTTTTGAGCAATTCGCCAGACTTACCAACTTCAAAAAGAGCAATACTATTGGCCTCTCCTCGATTGCTTGCATACACGAACTTATAATCCGGTGAAAACTTTATTTCAGCTGCCCCATTTTCGCCGGCGAATCCATCGGCATTGATCGAAACAGTGTCCACGAGCTTCCAGTCATCCTTCTCTTTTCTATAACGGGCAATTTGCGCTTTCATTTCCAGCAAAACATAGCAGTTCTTTTCTGCTTGGTCCAGTATCAAATGACGCGGCCCTCCGCCTGGAGGTGTAGCAATAACTGTTTCTTCAACCAGTTTGTATTGATCTCGTTCATGCGACACACGATATATGGTCACGCGATCAGCACCCAAATCCTGCACAAACACCCGTTTTTCATCCGCGGTGAAAAATGCCGAATGCACATGAGATGCTTCTTGACGATCGCTATCTGGGCCTTGCCCTTCCTGCTGGATGAGCTGAATCCTTTCCCCCAACGCGCCATTGTCATCCAATTTAAATACCGCTAAAGAGCCTCCACCATAGTTTGAAACAAGCGCTAAAGGATGCTTTCTCCCTACCACAACGTGACACGGGGCGCCGCCGCCGGTAGGCTGACTGTTAACGAAAGAAAGGAGGTCCCCATCAAAGGTATAGGCAGCGACTTCGGCGGTTTCCGCGTCCTGTTCACGGACAGCATACAACATATTACCATCTTCCGAACGTGCCAAAAATGAGGGATCTTGTGCGGCCGTGGCTGCGTAAAGCACCGCGTCGCCAGTCTCACTATCAAACATGTATAGATAAATTCCTTGACTCCCTTTGTTCGTGTAAGTCCCCACGAACATGGGGATTTCTTGTGCAGTAGATTTCAGCATAAAAAAACTAAGTAAAACAATGATTAACGTTCTCATATATGATCGACATGTAGTAAATATCCCAAGTTACATATTATTTACCACAACTATAATAACAACGAAGCTGTTAAATATGGTTAAAGAAAAATGATTTTTTAACATTTTTAATAATTTAGCGCGCAAAGATTTAGTACATTTGAAGTGTATAATTACCGAAAAATTATCTCAGAAAGAGCATGTTATTCCCGTTATTTTCTGATAATTTTGCACGGCGCAAAAGAGAGACTCTATGATTAAAAAATACATAAATTTATTGGCAGCAATGATCATTGCTGTATGTGGTTTGCAGATTGCAGGTGCGCAGAGTCGACTGGTGGACCGTGTGGTGGCGACAGTCGGATCAGGTATTATCCTCCAGTCGGATATCGAAATGCAATATGCGCAATATTTGGCACAGGGCGAGAAGCCCAATGACAACATGAAATGTTATCTGTTGCAGCAGCTTGTCACCCAAAAACTCCTCTCTCAACAGGCCATTATTGACTCTATCGAGGTTTCCGAGGCCGAGGTGGACGACAACTTGAACAGACGGATGCAAATGATGGTGAGACAAGCGGGTGGCAAAGAACGTTTAGAAGAGTTTTTGAACCGATCGTTACTTCAATATAAAGAAGAAATGCGTCCCAGTATCAGCGAACAATTGAAAGCGCAGAAAATGCAGCAAAACATCGTAACGACCATTAATGTTACGCCACAGGAAGTCAAAAGCTATTTTACCGGATTGAACCAAGATAGTTTACCATATTTCAACACGGAAGTAGAGGTGGGCGAGATTGTCATCAACCCCGTTTTAACAAAAGAAGAGAAAGAGCAATTCAAACAAAAGGCAGAAGGTTATCGTCAGCAGGTTGTTAACGGCTCGGACTTCGGCACCGTGGCACGGCTCTATTCGGAGGATGGCTCCGCTCCTTATGGTGGCGAACTGGGCTTCGCCACGCGAGACAGTTATGTGAAGGAGTTCTCGGCGATGGCCTTTAAATTGAAGGAAGGCGAAGTATCTCCGGTCTTTGAGACCATGTATGGGTTTCACTTTCTACAAGTTTTACAGCGTCGTGGGGAAGAGGTGAATGTACGCCACGTACTGATCAAAACAAAACCTACAAACGCCAGTCTGCAACGCGCTAAGGCGAAAATTGACAGCATATATGACAAAGTAGAACAAGGCAAATTGAGCTTTCACCTCGCGGCCTCTACTTATTCGGACAACAATGAAACGAAATACACAGGAGGGATGATTGTCAATGAGGAAGACCGCTCAAGCCTAATTGCAATGGACCAACTAGACCGGGAGACCTTCACGGCTATTGACCCCTTGCAAGTAGGCCAATATTCCAAGGCCTTCCTGTCCAAAGATCGAACAGGCAACCAAGTCTACAAGTTTATGTATCTGAAATCCCGTATTGCACCACATAAGGCAAATCTTGAGCAGGATTTTGCCAAGATCCAAGAGGCAGCAAAGCAGGATAAAATAAATCGAAGTTTAAGCGAATGGTTCGAAGCTAGAAAAGATAATACCTTTATTGATATCAACCCGGATTTTTTGGCGTGCGACGAGCTTAAACTGTGGATAACTGACGAAAGCCTCGCCAAGAAATAAGGCAACATAAACCACCAGTAAAAAAGCTGATCATCAGAAAATGATCAGCTTTTTTATTGGATTGAAATAGTCGTAACGTGCATTTATATGCTGCGCCCACTGCTTTCCAATACAACCCATATGACCGAAAACTAGCGTTCGAACATCATCTCCACCAGCACGCGCCATTGATAATCGTCCTTCAATTGCCAAATCCGGATATAGTTGAATTTCACGACCTTCTCTTTTGAACGGACATTTGCCGTGCCGGAAGTGTAAGCATACTCGCCACTATAGGCCCGCCCAACGCCCGTAGGTTCTGTCGTAATTTCTATACGTTTTTTCTTTAAAAAAGCCAGTACGTTTTTCTTACCCTCCATTTCGGGTTCCCAAGGATAATAATAACGTACGTCGTCTGATAGGAATTCATTAAAAGCTGCTTCATTATCTGCTTTTAAAATCGTCGAAAAGAGTTCATCACTTTGTGTGACTACCTCTTCACGTTGCTGGAGACGTACCTTGGACCGGTGCTTAAGATACCAGGAATCATCAGGCTCGTAAAAAACCAAGTCTGATTTGGTACCTTTCCCAAAGTTTTCTACCTCTGCACGCAGGTGGACTTTCCAATTCCCTTTTCTATCTCTTCGCCACACCGTCAGATACTGCCCGTAACGCTTGATGACACCTATCTTCTGAAATTCCATGGGACCAGAAGTAACGCCCCAGTCCTGACTTTTAGACACCAGCGCGAAATTAGGCTGCCATGTCAATACATCAGGAAGATTAGGTCGATTGCTTAGGTAGTTTACGGCGTTGACGGGCGAAGGAACATACAAGGTGGATTCTTTATCGACAATGGACATCAGCGCCTCATGCGTACCGGCAGTTTTGGCGATATTCGCCGCCGTCCGATCGGCTCGGATGAGCCCCCCTACTTTATCCGGAAGCTGCGCTTGAACGCTTGATAGCGACGCGAAAAAGGCATAAAGTACGACAAGCGAATAAATTTTTGTTAATTTCATTAATACATTTTTGTCGTCCTACAATCAAATCTTATTCCAAAGTGTTCCGTCCTTGCTGTCTTTTAATTGAATACCAGCTGCACTGAGTTCTTCACGGATCCGATCGGAGGTCGTAAAATCTTTATTTGCTTTAGCTTCATTACGGATATTGATGATAATTTGCATAAGCTCATCTAAACTTCCGTTATCCTGCGTCAATAGATCATCTTTCAATCCCAAAATATCACATACAAAATGCTGCATTAAAGACTTTATTTCGGTAATGGTCTGACTGTCAATTTTTGCTTTTCCATCGTACGCTGCATTCACAAATCGTACCACCTCAAATAATTCGGCGATCAAAACCGGACTATTGAAATCGTCGTTCATCGCGGCGTAGCAACGATCCCTTGTAGCTGCGCAATCGAAGCTCGAAGGCTTGGAATCCGTAGCCTTCATCTTATCCAACAAAGCTATAGCAGACATCAAGCGTTTATAGCCCTTATCTGCAGCATCTAACGCTTCATTGGAAAAATCCAACGTGCTACGGTAATGCGCCTGCATCATGAAGAAACGAACGGACATAGGCGAATACCCTCTGGTTAGTAAGGGATGATCACCAGTGAACAATTGATGGGGCAAAAAGCCATTGCCCGCTGATTTGGACATCCGCGCACCATTAACGGTCAACATATTAGTGTGCATCCAGTACTTGGCTGGATGAACATGGTTGCAAGCTTCAGACTGGGCAATCTCATTGGTGTGGTGTGTTGCTGCCAGATCCATACCCCCGCCATGGATATCAAACTGTGCACCAAGGTACTTGCTGCTCATCGCCGAACACTCGATGTGCCAGCCCGGAAAGCCCACACTCCAAGGAGCAGGCCAGCGCATGATATGCTCCGGTTTAGCTTTTATCCAAAGTGCAAAATCCAAACGCCCCCGCTTTTCGTCTTGACCGCCCAGCTCACGCGTATTGTTTAACATATCTTCCAACTTACGGTTGGTCAACACCGTATAGTCGTTGCTCTGCACATACTTTTCGACATCAAAATACACCGTACCATTGGATTCATAAGCAAATCCATTATCGATGATTTGCTTAACCATCTCGATCTGTTCTGAAATATGGCCCGTAGCCGTTGGCTCGATGCTGGGAGGCAAGGTATTAAATAGGCGTAACACGTCGTGAAAGCCCAATGTATACTTCTGCACGATTTCCATGGGTTCCAGCTGTTCCAATTTTGCCTTTTTCGCAAATTTATCATCGCCCTCATCACGGTCGCCTTCCAAATGTCCTGCATCCGTGATATTACGTACGTAACGAACCTTAAAGCCCAAATGCAAGAGGTATCGAAAAATAAGATCAAAGGACACGAAGGTGCGACAATTTCCTAGATGCACATCGCTGTATACCGTGGGTCCGCAAACATACATTCCAACGAAAGGGGCATTTAACGGTTCAAACTTCTCTTTCGTTCGTGTTAACGTATTATAAAGGACAAGATTGTTTTCCATGAATTTTTAGCTAAGCCGCTTATTTCTGTCTAAAATAAATCTGAATGGGAACGCCTTTGAAGTCGAAGTTGTCGCGCAACTTATTCTCCACAAAACGCTTGTAGGGATCTTTTATATATTGTGGCAAATTACAGAAAAACGCAAACATAGGTGATCTACCAGGCAATTGCGTCGCGTATTTGATCTTGATATATTTACCTTTGGTGGACGGTGGTGGATAATTTTCGATAATTTCCAACATCACATCGTTCAACTTGGAGGTAGATATCTTTTTTGTTTTATTTTGATACACCTCCATCGCCGTTTCCACGACTTTGAAAATACGCTGCTTTTCTGTAACCGAGGTAAAAATTATCGGCACGTCGCTAAATGGCGCTATTTTTTCCTTGATTTTGGCTTCAAACTCCTTTGACGTCTTATGGTCTTTTTCAATGGTATCCCATTTGTTTACGACAATCATAATGCCCTTTTTGTTCTTCTCTGCCAAATGGAAAATATTGATATCCTGTGCTTCAATGCCATCGTTGGCATCCAACATGAGGATAACAACATCAGAATCTTCCAATGCTTTGATGGTCCGCATAACCGAATAGAATTCGATATCCTCATTAACCTTCGATTTCCTTCGCAGACCAGCGGTATCAATTAGCAGAAACTCATGCCCAAACTGCTTATAATGTATGCGGATGGAATCTCGGGTAGTTCCGGCAATCTCTGTCACAATATTCCGATCAACACCAAGTAGGGCGTTTGTTAAGGAAGATTTCCCAACGTTGGGCCGCCCCACGATGGTAAACTTTGGCAGCGCATCATCCTCCTCCTCTTCTTGTTCAGGAAAATGAGAAACGACCGCATCTAAAAGCTCCCCGGTACCCGACCCCGTAGCAGATGATATGTTGTATACCTCTCCCAAACCAAAAGCATAGAACTCGGCAGAATCGTGGTGCAACTTTGCGTGGTCTACCTTGTTGGCAACTACATAAACTGGTTTCGAACTACGTCTTAATAAGTCTGCTATTTCATCGTCTAGATCGGTAATGCCCGTGGTAACATCAACCATAAAAACGATCACCGAAGCCTCTTCAATCGCAATGTGAACCTGGTCTCGTATCGCTTCTTCAAAAATATCGTCGGATCCGTGCACAAAACCACCCGTATCGATTACAGTAAATTTTTTACCGATCCATTCTGCCGTTTCGTAATGACGATCGCGAGTAACCCCGCTAAAGTCATCAACAATAGCTTTTCTACTCTCTGTTAAACGATTAAATAAAGTGGACTTTCCAACGTTTGGACGCCCTACGATTGCAACGATATTTGCCATAACTATATTCGGTGTTAAAAACGTTACCTCACGGCAACTTACTTTTTGTTCAAGCCCACAAAGTTACAATAAAATAAACGATTATTTAGTGGTATTCACAAAAATGGCTTTGCACTGTTGCAAAGCCATTTTATAGTTCCTGAATGTTCAGGGAAGCCTTAAAAGACTACTGTGTCGGATTTTGTGTCAATGTTCCAGGATAGGAGTTTATGGCATCCTGCGGAATGAAATACACTACCCGGAAATCACTCGCCGCAATACTTTCATTCTGTATCTGCGGACCAGGATAAGACCTTGTAAGTGAACCCCCGTTACGAAAAACATCATAACTTCGCTCTGCTTGATAAGCCAGTTCCAATTGGCGTTCTTTATCGATCCTTGCATTGGCATTGGACGCATCAAGCGAGGCATAAGATCCGTTTACGATGGAGCGTGTTCGAATAAGATTCAAATCTGTAAGGGCAGCACGGTAGTTACCAAGTTTTGCATACGCCTCAGCTCTGTTTAGATAAATCTCGCCCAAACGGCTAATAACGGGTGAATGTAAATGAGAATCTTCTCCCTCTCGTGAGGCTTTGGTGATGTAAAACTGTGGATAAACTCTGTTCAGTGTAATAAAATTATCAAGCACGCCAATGTACGTCCTGTTATCACTATAGTTGATGCTGTAAATTTCCTGCGCAGCGTCAACGGCAGACAATGTATAGGTCTGATCTCCGTCACGACAAGTTATTACATTACCGCTACGCGTGACTGGTGCCTGAACATAATTGAAGCCGTTTGCTGGATCCTGTTTTATAAAACGAAACACTTCTGTGAACGCTCCTGTGCTCGCATTTCGACTGTAGGTTGGCTCAATAAAAGCAGCACGTGCATCCACAATCCTGTATTTCTCCGGGCGCCAATCATTACGACCAGTTTCGTTAAGCAAATCGATGTATTTCGCACTAGCATACATTTCTCCCCAACCCATTCCTCCAATATTTGCGTACATACCGCCTACACCATAAAAATGATCGGCGCCTGAAAATTCAGATGCTACGCGTTTAACCGCAAAAATAGTTTCCGGATTATTCTCTGGCGTATAGGTATTATATTGCATGAATTGATCTCGGGGAAGCAGCGCATAATTCGCTGAATTAATCACTTTATCTGCGTATTCCACCGCCAATTGTGCATATTGCGAGTTTGGAGAATCGTACGTACCACTCATGTAAAGATACACGCGGGACAGCAAGGCTTGAGCGGCTCCTTTTGAAGCATAGATTGGCCCATTGTCGATGGTTAACATTTCCTCCGCTTTCAGCAAGTCCGCAATAATTTGTTCGTAAGTTTGCTGAACAGTGGCTCTATCAGGTAATTCGAGGTTAACGACATCTTCCGGTGTTCCATTGACAATAGGAACGCCCAAATTGACACTAGGATTTTGATAGAATGGTCTTCCATAAGCACGAACCAAATAAAAATACATCAGACCGCGGATATAATAACACTCTCCCAATTTATTGTCGAACTCCGCATTCCGGCCTTCTTCAAACATATTGATGATATTGGAAGATTGTGCAATGGCTTTATATCCCGCATTCCAGAATTGATTGAGTCGACCATTATTGGGCGTACGGGAGAAAGATATAAATTCATAGAAAGCATCAGTGGAGGATCCTCGAATCATGATATTATCACCGGCGTATTCGCCACAGCGATGCATCGGGTCAGACCATGTTTTCAACTGCGCATAAGTTCCATTTAATAAGGATTCAATATACGCGTCTGGATCATTTTCTATCCGATCCGTATCCATTGAACCGTAAGGAAAGCGATCGATATCACAAGAAGCAATACTGGCACAAGCCAGCAGCGCTATACATATTTTTTTTATCATCTGTTTAAATAATTTTAGAATGAAAGATTAAAGCCTAGCATGAAACGTCGAGTAGCTGGATAAACTGATGGGCCGGTCGATCCAAGCAAAGCACCAACGGGTTCGCCTAAACTCGCTTCATCGGCATCTCTGATGGGCAATTCGGGATCGACGCCTGAATATTTAGTCAAGACAAACAAGTTCTCTCCGGCGAAATAAACACGCAAGCTTCTAATATTGTATTGGCTCAACTTAAAACTATAGCCTAGGGTCAGCGAACGCAGCCGTAGGAAATCGCTGTCCTCGATAAAACGCGAAGACGCTTGATTACCACCGTCCCGATTGTTGTACTTTGCTATAGGATGTGTAGCCATGTCACCTTCCTTTTCCCAGCGACTCCAACCTGGCATCAATTTCATTTGGTTTCGATCCGTATATGTTCCATCGGCATCATATTCTTGACGCGCGTAATTGTAGATTTGACCACCGATAGAATAACCGAAAACAGCACCTAAATCTATATTTTTATAGCGTAATGCCGTGGAAAATCCACCAAAAATATCGGGCGCCGCATTGCCCAACTTTTCGAATGTTGCTTCAGAATAATTTGAAGTCGTCGAACGGGAAATTTCATTTCCATCTGCATCCCGTTGCACCCTATACCACATGGGCGCTCCATTCTCGGGGTTCACTCCAGCCCATTCCTTTAGATAGTATGTATCCACTGGAAGGCCCGGTTCGAGAATACGCTGCGACGATCCCGCAATACCCAAACCATCACCCACAATAATCGGACGCACGACAAAATTCCCAGCGGCGTCTTTCGTCGGGTAAAGCTGCGTAAGTTGGTTACGGTTGTGGCCAACATTCAAGTCGACACTCCATAACCAATCTGCATTTCTAACAAGATCACCACCAATGGCCAGCTCTAGCCCTGTATTTCGCATTTCGCCAATGTTTCGCCAAATGTTCGTGATGCCTACAGTCCCCGTAACGGGCACCTGATAAAGAATATTATCCGTATTCTTCATGTAATAATCTAGCGTCACGCGGGCACGGTTATTTAAAACTGATGCATCAACTCCCACCCCAGTGGTATATGTTTTTTCCCAAGTGAGGTCAGGATTTCCCTTTTGGCTGATGAGCGCCCCAGGACTCTCATTATACCCTGACGTAGCTGATACGGAATAAAGATTATACTGCGGGTACAATGCGCTAGGACGATTCCCGACAGAGCCATACGCTGCCCTTAACTTGAAGGCATCTACCCAATCCGCTTTGAACCACTGCTCATTGTTTATATTCCAGCCAGCACTTACTGAGAAGAAATTGCCATATTTTGCATTGTCGCCGAAATTTGACGCTCCATCTCTGCGAAATGAAACTTGTGCCAAATATCTATTGTCATAGGAATAATGCATATTGGATAACAACGACTCTACCGCCCATTCATTAATCTTACCTCGCGTACGTTCCGGTCTGTTGACGACATCCAACACTTGGAAACCAGGAATAAATCCAGTTCCATACACATCCAGTGTTTTGGCGGCGTAATCATTAAACTCGTATACCAACACACCATTAACGGCGTGTAAACCCCATGTTTTATCAGCGCGAAGAATTTGGCTGGTATATCGCCTCGCAAATTCAGTGCGATATTCCGTTAGCCTTCCGCCTACACTCTGCCCTCCATTGGAACGGGGATCTGTATAACCGCTGGAAGAATAACTGTTGTAACGATAGTTGTTGACCGATGAGAAAGTCAACCAATTTGTCAATTTCACATCAAAATCAAGATTCCCCATCAATTCATAATTTGTATTTGTAGAATTGTTCCACTGCAAATCGTAGAGATAATTTGTACTTGCGCTATTTACCCAGCCGCTGTAACGATGTGGCACCAAGTTCCCTTCGCTATCGAATGGGCTATCCCAAGGAAAATTCGAATACATCGCTGTCGTAGAATATTGCCTGTCCGCGACGCCACGTCGCGCGCCAACAAATGAAGGCTTTATGGTCAGCCACGCTAAAGGCTTATAGCTCTGCCGAAAGCGGACGTTGTATCGCGTAAAGTCATACCCCTTGACAGCACCTTTTTCATCGTACAAGCCGATCGAAAGTAAGGATTGGAGGCTTTCTGTACCACCTTGAAGCGTAACATTATGGTTTTGGGTAAATCCATTTCTCGTCGCAACGTCCCACCAATCGAAATTACTGTTTCGGAGGTCTTCGTTCCATCGGGGAAAGGCGATTGTGCTTGCATTTGCAAACGAGCTATAGTAGTCATAGAGCTCTTCGCCGTTCATCATTTCCAAGTTGCCATTAGTCAACTGATTGAAACCAACTTTAGAAGACAGTTCGATGGTCGTTTTTCCGGTCTTAGCACCCTTGGTCGTAACAACAATCACACCGTTGGCACCTTGCGAACCGTAAACCGCTGTGGAAGCAGCATCTTTGAGTACCGTCATCGACTCGACATCATCGGGATTCAGATCCCCTGCTGATGTCCCGATGATCACACCATCGATTACCCAAAGAGGACTGGTCGTACCACTAAGGGTTGCTTGTCCGCGGATCACCACTGCGCCACGCGAACCGGGCTGCCCAGACCCTGGAGCAACATAGACACCGGGAGCCTTTGTGTTAAGCATATTTTCTACTGACGCCGTAGTGATATCACGTAACTCATCTCCCTTAACAGATGTTAACGCCCCCGTTAAACTCTCTTTTTTCTGTGTTCCGTAACCAACCACCACCACTTCTTCCAGCGATTGGTCAGCAACGTCCAGTGAAACCTGCATGGTAAGGCCATCTACCACTTGCGTATGGGACGAATATCCTATGGCCGTAAACACCAGCACATCGCCTTTGTTGACAGCAAGGGAAAAGTTACCCTGTTCATCTGTTGAGGTCACCAATGCTGGGTTGCCCTGAACTGATACCGTAACACCAGATACCGGGCCGCTACTTGACGTCACACGTCCCGTTACCGTTTGTTGGTGCGAAGTGCTCCAATACAAGCTGCTACTATTTCCCAATACCTGATCCGAGTGAACCAAAGCGCCTATGAAAAGCACTGAAGCCAACCGAACACTTTTACTGATGAACAAAGGATTTGTAGATCTCTTTATCATAAAATTACTTTTAAGGTTTTGTTGAACGATTAGATTACCATAATCTAGTGGTCGCCAAGTTAACGTAAAGTAACCTCACGATAAATTCACTATTAAACGAAAACGATTGCGCAAATCAACACAAACGTTTGCGCGGAAAAGTCTCTGTCACAAAAAAGTGAAGAAAAAGGAGTCAGCGTCCGCCGTTCCTTAATTAGTTAGGGTAGATTATCGAAATCGATGCACGGGGCAGCAGCGGGCGCTGTCATGCTGAATGTGCTTCCTGGCGTGACGACCCGTGAAAAAAAACCACCATTCTGCAGAAAAAAAGCATGATCTAACGTGCCTCCTATCGCATCGATACGCTGCGAAGCGTTATAGGTTGCATCTACTGTAAAGCGTGCGGTATTTACCGCCAACCATTGACCTGAAACCGTTCGGACCCATCGGTTGGATAGAAGCACTTTACGTCCGATGTGACCTTGATTGGGATCAAAATTTTCAAGAAAGCTATGGAATCCCGTCAGGTACTTATCCGTATCCGGTCGCTTCCAACTTGCGATCAAAAACCAGCCTCCGCTATCGTCCAAATATATCCACGCGGAATAGTCCGTTGCGCCGTTCAAATCAGGTTGCGCTTTCAACAGAAACCTGTACGTCGTTCCAGCAGTCCAACTATACCTAAAATAACTTTGTCCCCCAGATCCCTCATTCCCGAATTCGCCCGTATGCACATCCGTACCTTTTTTGTTCAGCGTAACACGTAGATGTTTTGGAATGTCAGCCGGATTATCTGTAGCATAAGGGCTCCACACCGAAAATAGTATTCTCCTCTCCCGGTCCGAATTCACCTGTATCCCAAAATATCCCTCAGAAAATCCATGACTCATAAAATAGGAACCAACCGCGTCCTCTCCCTCGGGAACGGTAAGTTCTCCGTAATAATATTGTACAGGATCCGTAGTGGGAACTACATAAGCCATATGGCAGGAAGGCCCTCGGCGTGCCCAATAATAAAAGGACGGATCGTTACTGTAGATAATTTGCGCTTTGGGAAAGCTGCCGTCTACAACAAGGTGTGATACCTCCGCAAAATAATTGCCTGATCTGGCTTTTCCCTGCAGATCCACCTTGACGTAACCTTCCGGAACAGAGAAAGTGCCCACCTCATAATCTTGAAATTCCGTTCCCGATAAATCGATTTCTTTGGCGACTCCTGCTACGGTGACGGTGATTTTACTGGAATTGGCATCTGATGCAACCCTTGCCCTCAACTTTAGGCGGATCTCAGCGCGTTCGTTGACGCGAAAATAGACGCTGACAACGCTGGCTGCGTTGCTCCATCCGATAAGGCCGCTATTTCTAATCTGCTCGGTAGCACCTGTTGGCTTGATGGTTAAAAATGCATTGCCTGCTAGCGGAACTGGATAGAAAGACGTATCAGCAACATCAAATTTAGACAGGATAGGTTTGCCGATAGATGTCGAAACGATCAATAAAAAGAAAGATATGAGGAAGGTATGTTTTAAGATGTTGGCATCCATATTTAAGTTTATTTAGATAAACATAAATAGGAATGCTGACTTCCCAAAATGAAAACGTCAATCAAACGATTGCGCTTTTATCAAGCAAACAGCCTGCCCGATAAATTGGGTATGCGTACCAGCAGCAACGCAATGCCTGCACGTTCATAAAGACTTGCCCTAAAGCGGGAACCAGACATCTAGTCAAGTTTGCAAGCCGACAAAAACGCCTATCTCGACCTGAACCAAAAATTGACGGCAAATAAAAAGCCCCGAGTTTCCTCGGGGCTTTCGGTGTAGCGGGAACCAGACTCGAACTGATGACCTTCGGGTTATGAGCCCGACGAGCTACCAACTGCTCCATCCCGCAATATATTTTTATCTACGCAGCGATACATCGCGCACCGCTCATTTAATTTCTTGGAGCTAGACTGCACGCCTAGCTCTCTAGTAGCGGGGACCAGACTCGAACTGATGACCTTCGGGTTATGAGCCCGACGAGCTACCAACTGCTCCACCCCGCAATATATTTTTATCTACGCAGCGATACATCGCGCACCGCTCATTTAATTTCTTGGAGCTAGACTTCACGCCTAGCTCTTTAGTAGCGGGGACCAGACTCGAACTGATGACCTTCGGGTTATGAGCCCGACGAGCTACCAACTGCTCCACCCCGCAATATATTTTTATGGCATAGTGAAAGTCAAAAAAACTCCACTTTGATGTCAAATTTTATCAATCAGGCCTCGCGCTCGATCGCTTTCTTCAACCTCTTCAAACGAAGACCGTTGATTTCGGCACTCCAATTTGTTCTGTCTTTTTTAAAATTGCGCTTTTCTGTATGCGTAGCGCAAGATAACATCCCGTTTAATTGGAGTACAAAGATATTATTTGTTTCTTTGTATTCCAAATAAAAACAAGATAAAATGTCGCACAAAGCAGGATTCGTCAGTATCATCGGGAAACCCAACGCGGGTAAGTCCACCTTAATGAACGCATTAGTAGGTGAGAAGATGTCGATTATCACACCTAAAGCACAAACTACTAGACACCGAATTATTGGCATTGTGAACGATGAGGACCATCAAATCGTTTTTTCAGATACACCCGGCGTCATAAAACCGAATTATTCTTTACAGGAATCCATGATGAACTTTGTGCAAGGCTCCCTAATTGACGCTGATGTTATTCTCTTCGTTACTGATATTCACGAAAAGTACGATGAGAATGATGTAATCGAAAGGCTACGGAAAACATCATCTCCTGTGGCTGTGCTCATCAATAAAATTGACAAATCATCAGAAGAGGAAGTTAAAGCTAAAATCGAATTTTGGCAAGAAAAGCTGAATCCGGATGCGATATTTGCCATTTCGGCGCTGAAAGACCATGGTGTAACAGGCATTATGCAGTATATCAAGGAAAAGCTTCCCGAACACGCTCCCTATTATGAGAAAGATGAATTGACCGATAAAAACATGCGATTTTTCATGGCGGAGATGATTCGCGAAAAGATTTTCAAACTTTACGATAAAGAAATCCCCTACAGTACCGAGGTTGTAGTTACTTCCTATAAAGAAGAGGCCAATATCACCCGCATCGCTGCAGAAATTATTGTCGAGCGTGACTCTCAAAAAAACATCATCATCGGCAAAGCCGGAGCCATGATCAAAAAGGTGGGCACATATGCTCGGCAGGATATGGAAGAATTTATCGGCGGCAAGGTATTTTTAGAGATGTTTGTGAAGGTGATCCCGGATTGGAGGAGCAAAAAGAACTACTTGAAAAAATTTGGCTACGAGGATTAATCGCAGTTAACCCTCGAAATACTGGCGGAGTGCTTTAACTTGTTTTTGATTAAGCACTTTTGCCAATTCGTCTTCCGTTGCTTCCTTCACTCTTTTAGCGGACTTGAATAGTTTCAGAAGTTTCTCTACCGAAGTTTTGCCTATACCGGGTATATTCTCCAGTTCCGAAACGAATGTTTTACGACTGCGCTGGTTTCTGTGGAAAGTAATCCCGAATCGATGTGCCTCGTCCCGCAGATGCTGGATGATTCGTAGCGTTTCAGACTTCTTGTCCAAATAAAGAGGATATTGATCCCCTGGATAATAGAGCTCTTCCAATCGCTTTGCGATGCCGATTATCGTCACCTTCTTCTCTATGCCGAGCAATTTCAGGCTCTTCAAAGCGGCTCCTAACTGACCTTTCCCTCCATCGATAATGATCAGCTGGGGCAAGCTTTGGTCTTCATCCAACAGGCGACGGTAGCGTCTGAATACCGCTTCTTCCATGGTCGCAAAATCATTTGGCCCGATGACGGTCTTCACATTGAAATGTCTATAGTCTTTCTTGGACGGCTTCGCATCCTTGAACACAACGATTGCGGAAACAGGAAAATTACCTTGTATGTTCGAATTATCAAAGCATTCTATATGCCTCGGCAAAACATTCATGCGCAGATCCTTTTGCATTTGCTTGAGAACCCGCTCTGTTTTTATTTCCGGGTTTAAACGCTCGTACTGCAACATACGTTCCTTCTTGAAATAGGCGACGTTTTTGTAGGAAAGGTCAAGCAAATTGCGCTTCTCTCCCATTTTAGGGACCGTAAACTTCAGATCTTCCCGTTCTTCGATATGAATATCGAAAGGAACAATAATCTCCCTGGACGTGCTTTTAAATCGGCTTCGTATTTCGGGAATGGCTAAAGCAAGCAACTCCTCTACCGATTCGTCCAAACGTTTTTTCATTTCTAGGGTCTGCGTTTGTATCACAACCCCGTGCGCCACTTTCAAATAATTCACAAAAGCATAGCTATCATCAGCCGCTATATTAAAGACATCCACATTTGTAATGGACGAACTGACCACAGTCGATTTGCTTTGATAGTTGGACAGCTTGTCTAGTTTGCTTTTCAAGCGATGCGCCATCTCAAAATTCAACCCATTCACCGCATCAGTCATCTGTCCTTTCAAACGGTTCGTCACGACCGAAATTTTCCCGTTCAATATATCTTTTATATCAGAAAGATTTTGGTTATAGTCTTCTTCGCCCTGGTAACCTTCACAAGGACCTTTGCAATTTCCTATTTGATACTCCAAACAGACCTTATACTTCCCCTTGGCGATATTTTCTGGCGCAAGATTTAGGTTACAAGTACGCAAAGGGAACAACTCGCGAATCATGTCTAATATGATGTGCATCATACCGACTGAAGCGTAGGGCCCATAGTAGCGTGATCCATCTTTGATGTACTTTCGAGTCCAAAAAACACGTGGAAAATGTTCCTGCTTGATAACAATCCAAGGGTAGGTTTTGTCATCTTTCAGCATCACGTTGTAGCGAGGCTTGTGCTTTTTGATCAAGTTATTTTCCAACAGCCAGGCATCAATCTCCGTATCCACAATCGTAAACGCTATCCGATTGATCTTGCGCACGAGCACCCTCGTTTTGCTGTTTAGCTGGCTATCGTTCACAAAATAAGAGCCTACCCTGTTTCGCAAATCCTTCGCTTTGCCTACATATATCAGCTCGTTGTTTTTGTCGAAATACTGATAGACGCCTGGTTTATGCGGTATCCTCTTTAGTTCTTCTTTGTAATCAAATAACTCCATATAAACAAAAATGCCGAACAACAAATTTCGTTAAATCTACTGTTCGGCAATGAAAAGATCGTCTATTAAAAACCTAATCTATCGTCGTCCAACTGAACTTCATCCACGGAACTGCCATGGAACGGCTGATATTTGCTACAATCCAACTCTCTCGTTAGCCCTCCGGGCGGCAACGGAAAATCTTCCTGCGTATAGTGCAGCTTCTTGTCATCATATACCTTTCTCATATATAATCCAAAAATAGGCAGGGCTGCCGCTGCTCCTTGTCCAGATGCCATGCTGTGAAAACGAATGCCACGATCTTCAGCTCCCGTCCATACCCCCGTTACCAAATCCGGCGTAATACCAATAAACCACGCATCAGAATTGTCGTTCGTCGTACCGGTTTTGCCGCCCATTGGGTTGGTAAGCCCACCATATTCTGCCCTTCTGACACGAGATCCTGTTCCACCATCCACAACGCCCTTCAACATATTTACCATGATGTAAGCAGATTCGCTGTTCAAAGCTTTTACCACTTTGGGCATCTTCTCGTAAATAACCGTTCCATTTTTATCTTCGACACGTAAAATCATGGTAGGTTCAATCCAAGTTCCTTGATTGACGAATGCCGAATAGGCACCTACCATGTCAAATACATTGGCTTCGTATGATCCTAACGCGATAGATGGGTAGTTGGGCACATCCGAGGTAATACCCATCTTTTTCGTAAGCATAGCTACATTCTGCGCCGTGACCTCGTTGATTACATAGGCCGTCGCAAAGTTTTGGGAATATTTGAGTGCATTTTTTAAGGTAATGGGATCCCCGCCCTGCGTTGTGCCACGCGGCGTCCAGTTGCCGTACGTTTGCATATGATTGGGCACGGTAAAGCAAGGGGAATAACCGTTATCGATCGCCGTAGCGTAGGTGAAAGGCTTTGCCGTCGAACCAACTTGGCGCTGCGCCTGTTTGACATGGTCAAATTTAAAATGCTCAAAATTAATACCGCCTACCCACGCTTTGATATGCCCTGTCTTTGGTTCCATCGACATCACCGCATTGCGCAGGAAAAGCTTGTTATAGCGAATAGAATCCATTGGTGTCATGACGGTATCGACATTTCCCCTATAGGTAAACAGCGTCATGGGCACCTTTTTTTGGAATTCCTTCCGGATATCATCCTCCGAAAAGCCAGACTCCTTAAGCGCCCTGTACCGATCAGAATTACGCATCCCTTTAACGAGGAGCTTGGCATTATCGCCCCGAAAAGGATCTGAATTGCGATACTGCCGGTCAAAATCCCGCTGCAGTTTCATCATCCATTCCTTTTGCGCCTGTTCTGCATACTGCTGCATACTGTAATTGATTGGCGTATATATCCGAAGACCATCCCGATCCAAATCATAGGGAGTGCCATCCCCTTTCGTAATAGAAAGCTCTTTAAATGCTTTCTTTATCTCGTCTTTCAGAATCGCCCTAAAATATGGCGCTAGTCCTTCCCCATAGCTAGATATACTCAGCCTAAGCTTAATCGGATTGCCCTTCGCTTTGGCCAACTGATCTGCTGTCAGAAAATTTTGATTGGCCATGTTGTTTAGTACGGTGTTTCTGCGCACCGTAGCATTATCTGGAAAACGTACCGGCGAATACACCGAGGGACCTTTTAACATCCCCACCAATATTGCCGCTTCTTCGGGAGCGAGCTTATCGGGCGTCGTGCTAAAGAAAGTACGCGCTGCCGACTTGATGCCGTAAGTGTTTTTATACCCAAAATCTACCGTATTGAAATACATGGTAATGATTTCTTCTTTTGTATAGCTCCTTTCCAACCGCACAGCCGTTATCCATTCCTGAAATTTCTGCATGACGCGCTTGAAGGTATTCCGTTCACGGCGCTCTGAAAATAAATTCAGTGCCAACTGCTGGGTAATCGTGCTCCCGCCCTGTTTGTTGCCAAACAACGTGTGGAATACCGACGTGATGGTACGCGAATAGTCGATGCCGGAATGGTCATAAAAACGTTTGTCTTCTGTAGAGATAAGCGCTTGGATCAAATAGGGTGACAACTCGCTGTATGTGACATTCGAACGGTTGTGGCGATAGTATGTGCCTAATACCTGAAGGTCGTCGGACAGTATTTCTGAAGCGAGGTTGCTCTTTGGGTTCTCCAGCTCCTGAAAAGAAGGAAGCTTCCCAAAAACGCCAAAACGAACACTCGCGATGAACAATACACCGATCAAAATGACAGCAAAAAACACCTTCCAAAAATTGAATGTATATCGCTTGATGTCCTCTGCGGTCAATTTACTTTGCTTTGATTCTCTTTTCATTTTATTGTCGAAAACGATTTTATTGCTCTTCGTAAACCTGATGATAGTTTTTAATCTGTATCCCATCAGTTAACGTGCCAATTGCTTCTCTTGTTATGATAAAGCTGTTGTAATCTTCTTGTGGCACTTTCATGATTTCAGGTAACAAAGGTAAGATTCTCGTTTCATAAGTTTTAACTTCTTCAAAAGTTTCGAAAGGCCCCATGCATAATAACTGGTTTTCCGCATTCACCAAGCTGAGTTGGTGGCTAATCGTAGACCGTGCATACCGTGAACGGTTAAACTGGCCGATGCCATACCGGCTAGGTGCAAGATTTACGGCCGGATCCATAACATTGACCACAAAATAGTAAGTCGCTGTATCGGGGAACAATTTTTTGTCGCGGTAGTCGTTTGCTCCAAAGTCGATACGCATCTGTCCAGTGTTGGTAATTTTTCCCTGGAGGCTTCCTACGTTGTCAAACTTACTTGTCGTCTTTATCGGTGCGCCAGTGGCGGATGCATCCAACCGGACCGAAGAGCGCTCCTCCTCCATATTTATAGAATCTATCCTTGAAGAAACCAGATTTGAAGATAATATACCCGCATTCACCGCCGACAAACCAGCCTTTCTGCCTGCTATGCTTTCCGTAGTGATTTTCGGCGAAGCCTCCTTTCTTTCTTCAGCCCACAGCACCGCGACTTCTTTTTTTATCGCTCCATCTTGGGGCTCGGCAGCCTTTTGTTCTGCAAGTTGGTCTTTGTAGGAACTGGCCAATGGCGAGGCTGTTCTATAGTCGCCATTTATACGTAACGCCGGCCATGGTGTCATATCCGGTTCGTCCACAAAAGCGACGCGCTGTTTGTCTTTGTCCTGCAACGCATTCACCCTGTTAGCAAATAGTTCGGGGTGGTGCACCATATACCTTTTATGTTCGCGCGCCAATGGTACCACGAGACTATCTGCAGGATAATGCTCTATAATTTCTTGCAAAGCCCCCATAAAATCTTCAACCCGACCTACGCGACCAATAGAAAGTGCTTTTAAGTAGGCCACCTGCGAGGCCATTTGGCTTGCTCGCGATGTTCCCGCGAGCACCTCCGTCGCTTGTTCTATCACCGCGGTATGTTCTCCATTCGTATAAAGCGTAAAAAGACGTTCAAAAGCCCGGTCCATGGTGCTCTTCTCGCGATTTCTCTTCTCCATATAATGCGGATCCTTCGCAACCATGGCATGTATACTGCCTGGATACCTATCCGTCAACTTCTCTTTATAGTACGCACTTTTCACTTGATCGACGCTATCGTACATTCGAAATAGCGCGTAATAGATCTCCGATGCAACCTCGGTATCTGGAAAGCGTTTTAATAAGGCTTCATAAGCCTCTATCGCTTGGGCGTTATTTCGTATATAGTCACGGTAGATATTACCGATGGCGATCATATTATCGTGAATCTTTCGGCGGCTATTTCCAAAGTCCTCGGCTGTTATGGGTATCGCATCTAAATAGCGCTGTCGAAATTGCTGCAAACTGTCTTGGCCGGCAACCTGTAAGACCTGCTCTACGGCATCCGAATCATTTGTCAGGAAAGGTTGTGTCTCCATAGCCTGTCCATCGGGATCTCCTGAAAAACGCCAACCATCTTTCAATTGCCTACCTCCCCATCGCTTCTTAAATGCTGATAGCCCTAAAAGACGTGCGTCCTGATTGTTAAAGTAAAAACGGCTATCGGCAAAGATGGATGCGGGCTGCTGGGCCGGGGCGGCGCCTTGCAAACTAGACCATGCATTTCTATTGGTCGATGATTCCTTTTTTGTACCTCCGTTCCTTTTTTTTTGCTGGACGATGAACAGCTCACGCGCAGTTAACGATTGTTTCGCCAAGGAATCCACCACAGCAAGCCGCACATTGTCAGGCATCTCGCCGAGCGCAATCAACGTATCCTGCCACATGTTCTCCTGATACAATGCGGTAAGCTCCTTCATAAAAGCAAGCTTTCTCCGCAGTTTGTTCACATCGGTATAGTTCTGTGGCAAGATGGTAGCGATACTATCGTAATAGCGCTGAGCCTTTTGATATTGCTTTTTAGAAAAGAAATAATCCGCCATCACTAGAAAGGTTTCTGTCTGCTGGTAAGGATTGCTATCCACATCCTTCAACGCCTTGTTGAAATAACGAACAGCATGTTCCTCTTCGCCACCCGCTAGGTAAATTTTACCTATTTCGAATAATATCTGATCGCGATAACCATCATTTTTGCCTTCTTTCAACATCTTAAAAAATGGCTTCGCCCGCTGTGCCAAGTTGGTTGTATCCTTCGATTGCGTCAGAAAAGCCGATTGCAGACCTGCTTCAAAGGCCATATCAAAAGGCACATTGCTCCTCGACAATTGATTGAATAAAACCAAAGCTTTCTCGTTTTCCGTATCCCGATATAGCTGAGCGAGCAGAAACTTCCATCGATAACGGTCGCCATGCCGGCCATTGGTGGAAAGGGCATACGCTAAAAATGGAATTGCTTCTTGTTCTTTGCCAATACGCACAAGGTGGTTAGCCTTCGCCGCATATACGAATGTCTTGGTTTTTGCGTGATCGTCTAGCACCATAAATGCAGAGTCTACCGCCAGCCCAGCAGCTTCCTCTTTTCCTAGCTGAAGCAGCGCACGGGATTTCCACGCGTAGGCCAACGCGCCAAATGACTTTTGTTCGGGTCGGCGATCACGGATCAGCTTATCGAAAAATGCTGCCGCAGTGTAATACGCTCCCTTATAGTAGTAAGCTTTTCCGATAAGGAAAATGGCATCATTGACATACTTGCTCGCCTGTTTGTCATTGACTATCTTGTAGGCTTTTTGAATCAGCGAATCCATCATCTTATGTGGATCTCCGCTTGTCGTGGGCTCATCAAATACCGACAGACGAATCTGGTAATTCTTTTCCAAAGCATGAAAAATGGCATTTGTTTCCTGTTCCAACATCATGTTGGCGTGATGAAGTATGTTATACCGGGATGTCAAATTTTGGAAGAAATCCGTTTTTAAGGTATCTTCCTGTCCCTGACGGGCAACTGCTGGCTTTCCCCTAAACAACCGGCAAGAGGAGATCAGCATCAGGCAACAGCTTATCAGCACAAGGGAAAAGAGGAACCGATGCCCCGAGAGTTTTTCAAATATCATTTTCATGCAGCGTAGACGTCTCTTTTTAGGCTTATCGTTCAGCGATCGTCGTTGTTACAAAAATACCATTATTCGTAGAATTTCTACTTAAATTCCTTTTAAAAATGAACATTCCGCTTCTGGCGCTGCCTGTATAACTTTTGTTTATCTATTTATTCTAAGGACTACAGATTAAAACACTATTTTAGAAAAAAAGTTATACTGTTGGATACCTTCATGCCACATAGAAAAAAATCAGGCTTATTTTTTATTTTTTTGACCGTAGTTATTGATACGGTCGGGCTGGGTATTATCATCCCCGTTCTGCCGGCCCTTATCAAGGAGTTGATTCATGGTGATCTTAGTGATGCTTCGCGCTATGGTGGATGGCTGATGTTCTGTTACGCATTTACCCAGTTTATTTTTGCTTCTGTCCTCGGAAATCTCAGCGACTGCTATGGCCGTCGGCCTGTTTTGCTGTTCTCTTTATTGGGATTTTGTGTCAACTATGTATTGATGGGATTTGCCCCATCTATTGGATGGCTATTTTTAGGAAGGCTTATTGCCGGCATTACGGGGGCAAGCCACACTGTGGCGGCCGCGTACATTGCTGACATCAGCAGTCCTGCTAAGAAAGCACAAAACTTCGGTCTTCTTGGCGCTGCTTTCGGTCTCGGATTTATTATTGGACCCGTTATTGGCGGACTGCTTGGTCAATTTGGATCGCGCGTCCCATTCTTTGCGGCTGGAGCGCTCAGTTTATTGAACTTGGTTTATGGATACTTTGCCGTTCCTGAATCCCTACCGGCCGATCACCGTCGCGGATTTTCATGGCGGAGAGCTAATCCTGTAGGAGCTTTTCAACATATGAAAAAATATCCGCAGATTTATGCATTGGTAAGCTGCATATTCTTGGTCAATCTCGCAGCACATGCCGTGCAAAGCACCTGGTCTTACTACACGATGGAAAAATTTCAGTGGACCGAGAAGATGGTAGGGCTATCCCTCGGTTTCATCGGCACATTGCTGACCATTGTGCAGGCTGGGTTATTACGTGTAACGATACCGAAACTTGGTTTACCGCGATCTATTCTGGTTGGCCTTTCCCTGCATAGCATTTCCCTCCCGCTTATGGGGTTAGCAACGGCGACGTGGTCGCTATACGCTTTCAGCGTGCTGTATGTTTGCGGGGGTATCGCTGGCCCAGCCATGCAAAGCATGATCTCGAACCTTACCCCTAGTAACGAGCAAGGGCAAATACAGGGCGGAGTGGCTTCGCTGGTTAGCCTAACAGCGATTATCGGACCACTGCTAATGAGTAACTTATTCGCATTTTTCACAACAGCTAGCAATCCATACTATTTTCCCGGCGCACCGTTTGTAACGGGAGGAGCCATGACCCTCAGCGCTTTCTTTATCGCCTTTGCTTATTTTCAAAAAACTAAGGCTTCGAGATAAGGCACACCGCATAAGCCACAACGCCCTCTTTGCGCCCAATGAAACCCATCGTTTCGTTCGTTGTCGCTTTAATGGAAATGTCGTCGATCTCCAACCCGGTGACATCGGCAAGATATGCTTTCATTTCTGGTATGTAAGCCTTTATTTTTGGAGCTTCCAGTACGAGCATCGCATCGATATTACCAAGCGCGAAGCCTTTTTCCGCTATCAAACGAACGCATTCTTTTAACAATACAAGACTACTGATCCCTTTCCACTTGGGGTCGGTATTCGGAAAGTGATAACCGATATCTTCCAAGTTTGCAGCTCCCAAGATAGCATCACAAATCGCATGTACCAGCACGTCCGCATCCGAATGCCCAAAAGCCCCTGCATAATGGTCTAGCGTGACGCCTCCCAGCACAAACGGATGCCCGATCTTCATTTGGTGAACATCAAAACCAAAACCTACCTTTATTTTCATCTTGCAAACTTATATAATAATCGGCGATTGTACACGAAATATCAGCAATCTACACATATGGTGTTTTGCATGCTATGCCACACCACAAAAAAAATCATTTACCCGTCCCCACGCTATACATAATAACATTTATTTATTACTTTTGATTGGTCAGTCCATAACTCTACCCTATGATAGTAATAGATCAGCTTATGTTAAAAAAGATCTTCTTCCTGTTGGTAATTTTATCCGCCATGGCTACATTCCATTCCTGCAAGAGCAAAAGGGCTAGGAAAGACGTGTCTCCAAAAACCGGCGTAGCCTACAACGACTCCTACAACGGGGGCTTGCAGATAAATAGAAAAGTAAAAGAAACTCCTGGCCCGGGCTTGGTGGCTGTAGAAGGCGGAACATTCGTAATGGGTGGAAGTTTAAACGAAGATCTTGGCTATGCACATGACAATTTAAAGCGCCGGGTTACCGTAGCATCTTTCTATATCGATGAAACAGAAGTATCCAACGCGGATTGGCTGGAATATCTGCATTGGATTGCCCAGAATTTTCCCGAGGATGGCAAACTGTATTACGACGCACTGCCCGACTCCCTAGTTTGGCGGCATCCGCTCTCGTATAACGAGCCTTATGTAAACCTTTACCTCCGTCATCCATCATTCCAAGATTATCCGGTAGTTGGGGTGTCGTGGGAACAGGCGAATGCTTATTGCCAATGGCGAACTGATAGAGTCAACGAGCATATACTACGCCGTTCTGGCGTACTTGTCGATTACGAAACGAAAGCAAATCAGCGTGGTACTGGCGACGCTTTTAATACAGAAATTTATCTGAATGGCCAGTTGAAAGGCGCTGGAATTGACGGCCCCAATATGCCCAAAGACAACAGACCGGGCGCAGCATCGGACGGCCGTCGCACGGTGCGGATGGAAGATGGCATTTTAAAGCAACCTTATCGCCTGCCCACCGAAGCAGAGTGGGAATATGCAGCACTCGGACTTATAGGCAATACGGTAGCTGGCAATATTGAAGATAGCCGGATCTATCCTTGGAGTGGGCTGGGTGTTCGATCGGACAAAAGAAAAAACCAGGGACGGATGTTGGCCAACTTCAAGATCACGAGTGGCAACAATATGGGTGTAGCAGGCGATCTAAACGATGGTGGTGATATCACCGTTCCTGTTATGAGCTACGCACCTAACGACTTTGGTTTATACAATATGGCAGGGAATGTCAATGAATGGGTAAATGATGTATACCGGCAACTTTCTTTCGAAGATTTTGAAGACTTCAATCCCTTCCGTGGTAATGTCTTCGTGGACAACCAATATGAAGACGCTGAAGGTCGTATCTTGGCGAAAGATAAGTATGGCCGCCCAATAAAAGTACCGGCAAAGGCTCCGCGGAAACAAACATGGGAAGAGCTCCAAGCGCAACGTAGTACCGATCTGCAAACGGCCGCTTACCAATATGACGCGCGTGGCGCAGAGGATGAGGAAATGGAGGAACTTTATGGAAAAACGACCTTGGTCAATAATAAAAGTCGTGTTTTTAAAGGGGGCTCTTGGAACGACCGCGCCTATTGGTTGAACCCGGCAACGCGTCGTTTTATGCAGCAAGATGAATCCAGCGCGATGACGGGGTTCCGCTGTGCAATGACTATGGTAGGCAATGTTTTTGGCCCCACACAGGGAACAGCGAAAACCAGAGCAAGACGCGTTTCTACGCCCTAGCAATTTGACTTTTCGTCGTAGACAGGGTCTCTCTCAGCTCCTTCTATATACGGAATAGGAGCAACCGACTGTCTATGGCGGTTTATATAACGCCCTAAACCGGCACAGGCTGGTCTGCCAGTTGTTTGTTCCGACACATCCTTTTTATCGAGCAAACAATAATAAAAAAGAAAAAAAAACGTCTATACGAAGGTTACTATTTAGCTTAAAAGGTATTAATAAGTGAGTAAGGATAAAAGCGATACAAACATTGATTTGGAAATCCTTCGTGGTATGGAATCTGGCGATAACTTGGCAATTCATAAGTTATACACGCTATATTACCCCACCATCGCGAAAATGGTTATCAATAACCAGGGAAGCAGAGAAGAGGCCCAAGATATCTTTCAGGAAACCGTAATGGTACTTTATGACAAAGTGATTAGCGGCGATTTTGAATTGAGCAGTAAGCTGCAAACTTTTCTGTACGCGATTTCCAAAAGATTGTGGTTAAAGCAACTCACGCGTGGAGAATCTAAATATTATAAAGATCAGCTTGATCAACTAGAGGACTCACTGGCAGCTGAAGATGCTATCGAGGAGCATATGGTTACCGAGGCAAACCTGCTTCAAATGGAGGGTGCGCTTTTGATGCTTGGAGAACCATGTAAAACGATCTTGCATGATTATTATATTAAAAGCGCCTCGATGACAGATATATGCGAAAAATTTGGATACACCAATCCCGATAACGCGAAAAATCAGAAATACAAGTGTCTGCAGCGGCTCAAAAAAGTTTTTTTTAAAAAGTAAGGTAAAACGTGTCATGGAAGGCTTAAGGCAACAAGAATTTATAGAATGGGCAGATCAATATCTCCGCGGCGAACTTTCGCCCGAAGAGCAGTCAGCATTTGAAAAATACTGCGTAGAGTACCCTGCTTACGCTGCTGTTTTTGCGGAGCACAAAGCATTTCTGCAGCGTCTTAAACAAGCAGACGCCAGATTGGTTTTCAAAGAAAGATTGAACAAAAATGCAATAAAATACGCACAGGAAAGCGAAATCAAGGAACCTGCTAAAATTATCCGACTGTGGCGGAAGGTGCAGCTGAATGCTGCTGTTGCTGCAACGATCGCCATTGTTTCTGTTTTTTCTACACTTTGGCTGACAGGCTATTATCGCAACCTTAAAAAGACAACTACTGATTACAGCGCCTTACGCCGTGACATGAACACCGTCAAACGTAACGTCAATGCACACAATGCAGCGATCAAGAATATAAAAAGCGGTAAAGATCATACAGAGACTATGCATTTTGGTGCTACAGGTTTTATGATCACGCGTGACGGTTATGTGGTGACAAACTACCACGTTATAACAGGGGCAGACTCCGTACATCTGCAAAACCACCGCGGACAATCCTTCAAAGCAGATATTATTTTCACCAACCCGGAGAAAGATTTGGCCATTCTCCATATCAGTGACTCGACGTTTAAATCGAGCAAAAATATTCCGTATACTTTTAAGAAACAGGACTCTGATTTGGGAGAAGATATCTATACCATCGGGTTCCCGCGCGATGAAGCCGTATACGGGCAGGGGTATCTTAGCTCATCGACAGGATATGCAGGGGATACGCTAGCTTATCAGATATCCATACCGGTCAATCCTGGAAATAGCGGTGGTCCGGTTCTGGATAAAGACGGCCATGTTATTGGAATTATCAGCGGTAAGCAAAAAGGTATTGATGGTGCTGCTTTTGCCATCAAAACCAAGGCCCTTCTCGAAACGTTGAACAGCATTCCTGCTGACGCCTTGAAAGGAAATATTGTATTGAGCAACCGTAATGGCTTGAGCAGCCTGAATCGTACCGAGCAGATCAAGCGTCTTCAAGAATATATTTATATCGTGAAAGTCTATTAACCGCTTAAAATAAGAGCGCGGATTGATGATTCGCGCTCTTATTTTTCCTATGCAGCTCCCTATTTATTCGGCTGTGGTGTCACCCGCAAATACGGCTTGATTTCCGTGAACCCTTTCGGAAATTTCGCGGGTATATCTTCGGTCTTGATTGCCGGCACCACGATCACATCCTGTCCGTCTGACCAATCTGCTGGTGTTGCAACCGAATATTCATCCGTTAATTGCAGGGAGTCGATAACCCGTAAAATCTCGTTAAAATTGCGTCCTGTCGATGCAGGGTATGTCAGTGTCAGCTTCACTTTTTTATCTGGTCCAACAATGAAAACCGAACGCACTGTCGCCGTCACCGAGGCATTTGGATGGATCATATCATACAACTCGGCTATGGAACGATCCTTATCCGCGATAATCGGAAACTCTACCGAGGTATTTTGCGTTTCGTTGATATCTTTGATCCAATTGAGGTGATCCTCTACGGAGTCTACACTCAATGCCAACACCTTTACGTTGCGCTTTTCGAACTCTGATTTCAATTGTGCTGTCCTGCCCAATTCTGTCGTACAAACCGGGGTGTAATCCGATGGATGTGAATACAACACGGCCCATCCCCCATCAATATATTCGTAGAAATCAATCGGCCCTACCGATGTCTCCGCCTGAAAATTAGGCGCAATATCTCCTAGTCTTAAACTCATATCGTTGTTTTTATGTCTTACCTATAATCTACAAATTTAGTAGATTATTTTAATTTTCAAAATATTAGCCCCACGTATTGAAAATAAATCACCAAACATTACAATAAATTTACTATGCAAGCATATTATTATTACTTATATTTGATTACTAAATATAGAGCGATTATGTACTTTCAACTAAACGAGGAACACGAACTTATCAGGCAGACAGCTCGAGAATTTGCAAAATCTTTACGGGAGGGCGCCATCGAGCGGGACGAAAAGGCCATGTTTCCCTTTTCATCCGTGAAACAAATGGGCGAGCTGGGTTTCATGGGGATGATGGTAGAAGAACAGTATGGTGGAGCGGGCATGGACACCTTAGCCTACGCCATCGCCATCGAAGAGATTTCAAAGATCGATGCTTCGGTTGGCGTGATTATGTCTGCTCATAATTCGCTGGTTTTATATGGGCTGCAGGCTTTTGGAAACGAGGTACAAAAAGAAAAGTACCTCCGCCCCTTGGCATCAGGTGAAAAACTGGGCGCTTTCGCGCTTTCTGAACCGGAAGCAGGATCGGATGCCACTTCACAGCACACGACAGCAATCGATAAAGGAGACCATTACCTACTAAACGGCACCAAAAACTGGATAACAAATGGCGGAAATGCGGACATCTACCTCGTTATCGCACAGACGCATCCTGAAAAGGGGCACCGCGGGATAAACGCACTTATCGTAGATAAGGGCATGGACGGATTTACGATAGGCCCAAAAGAGAACAAGCTTGGTATCAGAAGTTCGGACACCCACTCCCTATTATTCAGCGATGTAAAGGTTCCAAAGGAAAACAGAATTGCTGACGATGGCTTCGGTTTCAAATTTGCGATGAGAACTTTGGACGGAGGACGCATCGGGATTGCGGCACAGGCACTTGGTATTGCTGCCGGAGCTTACGAATTGGCTTTAGCCTACTCCAAAGAGCGAATAACATTTGGCAAACCCATTTGCGAACATCAGGCTATTCAATTTAAATTGGCCGATATGGAAGTGGAGATAGAGGCCGCACGGCTCCTTACCTACAAAGCGGCCTGGCTTAAAGATCATGGTAAGGCATATGCCAAGGAGGCAGCCATGGCCAAACTGTTTGCCTCAGAAGTAGCCATGAAAACGACAGTTGAGGCGGTGCAGATACATGGAGGATACGGGTACGTGAAAGAATACCATGTGGAGCGCATGATGCGCGACGCGAAAATCACACAAATCTATGAAGGCACATCGGAAATACAGCGCTTGGTGATTGCACGCGATATATTGAAGTAAGGAAAACGGATATGCGTTTCCTTTTCCTCATCTATTTAATTCGAAGCAAGTAGGCTGTCGATCGTCGCCAAATTACCGTAATCCTCGAAGGAGAAACTACCCGACTTCGCCGACACGTAGCCGAACAAAAATTTAGCGTGTTGCAATAATTGCCGTTTTTCGGCAGCATCCCGAACCAGCAAAGCATCCCGAAGAAGAAGCAAAGCCAATGGACGTATCTGTTCAAGATGTAATGCGTCATCGACATACGACTTCAGTTCTTCTTCCGACGCTGTTATCATCCACGAACGTTCCTTTCTAAAGAATTCACGATAGCCATTTTCTATAGGTGCTAAATCGACAGGCTCTTCGAAGGCTTCATGTTTATCTACCAAAAGGCGCAAAAATTTCGCCATCTCATTGACCCAGTTGAGGATCGTATCTTTCTCATATCGAATTCCCATATACTATCTTATTTGTCCATCTCCGGTAACATACCATTTCTCGGTGACCAACTTCTCCAACGCAAAAGGGCCACGTGCATGTAGCTTTTGCGTAGATATACCGATCTCGGCCCCTAAGCCGAACTCACCGCCGTCGGTAAAACGGGTAGACGCATTGGCATACACCGCAGCGGCGTCAATTGTGTCCATAAAAAAAGCAATCTTCTCCGCATCCTCCGACACGATGCATTCGGAATGTTTTGACGAATACTGGCCAATGTGAGCCAGCGCCTCATCAAAAGATGAAGTAAGCTTCACCGAACATTGCAAGGATAGAAATTCGCGACCAAAATCTGCATCAGTTGCGTGCTCCAAAAGCGGATAGTCCAGCGATTTGAACAAACGATAGGCATCTGCATCACAAAAAACACGTACGCCATAATTTTCGAAGTAAGGGACCAGCAGTGCCACAAAAGCTGGTGCTACAGATTTATCCACCAGTACGGTATCCAACGAATTGCAAACCGAGGGTCTTGAGATTTTCGCATTGGCAACAATCTGCGCCGCTTTGTGCAGATCGGCCGTTTCTTCGACATAGGTATGGCACACGCCGGCGCCAGTTTCGATAACGGGAACTTTTGCATGCTCCCGAACAAATTCGATCAGCGCCTGGGAACCGCGCGGAATGATGATGTCGACATGGGCCGTTGCCGTAAGCAGTTCATGTACAAATTTACGATCCGCAGGAAGTAGCTGTACAACATCTTGCGACAATCCGAGCTGAGCGAGCACGTCCTGTATAATCTTTACCAACATCACATTAGTATACCAGGCATCCGATCCCCCTCGTAGTAAACAGACATTGCCCGATCGGATACACAAGGCGGCGACATCCACGGTAACATTCGGCCGCGACTCATAGATGACCGCAACAACGCCCAAAGGAACCGTTTTCTTTTCGACGTTCAAGCCATTGTCAAGTATTTTATGCGATAACATAACACCTGTAGGATCCGCTAACTCCGCAACCTGCCGCATACTTTCTGCCAAGGAGTGAATACGATCTGCTGTAAGCAATAGTCGATCATATCGAGCATCCTCGGGATCCATACGGTCCAAATCCCGCTTGTTTTCAACAAGTATAGCATCCGCATGTTCGCTTAGCGAGGTGGATATCCCATAGAGCAACTTACGTTTCATCTCATCGGATAATCGCTTTGCTTCTCTCGTCGCCGCATATGCAGCTTTTAATTCGAACTGAATATTATCTTTCATATCTTCTTCCTATCAACAGCATTTTTTGATCCGTTATAGCAGGACAATATCATCCGCATGCGCCACCGCCATATTTTTCTTTTTATGAATTGATGGCAGGTCTACCACATCGATCTTCGCTTTTGCTACTGCGAAAACCACTCCGTTGGCGTCGCAGATCTGGAAAACCTCGCCCATTTCCAAACGTTGATTTACGGCCACAATACCAACCGCCAATAGGCTCTTTCTATCTTGGATAGCCTTCACGGCACCGGCGTCAACGTGTACCAGCGCCTTGATCAAGCTTCCGCTTGCCATCCATTTGTTTCGCGAAGAAACTTTCTTTTGCTGTGGCCGGCATATTGTTCCCGTCTCTCCGCGCACGGCTTTCAGAATTCCATCGGTTGTCAGCATACTAAAAATAACGGCCTGAATCCCCATTTGGTTAGCCAAGCGTGCAAAATTCAGCTTGGATGTCATGCCGCCAAGCCCAGCGGCCGATTTTTCCTTACGGGCCAATAACAGCACTTCCCTATCTATTGTACGAATTTCAGGAACGACAACGCCCTTTTCATCCAAAACGCCGGGAACGGACGTACTGAACAGGATTTGCTCTGCGCCAAATCCTACAGCGATCAGCGTCGCAAGCTCATCGTTGTCGGAAAACTTCAGTTCTTTATTGCTGACCACATCATTCTCGTTGGCGATGGGAATAACGTTGTTTTTCCACAACTCTTGGTAGGTATCTTTAAGCTGCAAAAACTGCTCCCTATTGGCAAAATGCTGCCGCTCGCACAAGCTTTGCGCCAAAGCGATTTTAAAAGGCTTAAAGTAGGTGCTGTATGTGCGCACCAATAGCGGATTGCCGATGGCAGCAGCAGCTTTGCGTTCTGACAAACTACCCGCATAGTTTACCAAGAATTTCTTGCCTGCAGCAACAGCACCCGATGATACCAATACAATGTTATAGTGCTTTTGAAGCTGGGCCGTTTGGCGTGCAATCTCCAGCACGATCCGCTCGTCGATATCGCCCTCTTTTGTGGTTATGGAGGCTGACCCAAACTTAATAACCAATACCGGCTTCTTCATTTATTAACAATTTGACAACTATTATAGGGTTTAATTAAACAAATGTAAATGTAACAAGCTTTTTTATAAAAAAGTAAACTATTGCCGCAATTTAAGAAAACACTTTGGCATCGTTTGCGGTTCATTCTTAGAACAAAAAGAAATGCTATGAAATATATGGCTCTGCTACTCGTCACGTTGTCGCTAACTGCCTGTCATGGGAGGAAGGACAACAGTAAATCCAGCAATACGTCAAACTTAGCCCAGCTGGGGGGCGATAAAGATGATAATGGGTGCTTGGCTTCCGCCGGCTATACCTGGTCTAAAGTGAGAGAAAACTGTATCCGGCCTTGGGAAGAAGCCATTACCATGAATGTGACAGACACATCGACTAGCTTTGAAACCGCCGCTTTTGTACTGATTGATTCGACAAAGCATCAGGCCGAGCTCTTTTTAAAAGAAGAAGATGAAAGCATTCTCTTGGACAGCGTTTCACCCCTGCTATATAAAAACAAGCAGTACACCCTCGCGCAGGAAAACCATTGTTGGTCGCTCATTCATCAAGATGAAATGCTTTATGAGGAAAAGAAGTAAGGTGGCTTAGGTCCTTGATTCTTTTCCAAATCGGTCTTCATAGAGCTTCTCCATAGCAAACATCTCATCACGAAGCTTGGCTGCCGACAGAAAGTCCATCTCTTTCGCCGCCTTCTCCATCTGCTTCCGCACATTTTCAATCGCTTTTCGCAAATCTTTGTCGCCCAAATACTCCATCACCGGATCTGCAGCAATCAACGTTGCAGCATCCGGCTCTACATAGGCTTTCGCTTCGCCAGCCTTATAGTCTGCAACGGAAGTCTGCTCCAAGATTTCTTCCCTCGTTTTTCCGACGGTGCGCGGCGTAATTCCATGCTCGGTGTTGTAGGCAATTTGCTTTTCCCGACGCCGATTGGTTTCATCAATGGTAATGCGCATGCTATCTGTCATTTGATCTGCATACATAATTACGCGCCCTTTGTCATTTCGTGCCGCCCGGCCGATAGTCTGTATTAACGATCGTTCCGAACGTAAGAAACCCTCTTTATCAGCATCCAATATAGCGACAAGGGTGACCTCGGGCAAGTCCAGCCCTTCCCGCAAGAGGTTAACACCGACAAGCACATCGAATTCTCCCAAACGCAGTCCTCTTAAAATCTCAACCCGTTCCAAGGTCTTGATTTCGGAATGGATATACCGCACTTTGATGTTTAATCGACTCATATATTTTGTCAACTCTTCTGCCATGCGTTTGGTCAACGTTGTTGCCAAGATACGCCCCCCCTCCTTTATCGTTCTGTCCACTTCTTCCAACAGATCATCCACCTGATTGATGGCCGGATGGATCTCGATCACGGGATCCAACAGTCCCGTAGGACGGATAACCTGCTCCACGACTACACCTTCTGTTTGCTGCAATTCGTAATCGCCTGGCGTCGCCGAAACATAAATCGTCTGGTTGGTAAGCGACTCAAATTCAGGAAAATTCAACGGTCTGTTGTCCAGGGCAGCCGGCAAACGGAAACCATGTTCGACGAGCGAAACCTTACGAGAGCGATCTCCGCCATACATGGCGCGCAACTGCGGAAGTGTGACATGGCTTTCGTCGATCACCAATAGATAATCCTCTGGAAAATAGTCCAACAGACAGAAGGGACGCATGCCCGGCTGCCGTCCGTCAAAAAATCGTGAATAGTTCTCAATACCAGAACAGTAGCCCAGTTCGCGCATCATTTCCAAATCATAGTTCACGCGCTCCTCCAGCCGTTTAGCCTCCAGCATCTTTCCATCCTCTTCCAATTGTGACTTCCGCTGCATTAACTCATCTTGAATCTCCCAAATAGATTTGGTGAATTTGTCTTTTGGCGTTACGAACAGGTTAGCGGGAAACAAGGCTATATCTTCCGTTTTTGAGATGGTCTTTCCCGAAACAGGATCTATCTCCGTTATCTCATCAATCTCATCGCCGAAAAAAGAAATGCGAAATGCATGGTCCAGATACGCCGGATACACATCGACAATATCCCCTTTTACGCGGAACGTACCTCGCTTGAAGTCGGCTGTGGTACGGGCATACAATATTTCCACGAGACGATGTAGAAAAGCATTACGACTAATCGTCATGCCTACCGCAAAACGAAATATCGATCGCGAAAAATCTTCCGGATTACCCATACCATAGATGCAGGACACCGACGACACCACCACAATATCCCGCCGTCCTGACATCAGCGAACTCGTGGTCGCCAAACGGAGTTTCTCGATCTCTTCATTGATGGCCAGATCTTTCTCAATGTAGGTATTAGAAGATGCGATAAATGCCTCTGGCTGGTAATAGTCGTAGTACGAAACGAAATAATTCACCGCATTTTCGGGAAAAAACTGCTTGAACTCCCCGTATAGCTGTGCTGCCAATGTCTTGTTGTGGCTCAATATGAGCGTTGGTCGCTGTGTTTCCTGAATAACATTTGCCACGGTAAACGTTTTTCCAGATCCGGTTACGCCCAATAACGTTTGGTACTGCTCACCCTGTGCTATACCCGTTACCAATTCCTTTATGGCCTGCGGCTGGTCTCCTGTTGGCTTATATTCCGATGTTAAGCTAAATTTCATTCAAATCCTTGTGATTAAAGCTTAAAAATACTTAAAAAAGAATAAACCTTTATCGGTAGACTGTCATGTTCGTGGTACAAATATTGAAAGGCTTTTCGTAAATTAGTAAAAACACCTCAACAGAGCACGATATGGTAACGATTCTGACCAAAGAAAATAGTATCGCCAATCACTATTTAGTAGAGTTGCGCGACATCAATATCCAAAAAGATCGCTTACGTTTCCGTCGAAATTTAGAACGTCTGGGCGAGATTACAGCCTATGAAATCAGTAAGACACTTGCATTTACGCCAAGTTCCGTGGATACGCCGCTGGGTGTTGCTTCCCATAACGTGTTGGAACAACAGCCTGTCCTAGCGACGATTATCCGTGCTGGACTACCTTTTCACCAGGGGTTGCTTAATGTCTTCGACCGTGCAGATAGCGCATTTATCGCGGCATACAGGCACACCAAAAAAAGCGGAGAAATTGAAATCCATAAAAAGTATAGCAATACACCGAATCTGGATAACCGCGTGGTGATCATTGCAGATCCTATGCTGGCAACCGGTCAAAGTTTGGTGCTATGCTGTAAAGAGCTGCTCGCCGAATATGCTATCAAAGAATTACATATCGCGGTAGTGATCGCTTCTGAAGAAGGCATAGAACATGTACGCGCATTTCTGCCAGACGCTCACCTCTGGGTGGGTGCCGTGGATAAAGAGATGACCTCCAAAGCCTATATTGTTCCCGGACTTGGCGACGCCGGCGACTTGGCTTATGGCAACAAAGAAGCTTAATAATAACAGAAATTTAACACGCACAAAAAAACGCAATGCACTATTTATCAGTAAATTTATCTCAAATAATTTATCATTATGGTTTGGCAAAAATACAATGGCGAGACAATTCGTTCCTCGATAAACGAGGCCGTTGAAGAGATTATCAAAGCAGAAACTCACCTAGGTAACAAATTGAAAGTTTACATAGGAACAGATTCCCAAGTCAAGCGAGGAATCATTGAGTTTGCTACGGTAATCGTTTTCCTGCGCGAGCACAAAGGAGGCTTCATGTTCATCCATCGCGATAGAAAGACCCAACGGCAAAGCATCAAAGAACGCATGCTGACTGAAGTCCAAAAATCCATCGACATCGCTTATCTACTCTGCCCGCTTTTGGATCAATATCACATCGATCTGGAAGTACATGTCGACATCAACACCAATCCCAATTTTGAATCCAATGTAGCGCTAAAAGAGGCAATGGGTTATATTATGGGCATGGGTTTCCAATTCAAAGCTAAACCGGAATCGTTCGCCAGTACGAATTGCGCAAACAAAATCGTACAATAGGAGCCTAGGTTTAGCACACATTTCGAATGAAAGTGTATCTTTAAACGTCATTTAAAGGTATGCCTGAACTTTTCACCTCTTTCTATCAGCAATTTCTTTCCACCAGCCTTCTGGAATGGTTGGCCACCATAACGGGATTTATGTGCGTCCACTTGGCTGCCCGTCAAAACATCTTGAATTGGCCAGTCAGTATAGTAAGTGTTTCAATATACGCCTATCTTTTTTACCAAAACCGTCTGTATGGCGATGCCGTCTTACAGCTTTACTTCCTTTTTACGGCAATTTACGGCTGGCACTATTGGGGTTCTGCCGACAAGAAAGATTTGGTGCCTGTGACAAAACTTACCAACAGACAACAGCTTTACATCGCAATCCTTACGCTGTCCTTGGCTTTGCTCATCGGAACGATCCTGCGCTACGCAACAAATTCTGACGTCCCCTACATGGATGGTCTATGTACGGCAATGAGTTTTGTTGCGCAATTTCTACTGACCCGCAGGGTACTACAAAATTGGCTGTTATGGATCGTGGTCAACCTGTTGTACATTCCACTCTATCTACATAAAGATTTGGCGTTAACTGCTATACTTTATGTAGCTTTTACTATTATTGCATGGAATGGCTATCGTGAGTGGCAACATGCGTATAAACAAGAGAAAAAACACTGTGCATAAAGATTCGATCGTAAAAATCGCCGTCGTTGGTCCCGAATCTACCGGAAAATCTACGGTCGCACGCAATCTGGCCAATCATATCGGCACAGTTTGCGTACCCGAATATGCCCGCTATTACTGTGAGGGATTGAACAGGCAGTATACATTGCAAGATGAAGTGAACATGTTTTATGGTCAACTGGCACTTGAGGATGCGCTGGTACCGCTCGCCAAGCAAAACATCCTGATCTGTGATACCACCATCTTGACCGTAAAAATTTGGTGTGATCATCTTTTTGGGGATACGCCGAAAGAGGTCACGAATGAAATCAGGTCGAGGGAATATGACCTGTACCTTTTAATGGACATCGACCTGCCTTGGCAGGATGATCCTTTACGCGATTTCCCAAACGACCGTGCCCACTTTATGGAAATTTGGAAAAAAGAATTGGATGCCATTTCGGCTAAATATACGGTCATATCGGGCCTAGACGGCAAACGCTTAGAAAATGCACTAGCTCGCTGCAGCCGCTACTATTAAACTATTGAAGACCTAAGCCTTTCTGGCAGAAACTTAGGTCTTCTTTTTATTGATCGCTTAATACCGATATGCTTCAGGCTTATAGGGACCTTCAACGGCTACACCGATGTACCTCGCTTGCTCTGCTGATAAGGTATCGAGTTCCACACCGATATGCTGCAAGTGTAACCGCGCTACTTTTTCGTCCAGATGCTTGGGCAACGTATATACTTCCTTGCCGTATTGATCCGTGTTGGTCCACAGCTCAAGCTGAGCCAGCGTTTGGTTGGTGAACGAGTTAGACATCACAAAAGACGGGTGCCCCGTTGCGCAGCCAAGATTTACCAAACGGCCTTCTGCCAATAAGATAATATCTTTTCCATCGATGGTGTATTTGTCCACCTGTGGTTTGATTTCTACCTTGCTATCACCATGGTTACTGTTTAACCAAGCGACATCGATCTCGTTGTCAAAGTGGCCGATATTGCACACAACAGTCTTATCTTTCATCGCTTTGAAATGTTCTGGCCGTATGATATCGCGGTTGCCTGTGGTCGTTACAACAATATTGGCCTCTTTCACGGCATCAGCCATTTTCTTCACTTCATAACCTTCCATTGCGGCTTGTAGCGCACAGATCGGATCGATCTCCGTCACGATAACCCGCACTCCGGCAGAGCGTAATGATTCCGCCGAGCCTTTGCCGACATCTCCATATCCAGCTACGACAGCTACTTTACCGGCAAGCATAAGGTCGGTAGCCCGACGTATAGCGTCTACCAAGCTTTCCCGGCAACCATATTTATTATCAAATTTCGACTTGGTGACCGAATCATTAACGTTGATAGCAGGTACGTGCAACGTACCGTTCTTCATACGTTCATACAAACGGTGCACGCCAGTCGTTGTTTCTTCCGATAACCCTTTCACTCCGTCGATCAATTCGGGAAACTCATCGAAGACCATGTTCGTCAAATCACCACCATCATCCAAAATCAAATTGAGGGGCTTCCGTTCCTCTCCGAAAAATAAGGTTTGCTCGATACACCAGTTAAATTCTTCTTCGTTCATCCCTTTCCAAGCGTAAACAGGAATTCCTGCCGCCGCAATGGCCGCTGCAGCGTGATCTTGCGTAGAGAAGATATTGCAGGACGACCAAGATACGTCGGCACCGAGTTCCACCAATGTTTCGATCAAAACCGCCGTTTGGATAGTCATATGTAAACATCCGGCAATACGAGCACCGCGCAGAGGCTTTGAAGCGCCAAATTCTCGGCGAAGACTCATCAATCCTGGCATCTCTGCTTCCGCCAGTTCTATTTCTTTTCTACCCCACGCTGCCAAAGAGATATCTTTCACTTTGTAAGGTACATACTTCGTTTCTGTAGAAGACATAATGTTTTATATTTTACTTACAAAAATAACCTATACAAGGTTGATTTCAAAGCAACTTGGTAGCCTTTCGCATCAAATCTGACATTATCTTGAGGATGCCGTCTTGATTCAAGCTACGTAATGCCTTATCTTTGTTACGAAGAGCATGTAGCCGTGCACCGCATTTTGGCTATCCAGGCAATTTATTTATTGTAATTTAGACATTTTAACAAAAAGAGATGTATCCAGAATATTTAGTAGCGCCCATGCGTCAAGAGTTAGTTGACGCAGGCTTCGAAGAATTAAAAACCGTTGAAGATGTTGATACGGCTATCCCGGCCGAGGGAACAGTTTTCGTCGTGGTCAATTCCGTTTGCGGTTGTGCTGCGGCCAATGCGCGCCCAGCAGCTCGTTTTGCGGTAGAAAACGGAAAAAAACCGGCTAAGTTGGTAACGGTATTTGCTGGCATGGAAAAAGAAGCCGTTGATAAAGCGCGCGATTACATGCTACCCTATCCGCCATCGTCTCCGGCAATGGCGCTGTTTAAAGATGGAAAATTAGTACATATGATCGAGCGACATATGATCGAAGGACGTCCAGCACAGATGATTGCAGACAACTTGATCGCCGCCTTTGACGAGTACTGCTAGTTCTGATTTTTTGATTTTTTGAATGGAGAGGCTTTCCTAATTTTTCGGAAAGCCTCTTTTTTATTATTTTTATGCGTGTTTAAATCCTTTTTATGCGATTGATCTATTCCCTTTTCTTGCTCTATGCTGCCACGCTGCTTTCGTCCTGTACGACCAACAAAGAAGTCGACCTGATCGTCTACAACGCGAAGATATATACAGTGGACTCCAGCTTTACTATTTACGAGGCACTCGCTATAAAAAATGGCGTTTTTGTCGATATGGGCACAAGTAAGGAGATACAACGCAAGTATGTCGCCAAAGATCGCATCAACGCCTTAGGTAAAGCTATATACCCCGGATTTTACGATGCCCATGCACACTTCTTTATGTTTGCAGATTTGCTTGACCAAGTAGATTTAAGCAACACAAGGTCGCTCAGCGAAGTGGTTGAAAAACTAAAAATCTACCAAGATGCCTATCCAGAAAGGAAATGGATCATCGGAGGCGGATGGGATCAGCATAAATGGGGCATTGCCGGATTCCCGACAAAAGACAGTCTAGACAAATATTTCCCGAACACCCCTATCTTTCTATCACGCATTGACTACCACGCCGCACTTGTAAACAGTAAAGCGATGGAATTAGCGCAGATCGATTCCCTTTTCCGAGTGGAAGGCGGACTTATCGTAAGCGATAGCTTAGGGCGTCCAAGCGGCGTTTTGGTGGACAATGCCATGTCCTTGGTCGCACAACATATCCCTCTCCCAGAGGAGCGTTCATTGCTGCTGCGGCTACGACGGGCACAGGACTCCCTCTTTTCAGTGGGACTGACTTCCATCGTGGACGCCGGTCTGACGATGGAACAGCTGGATTACCTCAAAAAATTTTATCAACAGGATTCGCTAACCATACGGGATTACGCAATGATCGCGGGTAACCCGAACAGTATTGAGAAATACCTTAACGAAGGCTTTTATCAGTCTGATCGGCTGTCGATCAGATCGATCAAGTTAATGGCCGACGGAGCGCTCGGGTCGCGGGGCGCATGTCTGCTTGATCATTACCACGATGCCCCCACACGCGGATTTTTATTGTACAGTCCCGAACAGTTCGATGCTGTCGTAAAAAGACTGGCGGCCACTGACTTTCAAGTCAATACCCATGCTATCGGCGATTCTGCCAATAGACTGATGCTCGACACATACGGAAAGTACCTCAAACAACCGCAAAAAAGACGTTGGCGCATAGAACATGCGCAGGTAATCGCAGCAGCAGATTTTGTGAAATTTTCGCAGTATCACATCATCCCTTCCGTACAACCTACCCACGCCACATCCGATATGGCATGGGCTCATGAGCGTTTGGGTCCCGAGCGGATCAAGGGAGCTTATGCTTACAAAAGTCTCCTGAAACAATATGGTATGATTGCTCTTGGCAGCGATTTTCCAGTAGAACATTTCAATCCGCTTTACGGGTTTCACGCTGCCGTAGCCCGTGTCGATAATAGCGGGTTTCCGCAGGGAGGTTTTCAAATCGAAAATGCCTTGTCGCGCGAAGAGGCTTTGCGCGGAATGACGATCTGGGCAGCATATTCCTGCTTCCAAGAGCGGCAACGCGGCAGTATAGAACGCGGCAAAGATGCGGATTTTGTGATACTGGACGAGGATATCATGGAGGTTGCCCTAGACAAAATAAGGCGGATCAAGACCTTGCGCACGGTGATCGCCGGCGAAACGGTCTATTCAAAAAAATAACCGTATTTCTCATCTCACTAGGATTGCATCTTGGCTTAGCAGCATTGCAACCATGTTAAATGAATGCTGCACCTGTAAGCAATACAAGTCCGGCTATATCGTGAACAAACAGTAAAACGTCCATAAAAAAGCCCCGGCAGAAATTAGTCGGGGCTATACTTTTAACAGCGATGTCATATTATTGCATATCGAACAGATGCTTTTCCGCATGGTAAGAGGAACGTACCAATGGCCCTGATTCCACGTACTTGAATCCCATCTGCAATCCTATTTCTTTATATTTCTCAAATTGCGCCGGTGTGATCCATTCAACGACCGGATGGTGTGCTTTCGTCGGCTGTAGGTACTGTCCAATCGTCAAAATATGAACACCAACATCATAAAGATCCTGCATGGCTTCCACGACGTCTTCTTCCGTTTCTCCGAAGCCTAGCATGATACCTGATTTTGTACGCAGTCCTGCCGCTGAAATACGACGGAGACATTCCAACGATCGTTCATATTTTGCTTGGATACGGACCTCTCGCGTCAATCGACGAACGGTTTCCAAATTATGGGAAACAACCTCTGGCCGGACGGCTATCACCCGTTCCAAATTGTCCCATTGCCCCTTGAAATCTGGAATGAGGGTTTCTAAAGTCGTTTCTGGACTTTCGCGCCGTATAGCACGGATCGTTTCCGCCCAAATGGTAGAGCCTCCGTCTTTCAAATCGTCACGGTCCACCGATGTAATCACACAATGCTTTACCTGCATCAATTTCACAGAGTTGGCGACCCGATTGGGCTCGTCCAGATCAACCGCTTTTGGACGGCCTGTTGCCACCGCACAAAACGAACAAGAGCGTGTACAGATATTCCCTAAGATCATAAATGTTGCTGTACCAGCGCCCCAGCATTCACCCATATTTGGGCAATTACCGCTTTCGCAAATGGTATGCAGCTTATGCTCGTCAACTAGACTTCTCACATGACGATACTCTTTTCCTACGGGCAATTTCACACGCAACCAATCTGGCTTGCGTTGTGTTTCCGTGACGGGGATTACAGGAAGTTCAATCATGTCACAAAGTTAATCATTAATTTGCTAAAAAACCGCTATCTGAATTGTAGTTCCAATATCATATTCCACCGTTCGTGCAAAACTCTGTCCATGCGCTAACGAAATATTTTGTAATATTTGCACCATCAAACTAATACGAGAATTAGACATGCGAATTATTCCAATACTTGCTTTGATTTTACTGTATCCTCTACTTAGTGAAGCGCAGAAAGAGCAGTTAAATTTGATCCCCAAACCTGACAAAGTAACCTATGCCGAGGGAACTTTTCAAATAGCGCCGCAAATTGCATTATACAGCACCGAAGCATTTGTTCAAGCCAGTGCCTTGCTGCAGGAGTACCCGCAATTGCAGACAGCTCCCTTGGAGATTGTGAAGAAAGTAAATAAGAAGGTGCAGCATGGCATACGACTTTTTCCCGCCGAGGCGGCCGACAAAATAGCCGCCGATGCCTTCCGGCTCCAAATTGATGCTTCGGGAATCCTTATCAAAGCCAACGACCCAAAAGCAATGATCCAAGGCATATACACGCTGATTCAGATGGGTATGTTATCAGACGATCCAACCCTGCTGCCACAGCTCACGATCGACGACAAGCCCCGTTTCAGCTACCGTGGTCTGCATTTGGATGTATCACGCCATTACATGCCCATGTCTTTCGTGAAAAAATTTATAGATATCATGGCCCTCTATAAGTTTAATTACTTTCATTGGCACCTAACCGATGGAGCGGGTTGGCGTTTGGAAATTAAACAATACCCCGAGTTGACACAAAAGGCCGCATGGCGTACGCATACCGTTTGGAAGGAATGGATGGACAATGGGCGCCAATATGTGCAGGAAGGAACACCTAACGCCAGCGGTGGCTTCTATACACAAGCAGAAGCCAAGGATCTTGTTTCTTATGCCGCGCAAAAAGGCATCACCGTCATCCCCGAGATCGAAATGCCTGGACATTCCGAAGAGGTGCTTGCTGTATACCCGCAACTAGCCTGCTCAGGCAAGCCTTATACGCAGTCAGAATTCTGTATCGGCAATGAAGAAACCTTCACTTTTCTGAAAAATGTGATGGATGAGGTCTTGGCGATTTTCCCTTCGGAGTATATACACATCGGCGGCGATGAAGCCGAGAAGAAGCATTGGAAAGCCTGCGCTAAATGCCAAGCACTGAAGGAGCGAGTAGGATTGAAAGATGAAGACGAGCTGCAAAGTTACGCCATCCGACAGATGGATGAATACTTACAAGGAAAAGGGAGAAAGCTAATCGGATGGGACGAGATTTTGGAAGGGGGCCTTACCAAAGGTGCAACCGTGATGAGCTGGCGCGGAGAAGACGGAGGCATCAAGGCTGCCAATATGGGCCATGACGTAGTTATGACGCCGGGCAACTACCTCTATTTCGACAACTACCAAACCGATCCCCGAACCCAACCGGAAGCGATGGGAGGCTATTTGACCCTAGACAAAGTTTATGCGTACAACCCCGTCCCGAAGGAATTGGAGACAGATAAGGCAAAACATATCCTTGGGGCGCAGGCCAATCTATGGACCGAATACATGCCCACCTATCAACATGTCGAATATATGGCCTTCCCTCGGGCCCTAGCGTTGGCTGAGGTGAATTGGACGTCGCAGGAAGCGCGGAACTGGATGGATTTCAAGAAGCGGCTGCAACATCATTACAAGCTCTTACAACGGTGGGATGTAAACTATTATCGTCCTTCCTATAACGTGATGTCCGAGGTTTTATTTAATAGAGAACGTCTTAGCAACACCTTGACCCTGACTTCCGAACAGCTCACACCGAACATTTACTATACAACAGATGGTTCCACACCCTCGCACCATTCTACACCATACACCAATCCCATAGATTTTACCACGACCACACTGATCAAGGCAGCCTCGTTCATCGACTCCGCTCGGGTCAGCCCTGTAGAAGAAATAAAGTTGGATATCCATAAGGCCATTGGAAAAAAGGTTTTTTATAACAATAACTGGGAAGGATATCCGGCAGAAAAAGAATTGACATTGACCAACGGCGTCATGGGCGGGTTAAGCTACCATGATGGGCAATGGCAGGGCTTTACCAAAAATTTCGATGCGTATATTGATTTTGAGCGACGGGAAGAAATTAAATCCGTTGCCATGCGCTTTATGCAAATCCCCGGACCGGGCGTGTTCTTTCCCGGCGAATTTAAGGTATTTCTCTCCGACAATGGAAAGAACTATCGCGAAGTAGGCTCTTTGAAAAACCAAGATGACCAAAGCAATCCACGTTTAACGTTCAAGACCTTTGAGATAAAACTCGAAAAGCCGCAAATGGCGAGATATGTTAAGATTGTAGCGACAAATGTCCAAAAAGGATTTTTGTTTACCGACGAGATTGTCGTTTATTAACAGTATAAAAAAGAGGCTATCCATTTGCAGTGCCCACAGAAAGTGTCTAACTTTTTGGGGGCACTGCTTTTTTGGAGTAGCCTCTTTTTATAAGTTGGCGCAGTAGATGACTAGAACGTATAACGTGCCGTTACACCGCCGTTCGCGTAAAAGTTGTTGTAATAGCCTGCTCCGTTAACAACATGGATTGTTGGGCGGATATCAGCGGAAAACGCAAATGGTGCATTCTTCAACTTATAATCAACACCGCCGGTAGGATAAATCCCAACATTGAATCCTTTTACTTCATCGAAATCAGAAAAGGTATTCGATAGCACAGCCCCACCGCCGACAAACCATTTAAAACCTTGGATGTTGCCGATAGGAAAGTGATGTTGATAAGTACCCGAGAAAGATACGTTGGTGAAGTTGTCTCCCACAAATCGGTCTGTATCAAATCCAGCGTTGAATTCCAATGCTCCTGGTTGGGTGATGAACGTTTTAAAAGATACGCCGACCATATCGTAATAGCCGCTTCCCAAACGAATACCTATTGAATTTTTGTAATCTTGCGCGAACGCACCTACAGTGAAAAATAGAGCTACAAGAGCTAAGATGGATTTTTTCATAAATTTTAATTTGAAATGAATAACACAGTTTATTTAATGTAATTGTAAACGCATCCATATGATCAATAAAACCAACGAAATAACTTATCCTGTTACGGTTGGTATTTGAGCGAGAAACAGTAAACATAAATCGTGCCGTAAACTTTCAAAAAAGACATACATTTTAATAAATTTAATGTAACTTTGCACTCCGACAACGCAGTCGGAATCCCTCACTAAAAGGCACGTTTCGTTGCTCTGTCTTGCACAACAGATTGATAGTTAATTTTTTGAAGAAGAAAAATAATGCCTAGAAACACCTCCATTAAATCCGTTTTAATCATCGGTTCAGGACCAATTGTCATCGGTCAGGCCTGTGAATTCGATTATTCAGGATCGCAAGCAGCACTTTCTCTGAAAGAGGAAGGCATCACTGTGTCCATTATCAATTCGAACCCTGCTACGATTATGACCGACAAGGTTATAGCAGACCATGTGTATTTGTTGCCGCTTACTTGTGAGAGTATCGAGAAAATTTTACAGGAACAGCAGATTGACGCCGTTTTGCCTACAATGGGTGGACAAACAGCCTTGAACCTATGCATTGAAGCATCAAATCTCGGCCTATGGGAGAAGTATAACATCCAAGTCATCGGTGTGGATGTTGCTGCTATCGAAAAAACAGAGAACAGGGAGGAATTTCGCCAGCTCATGATTGACATCGGCGTAGGTGTGGCACCGTCAAAAATCGCCAACTCTTTTTTGGAAGGTAAAGAGGCTGCGCAGGAAATTGGATTTCCACTTGTTATCCGTCCATCTTATACGCTGGCTGGAACAGGCGGTGGTTTCGTGCATCGGAAGGAAGACTTTGATGCCGCGTTAAACAGAGGCTTACATGCTTCGCCTACGCATGAAGTGTTGGTAGAACAGGCTGTGCTAGGATGGAAAGAGTTTGAATTGGAATTGCTCCGCGATACCAATGACAATGTGATCATCATCTGTACCATCGAAAACTTTGACCCAATGGGAATCCATACCGGAGACTCCATTACCGTTGCGCCGGGCATGACCTTAAGCGACAAATGTTACCAAGATATGCGCAACCAGGCTATCCGCATGATGCGCTCTATCGGCAACTTCGCTGGTGGATGTAACGTACAGTTTTCTGTAAACCCTGAAAATGAGGATATCATTGCCATCGAAATAAACCCACGTGTTTCCCGCTCTTCAGCATTGGCATCCAAGGCAACAGGTTATCCCATTGCAAAAATCGCCGCCAAATTAGCGATCGGCTATAATCTAGATGAGTTACAGAACCAAATAACGAAAACAACATCCGCCTACTTCGAACCTACACTTGATTACGTCATCGTAAAAATTCCACGTTTCAATTTTGATAAATTTAAAGGAGCGAATAAGGAATTAGGGCTGCAAATGAAAGCGGTGGGTGAAGTCATGGCCATAGGTCGTACCTTTATCGAAGCGTTGCAGAAAGCTTGCCAGTCCTTGGAAACCAATCGCTCGGGATTAGGTGCCGATGGGCGTCAGCTACGCAACTTGGAAGAGATCATGGACAGCTTGGAACATCCAAGTGGCGACCGTATCTTCCATATCAAAGATGCGTTCGAACTAGGCGTGCCACTGGAATCAATTCGTAAAGTCACACGTATCGATAAATGGTTTTTGCTGCAGATCCAAGAGCTTGTGCATTTAGAAACAGAGCTTCGCCGTTACCAGTTGAACAATATACCGCGTGATTTCTTTCTAACATTGAAGCAAAAAGGCTATTCGGACGCGCAAATATCTTGGCTGCTGGGTAATGTATCGGAAGACGATGTATATGCGCGTCGTAAAGAGCTAGGCATTAACCGCGTCTATAAAATGGTGGACACCTGTGCGGCAGAATTTTCCGCGCAAACACCATACTACTACTCGACTTTCGAAGAAGAAAACGAATCGATCGTTTCTGATAAGAAAAAAATTATTGTGTTGGGATCTGGCCCTAACCGTATCGGTCAAGGTATTGAATTCGACTATTCTTGTGTGCATGGTTTAATTGCAGCCAAAGAATCTGGATTTGAAGCCATCATGATCAACTGTAATCCAGAGACCGTATCAACCGACTTCAACATGGCAGATAAGCTGTACTTTGAGCCTGTATTTTGGGAGCATGTGCGCGAAATTATTGAAATGGAGAAACCAGAAGGCGTTATCGTTCAGCTTGGCGGACAAACAGCCTTGAAAATGGCGGAACGGTTGGAAGCATTGGGCATCAGAATTATCGGAACGTCATTCGAGAACATGGATCTAGCGGAAGATCGCGGTCGCTTTTCCGACCTGCTGAAAGAGCTGGAAATTCCCTATCCAAAATATGGGGTGGCTACCTCGGCTGAAGAGGCGCTTAAAGTAGCCAATGAAGTTGGTTATCCGGTACTTGTCCGTCCGTCTTATGTACTTGGTGGCCAAGGCATGAGTATTGTGATCAACGACGAAGATCTTGAAAAGGCAGTTGTCAATCTATTGAAGAACCTTCCTGGAAACCAAATTTTGATTGACCACTTCCTGGATCGCGCAGAAGAAGCAGAATCTGATTCGATCTGTGACGGAGAAGACGTGCATATCATAGGTATGATGGAACATATAGAGCCTGCCGGAATACACTCGGGCGACTCATCTGCAGTTTTGCCTCCATTCAGCTTGTCTGATGCCGTGCAACAAAAGATGGAAGAATATTCCATCAAGTTGGCAAAAGCGTTAAGTGTAAAGGGGCTGTTGAACATTCAATTCGCAGTAAAAGGAGAAAACGTTTACGTGATCGAAGCCAATCCACGTGCTTCCCGTACCGTTCCATTTATCGCCAAGGCATACGATGTGCCCTATATCAATATCGCGACAAAAGTGATGTTGGGTGTAAATACCTTGAAAGATTTCAAGATCGAACGTAAGTTGAAAGGCTATGCAATCAAGGAACCGGTGTTTTCGTTCTCTAAATTTCCCGAAGTCGACAAGACCTTAGGGCCTGAGATGAAATCTACCGGCGAAGCTATTCGCTTCATCAAGGATCTGCAGGATCCGTTTTTCCGAGAACTTTACAGCCAAAAATCTATGTTTTTGAATGCGCAATAAAGGTTGAGCTAGCTATCGCATAAAAGAGCCCGTCTCATAAGGATAGCCTCTTTTTTTATTTGGTTGAATTTTCGTACTTTAAAGTCATGGGAAAGGCACCA